>PLRV01000001.1 GCA_003164925.1 Caulobacteraceae bacterium
TGGGTGCATAACGCTTGTACTCCTGGCCAATTAGCGCAGTACACCAAGCAGCTTGAGACGGCTGGGAGGCAATCGCTGCTTCGATCGCAAGCATCTCTACAGGGCAGGTTGGCCGAACATGAAGCGAAGCTGGCGCAGTACCTGAAGGAAGGCGGATATACGAGTTCTGTGGAAAAGGAGATTCGCAATTTCAAAGGTGAATTGGATGCAATTAAGCGAGTCTTAGGGCAATGACACAGAATTTAGATTCTATTGCTAAGGCCCTCCAGGATTCTGGAGAGCTTAAGGGGTATGTCGGTCAATCTGACCCTATCGAACACGAAGTGGCTTATGATGTAAGTGATATCGTTGAATCTATGGATTTAATATTGGGGAAATATTGGCCTGAGATTATCAACCCCGCCTCTCCGGAAAAAGTGAGCGAGGCATTATTCGAAATCCGCGAACAGTTAAGGCACATACTCTATCATATAGAGAGTTCTGCTTATTTTTCTTTGATCTGTGCGCCGAAAAATCCGGACTGAACGTAGGGATAAAGGCGCTACTCCCAGTCTTCCTCGCACCGCCCATCGGACCCAGCTTGGCCGGCTTGGAGTCGTGCGGAATCGTGAGAGCAAGATAGAAGGCCGCACCTCGCCGAGGCGACGGGGGCGTGTCTGCACATCGGAATCGACGGCGCCATGGTGATGGTCGCGTGCGGCGCGCCGAACCACAGGCGGCTGAGAATGCTCATCGAAATGCGAGGTTCGCCCGCTGGAGCCCGCCAGGGTTCGCCGGCTTGGCCATAGCGATCGGCGGCTTGAGGATCGAGGGCAGGATAGGCTTGTCGCCGGCGTTGTTAAACAGCTTGGCCATTGTGCGGGGCCGAGACTCAGTCCCCGATCCGGCCCTGTCGTTGGGTGTTCGCCAGCCCCCGGCCTTCGCCGGGGCAGGCTCTTGAAGATCGGCCAGACGGGCGGGTTCGAGGCCCAAGCTTGGCTGATATTGCGGACAAGGGCGCATATACGGATCGCGTGGGCTACACCCACCCGACCCCTGCGGTCAGGCGCCGCCCGACACCTGCCGGCCCGATCGGCGGCGATCGTGCGGAGCGGTCCTGGAGGCGTCCCCAACCAAGTTGTGGACAATGGCGCATTTACCGGTCGCATGGGCTACGCCCACCCGACCGCTGCGCCAGGCGACCGCCTGGACCCGAGCCAAGGCCTGCGGCCTTAGCGATCCCCAAAGACGCCCGGGCGCCGCCGGAAAGCCGCCCAGGCGGCCCATGCGCGGCGCTGAGGCCGTCCATGTCTGTGATGATCTCCGCCCGCCCTCGTGGCGCCCAGGACGCCCTTGGCGGCCTCTGCGGCGATGTGGGCGGGGAGCATGGCCGGTCGGCCGCCTCAACCCCGCTCCGGGCCTGTGGCCCTGCGCGCCCTTCGGGCCGCGGCTGGCGCCGCGGGGGTTGACCCGTCCGCCCGTCCACGCCGAGGGCTTGGCATGGTCGCTGTCGCGACCTCTCGATGCTGGCGCATCGCTCAATCGGCGAGGGGCTGGGCGCCGTCGAAATGACGAGCGGCGGGCGCCGGTCTTGTGAGGCGGCCGGCGCCGGAATCCTTCGATCTATAGAGCTGCTAAAAAGGCTCCGCCACGGGGCTGGCGAGGGCCGGTCCCGTGGTGTCATTGCTCGCGATGTCGTCGCCGATCGTCGGCGACTCCTGGCGCCCTAATCGGTCCTGACGAGGCCCGACTCAGCGCGCCGCCGAGCCGATCTTAATCGCCCTGGAACGGCAATCGACCTGGTCATCAACGCGGTCTCCTTACGCGGCCTGTTCGCCCTCTTCGGGGGCGGCCGGAACGCGGGTGAGGAAGGCGTCGATGGTTCGCATGAGCGCATCGCGATCCCGCTTGGGGAGCGCATCGACGCGCTGAAGACGGCGCATCAGGCCCCGGTTGCGGGCGCGGCTGGAGTCCCGCGCGTCGGCATCGCCGGCGCGGCCCAGCAGCTCGTCGGCGGTCACATCGAGGATCGCCGTCAGCTCCAGGATCAGCTCGCCATGGAGCCGCAGCGTGCCGCGCTCGTACTCCGAAACCATGGGCTGGGAGATGCCGAGCCTGCGCGCAAGTTCGGCCTGAGTGACGCCCCGTTCCTTACGCAGGCGAGCGAGACGGGCGCCGATGGCGGCGGCGGCTGACGGGTCGGCCAAGGTAGAGACTCCGAACCAGGGAGGACGGTCTCGGAGCATAACCCCGGTTCTGGCGGAGGCTGGTCGTGACATCGGAAGACCCCATACTTGCGTATGGGATAATCTTATAATACGAGTCCGGGGTCAATCGCGTCGCCATGAGTCGAAAAAAGTCGATTCGAGGGGCTTGACAGGTTTTTAGAGGACCCCGCCGATGGCCAGAATCCCGGACGGTGATATCGAGCGGATGAAGGCTGAGGTGAGCCTGGTTCGACTGGTCGAAGCGTCGGGCGTGGCGCTGGAAAAACGCGGCGCCGATCACGTCGGCCGCTGCCCATTCCATGACGACAAGACGCCCTCGCTCGTGGTCACGCCAGCGAAGAATCTGTGGCGCTGCTTCGGCGCCTGCGACGCGGGCGGGGACGTGATCGCATGGGTGATGAAACGCGAGGGGGTGAGCTTCCGCCACGCGGTCGAACTGCTCAAATCCGACTATGCGCCGGACCCCCAAAGGCGCTCGGGGGCGGCGCCTGTGACGAGCAAATCCACGGTCGCCAAACTGCCCACCCTGGCGACGCCGGCCGAGGACGCGGAGCTGTTGAATGAGGTGGTCGGCTACTATCACACGGCCCTCAAACAGACTCCCGAGGCGACGGCCTATCTGGAGCGCCGGGGGCTGGTCCATGGCGAGCTGATCGACGCCTTCCGGCTGGGCTATGCGGACCGCACCTTGGGCTATCGCCTGCCGGCGGCGAACCGCAAGGCGGGCGCTGAGATCAGGGGCCGGTTGCAGGGGCTGGGCGTGCTGCGCGAGAGCGGCCATGAGCATCTGCGCGGCTCGCTCGTGATCCCGATCATGGACGCTCACGGGCGGGTGGCGAACCTCTATGGCCGCAAGATCAGGGACGATCTGAGGGCCGGCACGCCGGATCACCTGTATCTGCCCGGCCCCCATCGCGGGGTGTTCAACGTGGGCGCCTTCGCCGCGTCTGACGAGCTGATCCTGTGCGAGGCGCTGATCGACGCCCTGACCTTCTGGTGCGCGGGCTATCGCCACGTCACGTCCAGTTATGGCGTCGGCGGCTTCACCGAGGAGCTGCTGGAGGCGATCACGGGCCACGGGGTGAAACGGGTGCTGATCGCCTATGACAGGGATGCGGCCGGTGACAAGGGCGCGGCGGCCGTGGCCGAGGCGCTGGCCGCGAGGGGGATCGGGGCTTATCGGGTGAACTTCCCCAAGGGGATGGACGCCAACGCCTACGCCCTGGCGGTGAAGCCGGCGGCCAAATCCCTCGGCGCGCTGCTGCGCTCAGCCGAATGGATGGCGGGCGGCGGATCGAAACGCCGCCCGGCGGCGACGCAGGCGCTGGAGCCGGAAGCGCCGGCGCCCGACCCCATCACCCTCTTAGCTGCTGAGGAAGGAACGCCCGAGCTGCCCGAGCCGACCGTGGCCAGCCCGATCCCGCCGGGTCCGCCGCCGGCCGTGGAGGCGCGGATCGGCGCCGGCGCCGGGGGCCAGGACATCGTGATCCGGCTGGGGGATCGCACCTGGCGGGCGCGGGGCCTGGCCAGGAACACCTCGGCCGAGAGCCTGAAAATCAACCTCATGGTCCGCCGCCCATCGGCGGATGGGAGCGAGGCCTTCCATGTGGACGGCCTGGACCTCTTGAGCGCCAAGGCGCGGGGATCGTTCGCGGCGGAGGCGGCGCTGGAGATCGGCTTGCCGCTGGAGGCGGTCAAGCGCGACCTTGGCCAGGTGCTGTTGAAGCTGGAGGCCGTGCAGGAGGAGGCCCTGGAGGCGGCCCGGCGGGCGGCGGAGACGGCGCCGGCGACGATGACGGCGGTTGAGGAATCCGAAGCCCTGGCCTGGCTGCGCGCCCCGGACCTGCTGGGCCGGATCGCGGCGGACGTGGCCGCGTGCGGCGTGGTCGGCGAGGAGGCGAACGCCCAAGGCGTCTATCTGGCGGCCTTGAGCCGCAAGCTGGACAAGCCCCTGGCGGTCCTGATCCAGTCCACCAGCGCGGCCGGCAAGAGCGCCTTGATGGACGCCGTGCTGGAGCTGGTCCCGCCGGAAGAGCGGGTGGCCTACTCGGCGATGACGGGCCAGAGCCTGTTCTACCTCGGCGAGGCGGACCTGAAACACAAGGCGCTGGCCATCGCCGAGGAGGAAGGCGTGCGCCAGGCGGCCTACGCCCTCAAACTCCTGCAAAGCCAGGGGACGCTGACCATAGCCTCCACGGGCAAGGACCCGGCCACGGGCAAGCTGGTCACCCAGGATTACACGGTCGAGGGGCCTGTGGCCTTGATGCTGACCACGACGGCCATCGACCTGGACGAGGAGCTGAAAAACCGCTGCCTGGTGCTGACGATCGACGAGAGCCGCGAGCAGACCAGGGCTATCCATGCGCGCCAGCGGTTCGAGGAGACCCTGGAGGGGCTGACGGCCGGCGAGGACCGCGCCCGCATCTTGACCCTGCACCACAACGCCCAGCGGCTTATCCGGCCGTTGAAGGTGGTCAATCCGTTCGCCGAGCGGCTGACCTTCCTGGACGAGCAGACCCGCACCCGGCGCGATCACAGGAAGTATCTGGCGCTGATCCGCACCATAGCGCTCCTGCACCAGCATCAGCGAGAGGTCCGCCAGCTCGCCAGGCCCGGCGCCGAGCCCGTGGCCTACATCGAGGCGACGATCGCCGACATCGCCGCCGCCAATCGCCTGGCCCATGCCGTGCTGGGGACCACCCTGGACGAGTTGCCGCCGCAGACCCGGCGCCTGCTGGGCCTGGTGCGGGACATGACGGCGGCTCGCGCAGCGCCCGAGGGGATCAAGCCCCGCGAGGTGCGGTTCACCCGGCGCGAGGTCCGCGAGGCGACGGGCTGGAGCGACACCCAGCTCAAGGTCCACCTGGGCCGGCTGTTGGAGCTGGAATATCTGATCGTGCGCCGGGGTCTGGACGGCCAGCACGCCGCCCGCTTCGTCTACGAGCTGGTCTATGACGGCGAGGGCGCCGACGGGACGCCGTTCCTGATGGGCCTGATCGACACCGAAGCCTTACGGGCCGAACGGCCCATGAACGAAATGAGCTACGACCAGAATCGGTCGGGCCCTGGGGAGGATCGGCCGGGGTCCGGTCGGCCTATGGTCGGCCCCCGGTCGGGGGGTGGCCCAGATGCGGAACATGGCGAAACGCCCTTGCCGGGCAAAGGCTTGACCGATCCGCCCGCGCCGCCCCCTGAAACCGCGCGTCTGGGGCGCAACGGCGCGGCGGTCGTAGCCGCAGCGTCCTTCGCCTGAGGCCGCCATGCGCGGCGCCAAAGCCCGGCGTCTGCCGGGCGCCCACGACCCCGACAGCCTGGCCAGCTTCACCGAGCGCTACCTGATGGCGCTGGCGGTCAAGGGCCAGGCCCACGACACCCTGAAAGACCGCCGCCGGGCCTTGGGCCTGTTCGTGGTCTGGGCGGCCGAGCGGGGGCTGATGGAGCCTCGGGAGATCACCAAGCCGATCCTGGAGCGCTATCAGCGCCACCTGTTCTACTACCGCAAGGCCGACGGTCAGCCCTTGCCGTTCCGCACGCAAGGCCAGTGGCTGTCGCCGATCAAGGCCCTGTTCCGTTGGCTGGCCCGGGAAAACTACATCCTGTCAAACCCGGCCTCGGAG
>PLRV01000036.1:0-80452 GCA_003164925.1 Caulobacteraceae bacterium
GAGCGCCATCCGGACGCGGCCATGGTGGGATCGCTACAGCTGGCCGCCGAGCGCCCGGGCTTTCTAGACGGGGCCGGCGACTGCTACCACGCGTCCGGCTTCGCCTGGCGCGGGTTGTACGGCGCCGGCGTGGATCGCGCGCCGCCTACTGGAGAGGTGTTCGCGCCCTGCGCCGCGGCGGCCCTCTATCGCGCCGACCTGTTTGGGGCCCTGGGCGGCTTCGACGAGGACTTCTTTTGCTATCATGAGGATGTCGATCTGGCTTTTCGCCTGCGTCTGGCCGGCTGGCGCTGCGTGCAGAGCCGCGAGGCCCGCGTCGCCCATGTGGGTTCGGCTTCGACCGGCCGAGCGTCGGATTTCGCGGTGTTTCACGGCGCGCGCAATCGCCTGTGGACATTCGCCAAGACCATGCCCCTGCCCCTGCTGATCCTGCTCGTCCCGGCCCATGCGGCCGTCTCTCTGCTGGTGATCGCCCAGGCCGCCCGCAAGGGCGTGTTGACGGCGACTGTCCGGGGCATGGCCGCCGGGCTTGAGGGCCTTCCCGCTGTCTGGCGTAAACGCGCCGCCGTGCAGCGCACCCGGCGCGTGTCGCTGATCCGTCTTTTGGGCGCCTTCACCTGGTCGCCGCTGAAGATGGTCGGTCGCGATGGCGATGTGCGTCCGTGGCGGCAGACGCGGCGGCGATGACGTGATGTCAGGTGTTTTTGGGCGAGTTCCAGGGGGTCAGGTCACTTTGACGTCGCAGAACTCGCCACCGGTCAGGACCACGGCGACCGGGAGGCCCAGGCCGTTGGTTCTCAGATGAATCTTGGTCGAAAAGCCACCTCGCGAGCGGCTAAGGCCTTCGCCCTGAGCGCCCGCTTTTTTTGGGCGCCAGCGGCATGCTGATGCGCACGCACGATGGTCAAGTCGATCATCTGCACGCTGTCCTGGCCCTCGCCACCATCGTTGAGGGCGGTCAGCCGCCTCGGCGGACCTCCGCCTCGGCCGCTCAGCACGGAACTGTGCGGCACCGAGAAATTCGTCCTCCTCCCGCGACCGCTATTTCTTCACTCCAATAAACTCGAAGCCAAGCGCCACATCGCCCTGTGCCGCATCGGGAATGTCGCGGACGAGTTCGAACGCTTCACGGGACTCGCTAGACCACAGATCCGTCCATATCCTTTCGAGTTCCAGCAAGGTCATCGCTTCGAATCTTTCAACGGTTTTTTGCGGACAGTGCAGCCTGACCATGCGCATGAAGTCATGGGCCGTCCACGCGACGGTTTTTTCGACGGAGAAATTCTCCGAGACGGTGCACGATGTTTCCTCGAAATAGGGCGTGAACCACCTGCTGACGCCGGCGCGGGTCGCGTTGTAGTAATGGGCGAAATCATGCTGAGGCTGGAGGAAGGCGGTGTGAATGATGATCTGCCCTCCTTTCTTGCAAACACGACCGAGTTCGCTGGCGGCCTTGACAGGGTCGCTGAGGTGCTCGAACACGTTCAAGGATATGACCGTTTGGAAGGTCTCATCGCGGAAGGGAAGAGACATGCCGTCGCCCACGACGTCTGTATTCGGGCACAGGATATAATCGAAATCGACCATGAAATAAGTATTCGCTGGCTGCGGCCCGCAACCCATGTTGAGCGAAAGTCCGCCGTTTTTCCTCGCCATCTCAAGGAATGCCTGCGGCAGCTCAAAGCCCTGCCGATCCGGATCGACCCTATTGATGGAAAGATCGTCATGAAAGACCGGCCGCCCGCTGATGGTGCGATAAGAGCGCTTGCAGCCCCGGCATTTGATCACGTCCGCGCCGTATGAAAGCCGCTGTGACGCACATTTAGGACATTGCAGCAGATCCCGTATCCATTTGGGCCTGGCCTCGGCGCTGAAGTCCCCGTCTCTCGCCGTGTCGGCCGCGCCCACCTGTGCGGTTCCGTACCATTCGCGGTTCACCATCTCTTCAAGGCGCCTTGAAGGAGGCCGTACACTCTTTTTCAGGAGGGCGGCGGTTTTCCGAACCGCGTTGAACGAGGCTCTGCGCAGATCTCGAAAGAACAGTTTTGCAAAATTTCGATTCTTAAGTTGATTGAGCTCCGCCGCCAGCAAGGCGTGCTGTTCTTCCAGCGTCTGAATTTTGAGTGATGCGCCCGCGAGGGCCGGCTCCAGCCGGGTGTGCTGTTCTTCCAGCGCTTGAATTTTTAGGGATGCGCCCGCGAGGGCCGGCTCCAATATGGATGTCGTCTTCCAGAAATTTGCATCAACAAGCTCTCTCATTTCCTGAAGGTCGAAGGCTTTCCCGCGGGTGGTCTTCACCTGGATCGAGAGGGGCGCATTGGCCGGCTTCTTGCGCGCCACAACGCAAATGTTTGGTGTGAGCGGGATATCGGATGCGTCCGGAAGCATCCTCTTGTAGGTCCAGTAGGCGACTTCACGGGCCAATATTTCCGACCGATACTTGAAATGCTCCCGACTGTAATGCTCTTGCCCCTCCTCCGTCGGGAGGAAATCCTCACGCCGGGGCTCGCGCGGAGGGAACGCCTCGCCGATCCCGATCTCGCGGAACCCGGCGCTTTCCAGCAGATCCGAGATCGAGTGGGTGGTAAAACTGCAATAGTGCGTCCAGTCAATATACCGGAAATGAAGCCCCACCGGGCAACTGGCGTTGGGAACCTGCAAAAACAACGTTCCCTCAGGGGCTAACGTCTCGAAGGCCAGGGACAGAAGGTCCAGCGTCCTTTCAGTTGGAACATGCTCGAGCACGTCGATCATGTATATCAATGAAAAATGGCCGGCCGGGGACTTTTTCAGGAATTGGAAGGCGTCCGCCACCTCCGCGTCGAGCGAGAAGCTCCGCGCGGTGTTCACGAGTTCGGAACAGGAATCGATGCCCTTGAGTGAAGTGTAACCCGCCTTATGCAAGGACAGCAGAGCCATGCCGTTGCTGCAACCAAGCTCCAGGATCGGCGCGTTCTTGTCCGCAGGAAGTACGTTACGCAACGTGTCGAAGAAATACCTGTCCATCTTGTCTATGTAGGCAGGGTCGGAGTGGTCGTGCCATTTCTTGTAATGAGCGGCGTAGTCGATCTGCCTGTGTTCTGTCATCGATTCAACCGGTCTTGAGGCTTGCGGGCAATTTCAGGGGGTCGTCTACACCGGCTTTCCCTTGACGTCGAGCGTCGAGCCGAGCGAGTTCTCCAAGACCGGAAAGTTTGAACAGGAAGCGCCTTCAGGCGCGACTTGCCGAACGAAGGCGGCCCGAGTTCGCGGCGCTGGCGACTCGGGGCCTCAGCTTGACATGCCCGTGAAATTTGGACTTGATAATCGATGAGAGCTCAACACGGTGTTACACACTTTATAGCGGAAAATTACGACGTGCCCAAACTATCCATCATAGTGCCGATCTTTCAAAAGGAAAAATTTCTTTCGAAATGCTTGGATTCCATTTGCGCACAGTCGCTCTCTGACTTTGAAATTATCTGCGTGAATGATGGCTCAACGGACGGGAGCTCTGAAATTCTGGGCAAGCATGCCGCTTCAGATGCGCGAATTGTGATTCACTCAAAGCCAAACGGCGGCGTCTCATCAGCCAGAAACGCCGGCGTGAGTCTAGCGTCCGGCCAATACATTACATTCGTGGACCCGGACGATCATCTGATTGATCCCTTTGCGTATGAAAACATGATCAAGATAGCCGAGGCGGAAGGTTCCGATATTGTTTTTTCGTTTTTTCATGATTGCGATGAAAACTTGCAGGTCTTCAACGACCGCTTCGCGGGCTTCGATTCGCGTTCGGCTGCAACCCCTTGGGAAAAGGCCCGCTTCATAGAGTTTGGGTATCCTTGGCAGAAAATATATGAGGCAAATTTTTACAAGAACTCAAAAATTGCATTCCCTGCAGATATAGTATTTGAGGACAATCCGGTAAATATAAAACTAATCATTTCGGCCCGCCGCATCGGCGTCTACCCGAATTATATATTTAATTACGTGCACCACGGCGAATCCATTACGGCGCAGCGAAGCCTGAAAGCATTTGACATGTTTTCGGCCGTTGCCCTGATGGAAGATTACGTGAGCGACTCGAAAGTTACGGATCGTGAATTCATCACCCGCTATCTTGATTATCGCCTTGAGCTCCTTGCTTGGGGATATTATTCCCTGCCTCCCGCGATCGAGCATAAACGGCGTTATATCGAGCGTTGGGAAAAGGTTCTCACGCCTCGGGACCTTCGGCGGCTGCGAGACCGTCCTCAAAGAAGGTTTGGTGACATCTACAAGTACCTGGCTACGGGCCGCGCACAATTTCTGGTCCTTGACGAGTGGGGTCGCGCAATGCCCCGCGCACTTTACTGGCCTATCCGGCAAGTCTATTCACTTGCGGCTATCTTCAATCTGTCGTTCGCGTGGCGTAGAATCCTTGCCGAGCCAGCCTGATCGAAGCGAGATCGCGAACGGAATCAATCCAGCCCGATGAGGCTGCGGAGCAGCGCGCCGATAGAGCCGGCGCGTCGCGCCAACAACGAACCAAGATTTAGCAGTAGGGGCCCGATGAGCGAGAGCGTTTATTCCTTTGATATCTTCGATACACTTCTCTCGAGAAACACCCTTACGGCTAAAGGGATCTTTGCGCTCATGCGGCAGGCGATCAAGGCCGACCCGGCTTATCCGATGGCCTTGAGGACCCATTTTTTCGATATTCGCATCAGCGCCGAAGAAACCGCCCGTCACCTTGTCGCCAAGGAAGAAACCACGCTTCAGGAAATCTACGGCGTCATTGAACAACAGTACGGCTTGCCGCCTTCGGCAACACAAACGCTGATGGCGCTCGAAGAGCGGCTGGAGATTGAAAACGTCTACCCGGTGAATGAAACGATTTTCCGCATCAAGTGTCTTCTCGCCACGGGAGGCCGGGTTGTTCTCATCAGCGATATGTATCTGCCGCTCGCTACGGTGACGGCTATGGTCGCGAAAGTCGCTCCGGAATTCGCGTCACTTCCCGTGTATCTGTCGAGCGAAATCGGACTCCAGAAGGCGCGCGAAAGTCTTTACAGGCACGTGTTGGAAAAGGAGGGCATAGCGCCCCAGCAACTGCGCCATACCGGCGATAACCCTACCTCTGACTTCGAGGCGCCCTCGCGCCTGGGGATCAAGGCCGAGCTCTTCCAGGAGACGCGGCTCACAAGCCTGGAACGCACCGTCATAGCGGACTTCGCGCGCGAGTACGACCTGACCCGCCAGCTGGTCGGTGGAACCGCGCGCAAAATGCGCCTTCATCTCTCGCGAGAAAACCGCTTCACCGCCGCGGCGGCGTTTTTTGGACCAATTCTCTACGGCTTCGTCCATGACTCTCTCAAGCGCATCTTGGCCTCGGGAAAGAAACGCGTCTATTTCGTCTCCCGCGACGGGCAGCCGCTCAAGATCATCGCGGACGAAATCATCGCCGTTCACGGCTATGAACTTGAAACCCATTATATCTACGGCTCCCGTCAGGCTTGGCGGCAAGCGGCGATTTTCGAGCCTCGTTATGATCTGCACTGGCTTGGCGAGAATTTCACCCAATCCAAGTTCACCCTCCGGCAAGTGCTGGAGCGGCTGGACGACGATGTGGAAAAGATTTTCTCACTGCTCCCGGAGAGCGCGAAGACCAACGAGTCTCTCGGCGCGATCCCCAGCGAAGATCAGATCGCGCGCGTACGCGAGGCGATGGCCAGCCATGCTCCCTTGCGCGAGTTCATCATCGAAAGATCCCGCGTCAAGCGCCGAAATGCAGTTGAGTATTTCAGAAAATCCGGACTGCTCGATTCCACGCCCTACGCCGTCATTGACATTGGCTGGACGGGTAAGATGCAGCATTGCCTATACTCGATCCTGCAGTCTGAGGCTCCAGGGGTGCAGCTGGAAGAATTCTATTTTGGCTTGGACGATCGAGCCGGCGCTCTCGAGAGCGATACAGATAACCGCAAACACCATTATTACATAGACCTGGTTCTTTCAGGTGAATATCTTTTCCCAAATCATCTTGAACTGTTCGTATCCGGAGATCACGGCAGGTGTTCAGGTTACAGTGACGATTGCGAGCCGACATTCTCAGGTGATGGTCGATATTTATTGGACTGGGGGGTGCGCGAATATTATGATTGTTTGCGGCTATTCTCGCGAGAATACGCGCGGGTAAGCCGCTTAACTCGCTATGAGGAAAAGTTCCGGCATTTAACAAAAGAGCTTGAGTGGTATCTTCTCAATCCCACCGAAGAAATGGCGGTGCTGTTTGGATCGTTGCCGTTTTCTGAGGACCAGAACGATGCTCTGCTTGCTGAAGTCGCTCCGGCGCTTAGCGTCGGCGATGCCCGCGCCGCCGCGCGCGGAGAGCTCAAGTTGCGCTGGGAGGCCGCGTCCTATTTGCGGAGTTCGGCCTGTGCCAGGCACATTCTCCGGGAAAGGGGCGGCGGGCCTTTCTCGAGGCTACAGCGTGTCAGGCGAATCTTGAGGCTGGGGCGTGTCAGGCAAAAACTGGTCCGGCTGTGGGCTTGGCTCGCGAAACGGAGTTGAATATGAAAACCGCAACAGAAAAGCCGCCAGCTTCGATCAGCGTGATCATCCCGGTTTACAATGTCGAGTCCTATCTAAGGCAATGCCTGGATTCTGTCGTAGATCAGACGTTTCCATCGCTGGAGATCATCTGTGTGAATGACGGCTCTACAGACGGGAGCTTAAGCGTCCTGAACGAATACGCTTCTCGGGACGGACGCATCGTTGTCCTCGACAAGCTCAACGGGGGGTTGTCGTCAGCGCGCAACGCCGGGCTGAATGCGGCGCGCGGAAAATATGTCCTCTTTCTGGACTCGGACGATTTCATCGATCTCGAGCTTTGCGCGCGCGCCTACGAGAAGGCGGAAGCGCTGCAAGCGGAGCTGATTTTTTTCAATGTCGCCTCCTTCACGAAAGAGTGCGTCTTCGCGGATTGCTTTTTCAGGTATCCCGATGTCAATGGCGTGTTTCGCCCTGTCGACAAACCGCTCTTTCTCATGCAGGTGAGTGCGTGGAACAGGCTTTACAGGCGAGACATGATCGGGGACGTTCGCTTTGTTGAAGGCCTATACTTTGAAGACAATCCCTTCTCCGCTGAGATAAACCTGCGCGCACAAAGGGCCGGCCTGATAAATCAGGCGCTTTACTTCTACCGGCGGGACAGTCAGGCATCGATCACCAGCGATGAGCGGAAAGCGGCGGGCATTTTCGCGACCTTTGATGAGGTCAAGAAGGTGATCGGACGATATGGCGCAGACGGAAAACCCTATGCTTCGGCGTGGGCTGCGAGCGAGCTGGTCAACTACAAGAATAGGTTCAACGCGTTGCCGGCCGCGCGCCGAGGCGAGTTTGTCGCCGCCGCTCGATCTGGGCTCCGCGGCGCCGATTGGGCGTCCATGCTGGAGGACGCCCGTGAATATGACCACAAGTTCTGGCCCTGGAGTCGCGCGGACGAACGGCTTATTCGTTGCCTCAGGTGGAGCGGTTTTTCGTGACCGCCTAAACCCATCGCGCTCCAGACACCGCCGCCCGTCAGCTCCGGTGCAGTCCGGGCACCACCGTTGACCCCGCCCGCGCTACACGGTTGAGTGGTGGTCAGCTGCAGTGGGAGAGCCCGTGAAGGTTCCGGTCATATTCGGCGCGATCGCCGCCTATAGGCGGGCAAGCGCTGGCCGTTGATGAAGACCATGCCCGTGGCCTGCATGTATAGGGCGCCATCGGCGGCGGCGAAGGGGTCTCCAGCTGGAACGTCGCCGCCCAGGTGCGGTTCGATGGTGTGCAGCGGCGTGGAACAAGGGCTCTGACGCAATTTTGGTGAAGGCCGGCCGGAATCAGCTGGCGGTCATGCGGGCCTGGAGAAGATCCAGTTTGCCGCGGCCGTACATCTGGCGTTTCACGAGCTTGAGCTTGGTAATCTGTCCCTCGGCCTGGGCGTTGGACCACGCTGTGTCGATTGCGGCGTACACCGCCGCACGGTCACGGGCGAGGCCGCGCGCGAAGGACGCGACTAAGCTGCCGCCCGCCCTTTCCAGCCAGCTGTCCAGGGCTGCCGTCTTCTTTTTCCGGATCATCGCGTGGAAGGCCTCAACGATCTCTCGCGCCTCCACCAACGCCGGCGCCGCGGCCTCGATCGCGGCCACCGTCACCGTCTGAGCGCGGGACAGGTCGTCTCGCGCCGTGGTCATCAAGCGAGCGACGGTACGGGCAGAGGGAGTGCGCTTGAGGCGTTCCAGGTTGGCCTCGTCCGCGCGGCGCCGGCGGATCGCCCACTCGGTGACGACTCTGCGGCTTCCTCGGAAGCCAAGGCCGCGCAGTTCGCGCCACAGCGCGGCGCTGTTGTGCTTTCCAGCCGTCCACTGAGCATCGAGCCACGGGAGGTGCCGTTCCAGGGAGCTCTCACGAGGCATGAAAACCTCAGAGCGCTGTCCGCGGAGCACGCGCCGCACAAGGCCGCGGCTATGGCCTGTGCGCCGCACGATCTCCTTGATCGGCGCGCCTGCCTTCGACAACTCCATCACCGCGGCGTTGACGTCCTCACGGCGGAGATAGCCTTCGTATTGGAGCTTTTCGGCTGCGGTGAGAAGCGTCGGATCGATGGTCGCGGCGCCCAGCGCCTCGCGGATCTGGCGCATGCTGCTGCGGGTCGCCGCAAGAAAGGCCTGGCTGGCGTTCTCCATCAGGTGCCACCGGTCGGCGACCTGCATGGCGTCGGGAAGCGCCCGCGCCGCCGCCAACGCGTAAGCGCCTCCTCGGTCGCGTGTGACCACCTCGATCTGCGGCTGGGTGGCGAGCCAGGCCTGGGCTGTGGCAGGCTCCCGGTCCGGCAACAGGCTAATGGTGCGGCGGCGCTCCAGATCGCAGATGAGCGTGCCGTAGCGATGATTTCGCTTCCACGCCCAGTCGTCGATCCCTATCGCCCGTGGCGGTTCGAAGGCCGGGGTTCCGCGCCGCCGGACCAATCGCAATAGGGTGTCATTGCTCAACGGCAGCATCAAGCGCCTTGCAAAGCTCGCCGCAGGCCGCCCTCCGAGCGCCAAGCCAAGATGGTGAGCCAGTTCATCCAATCGGGCAGTCCTACGCGACCAGGGCGCCGCCGACTCAACTCGCTCGGTGAAAATCCGCCGCGGACAGAGCGCCGTGTCGCACCGAAACCGACGAGCGACAAATTGCAGCCGTACAGTCCGGCCGCTCAATGGAAGATCGGCGAGCATACGGACGTAACGGCTGTGGACCCGTCGCGATGCCGCGCCACAATCGGGGCAGGCCGTCTCAGCCCCACCGGAGCGCACCGTAATCACAGCACTGCCGACCTCGACTTGGGTATCGACCAGCACAAAGCCGGCCGGAATGAGTGTGGATGGTCGTAGCGATCGCTACCATGGACTGATTCCCTTGCTGTCGAAGGGAGTCGGCGCCGCAACTTCATCAAGATTGAGTCAGAGCCGAACAAGGACCCCCTAACGGGGTGATAGGCGCCGAAGAGGGACCCCTCATTCCGATGGTTTAGGCACGGCCGCTTGGGTTCAGCCAGGCGGTCAAGATCGGGATGTTGATAGTGGAGACGGTGGTTCGGATCCGCCGGGAGCACGCGGCGGGCAAGTCTATCAAGGCGATCTCTCGGGACCTGAGGCTGTCGCGCAAGGACTCTTTGTGGAGGGTGAAGGGGGCGATAGGGGAGCGGAAGTTAACGGTCTGGCCAGTGATTTGCCAAAGGGTCAGGCCGTCAGGGACAGTTTCACTGTCGCAGGCGACGGTGCGCGCCCAAGGGTATGGCGCATCAAAGCGGCCCTCCTTCAAGAAGCCAATCTTCTGGGCAAAGGGCAGCGCGTCGAATTGGGCTAAATGCGCCGCTGTGAATCCGTCGCGGTCGCAGATCTTGATGAGCAAGTCCTCGTCATTGGCCGGAAGCCTGGCGACGCGGCGCTCCCACTTCGCCCGCGCTTCGTCCTCGCTGGCGTAGTGCATGAACTGAATCTCAATGTCGCCCAGCAACCCGACCGGATAGGGACGCGGCCCGTGACTTGACCCTGACCGAAAGGTGAGGGGCCGGGCCAGCGTCCGGCGCAAGTCGCTCAATAACGCCAGATAGTCGTCTGGGTAGAACCACAGTCCAACGGTCGGGGTGTTATAGGGCAACCCGCGCTCGCGGTAATAGTCTGCGCCCCAGCAGTTATTCGAAATAATAGCCAGGTCGCCCATGGCCAATATGTTGGTGCGGGCGGCAGTCTTTTGCAAGACATATTATTTAATCTGCTGATGGCCTCAAAGCACCACGTCCGCGACCCAGGCCATCGCCAGGCCTGCCCCTTTGTACGTTCCTTGCCTATCACCTTGCGGACCAAGCCCGCTAACGCCATCCTCGACAAACTCAGCAGCTTGCCTGCACCTTCCGTCTGAGTCAGTGCACTAGCGCGTTTGAAGCGCTGCGGCCCCTTTTCCCGCCACGCGGCGGAGATGGTCGAGGATCAAGCGGGGGGGATAGCCGCGTCTGGAGACTTCACTGATCCACCCGGACAGGTCCGTGTTCAGGGGATTGTCCCGCAAAAGCTGCACTTTCACGAAAGGCACGCCCAGATCGAGGAGGTTTCGCCAGGGGTGCAAGGTGGGGTTGCCGACGCGCGCCTTCAGTTGCCCGCAGCCAACCACGGCCCCCACTTCGAACCCTTGAGACTTGAACATGCGCGCTATGGGTACTTCGTAGTTCTCGATGATGGCAGTCTTGTCGTTAAGCGGGAGCACGCCCCCCCAGAATGATCTGAAGGTCTCCGAACGCAGCGCCGCCTGGCGGAAGCAGACAAACCAACTTTGAAAATGCCGCTCGATTTCAAGGCTTTCGGCCACGCCCCAGACGTCCCATGGAACCGCCTGCATCCGTCCAAACAGGGTGCCCAGGTCGCCGACCGGTCCATAGACGCTGTCATTAGCGATGATCACCTCATCGCAGTTGAGCAGTTGCGGAAAGAGCTCCAGAGCCAACGCCCAGCCAGAGAAATCCCGGCCCAAGTTCTGTCGGCACACGGTGCCCGCCAGGATAGGCTCGACTTCGGCTACGGCGGCAGCATCCAATTCGGAAGAGGAAATCAGGATCGGGTCCACACCGGAGCGCTTCAGCGCTGACAAATAGTGGACCACATAGGGATCGATGCGGTCGTCCGGGTCGAAATGGACGAACAGGCACGCGCGGCGACCAATCCAGTCGGCCGCCACGGGCTTCAACACCCGATAGCCCAATCCACAATCGGAAATAAGGCGGAAACCCTGACCGTATGGCGGTTGATCCCGGACGCTGGATTGACGACTTTGAAAATCTTCGACCAGGCGCTGGGCGGCATTGACGAAGTCTTGGATCGGCTCGATGCGGGCCGACCCGCCCGCCTCGAACGCCGCCAAGCCCCTCCCGTCGCTCGGCCAAGGGCCAAGGGCCGCCGATCCCGCCGCAGGCGCGGTGACCGGTGTGGCGCACTCGCCCAGCGCCTTGGCGAGCCAAAGCGCTATATTCTGATCGGTCGTAACGAATACATCGTCCTTGCTGCAGAGCGCCGGCATGGCGGCGCCGTCCAGAACCTGGAGGCGACATTGCGCCTTCCTGGGCAGGCTGAAGCGGCTCTGCAGAAGCATGCGGAACTGCAGCTCCGATGGCCCCGGAGACACATCCGTCGCGATAACCCGTACTGGAGCCCCCGCCGCCGCCAGGGCGCCGATAAGGGCGAAGTCAGCGGCCATGCTGTCGGACAGGGGTTCGCCGGAGACACGGCCGATGAAAACACTGATCGCTGGCGGCCCCTGCTCCCACCGCAGATCCAGCCGTTCGGGCTTTTTGAGGCGTCCCCGTGATGCTGCCCGCGTATGCTTGGCCGAGGACTCGCCCCGCCGCATAGCTTGAACGGACATTCCCGCTTTTACCAAGGCGCGATTAGTCGCGTTTCGAAAGCCATGCCGGTGCCAAGCGCTAACGAATTTGGCGCGTAACGACTGATCACTAGCCATGCGGATCGCGCGAAATAAGCGAAGACCGATTGTATTTTCGCGCGCCCAACGCTTTTCGTCGACCTCTCTCGAGCGCTGCAAGAACGCCGCGTATGCGGCCGCCATGCCTAGTCCACTCGGATCATGTCGCAGATAAGCGCGTGCGCTGCGTGCATGATCTTCCCACTTATTGCCCGTGCGCAACATCGAGTCGGCACTTACGCGGTACCAGAACAAAGGCCTAGGCACGACCTCAAGTAACGCCCCCGTGAGGACCGCTTCAGCAAACAGCTCCCAGTCCTCGTGCCCCACGCCGTAATCAGTCGTATGGCCGCCGTGCCGCAGAAACTCGTCGCGCTTCCAAAGCGCATTGGCGTCCCCAAAAACGTTATGGTAGATGCCCGCGCCCGAAGCGCCGCCAAGCGGTAGCCAAAGGCGCGATGGCGTCGCCTCCGGCTCGTCCGTGAACGGCGCCGCCATACAAGTCAGGATATCCGCGCCGCTGCGCAAGGCGGCCGACACAAACGTCTCGACCTCGTCCGGCATGGCGATGTTATCATCGTCCATGAACATCAAGTACTGCCCTCGCGCCGCTTCAGCCGCTCGGTTACGAGCCGCGCCAAGGTAGCTGTTGGTCTGACGAATGATTTGCCAGTTACGAGCCCGGAATTCCGGCTCCAAATTGTCCAAGAATTGCCGCGCAATCGCTGACGGACTCCCGTCGTCCACCAGCACGACTTCTATGTTGGAATAGGACTGCGTCCGGATCGAAGCTAGCGCTTGCGCCAGATATTGCGGCCGATTGTAATGGACAAGGCAAATGCTGACGAGCGGCTTCCCCTCTATATCACCCCGGGAGACATCGGCCGGCAATACAGGCGCGCGGCGTGTTTGCGTCACCTCCTGAAGCCAGCCTTTCCACTGCTCCCTGACGCCATCCCGCGGTTGCGCCATGCGCACCGATGGGGAGCCATACGTCATGGCGTTCTGAAGGCAATTCGACAGGGCTTGCGGCGTTGGCGCGAAGAGACACGCATCGGCGTCATCTGGATGCACGAGCTCGGCGATGCCGCCGACCCGACTGGCGACGAAATGCACGCCATGGTGCAGGCATTCCAAAACCGTGTAAGGGGAGTTTTCGGATAGGGACGCAATTACCGCAAGCACGCCGGGCTGCAGCAGCTCACTCAAGGCCTGGTCCTTGTTCTTGTCGGTCACGACGTCGACGCGAACACCCCAGTCCCGTGTCCGCTCAGCGATATAGGTCAGCGAATTAAAGCCTGCGGAAACGACGCCGGCCTTTCCGAGAAACCGTATGGATTGCAACTTGCTCCGCTCGCCGGCCTCCATCCGGCCGACGGCATCGCAAAACAGCTTCAACCCTTTGCGCACCTCCAGACGCCCAAAGAACACGATGGTTGTGGCCGGCTGCGCTTGCATCAGGAAGCTGTCCGAAGAAGGCTCCAACACGTTGGGCATGAGATTTTGAATGATCCGCAACTGGTCCGGCACCACCCATTTGCGACCTCGCATCCAGTCAATCAGGTAACGGCTGGGGCTGATCACCCAGTCTGCACGACGTACGCTTTCCCGTTCCATGAAGTCGCGCTCAACTGCGTCAAGGGAGTCAGGAAGCGCCCTGTTGCCCTCAGTCGCCCAAGACTCAGGGCTGTGCGTGTTGATGGCGACAACCAGATCGTTAAACGCCAGTCCCTGCCCCTTCGCCGTCAGGACGTAGTAGGCGAGCCCCATCCATTCCGGAAAAATCGCTAGATCGAATGACTTTTCGTTACGCTCGAGCCACCGATAGACGCGCCAGGGCAATTGGCGGGCGCGAGAGGCTCCAAGGGCCGGGAACATTTCAAGTTGAGTCTCGTCAAGCGCCAAAAACTTGACGCCAAGGCCGGCGTAATGCTCCCGCCAGTACGAAACCGGTTCGCTCTCCGTATACATGCCAAGTGCATAGGCGATGGTTACGTCGACGCCCCACTCCGCCAGCTGTTGGGCCAAAGCGGCGAACGCGGTGCCAATCCCGCCATTGCAGATAGGACCGTGGATGTCTGGAGTGACAATCACCACACGCAGGCCGGGGAACAGATTTTGTCGCACCCAGCCCAGTTCGCGCGCCCTCGGAATAGGCGCCTTCGCACCCAATGCGCCAACGCTCGCCGATTCTGATGTTTTGGGCGGGGCCGGCGCGGTTGGCGCGCCGCATCGCGCGTCCGTCAGAGGCGATTGCCGCGGTCGCCTCAGGGCGCTCAACCACCAGTTCAGCGCACGCAGCGGCCTCCTTACGCGCCAGAAACGTAATGCCGTGAGCATTCGCATTTCGTTGCGGGCTCCTTCATATCCTTCCTGCAGCCGCGCCCGCTCGGCGGTTTCTGCATCGCCGCTGGAGCGGCAAAGAATCACGACCGGACGCTCGATTGACACGAACAAGTCTTGACCGGGAATCGATGGCCGCGACCGTTTCATGGAATATGGACAGCAGTCGGAAGGAGCTACGTTCACCCAAAGGATCGCGATAGGACAAGCGTAGGCCGCTGTGAGGCGCGCCAGCACACAGCTTCGAAGTGACATACAATCAGGCCCCCGATGAGGTAGGCACGCGTGCGCCAATAAATTGACTCACTAGATTCAACTGATTTTGGCAAGCGAATCTTGGTCGACAATCGCCGTCGTTTTTTGGTCGCGTCGCAGGGTGTGGTGTAGTTGGCCGGCAGTAGCGGACGCTCGCGAAGCGCGGGCCCGAGGGTTGCATAACGCGCTCGCCCCGCGCCAACGCCAAGCCGCCATGCGGCCTTGTGAAAGCCATGACCCTCTGCTAGGTCACGCAGCCGCAGCCGCCCTGAAAGTGAGTTGATGCGCCTATCGGGCCGAACAAGCTACTTTTCTGAATTCGCGGAAACTCGGCGCGATTTTGTCGAGGCCTTCAGAAGGTTTCCACTCGCCTTAAGCCTTGCCTGGCAGGACATTCTTAGTCGGTATAGAGGCTCTGTGCTTGGTCCGTGGTGGATTACCATGATGACCATGACCTTGGTTCTTGGCCTCGGCATCAACTACGCGGCGCTGTTTCATCAGAAGATCAGGGACTTGCTGCCGTTCGTGGCTGTGGGCCTGGTGGTGTGGGGTTTCCTCAGCGCCGCCATTTCCGAGGGCGGCGACGCCTTCGTCATGGGCGGCGCCATGATCAAACAATCGGCCCTGCCGCTGCCGATGTTCATCCTGCGCACCTTGGCCAGAAACGCGATCAACCTGGCCCATCAGGTGGTGATCATCGTGGCGGTGTTGCTCTGGTTCAAGATATTCCCCGGACCGCAGGTGCTGTGGGCTTTCGTCGGTCTGGCGCTGATGTTCGTCAATCTGAGCTGGATTGGGCTGCTGCTGGCGATGCTGGCCACCCGCTTCCGCGACATGCCGCAGATCGTGGCCGCGATTCTGCAGCTTGTATTCTTTCTGTCGCCGATTTTCTGGACCCCGACGGCGGCGATGAAGAACAGTCTTTTCGTGGCCGCCAATCCTTTCTATTTCTCGATTCAAAGCGTGCGCGAGCCCCTGCTGCACGGGGACATGCCTTGGCAGACCCTGACCTTCCTCGTCCCGATCGCCATTGTGGGCTGGATCGTCACGGTGCTGGTCTACAACCAGACCCGTCGCCGGGTCGTCCACTACCTGTGAGCTGACATCTTGGCCGACATCACCGTCAGCGACCTTTCGCTGCACTTCCCCCTGATCGGGACCGACACCCAGTCGCTCAAGCGCTACCTTAAGCAGGTCGCCATCGGCGGCAGCCTGGCGCGCAAGAACCACTCCAACCAGAATACCTTGACGGCGCTGCGTCATGTCAGCCTGTCGTTGCAGGCCGGCGATCGTCTTGGCCTGATCGGCTCCAACGGCTCGGGCAAGACCACGCTGCTGCGATGCCTGTGCGGGGCCTATGCCCCGGACGAGGGTTATGTGGAGGTCAATGGCCGCATCGCCTCCCTGCTCGACCTCAGCATGGGCATCGATCCATCCGCCACGGGACTGGAGAATATTCGCTTGCGAGGGCTGGTGGCGGGACTATCGCCCCGGGAAATCCGCGCCAAGATCGATGAGATCGCCGATTTCAGTGGCTTGGGCCCATTCCTGGCCATGCCGATGAAGACCTACTCCTCGGGCATGCAGGCGCGGTTGGCGTTCGCCACGGCGACCTCGGTGGAGGCCGAAATTCTGCTGATGGACGAATGGCTGGCTGTGGGCGACGCCGATTTCCGCCAGCAGGCCCAATTGCGTCTGACGTCTCTTGTGGAGCAGGCCCATATTCTGGTGATCGCCTCGCACGATCCCAACATGATCCGCTCGCTATGCAACAAGGTCATGCGTATGGACCATGGCCGCGCCTCCGAAGTGGTGGACATCGACGGCATGGAGGCGCTGATGGCGCGCCCGGCGCCCGGTTCGACCCTTTGAGCGGCAAAGTCGCAGCAAACGCTAGGGTTGTGGCGCGGTCAAAAAGAGGTTCACCGCAAGCAGAACACCGTCTATCAGGGCGGTGAGGGGCGCAACGGATGCTCCCGGCGACGCGGGGTTTGATCGGTGAAGGGCATTCTGCTGGCGGGCGGTAGCGGTACGCGTCTTCATCCCCTGACCGGCGCGCTGTCGAAGCAGATGCTGCCCGTGTACGACAAGCCCATGCTGTACTACCCGCTGTCCGCCCTGATGCTGGCGGGCCTGCGGGATATTCTGATCATCTCAACCCCGGCGCACACGCCGATCCTGGAGTCGATGCTCGGCGACGGGGGCCAGTGGGGCCTGCGCCTGAGCTACGCCGTGCAGCCCAAGCCCGAGGGCATCGCCCAGGCCTTTCTGATCGCGGCGGAGTTCCTGGACGGCGAGGGCAGTTGCCTAGTGCTGGGCGACAACATCTTCTATGGCCACGGCCTGGAGGATCTGCTGCGCCGCGCCGCGGGCCGCCAAAGCGGAGCGACGGTGTTCGGCTATCAGGTCGCCGATCCCGAACGCTATGGCGTGATCGAGATGGATCGCGAGGGCCGCGCTTTGTCGCTTGAGGAGAAGCCGACGTCGCCCCGGTCGAACATCGCCGTGACCGGGCTCTATTTCTACGACTCACAGGTGGTTGACATCGCGCGAAACCTGAAGCCATCGGCGCGGGGCGAGTTGGAGATCACCGACGTAAATCGCCGTTACATGGACCAGGGCGCGTTGATCGTGGAGAAGATGGGACGCGGCTACGCCTGGCTCGACACCGGCACGCCGGATTCCCTGCTGCAGGCCGCGCAGTTCGTGCAAACGATCGAGCATCGGCAAGGACTGAAGATCGCCTGTCCCGAGGAGATCGGCTATCGCAATGGCTGGATCAGCGCGCGCGATCTCGCCGCGCAGGTCGAGCGGACTCCGAACTCGGAATATTGCCGATACCTGACACGCCTGCTGAGCGAAACGATCTGATCGGGCGTCATGGACTTGACCACAGAAGGGCCGCCGCCGAGAGCGTCGGCCGGACGAAGACCGTGCTCGTTGCCGGCGGGGGCCGGCTTTATCGGCTAAAGGCTGAAAATCTTTGGCAGGTGCTTGAGCGGCGGGGCCTTGGCGTCCTTGTCCGAGACCAGCGGCTCGGCGCCGTTCAGCGGCCATTGGATGCCCAGATCCGGATCGGTAGGGGAAACCCCGCCGTCATGCGCGCGCGAATAGTAGGCTGTGACCTTGTAGAGGAACTCGACATCGTCGGTCAGGGTGCAGAAGCCGTGCAGGAAGCCCGGCGGAATCCACAACTGACGCCAATTGTCCTCGCTCAGCTCCGTGGTGATGTGGCGGCCGAAGGTGGGCGATCCGTGGCGGATATCCACGGCCACATCGAACACCGCGCCGCGCGTGACCCGCACTAGCTTACCCTGGGCGAAAGGCGGCGCCTGGTAGTGCAGGCCGCGGATCACCCCGCGCCGGGTCGAGCGGGAGTGATTGTCCTGGACGAAGACGATAGGGCCGACGGCCGCGTCGAACGTGTCCTGACGGAAGGTCTCCGAGAAAAAGCCGCGGGCGTCGCCATGGCGGGCCGGCGTGAACAACAGCGGACCTTGGATATCGAAGGTGTCGACCTGCATCGGGGCTCCCGCCTCAACCCTTGAGGGCTGAGGCCAGTAGCAGTTGCAAGCCGCGCGCGTCCAGGCCTTCGGGGTTGCGGTCCGAGGCGTAGGAGAAGCCCTCCGGCGCCGCCCGGCCGCCGTGATCCAGATAGTGGCGCCGCCGCGCCACATAGGCATCGGGCAGGATCACATAGCGATCGTCCAGTTCCACGGTGGAGCGGGCGTCGTCCTCGGGCACCATAATCTCATGCAGCTTCTCGCCCGGACGGATGCCCACCACCTTATGCGGCAGATGCGGCGCGATGGCGGTGGCCAGCTCGGTGGTCTTCATCGACGGAATCTTCGGGACGAAGATCTCGCAGCCCTGCATCAGCTCCAGGCTGGACAGGACGAAGTTCACCCCCTGCTCCAGGGTGATCCAGAAGCGCGTCATGCGCTCGTCCGTGATGGGCAGGGACGTCGCGCCTTCGGCCGCCAGCTTCTGGAAGTAGGGCGCCACCGATCCGCGCGATCCCACCACATTGCCGTAGCGCACCACGCAAAACCGCGTGCCCGCGTCCCCGGCCATGGCCTCGGCCGCGCAGAAGATCTTGTCCGAAGCCAGCTTGGAGGCGCCGTAGAGGTTGATCGGATTGGCCGCCTTGTCGGTGGACAGGGCCACGACCTTCTTCACCCGTTGGGCGATGGCCGCATTGACCACGTTCTCGGCGCCCATGACGTTGGTTTTGATGCACTCGAAGGGATTGTACTCGGCGACGGTCACATGCTTGAGCGCCGCGGCGTGGATCACATAGTCCACCCCCCGCATGGCCGTCTCCAGTCGCGCTTGGTCGCGCACATCGCCTATGAAGTAGCGCATGAACGGGTAGTGTTCTGTCCCGAACACCTGGGCCATCTCGTATTGCTTGAGCTCGTCGCGGCTGTAGATGATCAGCTTCTTGGGCGTGAACTGGCGGCAGACCATCTCGACCATGGCCCGGCCGAACGAGCCGGTGCCCCCCGTGATCAACACGGTCTTGCCATCGAGATTCGCCATCGGCGAGCGGAAGTCGCGCATGGGAATGGCGGCGGGCAGCGGCAGAGCGGCCGACATGGCGATCCTCGAATCCCAGAGCCTGATGGCTTCATCTTGAAGCCTGAATCAGGCCCTGAATATTGGCTTCCAGAGCACGATTCAGCGTTCAGGCGATTCGCCTAAAGCCATCGTGCTCTAGACCCATGGTCGCGAGAACATGGTTAACCACGCCCTAAGGTTCTGCGGTTTGGGTTTTGTTAAAAATCGGGAGGCGTCGGCCCAGGCTGTGCTAATCGGGGCCGCCGCCTTGGCCCGTACGGCGCGCATGCGAGGACCCAACCCATGGATTTCATCGATCTCAAGGCTCAGCAACGCCGGATCCGCAAGGAATTGGATGCCGCCATCGGTCGGGTGCTGGATCATGGAGCCTATGTCATGGGCCCCGAAGTGCGCGCCTTCGAGGCTGCGCTGGCCCATTTCGGCCAGGCCAAGCTGGCCTTATCGTGCGCCAACGGCACCGACGCGGTGGTGTTGCCGCTGATGGCCTGGGGCGTGGGGCCGGGCGACGCGGTGTTTTGCCCCAGCTTCACCTTTGCCGCCACTGCCGAGGTGGTGCCCTGGACCGGCGCGACGCCGGTATTCGTCGACATCCTGCCGGACACCTACAACCTCGATCCGGCGCATCTCGAGCTTGCTATCGAGGAAACGCTCAAGGCCGGCAAGCTCAAGCCCAAGGCCGTGATCGCCGTGGACCTGTTCGGCCAACCCGCCGACTATCCCAAGATCGCGCAGATCTGCCGCAAACACGGGCTGAAGCTTTTGGCCGACAGCGCCCAGGGCTTCGGCTGCACGCTGGGCGGTCAACACCCGCTGCATTGGGCCGACGCCACGGCCACCAGCTTCTTTCCGGCCAAGCCGCTCGGCTGCTACGGCGACGGCGGGGCTGTGCTGGTCAATGACCAGGGCCTGTGGGACGTGATGGATTCCCTGCGCATCCACGGCAAGGGGACCGACAAGTACGACAATGTGCGCATCGGCATGAACAGCCGGCTCGACACCCTGCAGGCGGCGGTGCTGCTGGAAAAGCTGAAGCTGTTCGCCGAGGAGATCGTGCTGAGAAACCAGGTCGCCGACCGCTATGCGCGCGGCCTGACGGGCCTGGCGGTATGGCCCAAGGTGATCGAAGGCGGCGTTTCCACCTGGGCCCAGTACACCATCGAGCACCCCGACCGCGACGGTTTGGCGGCGCACCTCAAGGCGCAAGGCATCCCCACGGCCGCCTACTATCCGCGCCCGACGCACATGCAGTCGGCCTATGTGGATTTCCCCGTGGCGGGCGGTCATCTGCCGGTGACCGAGGCTAAGGCCAAGCTCGTGCTGTCGCTGCCCATGCACCCCTATTTGAGCCACGTCGACCAGGACCTGATCGTCGAAGCGATCCGGGGGTATGGCGGGTAGCCTCTATCCGCACATCCTGACGCGCGCCGCCCCCAAGAAAGATATGAACCACGAAGATCACCAAGGACACGAAGGAAACACCGAGCTCTTGGTGCTCTTCGTGGTTCAATTTTCTGGCCGCAGAATCCTATGATCTGGGTCTCAGCCCTCTAGTGGCCTGGCGGCGGGACCCGTTCCACGTGCGGGCCTCCGCAGCGCGCGAACTCCTTTGTGTACGTATCGCGGCAGTACTTCAGCACCATGGGCTGGACGCATTTTATGGGCTGTCCCAGCCTGTCGCGGCAGGGCGCGGCTGCGGAGGATGGACTTGAGACGTCGGCGGCGCCGACGAACGCCAGGATGGTCGCGAAAACGAGGGTCAGGCGCGTGTTCATGCGGCTGATGTTGACGGGAGTCTGGCGGCGAGACAATCGCGGCCTGGACGTGCCCTTAAGTCCATGGCGAGCAGTTTTGCTCTGGCGCTCCGACAGCTCAAGGCTCGCCTTCGGCGACCGCGCAGCGGCGGCTCCGCAGGAGCCGGCCTTGACCTGCCGGACTGCCAGAGCTTGGATCATCCATGGAATTCAGGGCGGGGTGGCTTTCGGGGAAAGCTAAATGAGCGCGGACTCCGATAGGTGTCCGATGAATGATCCGTAGCGGGCCGCGTCCGCGACTATGTAGGTTTGAGCGATGAACTCAACCAAACCGCAAATAATGATCCGCGAGTACAGGGCGGACGATGCGCCAGCCATGGCGCAGCTCTTTTATGATTCTACGCATAGCCTCGGCCCTCGTCGTTACACGCCGGAGCAGGTGTCGGCCTGGGCTCCGGCTCCGGCCGATCCGGGCGACGTACACACACGCGCCAGCGACGGGCGAACAACGTTTGTGGCCATCGACGCCGCCGAGGAGGTTGTGGCTTATGGAGACCTGGAGGTCGACGGGCACATCGACCACCTCTACTGCCGGCCCGATGCGGCGGGCGCGGGCGTGGCGTCGGTCCTCCTCGATGAGCTGATTTCGCGGGCTAGGTTGGCGGGGGTTCCTAAGCTTTATGTCGAGGCCAGCGAATTGGCCCGGTCCCTCTTCGAGCGGAAAGGGTTCACGCTGCTTCGCCGATGCAACTTTGAAGTCCGCGGCGTCCCCATCCACAACTACGCGATGCAGCGTTTCTTAAATTAACGGGGGTATCGCCTTTTTCACCCAATCCCACATTCCCCTCCCGCGCACCCTGCCTAGGGTTTCCCCTAAACTTCGCCTATATAGTCTCACTCTGAGCATAAGTCAGGCGCGGCCAGGACAGCCGGATGGAACCGTTCTTTTCGCTCTATAGCCACGGCATGTTGCGCGTGGGCGCTGCGCCGATCCGCATCAGCCTGGCTGATCCGGCGGCCAACGCCCGGCAGGTAATCGCCACCCTCGCCGAGGCCGACACGGCGGGCGTGGGTCTGGCGGTGTTTCCCGAGCTGTGCCTGTCGGGCTACGCCATCGACGACCTGTTGCAGCAGACCGTGGTGCTGGACGGCGTGCTGGAGGCCGTCGAGCAGGTGCGGGCGGCCAGCGCGGACCTGGGTCTTGTCTGCGTGGTCGGCGCGCCGCTGCGTCATGGCCAGAAGCTGTACAACTGCGCCGTGGTGATCGCTGGCGGCCAGGTGCTGGGGGTGGTTCCCAAGTCCTATCTGCCGTCCTATCGCGAATTCTATGAGCGGCGCCATTTCACGCCGGGGCTGGGTGTGGAAGGCCAGAGCATCGCCCTGAAAAGCGGCTCCGCGCCCTTCGGAACGGACCTGATCTTCGCCGCCGCCGACTATCCCGACTTCGTGCTGGGCGTGGAGATCTGCGAGGACCTGTGGGCGCCCGAGCCGCCGTCGGGCCGCCTGGCCATGGCCGGGGCCACGGTGATCGCCAACCTGTCGGCCTCCAACATCATCATCGGCAAGGCCGAGGTGCGGCGGACCCTGTGCCGGGCCCAGTCGATGCGCGGGATCGGCGCCTATGTCTACGCCGCCTCCGGCTGGGGCGAGTCGACCACCGACCTGGCGTGGGACGGCCATGCCCTGGTCTATGAGAACGGCGCCCTGCTGGCCGAGTCCGAGCGTTTCGCCCGTGAGCCCAAGCTGCTCACCGCCGACGTGGACCTGGAGCGATTGGTCGCCGAGCGCCTGCGGGTGCAGACCTTCCACGAAGGCGCCGAGCGTTCGGGCGCGGGGCGGGTGCGGCGTGTGGAGTTCGCCTTCAAGCCTGCCGATCGCCGCGTGGCCTTGGAGCGCGCCGTCGAGCGCTTCCCCTTCGTCCCGTCAGACCCGGCGCGTCTGTATGACGACTGCTACGAGGCCTATAACATCCAGGTGCAGGGCCTGGTGCGGCGCCTGGACGCCACAAGCGGGGGTCGTGGCGGCGGCAAGGTCGTGATCGGGGTGTCGGGCGGGCTGGATTCCACCCAGGCGCTGATCGTGGCGGCCCGCGCCTTCGATCTTCTGGGCTGGCCGCGCTCGCATATCCATGCCGTGACCCTGCCCGGCTTCGCCACCGGGGAGGCGAGCAAGGGCTACGCCTGGGCCCTGATGCGGGCGCTCGGCGTCTCGGCCCAGGAAATCGATATCCGCCCCGCGGCGATGCAGATGTTCAAGGACATCGGCCATCCGTTCGGCGAAGGCGAGGCGGTCTACGACCTGACCTTCGAGAATGTGCAGGCGGGATTGCGCACAGACTATCTGTTCCGCCTGGCCGGGCAGATCGGCGGCTTCGTCGTGGGCACGGGTGATTTGTCGGAGCTGGCGCTCGGCTGGTGCACCTATGGCGTGGGCGACCACATGAGCCACTACAACGTCAATGCGTCGGTTCCCAAGACCCTGATCCAGCATCTGATCCGCTGGGTGGCGGCCGAGGGCTTGCTGGGCGACGCGGCCGGGCCGATCCTGCTCGACATCGCCGGCGCGCAGATCAGCCCCGAACTGATTCCCGCTGACGCCCAGGGCCAGACCCAGTCCACCGAGGCCGTGGTCGGCCCCTATGCCCTGCAGGATTTCACGCTCTACTATGTGCTGCGTTATGGGCTGAAGCCGGCCAAGATCGCCTTTCTGGCCCAGCACGCCTGGGCCGACGCGGGGAGGGGCGCTTGGCCGCCGAACTTCCCATTGGGCGCGCGCGAGGCCTATGATCTGGCGACGATCAAATCCTGGATGAAGGTGTTCCTGTTCCGCTTCTTCACCATCAGCCAATACAAACGCTCGGCGGTTCCCAACGGGCCGAAGATCTCGTCGGGCGGCTCGCTGTCGCCGCGCGGCGACTGGCGTGCGCCCTCGGACGGAGCGGCGGCGGCGTGGATCGCGGCGCTCGATGAAATCCCGGACTGAGACCTCATTCTTCGGGCGATGGCCGGCGCGCCTGGCCGGCGCCGTGCGCTTGCCCGCTTCGCCCGCCGCCACGGACAAGACCCATGACCGGACCGTGGACGGCTTCTCCGATCGGTTCTGGATCTCCGCCGAAGGGCTGGACCTGCACGCGCGCGACTATGCGCCGGCGTCCGGCCCCGCCTGCCTGCCCGTGATCTGCCTGCACGGCCTGACGCGCAACGCCCGCGATTTCGAGGCCTTGGCGCCGCATCTGGCGGCTCGGGGCCGGCGGGTGCTGGCGTTGGACGTGCGCGGGCGCGGGCGGTCGGCCCGGGACCCTGAGCCCATGCGCTATCAGCCGGCGGTCTATGCCGCCGATGTGCTGGCCCTGATGGACGGCGCCGGGATCGCGCGGGCCTGTTTCATCGGCACCAGCATGGGCGGGCTGATCACCATGGCGCTGGCGGCTCTGCGGCCCTTGGCCGTAGCGGCGGCGGCGCTGAACGATGTGGGGCCTGAGTTGGCGCCGGAGGGCTTGGCGCGGATCGCCGGCTATGCCGGCAAGGGACCTGAGGCGCACGATTGGGCCGGGGCGGCCGACTATGCCCGTTTCGTCAATGCGTCGGCCTTTCCCGACTATGGGCCCGAACAATGGGGCGCTTTCGCCCGGCGTCTATTCACGTCGAAGGACGGGGTTCCGGTGCTGGACTACGATCCGGCCATCGCCCAGGCGTTCAAGGCCCCCGAAGGGGGCAAGGCCGCGCCGCCGGTGAACCTGTGGCCCTTGTTCCAGGGCCTGGCCTTCACGCCCCAGGCTCAGGCGCGGCCGCTTTTGACCCTCCGCGGCGCCCTGTCCGACCTTCTGGCGCCGGGAACGGTGCAGAAAATGAAGCTCATGGCCCCGCACATGGCCTTCGCCGAGGTTCCTCGCGTGGGCCACGCACCCATGTTGGACGAGCCAGAAGCGCTGGCGGCGCTGGACGCCTGGTTGGACGCCGCGCCTTAGGATGATCGCCTCTGCAGGGCGGGGGGCGATTCCTTCGGCGATTCCCCGCTCAAGCCCGCCGCCTTGTCACGCCGGCGCCCATCGCTTCCCCGTCCCGCTCATTCATGGGATCGTCACCGGCGGCCGGATAGTCTCTGCTAAATCCAGGCTCAGCCGACTCAGGAAACGCTCATGAAGCCGCCCATTAAACGCCTGGCCGATATCAAGCCGTCATCGGCGAAGGGGGCTGACCAAACCGGCGCCTATGCGCGGCCCACGCCGAAGGTGTCGAGACTGAAGACCGGCAAGGTGCTGACCGATGCCGAGAAGGCTGCGTTCCTGGCGTCGCGGCCGGACTTGATCTCGAAATCCTAAACATCGGGGTTTAGGCGGCCGAAACGCCCCGGCTTGGCTTGCGGCCGCTCATCTCATGGCCGACGTCGCGGGCCAGGGTGGCGAAGGGCCAGGCCGACAAGGCGCACAGCAGACCCGACAGCACGATCGCGATCTTGAAGTCGAGCAGGCCGAGGGAAGTGGCGCCGCGCAGGGCCTGGCTGACGCTCAGCATCAGGGCCCCGAGCGCTACGCCCATGCTGATGCCGATCTGCAGGCACAGGGAAGACAGCACCGAGGCCGAGGAGCGCTGTTCGGGCGTCACCTCGGCGAAACTGGTCATGCTGGTGGCGCTTAGCTGCAAGGAGCGGCTGCCGCCGGCGGCGCATAGCAGCAGGCCCGTAAAGACGAGCGGGAGGCCCGGCGAGATAATCGCGCACGCCGCCAGCGCCAATCCGGCGATCACCGCATTCCATGTGAGCACGGAGCGCAGGCCAAACCGGCGAATAATCGGCGTGGTGACCGTTTTGGCGATCAGGTTGGCGGCCATATAGAGCAGCAGCATCAGGCCCGACTGCACTGGGCTGAGGCCGTAGCCGATCTGGAACATCAGGGGCAGCAGGAACGGGCCGGCGGAGATAGCGGCGCGGGCAGGCAGGCCGCCGATCACGGCGCTGATGAAGAAGGTGTGCTGGCGCAGGATCTCCAAATCGACCAGCGGGTGGGCCGCGCGGTCCAGATGGCGGATCGCCGCCCAGCCGACGGCCAGGCCCAGCCCCAAAAGGCCCAGCCCTTCCCACAACGTCATCAGGCCAGGACCTTGGCGGGCGCTGATCAGGTCCACCGCGCTGGTCAGGCTGGCCAGCGCCACGGCCATCAAGGCAAAGCCCCGCCCGTCGAAAGGCCGCCGTTCCTCCGGTTTTTGGTCGGGCAGGAGGGCGAGCACCAGGACGATCCAGATCAGGCCCAGCGGCAGGTTGACATAGAACACCCAGCGCCAGGAGGCGGCCTCGGTGATGAAGCCGCCGAGCGGCGGGCCCAGCACCGGGGCGAACAGAGCAGGCCACACCAGGGTCGACAGGGCGAGCATCAGCTCGCTCTTCTGCGCCGTGCGCAACACCACCAGTCGCCCCACCGGCGACATCATGGCCGCGGCGGCGCCCTGCAGGATGCGGGCGGCCACGAAGGCGGAGAAGTTGGGGGCCAGGCCGCACAGCATGGAGGCGATCACGAACACGCCGATGGCCCCGACGAACAGATTGCGCGCGCCCCACCGGTCGGCCAGCCAGGCGCTGGCGGGCAGGCAGGCCGCCATGGCCAGGACATAGGACGTCACCCCCAGGCTCATGCGGGCGGGATTGAGATGGAAGGTGGAGGCCATCTGGGGCAGAGCGGTGACGATGATCGTCGCGTCCAACTGCTCCATGAAGAAGGCGCCGGCCACGATCAGGGCGATCAGAATGGCGCGCCCGCCCACCAGGGGCGCGAGGCGATCGGCCAAGCTCGAAGGAGATTTGTGTTCGGCTACAGCCATGATTGCCCTAAGGCCTCGCCATCGTTAGGTTGCGCGACTTTTTCCGGCTTAGCCAATGAACCTGACCTTTGAATCGATCAAGGCCGCCGCCGCGCGGTTGGACGGGCATATCGAAAAGACGCCCCTGCGCCGGTCGCGGACCTTGTCCGAGATCACCGGCGCGGACGTGTGGGTGAAGTTCGAAAACCAGCAGTTCACCGCCGCTTATAAGGAGCGCGGGGCGCTCAACAAGCTGCTGCAACTGAGTGAGACCGAAAAGCGGCGCGGCGTGATCGCCGCCTCGGCGGGCAACCATGCCCAGGGCCTGGCCTATCACGGCGCCCGTCTGGGCATCCCGGTGACGATCATCATGCCGCGCACGACCCCCTTCGTGAAGGTGGAGCAGACCCGCAACTTCGGGGCGGACGTGGTGCTGCACGCGGATACCTACGACGAGGCCTCCGAATACGCCATGACGCTGGGCGAAGAGCGCCAGATGGTGTTCGTCCACCCTTTCAACGACGTGGACGTGATGGCCGGCCAGGGCACCATCGCCCTTGAGATGCTGGAGCAGGCGCCGGACCTCGAGATGCTGCCCGTGCCCATCGGCGGCGGCGGACTGATCTCGGGGGTGGCCACCGCAGCCAAGGCGATCAAGCCCGATATCCGCATCATCGGCGTGGAGCCGGCGATGTATCCCTCGTTCCAGGCGCGCATGCGCGGGCAGACGGCCGTGGCCGGCGGCCAGACCATCGCCGAGGGCATCGCGGTCAAGACCGTGGGCGAGCTGACCTTCGCCATCGCGCGGCCCTTGATCGAGGACGTGCTGTTGATCGAGGAGCCGGCGTTCGAGCGGGCCATCGCCCTGTACTGCAACGTGGAAAAGACCATCGCCGAGGGCGCCGGCGCGGCCTCGCTGGCGGCGCTATTGTCCTATCCCGAGCTGTTCAAGGGCCGGTCCTGCGGCCTGATCCTGACCGGCGGCAATATCGACACGCGTCTCCTGGCCTCGGTGCTGACGCGCGAGCTGGTGCGCGCCCAGCGCATTGTCAGCCTGCGGTTCGTGGGCGACGACCGTCCCGGCCTGTTGGCCACCGTGTCGCTGACCATCGGAACCCATGGGGCCAACATCATCGAGGTGGCGCACAATCGCCTGTCCCTGGACGTGCCCGCCAAGGGCGCGGAGTTCGATGTGATGATCGAGACGCGCGATGCGCGCCACACCGAGGAGATCATCAACGCCCTGACCGCGGCGGGCTGTCCGCCGCGCATGCTGTGAGGCCCCGCATGACATTTCGCACGCTTCTCGTCCCCGGCTTGGCGCTCTTGGTCTTGTCCGCCTGCGGCCCAGCCATGAAGCCCCAGCTCAAGGCGACGGACGTCCAGGCCGGCCAGGCCTTCCTGGCGGCCAACGCCAAGGATCCCGCCGTGCATACCCTGGCCGATGGGCTCGAGTACAAGATCGTGACGACGGGCCCGGCGGATGGCGCCCATCCGCGTCCGCAGGACGAGGTGAAGGTCAATTACGAGGGCCGCCTCTTGGGTCCCGCCGGCGCACCCCTCACGGGGCGCGTGTTCGATAGCTCCTTCGCGCGCGGCCAGCCGGCTGACTTCCCCCTGCAGGGTCTGGTGGCGGGCTGGGTGGAGGCGCTGCAGCTGATGCGGCCGGGCGACGAATGGATGCTCTATATCCCGGCCAAGCTGGCCTATGGCGACGATCCGCCCCCCGGCGCGCCCATCCCGCCCGGCGCCGTGCTGATCTTCCGCATCCAGCTCTTGGGCGTTCTGCAGCATGAGGGTGCGCAATAGGACGCCTGGCCTCCAAAGGCTTTGGTTCGTGCACTGTTTTTGATCTAGGCTCGAGCCATGATCGACGCGGAGGCCATTGCGGCCCGCAGCCTTGAGGTGCTCGAGCGCCTGGTGGGATTCGACACCACCTCGCGCCTCTCCAACTTGCCGTTGATCGCCTATGTCGAGGCGCAACTCGCAGAGCTCGGAATCGCGAGCACGCGCGTGCCGAGCGCGGACGGGACCAAGGCCAACCTCTACGCCCGCGTCGGGCCGGCGGCGCCGGGCGGGGTGGTGCTGTCGGGCCATACGGATGTCGTGCCGGTGGACGGCCAGGCCTGGGACTCCGATCCCTTCGTCCTGGCCCGCCGGGGCGAGCGGCTGTACGGGCGGGGAACCTGCGACATGAAGGGCTTTCTCGCCCTGGCCCTGGCCGCCGCTCCCGCCCTGGCCCGGGCCGACCTCAAACGCCCTGCATGGCTGGCCTTTTCCTATGACGAGGAGGTTGGCTGCCTCGGCGCGCCGGACATGATCGCGGTGCTGGCCCGTGAGGAGCCGCGGCCCGCCACGGTGGTGGTGGGCGAGCCGACCAACATGCAGGCGGTGCGCGGGCACAAGGGCATCGCGGTGTTCAAGGTGACCGTGACCGGACGCGAGGCCCATTCCAGCCTAACCCACCTGGGCGTCTCGGCGGTGATGGCGGCGGTTTCGCTGATGGCTTCGCTGAAGGCCTTGGCCGAGCGGCTGGAGCTTGAGGCCAATCCGGCCTCGCCCTTCTCGCCTCGCTGGCCCACCTTGACCATCGGCCAGGTGCAGGGCGGCACGGCGGTCAACATTCTGGCGCGGGAGTGCCAGTTCGTGTTCGACCTCAGATGCCCGCCGGGCATCGATCCCTTGGCGGTGCTGGGGCCCTTCTTCGAAGAAGCGCGCGGGCTGGACGCCGAGCTCAAGGCCCAGGCGCCCGAGGCGGGGGTGGCCGTCGCCCGCCGCTCGCTGACGCCCGCCTTCGCCCCGGAAGAGGACGGCCAGGCCGAACGTCTGGCCCGTAGCCTGGCCGGCGACAACGGCCCAGCGCGTGTGGTGTCCTACGCCGCCGAGGCCGGGCAGTTTCAGCAGGCCGGCTTTTCCACCGTGATCTGCGGCCCGGGCTCCATCGACCAGGCCCATCAGCCCAATGAATATGTCGAGATCAGCCAGATGCAGCGGGGCGCCGCCTTCATGGCGCGGCTGGTGCAGGCGCTGGAGGATTAGGACCCGCAGGAAGAGCCAACGCGTCCCGCACGGCTTCGAAAGCCTGATCGGGCGATATGGCCATCACGCCGCGCATATCGTGCAGGATGCGGTGGCGCTCGCCCAGCGGGTGCCATTTCTTGGGGACGTTATGATCGCCGAACACCGCGACGCAGGGTAGTCCGCAGGACGCCGCCAGGTGCAAGGGTCCGCTGTCATGGCCGATGAAGAGCGCGCCGCGGCGCATGACCGCGCCGCTGCCGCGCGGAGAGAGCCGGCCGCATTGGTCGAGCGTCGGCCCACTCCAGGCCCCCGCCAGGCGTCCGGCCCGCTCGGAATCCTCGGCCGCGCCGATGAATACTAGTCCATGGCCGGGCAGGGCCTGCGAGACCTTGGTCAGCAGCGCGGTCCAGTTGGCTTCGCCCCAGTCCTTGGTCTTGACCTTGCCGCCGGTATTGATGGCGATGAACGGCGCGCCGCCCAGGGGTTCAAGCGCGACGTCTCCGGCCGCCTTTTCCTTGCCGGTCAGGTTCAGGTCCCAATTGGCCTTGTCCTGCAGATCCAGCGGGCCCAGGGGCGCCAGGCAACGGGCCAGGCGTTCGACTTCACGCTCCACCTCGCCGGTGCGCCGGTCGCGCCGTCCGTGCGCCAGATCGGGCCGCAGAGGCACGCCCATGAGCCGCTTGAAGCCGCACAGCCGAAAGAACATCCAGTCGCGCCAGTTGGACCACAGCGAGCGGCCCTCGGTCAGGTAGATCAGGGTGTCCGCGTTCAAGGCCTTCAGCGCGCGCCGCAGCGCCGCCAGCGCGCGCAGGTCACGCTCTCCCACGGCATAGCGAACCACGTCGTGAATAAATCCACCGTCGCGCAGGATGGATTCGGACGGCGCGGCGATGCTCGAGACGGGGATATTGGTGAGCAGGATTCTCCGTGCGTCCGGAAACGCCCTCACAATCTGATGAAAGCAAGGCAGGCAATTGACCGTGTCGCCCAGGCTGCCCAGACGGAAGATGACAATCGTGTCGCGCGCCATCGTTTAGGCTCCGGCCAACGACCGGTCAGCCCGCTGAAATGAAAATGCCCGGAGGGATGGGAGGCAAGAGTTCTCCTGTGCTTTTCATCCCGATGATCAATCCGTGCGCATTATCCCGCAAATGCGAGAATTTTGTGGGTCGGGTGATGGTTGATCTTTTTTGGGGGGCCGCGCCAGGTTTGTATGGATTGGAGTGCGCGGTTCATTTGGATGGAGTTTGCCGAGTATGGCGGTTAGTTGCTCCGCCCCGCATTTTCGCAGGCCCTGGCCGAAGAGCGCCGCGGCCATAATCCGATCCGTCCCGGCTTGCGGAGCGGCGTGATGGCCCGCACCACGGCGTCAGGCAGCCGATTACTGCACCTCATAGGCTCGATCGACCCGGCGCAGGGCGGCCCGGTCGAGGCCTTGACCCAGCTTTACCGGGTTTATCTGCCACAGGGCGTGGACATAGAGGTGGCGACGCTCGATCAACCGGATGCGCCTTTTCTCAAGAGCTATCCTTTCAAGGTTCACGCCCTTGGGCGCGCCGGCGCCACTGAACAATGGGCGACGACCAAACTGCCGTGGGTCCGGTATCGCTATTCACCCCTTTATGCGCGCTGGCTGAGGCAGAACCTGCACCGGTTTTCCGCGGTCATCGTGCATGGCCTTTGGACCTACACCACCTCGGGCGCCGTCGGTCCCATGCTCGAGGCCAAGACGCCGTACCTTGTCTTTACCCACGGCGCGCTGGATCCCTGGTTTCGGCGGGCCTATCCCCTCAAGCATGCGATCAAGCAACTGGTCTGGTGGATAGGCGATGGGCGGCTGCTCAATCACGCCCGGCGCGTACTGTTCACGACCGAGGAGGAGAGGCTCCTCTCCCGCGACGCCTTTTTCCCCTACGCTGTCCACGAAAGGGTTGTGGGCTATGGCATCGCCGATCCCCCGCCGCCCTCGCCCGCGCAGGCGGAGGCCTTCCGGCAAATCACGCCCGAACTCGCCGGCCGCCGTTATCTGCTCTATCTCAGCCGCATTCATCCCAAAAAGGGCTGCGATCTTTTGATCCAGGCCTTCGCCGACATCGCCCGCCGCGATCCGGGCCTCGATCTGGTCATGGCCGGACCCGACGGGACAGGCTGGAGCGGCGCGTTGAAGGCGATCGCTGCGCGCGAGGGGATTGGCGACCGCATTCACTGGCCCGGCTCCTTGCACGGAGACGCCAAATGGGGCGCCTATAGGGGGTGCGAAGCCTTTGTCCTGCCCTCGCATCAGGAGAACTTCGGCATCGTCGTGGCCGAGGCCCTGGCCTGCGGCAAGCCGGTCCTCGTCAGCAACAAGGTCAACATCTGGCGTGAGGTGGAGGCGGACGGCGCCGGCCTAGTGGAGGACGACACCTTGGCCGGAACCCGGGCGCTGCTGAACGCCTGGGCGGATCAGGGCGAGGAGGCGCAGCGCGCGCGGGGATTGGCCGCCCGGGCCTGTTTTGTTGAGCGGTTCGACATCCGCAAGACGTCCGAGGACATACTCAGCGTGATCAGCGAGGTCCTGCCCGATGTCGATCCTTGAAGCCCGCGCCGCCTACGACGGCGGACCGAGCTTTTCCCTCGGGCATCGGCTCTACCGCGCCATTTGGGCGATCGCCTGGGGCCTGCTGGCGTCATGGACCCCGCCGCCCTTGCACCGATGGCGTATTTTCCTCCTGAACCTCTTCGGCGCCAGGGTGCATCCGAGCTGCCATATCTATGGCAGCACGCGGGTCTGGCGCCCCAAGCTGCTGCACATGGAGGCGGGCTCGACCCTCGGGCCGCGCGTGAACTGCTATTGCATGGCCCAGATCACCCTGAAGGCGCGGGCGATCGTCTCTCAGGACGCCACGCTGTGCGCGGGAACCCACGATGTGGCCGATCCCCATTTTCAACTGCAGGCCCGTCCCATCACGATCGGCCAGGGGGCCTGGGTGGCGGCCGAGGCCTTCGTCGGTCCGGGCGTAAGCGTGGGCGCCGGCGCGGTCCTGGGGGCCAGGGCCGTGGCGTTCAAGGATCTCGCGGCCTGGACGATCTACGTCGGCAACCCGTGTGCGGCGCTCAAGCCGCGCACCATCCGCACCTGAGCTTGAGGGGCGCGCCGTGACGCAATCTCCTCGCCTGGCCGCGGTCATCCTGACCAAGAACGAGGAGCGTAACCTGGCGACCTGCCTGGCCGCGGTCACGCAGGGCGTTGCTGTGGTGGTGGTCGACTCCGGGAGTACGGACGCAACCCTCGACATCGCCCGGGCTCACGGCTGCGAAATCCTGACGCGGGATTGGACCGGTTTTGCAGACCAGCGCAATTTTGCGTTGCGCGCGCTTGCGAGCCGGTTCGACTGGCTGGTTTTCATCGATGCTGACGAGACTTTTCCGCCGGCCATATGGGATTGGGCCGAGGCCAACCTGGATGAGCCTAAGGCCGCCGACGTAGTTTATTTGTCCCAGCGCATCCACATAGGCGGGCGCATGCTCCGGCGCGCGCCGCACTATCCCATATACCACCCCCGCATCGTCCGGCTTCGCCCCGACGTGTTCGTCAATAATCGAAGCGGCCACGGGGAAACCGTGCGCGAAGGTTTATCCCTGCGTTATCTGGACATTCCCTATCACCACCACATCATCGGCCGGGACCTGGGCTCCTGGCTGCACAAACATGTGGGCCTGGCGCTTATGGAGGCCCGGGCGCAGCCGTCCACCGGAATGCTCACGGCGCGCGCGCGCCTCAACGCCATGATGCCGACGGGTCCCCTGCGCCCGCCCGCCCGGTTCTTTTTTCACTACGTCGTGTGCGGCGGATGGCGTGATGGAAGGCCAGGCTTCATCTATTCGGCGCTCTACGCCTGGTATGAATTGACGAAGTGGCTCGCCGCCCTGCAGGTCTAGCGGGCGGCGGGGCGAGATCGGCATGTTCGGGGCTAGGATATGATGGTGCGGCTGCAAGGGCTACTGTCTTCACAGCTGGCGTTGTTCCTGCTGGTCGGCGGGACGGCGGCCGGGGTCCAGTGGTTGGCGCGTTTTCCGCTTAACCGGGTGATGCCCTTCGCCGCCGCGGTCGTGGTGGCTTACGCGATCGGCATGTTCATCGCCTTCGAGCTGAACCGCCGCTTCGTGTTCCCTGAAGGGGGCGACGCCAGGCACAGGCAATTTGTCCGCTTCTTCCTGGTCAACATCTTGTCCTTCGCCACGGTGTGGGCTGTGTCTGTCGTGCTGGGGTCCGTGATCCTGCCGCGGTTCATGAGCCTGCAGGCGGCCGAGGCTGTGGGGCACGGCCTGGGGGTGCTGTCGCCGGCCCTGGCCAGCTACTTCCTGCACAAACACTTCACTTTCCGGGCGACGCCGGCGGCCGCGAGCGCGGGAACAGGGCCATGACCGGACCGTCCCGAGGCGCGTCGCCCTTGATCGTGGACCTGGACTTCACCCTGCTGCGCACCGACAGTCTGTGGGAGCAGTTCACCGCCTTGTTCTTTCGCCGCCCGTGGGACGCTCTGTGCGCTCTGTGCGCCCTGGCGACGCTGGGCCGCGGCCGGGCGCAGTTCAAGGCGCGGATCGTCGAGCTGGTCGACCTGGACCCGGCCGCCCTGCCTTACCGCCAGGAGCTGGTCGACTACCTCAAGGCGCAAAAGGCGCAGGGTCGCCGCGTGCACCTGGCCACGGCCGCCGATCGCCGCACCGCCGAGGCGGTGGCTGCCCACGTGGGCCTGTTCGATACGGTGGAAGCCAGCGACGGCGCCCACAATCTCAAGGGCCAGGGCAAGGCCGAGCGTCTGGCTGAGCGGTTTCCCTCCGGTTTCGTGTACGCTGGCGACCATGCCGCCGATCTCAAGGTGTGGGCTGGCGCCGAGGCCATCGTCCTGGCCGGCGCCAGCCCAAGCGTGGCGCGCCGAGCTCGGGCCCTGGGCAAGCCGATCGAGGCGGAATTCAAGGGCCCCCGGGCCGGCTTGAAGGTATGGCGCAAGGCCCTGCGGCTGCACCAATGGGCCAAGAACATCCTGGTGTTCGTGCCCCTGCTCCTGGCCCATCGCTACCGAGACCTCCACGCCGACGCCATGGTCGCGGCCGCATTTGTGGCCATGGGGCTGGTCGCCTCGGCCACCTATGTCATCAACGACCTGGCCGATCTGGCCGCCGACCGGCGCCACGCCGCCAAGCGGCGGCGGCCGTTCGCCGCGGGCGACCTCAGCATCGCCCAGGGCGCGGGCGCGGTGGCTTGCCTGTTCGCGGCCGGCTTCGGCCTGGCGGCGGCGCTGTCGCCCGCGCTGCTGCTCGGGCTGGCCGCCTACACCGTGCTGACGCTGAGCTACACCTTCCGGCTCAAGCGCCTGGCGCTGATCGATGTGGCCACCCTGGGCCTGCTCTACACCACCCGCATCGTGATCGGCGGTTTGGTGGCCCAGGTGCCGCTGTCGGTGTGGCTGTTGACCTTCTCGATGTTCTTTTTCTTCTCGATCTCCCTGGCCAAGCGCTACGCCGAGATCTTCGCCATGGCGGCCAAGGCGCGCGTCGGGGCTATCGCCGGGCGCGGCTATCGGGCCGACGACGGACCGGCCGTCCTGGCGCTGGGCGTCGGGGCCACGGTCGCCTCGGTGCTGATCGTGGTCATCTACCTGACCGACGAGGCTTTTCCGTCGAAGATCTATCATCATCCCAACTGGCTGTGGGCGGCCCCGTTCCTGTTGATGCTGTGGTCCAGCCGGGTCTGGCTGCTGGCGGGCCGCGGCGAGATGGACGAGGACCCTGTGGCCTTCGCCCTGCGCGATCGGTTCAGTTGGGCCCTGGCGGTCCCGCTGCTGCTGGCGTTTGCGCGCGCCGTCATTCGATGAGCGCGCCGTTCGTCTCTCAGTCCTACCGTTCCTGGGGCGGCGTGACCCGCACGGCGCGCCCGGTCGCGCATCCGAAGTGGCGCCAGGAGCTGGCCGGCCTTCTCGGAGGGGCCAGAGACCGGGGCGACGTGCTCGGGGTGGGCCTGGGGCGCTCCTATGGCGACAGTGGGCTGGATGCGGGCGGGCGCCTGATCTGCGGCCGGGGCTTGGACCGGTTCATGGCCTTCGACCCGCAAACCGGAGTCCTTCGCGCCGAGGCCGGCGCCAGCTTGGACGACATCCTGCAGCTGGTGGCGCCGCGCGGGTGGTTCTTGCCCACCACGCCAGGGACGCGCTTTGTCACCCTGGGCGGGGCGGTGGCCAACGACGTGCATGGCAAGAACCACCACCGGGCCGGCTCGTTCGGCCTGCATGTGCGCCGGCTTGGCCTGATCCGTTCGGACCGGGGGGCCCTGGAGCTGTCCAGAGAGCAGGAGCCCCAGCTGTTCTTCGCCACTCTGGGCGGGTTGGGCCTGACGGGCTTCATCGCGTGGGTGGAGCTGCAGTTGGCGCCCACGCCGAGCAGCTTTCTGGATCAGGAGGCCATCGGTTTCTCCGGCTTGGACGGTTATTTCGACCTGCTGGCCGACAGCCACGACCGATTCGAGCATGTGGCGGCCTGGATCGATTGCTCGGCCACAGGCGGCGGCCTCGGCCGCGGCGTCATGTTCCGCGCCAACTGGTCGGCCGAGGGCGGCCTTGTTACCCATGAGCGACGCCTGAAGCTGACCCTGCCGCTGGAGGCTCCGGGCTGGGTGCTGAACCGATGGTCGGTGGGGGCGTTCAACAGCCTTTATTACAGCGTGCATGGCTCGCGCCACGGCTTGCGGCGCATACCCTACGCCGCCGGCTTCTATCCGCTGGACGCCATCGGCGGTTGGAATCGGCTGTACGGGCGGGCCGGATTTTTCCAGCATCAGAGCGTCATTCCCGAGGGGGTCGCGCGGGAAGCCGTGCGCAAAATGCTCGAGCGAATCTCCGCCTCGGGCCAGGGCTCCTTCCTGGCGGTGCTCAAGAGCTTCGGCGGTAAGGATTCCGGCGGCCTGGTCAGCTTTCCCAGACCCGGCGCCTCCCTGGCGCTGGACTTCCCCAATCGCGGGGCCGAGACCCTGGATCTGCTCGACCGGCTCGACGCCATCGTGGCGGACGCCGGCGGCCGTATCTACCCGGCCAAGGACGGACGCATGTCCGCCGCCATGTTCCAGCAGGGCTATCCGCGCTGGCGCGCGCTGGAAGCCCTGCGCGATCCATCCTTTCAATCCGCCTTCTGGCGCCGGGTCACCCAATCATGAAAAGCAGCAACGCGGCCCCCATGGGCGTGATCATTCTCGGCGCGAGCTCCGCCATAGCCGAGGCGGTCGCTCGTAGGCTGGCGACCAAGGGCGTGCGGCTGGGCCTCGTGGCGCGCGACGCCGTCAAGCTCGCCGCCATAGGGGACGATCTGCGCATACGCGGCGCGCCGCAGATCGCGGTGCGGGCCTGGGATCTGGCGGCCGGTCCCGCTCCGGGCGCCTTGGCCGAACTGGCCCAGGAGATGGGCGGCGCCGATACGGTGCTGATCGCCTACGGCCTCCTGGGCGACCAGGCCCTAGCCGAGGCCGACGGGGCAGCGGCGCTGGAGCTGCTCCAGGTCAATTTCACCAGCGCCGTGTCGTGGGCGCTGGAGTCCAGCCGCGTGCTGGCGACGATATGCGGCGCGCACGGGCTGGTGGTGGGCCTGGGCAGCGTGGCTGGGGACAGGGGCCGCAAATCCAACTTCGTCTATGGCGCGGCCAAGGGCGGATTGGCCCTGGCGTTGCAGGGCATGGCTCACCGCTCCGCCCTGACTGGCGCCCCTCGCGGGATGGTGGTCAAGCTCGGCTTCGTGGATACGCCGATGACGGCGGGCTTCAAGAAAGGCGGTCCGCTTTGGTCTACGCCAGATCAGGCGGCGGCGGCGATCGTGCAGGCGATGGCCCGGCCCAAGGCCATCGTCTATGCGCCATGGTTCTGGCGCTGGATCGCCTTGATCATCCGCCTTCTGCCCGAGGCGGTGTTCAATCGCGCGGACCTCTGAGGCGAATTACGCAAATGTCCGCAAACCCCATCAGGCCCTGGCTTCAAATCTGTGGAGCCTGATCAGGCTTCGAGATGAAGCCATCAGATTCTAGGAATCGAGGCCGGGCAGGGGCAATACTCCGAATAGAGCCGCTGTGATCCGCCCGTTAGGGTCCGTGACCGTGGGGGTCTGCTGCCTCAACATAAATTTGTGGTCCGGGTCGCTCTTGAGGATGGTGATCTCTTCGATGGCGTCTTGCTTCACCCGGTCCGGCGCACCCGTCCAGTTGTTCAAGATGAACATGACGCGCCAGATCGCGCGCGGGCCCGCGTAGGGCGTGATGGAATAGCTGATGTCTAAGGCGTTCTGGCCCTCGGCCGTGAGATGGCCGTGCAGCAGCCGGTCGGCGTAGGCCAGCCGCAGCCAGCCGCTCACCTCGCCAGGCTGCGATCGCACAAGGTTGAGGGCGGCGGCTCTTTGCCGGGCGCCGTCGCGACCCTGAGGGTCCTGTTGTTCGATCAGACGTTCCTGCTGCATGGGATTGGGCAGCGGCCAGGTCGCCCCGCAGCATCCCGCGGGCGCGACGAAACTTTCGGCGAAGAGCCAAATTCCATAAGCGGCCCCGAGGGCGCCAATTGCGCCCAGGACCCAGATATTGCCGCGTGCCGGCGCCATTTTTTGAGGCGTTCCCATGTGGATGGCGTCTCAGCTGTAAATAAACGGTTTTATGGACGGCGTCGCGAGCGTTCTTTCTGCATCGTACAGGTTAGGGCCTTGATGTCACATCATTATCAGGAGGGGCGATGACGCGCCACATTGTGTTCCGTGCGCTGATTTTGGCCTTTTTGGGACTGTTTTTCGCGGGCGCAGTCCTGGCCGCCGCCCCTTCGCCCGTCTCAGAAGGATCGCCAGCGGCGACTGAGGCGGACGCTCAATTCGAATATCATCTTGGGGCGGGCGACAAGCTGCGCATCGTGGTGTTCGGCGAGGACTCCCTTTCGGGAGAATTCTTCGTGTCCGGCGGCGGCAAGGTGTCCCTTCCGTTGATCGGCGACGTCGACGCAACCGGCCTGACCATTCCGCAACTGCAAAAGGCGATCGAACAGAAGCTGGCGGATGGCTATCTAAAGCAGCCACAAGTCAGCGCCGAGGTGGAGAACTATCGGCCCTTCTACATTCTCGGCGAGGTGATGAAGCCGGGCGAATACCCCTACACCAACGGCCTTACGGTGCTGAACGCCGTCGCCACCGCCGAGGGCTTCACCTACCGCGCGGACACACGCAAGGTGTACATCAAGCGCGCCACCAGCCTTGGCGAGACCCAAATGCCGTTGACGACGGCCACGCCGGTGCTGCCCGGCGACACTATCAGGATCGGCGAACGGTTCTTCTAGGATTGAATCCTCCAGCTCCGGCATTTGACCCCCTCAGAAGCGATGGCCGGCGGGCCGCCGCAGTCGATACGGCTGAAGATCAAATGCAGCCCCAATTCGGGGTGGAATAGACCTAGCTGTACCGTAGCGCCGCGGACGTGAGCCGCCGCCGACTGACGGCTGAAACGCGGGACGCACCGTCTGATTCAGGTAGCTGGCCGTTCTGTGCACGTGTATGTGCCCGAGTTGTGGGCGCTGCACCGCGATAATGGCCGATGATCATGTATATTATTCGAGCATTGAGTCTTTTCAGGCTCTGACATCTTTTTCCAGGCGATACATTGATCCGGTGAAGCGCTAATGTCACAGGCGAATGCATGACCAGCGCGGCGTTAATTGTGATGTATGCTTGGTCATTCGCTCGAGGCAGATGAATATTTTTTGCACAACAATGGCCATTAGGCCGAATGTTGTGTTTGGAGGGCTCGAATAATGGCTATTCACAAAACCGCCTTGGCGGCTGCGATGATTGTGGGGATGGCGTCCGCCGGATCCGCTGCTCTGGCCGAACCCAGTTCAGCAGAGACCAGTCTGACCGCCTCTTTGGAGGCCGCGCTCAAGAGTTTGGATAGTGCGGCGCCCGAAGAGAAGACCAAGGACAAGCTCCAGCAGGTGATCGCTCGAATTCTCGCGCTGTCGGACGCCACGCCTGTTGAAAAGCAGGCGGCGCTCGAAGCGGTGGCCGCGGCGGACGCCCACGACGAGTCAGGCTTCCCAGCCGAAACTCGGCCTGCGCTGACGGTTGAACTCGCCGCCATTTTGGGAAGCGACGTCACCGCTTCCGGCGGCGGCGCAGGCGGCAGCGCCGGCTTTGGCACGGCCGGCTTGGGCGGTGGCGGCGGCGGCGGGACGAGCGTCTACAGCCACAGTTAAGGCGAAATGGCGCTCGGGGCTCGTCGAGGGGACGGCTCTGAGCTAGCGCCGCGTAACGAGAAGGGGATAGGCATGGCGTTCAAAGCCCTGTCTGGTGTTGTGGCGTATGCCGCCGCTTTGTTGATGGCGGGTCAGGCCTTAGCCCAGGCGCAAGACAATTACTTTTCGCGAGATCGAAACATCAGCGTTCGCGAGCGAGCGCGGCCCGGATATGACGCTCTGGGCATGCCGCTAAGCGGCTTCATCGCCTATCCAAAGATCGAGCTGGGCGTTCAGGAGAACACCAACATCTATGGCGCGGCCGCCAACCCGACGGCCGACACGGTTGGGATAATCAGTCCTGAGATCAACCTAGCCTCACGTTGGTCGCGCAATAGCCTTACGTTCTTCGCGCGCACCCAGACCCGCGCCTATGCCTCCCATTCCGGGGAAGACACCACCGATTGGCAAACCGGTGGGACAGGTCGGCTGGATCTTGGCGCTTCGACAATCTCTTTCCAGGGCGACTACGGCTATCTGGCCGAACCGCGGACGGCCGTCATCAGCCAGACCTCGACCAGTTTCGCGACGCTGCACCCTATCGAATATTACCTGGGCGAGACCGATTTGGACGCCCGCCACACCTTCAACCGGCTGCAGATTGAAGGCGAGGCCTCGTACAAGAGCTACCAGTTCCAGAACGGAACCAATGCAGCAGACCAGCTCGTTCTTGAAAGCCCGCTGGACTATGACCGCATGGTCGCCTCGGCCAAGGCAGGATATGCGGTCAGCCCCGACACGGCGATCTACGCCTCGTTCCGCTATAATACGATCTCCTATCCGAATAACTCCGCCACGGTCACGACCAACGGCGCGAGCCGCAATTCCAGCGGTGAGAGCTATGACGTTGGCGCCAATTTCGACCTTACCCAGCTTATCCGCGGCGACGCCCAGTTCGGCTATTTGCACCAGCAGTTCGACTCCCCGCTGTTCAAGCCGCTGGACGGATTCCATGCCCTGGCCAAGGTGGAGTGGTTCCCCACCGAGTTGGCCACGGTGACCGTCAGCGGAGAGCGCGACGTCAACGCCGCAACCTTGCCCGGCTCGGCCTCGATGATCAGCGGAGTCGCCTCAGGACAGGTCGATTACGAACTGCTCCGCAACGTCATCCTCACGGGAATCGCGCGCTATCAGGACGACGCCTTTCAGGGCGTCGATCGTGATGACCACATCGTCGATGTGGCGATCAGCGCGGACTATCTGCTTAACCGCGGCGTCGGCGTCCACTTGGCGTACGACTATCTGACCCAGGATTCATACGGCGTGAATCGGGGCGTAACTTTCAACGACAACCGGGTCACCCTCTCGACGACCCTTCAGTATTGACCCGAGCTTACCCGTCGGTGGCTGGCCCAGACTAGGTTTGATCTCAATGAACATCCAAAGCCTGGATAGAAGGCGCGACCCGGTGGAGCAGCCCCAGGGCGGAGATCTCGATCTCCTCCAGCTGATCTCCACCTTTCGTCGGCGGTTGCGGCTGTATGCGGCTGTTGTCGCCGCGGTTGTCGTTGGCGCGGTGGTGTTCAGCTACGAACAGACTCCTCGCTATACGGCCACGTCCTACGTGATGATCGATACGCGCAAGCATGACGTGTCCAGCGTCAATGCCGTGCTGTCGGGACTGCCGCCCGACTCCAGCGCGGTCGACACCGAGGTGGAGGTCCTGAAGTCGCGCTCCCTGGCGACCCGCGTCGCCCAAGCGCTCAAACTGGACCAGGATCCCGAGTTCAATCCCAGGCTCGCCAAGCGGCCTCTGATTGGCGAAATTCTGGGCGCGCCGAGTTCCGCGATTCACGCCCTGTTCAAGGCCACGGTTCCGCAGCAGCAGTCTCTGATCGCCAATACCGCCGCCGTCGATCTCGAGAACCGGCGCGTCCTGGACAGCGTGGTGGATTCGCTGTTGAGGCGGCTGACGATTCGTCGATCGGGCCTCACCTATGTGATCGGCATCAACTTCGAGTCCGAAAATCCGACCAAGGCGGCGCTGATCGCTAACACCTTCGCCGACGACTACCTGCTGCAGCAGCTCGAAGCCAAGTTCGACGCGACCAAGCAAGCCAGCGTCTGGCTGCAGGAGCGGCTTGGCGATCTGCGCAACCAGGTCGAAACGGCGGAGGAGGCGGTCGCCCAGTATCGCGCCGCTAACGGGCTGATGAGCGCCGTGGGTTCGAACCTGACCGAACAGGAAGTGTCGAACCTGAACCAGCAACTCGCCGTTGCTCAGGCCGACGCCGCCGAGCAAGAGGCCAAGGTTCGCACCGCCAAGCAGCAGATGGCGAATGGCTCCAACGGCGAAGACGTCGCCGCGGCGCTCGATTCCGAGGTGGTGAAGGGCCTCCGCGCCCAGCGCGCCGATATCAGCGGCAAGCTGGCGGATCTGCAAACCAAGTACGGATCGCGCCACCCCGAGGTGCAGCGCATCCAACGCCAACTGGCCGATATCGACAACCAGATTCAGCTCGAGATCAACCGCAACGTTTCCAACCTGGACGCCCAGGCCCAGGTCGCCCGCCAGCGCATGGCGTCGATCCAGGGCAGCCTCGCCCAGGCCCGCGGCACGCTCGCGGGCAACAACGTGGCTACGGTCAAACTCAACGAGCTTGAGCGCAACGCCGAATCCGTACGCACCCTCTATGAGAGCTTCCTCGGCCGGTTCAAGGAAACCACGAGCGAGCAGGGCATGGAGGAATCCGACGCCCAGGTCGTATCCCGCGCCAAGATCCCGACGTCGCCGAGCTATCCCAAGAAAGGCATGAATGCCGTCCTGGGTCTGCTGTTCGGCATGCTGGTCGGAACCGGCGTGATCTTCCTGGCGGAGGCTCTGGACAATGGCATTGCCACGTCCGAGGACGTCGAGCGGTTCTTCAACGTCGCCAGCCTCGGTTCTGTGCCGCTACTGTCATCGACTGGAACGACGCGCGAGACGGGCCTGTCGCCGGCGGAATCCATCATTGAAAAGCCCCTGTCGGCGTTCGCGGAAGCCTTCCGTAACTTGCGGACATCGATCATCTATTCCCGCGTCGACAAGCCGATCCGCATTATCGCGATCACCTCCGCCCTACCGGGGGAAGGGAAGACCACCACTGCGTTCTGTCTGGGCCGCACCATGGCCATGTCGGGCAGCCGCACCGTGGTGGTGGACTGCGACGTTCGTCGCCGAAATATCAACCGCCTCCTGGGCGAAGAGCCGACAGTGGGTCTGATGGAAGTCCTAACCGGGGCCGCCACCTTGGACGAGGCCCTCGTCGCCGATCGCGCGTCCGGCGCCTGGTTCCTGCCTCTGGCCCGCAGCGCCTTCACGCCGAAGGATCTGTTCGGTGGGGCCGCCATGAACAATCTGCTGATCGAGTTGCAGAAGCGCTTCGAGTTCGTCATTCTGGATACCGCGCCGGTCATTCCCGTGGCCGATACCCGCTCCTTGGCCCCTAAGGCGGACGTGGTCGTGGTGCTCGCCCGGTGGCGCAGTACGCCGCGCAAGGCGGTGCAGGCGGCCTTCGACATGTTGAACTCGGTCGGAGCCGACATCGCCGGCATCGCCATGACCCAGGTGGATATGCGTCAACAGGCCAAGTACGGCTACGGCGACGCGGGCTATTATTATCGCGCTTACCGCAAGTACTATGCACAATGAGGCTGGAGCCTGAGGGCTCCGCCCTGAAGTCAGAATCACGCTCTACATATTTAAATCCTGAGCACGAGCCGGCGTTTCGGCGATCCCACCCAGACCAATCATGGTCCAGGCTCAGCCGGTTAATGCCCTCCGCGGACGATGCGGCAGTCTTCAGCTTTGTCATTCTGCTCTACGTCGAGCACTTGATCTTCGGGGCGAACAGGGGCGACCTTTCCCTGTTTTTCGCCATTCTGCACCTGCTCATTCTGCTTGCCGCCCTGGCGACGCGGGCCAGCCGTCGGGCCCTGGACGCCGCGCCGCTGGTTGTTCCCGGAGGGCTCTTTGCTCTTGTTCTGGCCGGCGCCTTCTTCACCCTGCTGCCGCTGGGCGGGCGGATCGGCCACCCCCTATGGAGCTATGTATCCGCGTCCGGCGGCAGCGTGTCCCTGGATCCGGCGGCTACGCGGGTTGAGATCGTCAAGCTGTTGGGGCTCGCGGCGGTGTTCGCCGTGGGCATCGTCTTCGGGGCCAAGCGCGAACGGGCCGAGGCCATGATCCGGGCTTTGTCCTATGTCGGCGGAGCGTTCGCCGTCTGGGCTTTCCTCAGTTGGTCAAACGATCCCGACACCATATTCGGCACAGCTCGCTTCTACGGCAGCGGTCGGCTGGCGGCCGCCTTCCTGAGCGCAAACAGCGCAGCCACCTTGTTCGCCTGCCAGAGCGTGCTGCAATTGTGCCTGGCGATCCGCGCCGTCCAGCGCGCGCCCAAACCGTTCTTTTCAAAGCGGGCCTGGATGGAAATGAAGGGCCTGCCCGCGGCGTTGATTTTGCTGTTCATTAACGTCAGTTGCCTGCTCCTTACCCAGTCACGCGCCGGGGTGACGGCCGCCTTCGCCGCCATGGCCCTGGCCATCGCCCTGTTCGCCCTGGTGCGCACCGATCGCCGCAGCGCCGTGGGCGGTGTCATGGGCGTGGGTGGATTGCTGCTCTGCGCCGCCGCAGGCCTTGTATTGTTGAAAGGCCAATCCCTTCTGGGCCGCATGTCCGACAATCCCCTGATGGACGGGCGGCTGGCCTATTTCGGAGCCTATTGGCGCACGGTGCAAGCCTCGCCCTGGTGGGGTTATGGCCTCGGGGCGTTCGCTTCGGTCAAATATCAGAGCATCACTGCGCCTACGGCGGTCCTGATGGGCGCCCTAGGCGCCGCTCACAATGTCTATCTGCAATGGCTTCTGCAAACCGGCGTCATCGGCTTTGTCCCGATGATGGGCTGTCTGGCCGTCATCCTCGCCACGATCCTGAACGGTTTTCGGCGCCGATCCCGGCAACAGGTGGTGATGATCGTCGCCCTCGCCGTCACGGTCGTTTTTGCCTTCCACGGCATGACCGACTACGCCTTGGAGGAGCCGTCTCTAGCGGTCTCCTTCGCGGCGTTGCTGGGCTTGGCCTATGGCGTCGCCACCCGGACCTAGTTTGGCTCAGAAATTCGCCTGCGGCTTGTGGAGAGCACGGAGCGAATTTCTGAATCTCAAGCCGCACTAGAAATGTACGATTCTAGTGTGCTTTTTGGATCTGAAGGTCGCTCCTCGGTCTACCCAAAGTGCGGGCGAACTTCAGATCCAGCACACTAGGCCAATCACGCCCGCGCCGCTCAGTAGGATCCGCGACTGAAAATCACCGCGGGAACGGTCGCGATCAGTATTTTGATGTCGAGCAAAGGGCCGCGGTTTTGGGCGTAGATTACATCCATGGCAACCCGTGAGCGGTAAGACGCGTCGTTTCTTCCGCTTACCTGCCAAAGACCCGTCAGGCCCGGCCGAACTGAGCAATAGTGACAGAACCTGCGCCCATAGCGCCAAACCTCCGCCTGGATGATCGGGCGCGGACCCACGAGGGTCATGTCGCCTATCAATACATTGAAAAGCTGAGGTAATTCGTCGAGGCTCAACTTGCGGAGCACCCCGCCGATCGAGGTTATCCGCGGATCAACCCTTAGCTTGTGGTCGCGCTCCCATTCGGCCCGAGCGCTGGGCGAACTGTCCAATAGCGCCATGAGCCGCGCCTCGGCGTCGACACACATCGAACGGAATTTGAAGCAGCGGAACACCTTTCCGCCAAAGCCCAGACGGGATTGGGAAAACAGGATCGGCCCGCCGTCCTCAAGATAGACGAGAAGAGCCGTCGCCGCGATCACCGGAGCCAGGAAGACGATCATCAGGGCGCTGAGGCCAATGTCGAACAGTCTGCCCCGCCAGGACTTGCCCAGCCGAAGGGTCCTCGGGCTCAACACCCGTGATCGCGGCCTATGGAATAATTGTACTTGCAGCATCAGTTTCCAAGCCCGTTGCTCGGCACAATCAAAGGACACCTTCGCCAAAAGGGTGTCTATCCGATTCAGGCGTTGGCCGATTTCTTGTCATCCAAACGTGAGGGATCGGCCTTATTACAGAGCTATTGCCGGAATTTGCGGCGCCAAGCTCGGCATCGTTTGTACAAGCAAAGACATGGCCGTCCGCCAGCCGTTCGGAAAATGGAGGATTGAGGCCACGCCAGCCGTGGGCGATGGGCGTCAAAGCTGGCGCCGGACGATGTCTCGCCCGGTCTAAAAACCGCTCTAACCTTGTGATTTAAAGTCAGATTCAGCGGCCAGCCCAGCACAAGCCGTTGCGCTCTAGGCTTGGCGCTGGGTCTACGGCGAGCGGGGGAACGCCTGTCGAAACCCGGTGACGATCAGGGGGGCCGCGACGGCCAGAATGCCGCCCAGATCCGCCACCCAATGGTCGAAATTGCCTTTGCGCGGGCCGGGCAACAGCCAACGTACAGCTTCCAACAGAGTCGCGAGCAAGGCGGTGTCGCGCAGCACGCGCAGCACAGGCGCGCGGTATCGCGCCGCGCAAAACGCCAAAGCGACCAGGTAAAAGGCGGCGAAGTGCTCCAGATTGTTCGAATAGAGGAGACGCGGCAACCACGCGGAGGGCCCAAGAGACGCCAAGGTCACGGCGGCGATGAACGTCACGCAGATCGCCCTTACGGCGATTGCCTGGGGATGGTTGTGGGGAAGCTTGGGTCCGTCCATTCACCCTCCCGCGCGCCGAGTCATCGATCGCAAGCCAGACCCCGAATCCGGCCGCAAAACAAGACGATCCGTCGAGGCCTCCAACGCGTCGGGTGGCCGGAAGGTCCGGCCAGGGCGGCCTATTTGGGCGCCCGTTTGGCCAGGATGCGTTGCAGGGTGCGTCGATGCATATTCAATCGACGGGCCGTCTCGGACACATTGTGCCCGCACAGTTCATACACCCGTTGGATATGCTCCCATCGCACCCTGTCCGCCGACATGGGATTCTCAGGCGGGGCCGGTATATCGTCTCCGCGGGCCAGAAGGGCCCGCACCACGTCGTCGGCGTCCGCGGGTTTGGGCAGGTAATTGACCGCACCGGCCTTCACCGCCGCCACTGCGCTGGCTATGTTCCCATAGCCCGTCAGCATGATGACGCGCGCGTCCGGCCGAGCGGCGTGGATGGCTTCCACAACCGCCAGGCCGTTTCCATCCTCCAGCCGCATGTCCACCACGGCGAAGGCCGGCGCGCCGGCCCTGACGGCGGCCATCGCCTCGTGCAAGCTGCCGGCCAGCGTGACCTGAAACCCCCGGCCTTCGAGCGCCCGTCCCAGGCGCGTTCGCAGGGGCGCATCGTCGTCCAGTAAAAGCAGGGTCTTGTCCGTGAGGTCCGCGACTGCGGCGGCCAGTTCGGTCATGTGATTAATTCGCTGTGCAACTCGAACGCGCGCCCCATCATGATCCGCACCCGATGGATTACTCAAGGCCGCGTTTCGTCAAAGTCCAATAAAGCGCCCGCGAAGCCGTCTCGCGGCCGTCCGACCGGTTCTGGAGCAGGATCGTTTCAGGCTGAATCAGCCTGAACCGTGAATCCCATTCTAAATCAAAAATGTAGAGCCTGATTCACGCCCCGAACCGTTCAGGTTCGAGGCGATCGGGCTTTAGGCCCTAATAGGCTGGCGGCGCCTCTATGTCGTCGCGCGCCCAGCGGACCGTCACCACAGCGCCTCCGGACCGATGGTTGCGGAACTCCACATGCGCGCCGGTCCGCTCCAGCAGCGTCTTGGCGATGAAGAAGCCCAGGCCCATGCCCAAGCGGCCGGTGGGTGAGCCTTCTCCGCCCGGGCGGCTGGTGACATAGGGCTCGCCGAGCTTGGCGAAGATGTCCGGCGAGAACCCCGGGCCGTCGTCGCGCACCTCGATCACCACACTGTCGTCATCGTAACGTCCGATCAGGCGCACCTCCGAGCGGGCGAAATCGACTGCGTTGTCGATGAAGGACGTCAGGGCGCGCGACAGCTCGGGCCGCCGGACCAGTTCGATCGGCTCGGCGCCCGGCGGCCCGACCACGCTCCATTCCACATGCACCCGCTCGCCGTCGATATGCGGCTCCAGCGCCTGCTCCAACAGTTGCGCCAAGCTTACCCGGGCGTGGACCGCGTCGCCGGTCTCGGGCGCCGCGGCCAGGCGGTGCAGGATGTCCCGGCAGCGTCTGGCCTGGGACGAGACCAATTCAGCGTCCTCCCGCAGCGGGCCTTCGGGACTGGCCAGCGCCATCTCCTTGGCCACCACCGCGATGGTCGCCAACGGCGTGCCCAGTTCATGGGCCGCCGCCGCCGCCAGGGCGCCCAGCGCCGAGATGCGTTGCTCGCGATGCAGCACCGTCTCGGCCTCATGCAGCGCCAGCTCCATGCGCGCCGCGTCCGCCGCGGAACCCCAGGCGTAGGCCGACGTCAGGATGACCCCCACGGCGATGGCCGCCGCCTCTCCAATCCGGTACAGCCGCGGTGTTTCCATTATCTGGCCCGCCAGCCAGGGCAGGGGCTCGCGGAATACGCTCAGGGTTAGGGCCACGCCGATGGCGAGGGCCGCCAGCATCACCGTGAAGCGACCCTGTAAGGTCACCGCCGCCAGGATGACGGGCCCGATCAGCAGGACCGCGAAGGGGTTGTCGATCCCGCCCGTCAGATAGAGCATCCCGCCCAATTGGGCGATGTCGAAGGTGAGCTGCAGCACCGCCTCCCATTGGCTCGACACCCTTTGCGGCGGCACGCACAGAACTAGGGCCAGGTTCGCCACGGTGGACAGGCCGATCAGGCCCAGGCACCCCAGGAGGGGAAAATCAAAGCCCAGGCCGAAGCGCACGATGACCAGGGCGGCGAGCTGGCCGCCGATAGCCAGCCAGCGCAGCAGGATCAGGGTGCGCGGCCTCAGACGCTCGCGCGGCTGCACATCTTGCCGTAACGGGGCGAGAGCCTTATCCAAGCGGACCATGTCCTCGAGCGGCATCGATCAGAAATGAATCCCGACGGTTGTTGGAGTCTAGTGTGCTGGATCTGAAGTTCGCTCCGCGCTCCCCACAAGCCGGGGGCGAATTTCTCAATCGCCACACTAGCCCGAACCGGCGCGACGGCTCAGCGCATCCTTGAATTTAAGATGAGATTGGCGGATCGGAAGTTGCATAAGGCCGTCATTCGTTCGCGCCGCCCCGGCGGCGGCTCCCAAACCGAGGCTAAGCTCACATGAAGCCTGCGCGCACCCCTTTGTTGTTAGCCGCGGTATGCGTCGCGCTGCTGGCCGCCAGCGCCTGTGGCCCCATCGGACCGCCCGGCGGGCAGGGCGCGGCGTCGGGCCAGCCCCTGGTCGGGGGACCCTTCCAGCTCGTGGACCAGAACAACCGGCCGGTCGACCAGCATTTGCTGGACGGCAAGTGGACGGCCGTTTTCTTCGGCTACACCTTCTGCCCGGATGTGTGTCCCACCACCTTGACCACCCTGGGCCAAGCTCAGTCGCTGCTGGGCGAGAAGGCCGGCCGGCTGCAGGTGGTGTTCATCTCGGTGGACCCCGGCCGCGACACGCCCAGCCAATTGAAGGCTTATCTGTCGAGCCCGGTGTTCCCCAAGGGGACCGTGGGCCTGACCGGCTCGCCCGCCCAGGTCGCCCAAGCCGCCAAGGCTTACAAGGTGTTCTATCAGCAGGAGGGCTCCGGCGACGGCTATTCGGTCGACCACACGGCGGCCATCTATTTGATGGACCCCCACGGAAAATTTAATCGCGGGCTTGCCGAGAACCTTAAACCGGACGAGTTCGCGCACCAGATATCTGAGGCGATGGCCCAAGGCGCGTAGAGCACGATGGTTTGGACACAATCGCCTGAGCACTAAATCGCGCCCTTGATTCAAGCAATGTGGAGTCTGATTCAGCCTTCAAGACGAAACCGTCAGGCTCCGGCGCCCCCTGCCCCTCGCCCTCGGAACCTCGTTCACGTTTTTGTACTAACCTTGTTCAGCGTCGCGACCCTGCGGCGCGGGCGCGCGCGGACCGGACAACCATGCTGTATGCTCTCCACGAAGCCGCTTATTACGCCGCAGAACCGCTGAACCGCATGGCCGGGGCGGCCAGCCGGTTCTGGAGTTCGCCGCTCAATCCCGCCGCCTCCACCGAGGGCGGCCGAACCCTCTACGCCGCCGCCTCGGTCCTGGGCAACATGACGCGCCGTTACGGCAAGCCGGACTGGCGCATCGACGATGTGCAGGTCGATGGCCGCACCGTCGGCGTACAGATGCAGACCGCCTGGAAGTCGCCCTGGGTGAAGATGCAGCACTTCGTCAAGAGCGGCGCCGACCTGGCCGCCGCCGGCCGTTCGGGGCCTGGCCCCGCCGTATTGATCGTCGCGCCCCTGTCGGGCCACTACGCCACCCTGCTGCGCGGCACGGTGCGGGCCTTCCTGCAGGACCACGACGTGTACATCTCCGACTGGTCCAACGCCCGCAACGTGTCCCTGATGGAGGGCCGTTTCGACTTTCACGACTTTGTCGACCACGTCAGGGCCATGATCTCGGCCATTGGACCCAACACCCATGTGCTGGCGGTGTGTCAGCCCGGACCGCCGGTGATGGCCGCCGCCGCGCTGATGGCCGAGGACAAGGACCCGCTGCGCCCGGCGTCCATGATCTTCATGGGCTCGCCCATCGACGCTCGCCTGTCGCCCACCGTGACCAACAAGATCGCCGAGGACCGGCCGTTCACCTGGTTCCAGCAGCAGATGATCTACACCGTGCCGCCGCCCTACATGGGCATGATGCGCCGGGTCTATCCGGGCTTTGTACAGCTCTACAGCTTCATGAAGATGAACGAGGCCCAGCACGTGAACGCCCACTGGCGTTATTTCGAGGATTTGGTGAAGGACGACGGCGAAAGCACCGACAAGCACCGGGAGTTCTACGACGAGTACCTCTCGGTGCTGGACCTGACCGAGGAGTTCTACCTGCAGACCGTCGACATCGTGTTCCAGAAACATCTGCTGCCCAAGGGCGAGCTGGTCCATCGGGGACGGGCGGTGAAGCCGGCCGTCATCACCGACATCGCCCTGATGACCATCGAAGGCGCCCATGACGATATTTCCGGCGTCGGCCAGACCCAGGCCGCGCATGCCCTGTGTCCCTCCATCCCCGACTCGATGAAGGCGCTCTATGTCCATCCGGAAGTGGGCCACTACGGGGTGTTCAACGGCAGCCGCTTCCGCAACGACATCTATCCGCAGGCCAGGGACTTCATCGCCCGCAACGATGCGGCGGCCAGCCGCGCCGTGGCGGCTTGATCGCAACGCCGGACTGGTCTCTTAGCTAAGGCATGGGCCTCTTTCGCGCACCCAGCCTCACGCCCGGCGACCTGATCGAGGTGGCCGGCTCGCCTGTGCGTCTGAAGGTCAACGCCAGGGCGCGCAGGGTCAGCCTGCGCGTGGATCCGCGCAAGCGGGAGGTGGTGGCCACGGCGCCCAGCCAGCGGCGCCTGGGCGAGGCCGTCGCCTTCGCCGGCCAGCGCGCCGACTGGATCGCCCAGCAACTGCGCGCCTTGCCGCAAGCCGAGCCTGTGAGCCCCGGCGACGTGCTGGAGGTGCTGGGCGAGACGCATCGGCTGGTCGCGGCCCGCACGCGGCTGGAGGCGGGCTTCCGCGAGGACGCGCAGCTCGGCCCGGTGCTGGCCGCCTTTGGCTCGGGCGACGCCTTCGGCCGCGCGGCCCTGCGCCTGCTGAAGCGCCAGGCGCTGGAGGTGCTGAGCGAGCGCACGGCCCATTACGCCGCGACGCTGGGCCGGCCGACCCCACAGGTGAGCATCGGCGACGCCAAGGCCCGCTGGGGTTCTTGCCGGCCGCCGCGCACGGGGCTCAAGGCCGACACGGGAGCGATCCGCTACAACTGGCGTCTGGTGCTGGCGCCCTATGCGGTGGCCGACTACGTCGCCGCCCACGAATGCGCCCACCTGATCGAGGCCAACCACGGCCCGAAGTTCTGGGCGGTGGTGGAGGCCATCTACGGCTCGCAGAAGGGCCCGCGCGACTGGCTCAAGCGCCATGGCAACCGGCTGCATGGGTTCGGGCGGTGAGACCGGTTCAGTCGCCTGACGTCGGCGCGAGCTCCCCTGCCTGCGGGGGAGCTGTCCCGAAGGGACTGAGGGGGCGTTGATCAAGCGCCGCGCCTTGGTGCGCGCCCCCTCAGAAAAACTCAGGCGCCGGCTTTTTCTGCGCGGGGTCCACCGGCGCGGCGTCCGGCTTGGGCGTTTGGGGATCCGGTTGCGGGGGCGCGCCGTTTTGCAGGAGGTCGCCGATGGCGTCCTGGCCCGAGGCGGCGGTTTCGTCCGGCGTGGCGGGGGGCGGGGCGCCGCCGGGGATGGCCTGGGCCTTCAGGCGCGGCAGGGCCTGGCTCATGAAAGTCTTCCAGATACGCGCGGGCATGGTTCCGCCGGTGACGCCGCGCATGGGGGTGTTGTCGTCGCGCCCGGTCCAGACGGCGGTCACGAAACCGCCGGTGTAGCCCACGAACCAGGCGTCGCGGTAATCGCTGGTGGTGCCGGTCTTGCCGGCCAGGTCGTAGCCCGCAATGCGCGCGCCGGCGCCGGTGCCCGAGATCAGCACCTCGCGCAGCATCTGGTTCATGTACTGCAGGGCGGGCGAGCCGATCACCTGGGTGCGGGCCTGCTTTTCCACATTGCGGTCGTACAGCACCTGGCCGGTGGTGGTGCGGATGCGCTCGATGCCATAGGCCTTCACTCCCATTCCGCCATTGGCGAAGGCGTCGTAGGCCTGGGCCATTTCAAGGGGGCTGACCTCCACCGCGCCCAGGGCCATGGACGGGTCGGTCTGGATCGGCGAGGTGATGCCCAGGCGGTGGGCGGTGCGGGCCACATTGCCGGTGCCCACTTCATTGGCCAGGCGCACGGCCACGGTGTTGATCGAGTGGGCCAGGGCGATCTGCAGGGTGATCGGCCCCATGAACTCCTTCTCGAAGTTCTTGGGCTGCCAGTTGCCGATCGTGATCGGTTCGTCCACCACCGGCGTATCGGGTCTCCGGCCATTCTCCATGGCCGTCAAGTAAACGAAGGGCTTGAAGGAGGAGCCGGCCTGGCGTTTGGCGTCCGCGGCCCGGTCGAACTGGCTGTCGGCGTAGTCGACCCCGCCGACGTAGGCCCGCACCCGTCCCTCGCCGTCCAGGGCCACCAGGGCGGTCTGCTGGATGCCGTGGGCCTTGCCCTCGGGCGATTGCACTTGGCGCTCGGCGGCCTCGGCGGCGGCCTGGATCGGCAGGTCCAAGGTGGTCTCCACCACCAGGTCCTGCTGCAGGGGATTGTCCTTGGTCTGGCCGACGATGGAGCGGACTTCCGCGTCGACCCAGTCGACGAAGTATTGCGCCCTTTGGCTGGACAAGGTGCGCGACACCCGCACCGGCTGGGCGAAGGCGGCGTCGCGCTGGGCCGGCGTGATGGCGCCGGTGGCGACCATATTGTCCAGCACCACGGTGGCGCGCCGCTCAGCGCGGGCGGTGTCGGAAATGGGGCTGTAGCGCGCCGGACCCTTCATCAGCCCGGCCAGCAGGGCCGCCTCGCCGACGGTGAGCTGGGAGGCGGGCTTGTCGAAGTAGCGCTGGGATGCGGCCTCGATGCCGTAGGCGCCCGCGCCGAAATAGACCCGGTTCAGATAGAGGCTGAGGATCTCCTTCTTGGAGAACTTCATCTCCAGCCACACCGCCAGGATCAGCTCCTGCACCTTGCGGCGGATGGTCTGCTGCGGGCTGAGGAACAGGTTGCGCGCCAGCTGCTGGGTGATGGTGGAGGCGCCCTGGGCGAAGCGGCGTTCGCGCGCGTCCACGAACACCATGCGCACCATGCCGATCGGGTCGAAGCCGAAGTGATGGTAGAAACGCTTGTCCTCGATGGCGATGAAGGCGTCCGGCACATAGGTCGGCAGTTCGTCCAGGTTCACCGGCGGCGTGAATTGGCTGCCGCGCACGGCCACCAGGGCGCCCGAGCGATCGAGATAGGAGATCGAGGGGGTGCGCTGGACCTGATAAAGCTTGGAGGTGTCGGGCAGGCCGGTGGCGAACACCGCCAGGAATCCGACCAGGAAGATCAGGCCCCATACGCCCGCGACGACGCCCCAATACAGGATCGATTGGGTCCGGGTGCGTCCGGCTCCGCCCTTGGAGCCGCCGCCATTGCCCCCGCCCGGGGTCCCGCCGCCTGATCGCCCGTTCGCCATGTTCAGAAAGTCTCCCGGCGCGGCCCCGCCCATGGCGCGCTGTTTATCCTAATCCAAAGGCCCTGCTCCAGCGATTAAAGCCCGCTCTGGTTTGACTCAAAGTTAAGCGAGGCTCGGTTAGGGTGCAGCCATGACCGGGATAGTCGACGTTCTGGAAGGTTTGGACCGCCCCGCCGCCGTGATGGCCGCGGATGGCGTGCTCGTCTGCGCCAACGAGGCCTGGCGCAAGAGTGAGCCGCCCGCGCATCTGCTGGCCCGGCTTGGCTCCGGCGGGCGCCTGGAAGCGGACGGCGGCCTGGTGTGGACCGTTCGCGCCCTGCCAGGGGGCGAACGCCTGATGCTGGCCGAACCCGCCGTGGTCCAGGGCCTGCATGGGCGCGAGCGTTACCTGGCGGCCCTCAGTCACGAGCTGCGCACGCCCCTGAGCGGGGTGATCGGCATGGCCGGCCTTCTGGCCGACACGCCCCTGAACGCGGATCAGAGAACCTACGTCCAGGCCCTGCGCCAGACCGGCGCGCACCTCTTGGGCCTGGTCAACGACGTGCTCGACCTGGCCAAGCTGGAAAGCGGCCAGATAGACCTGGAGCCAGCGCCGCTGGACATCGAGCTTTTGCTGCAGGGCGTGTGCGAGCTGCTCAGCCCCCGCGCCCACGAAAAGGGTCTGGAAATCGCTTGGGCCGCCACGGGCTGCCCCGCACGCATCATGGCCGACGAAGGCCGGTTGCGTCAGATTCTGTTCAACCTCGCCGGCAACGCCGTCAAGTTCACCGAACAGGGCGGGGTGCTGATCCTCGCCGAGGCGATGGGCGAGGAGGACGGCGAGACCACGCTTCGTTTCAGCGTGCGCGACACCGGCCCTGGCGTGCCCTCCCATGAGCAGGCGCGCATCTTCGAGGAGTATGTACGCGCGCCTGGCCATACCGCCCGCCTGGAGGGCACCGGCCTGGGCCTGGCCATCGTTCGCCGCCTGGCGACCGCGCACGACGGCGCCATCGGCCTGGACAGCCCCGCCGAGGGCGGCGCGGAATTCTGGTTTCAGGCGCGCTTTCCCATTGCCGTCGCCGCCCCCGCGCGCCGCCCCCTGGAGGGGCTGACGGTGCTGGTGGTCTCGCCCAGCGTCATCGTGCGCACCGCCGCCGCGGCGCAGATCGAGGCCAGCGGCGGACGGGCCAGGGTCTGCGAGCGGGCGCCCGAAGACCTTGAGGCCGATCTCGTCTTGCTGGATCGCGCCTTGGCTCAGGCGCCGCCGCCCGCCCGTCCGACCCTGGTGCTGCTCAAGCCCGAACGACGGGGCGAGCTGGAGAGCCTAAGAGCGCGCGGCTTTGCCGGCTATCTGATCAAGCCGCTGCGGCGGGCGTCCCTGGCCGAGCGGATCCTGGCGGCGGTCGGGCGCGGCGCGCAGGCGGCCGAACCGGCGCGTCCGGCGGAGGACGATCGGTTGGCGCCGGCCTGCGCGGCGGGCGTGCGCGTGCTGTTGGCCGAGGACAATCCCATCAACGCCCTCCTGGCGCGCACCCTGCTGGAGCGCGAGGGCTGCGCGGTGGACTGCGTGGTCAACGGGCTGGATGCGCTGGAGGCCGGCAAGAACGGGACGCACGACCTGATCCTCATGGACCAGCGGATGCCGGGCATGGACGGGGTGCAGGCGGCCAAGGCCTTGCGCGCCGCGGGCGTCAAGACGCCGATCGTGGCCCTGACCGCCGACGCTTTCGAGGACGACCGCAAGGCGTGCCTTAACGCCGGCATGAACGATTTCCTGGCCAAGCCGTTGGAGGCGGGCGCCCTGCGCGGGGTGCTGGGCCGCTGGGCCAGGCCCCAGGCTCCTGCGACCCAGGCTCCTGCGGCCTTTACGCCAGAGGGACAGCAGGACAAGCTCGCCTCCTGATTTGCGCGGCTCCCGCGCGCGGGACGCCCGATGACCACTGCCGTTCAAGCCGAACCCAATAAGCCCCGCGCCAAGCTGCACGACATGGGCGCGGTGATCAAAGCCCTGCGCCGGCCACGGGTGCTGATCATGCTGATGCTCGGCTTCTCCTCGGGCATCCCCTTCATGCTCACGGCCAATACCCTGGGCTTCTGGCTGCGCGACGCGGGACTAAAGTTGGGCGCGATCAGCGCCCTGTCCTGGGTGGGTCTGGCCTATTCGCTGAAGTTTTTGTGGGCGCCGGTGGTCGACCGGGCGGATCTGCCCTTTCTGGGCCGGCTCGGCCGGCGGCGGGGCTGGATCGTCGCCGCCCAGGTGCTGGTGGGCGCGGGCCTTTTGGCCATGGCCCTCACCGGGCCGCAAAGGAACATCCTGGCCTTCGCCGGCCTGGCCCTGCTCGTGGCCTTCGCCTCGGCCACCCAGGACATCGTGCTGGACGCCTGGCGCATCGAGATGGCCGAAACCGCCGAGGAGCTGGGCCTGCTCACCGCCGCCTATCAGCTAGGCTATCGGATAGCTCTGCTGGCCACGGTGTCATGGGTTCTGATCCTGGCCCAGTTCGCGGGGTGGAATCTGTCCTATGGGGTGATGGCGGCCTGCATGCTGGTGGGGGTGGCCGCGATCCTGATGGCCCAGGAGCCGGCGCGGGCCGATGCCGTGATGCACGCCAAGTCCGACGCCGCGCCCTTGTGGACGCCGCGCGGCTTCTTCGATGCGGTGGCCGGGCCCTTCGTCGAATTCTTCAAGACCCACAGGCTGTTCGGCTTGGTGATGCTCTTGACCATCACCCTGTACCATCTGTCCGACTATCTGCGCGGGCCGATCGTCAACCCGTTCTACCATGACGTGGGCTATTCCAAGGTCGTGGTGGGCCTGATGCGCACCAGCGTGGGCCTGTGGGCCAGCGTGGCCGGTGTGGCCGCGGGCGGCCTCTGTTCCCTGCGCATCGGATTCTTCAAGACCCTGATCATCGGGGCGGTGCTGCAGCCCATCGGCATCGGCGCCTTCGCCCTGGTGGCCCTGCGCGGCGCCCCGGACCTGCCGCTGTTCGCCGCCGTCAACGCCATGGACGACTTCGCCATCGGCTTTTCGGGCGTCGCGCTCGTGGCCTACATGTCGAGCTTGACCAACCTGGGCTATGTGGCCAGCCAGTATGCCGTGATGAGCTCGGCGCTGGCCTGGACCGGCAAGACGCTGAAGGGCTTTTCCGGCTTCGTCATCGAGGCCCTGCAGCAGGGCCGCGACCTGATGCACGCCTACGCCCTGTTCTACCTGGGCGTGGCCGCGCTGGGCCTGCCGGCCGTGGCACTGTGCTTCGTGCTGGCCCACGTCGCCCAGACCCGCGCAGCCAAGGTCGCCGCGCAGGCCTGATCGGCGCTATTCCGCCGCCGCGGCCCGCTCGATGGGCGTCAGCGGATCTGTGCGGACATCGTGCGCGGCGAAGGTGGCCATGGTCAGGATCTGGCTGACCGAGGCGGACAGGGGACAGATCTGCACCGGCTTGGACAGGCCGAGCAGCACCGGGCCCAGCACCGTGGCCTCGCCGATCGCCTGCACCAGCTTGGTGGAGATCGAGGCGGAATGGATCGCCGGCATGACCAGCACATTGGCCGGCCCGGACAGGCGCATGAAGGGATAGGCGCCCCTCAGCGCAGGCTCCAAGGCCAGGTCCGGCGGCATTTCGCCCTCATACTCGAAGTTGGCGTCGCCGCGCGCATCCAGCAGGGCCACCGCCTCGCGCACCCGGGCCGAGCGCTCTCCGGCGGGGTTGCCGAAGGTGGAATAGGAGAGGAAGGCCACGCGCGGGACGTGGCCCAGACGGCGGACGGCGCGGGCCGCTTCCACCGCGATCTCGGCCAGCTCGGGCCCATCGGGCAGTTCGGTGACATTGGTGTCGGCGATGAACAGGGTGCGGCCCTTGGCCATGACCACCGACATGCCCAGCACCCGCCCACCATCGGCGGGATCGATCACCCGCAGCACTTCGCGCAGGACCTGGTCGAAGTTGCGCGTCACGCCGGTGACCATGCCGTCGGCATGGCCCAGCGCCACCATCACCGCGGCGAAGGCGTTGCGGTCCAGATAGATCAGCCGCTGCACGTCGCGGCGCAGATAGCCCTGCCGCTGCAGTCGCTGGTACAGAAAGTCCACGTATTCGGCGTTGCGGTCCCACATGCGGGCGTTGACGATTTCAAGCTTGGCCTCGTCCGGCTCGATGCCGGCCTCGCGCATATTGGCCAGCACCAGGTCCTCGCGGCCGCATAGCACCGCTGTGCCCAGGCCCTGGCTCTGGAAGGCGTAGGCGGCGCGGATGACGGAGGTTTCCTCGCCCTCGGCGAAGACGATGCGCTTCTTGGGCTGGTTGAGCACCACGCCCGACAGCTTCTGCTGGAAGGAGGCGGTCGGATCGAGCCGCTGGGCCAGGGCGATGCGATAGGCGTCCATGTCCGCGATCGGCTTGCGCGCCACGCCGGTGTCCATCGCCGCCTGAGCTACGAACGGGGGCACATACCAGATCAGCCGGGGATCGAATGGCGAAGGGATGATGTAGTCGGGGCCGAACTTGAGCTGGCGGCCCTGATAGGCGGCGGCCACCTCGTCGGGCACGTCCTCGCGGGCGAGCTGGGCCAGGGCCCGGGCCGCGGCGATCTTCATCTCGTAATTGACCCGCCGCGCCCGCACGTCCAGCGCGCCGCGGAAGATGTAGGGGAAGCCCAGGACGTTGTTGACCTGGTTGGGATAGTCCGAACGCCCGGTGGCCATGATGGCGTCGCTGCGCACCGCGCGCACCTCTTCGGGGGTGATCTCTGGATCGGGGTTGGCCATGGCGAAGATGATCGGATTGGGGGCCATGGTGCGCACCATGTCCTGGGTCAGGGCGCCTTTCGCCGACAGGCCGAGGAACACGTCCGCGCCCTTGACCGCGTCGGCCAGGGTGCGCGCGTCGGTATCGATCGCCAGTGCCGACTTCCACTGGTTCATCTCATGGGTGCGGCCACGATAGATCACGCCCGAGGCGTCCACCGCGATGCAGTTCTCGGACTTGGCGCCCATGGCCTTGATCAGCTCAAGCGACGCCTGCCCCGCCGCGCCCGCGCCGCACAGCACCAGCTTGATGTCCGACAGCTTGCGGCCGGTGATCTCGCAGGCGTTGATCAGGCCGGCGGCCGAGATGATGGCCGTGCCGTGCTGGTCGTCGTGGAACACCGGGATGTCGAGCAGTTCCTGCAGCTCGGTCTCGATGCGGAAGCACTCGGGGCTCTTGATATCCTCCAGATTGATGCCGCCGAAGCTGATGCCGATGTTCTTGACCACGGTGATCATCTCGTCCGGGTCGGTGGTCGACACCTCGATGTCGATGGAATCCACGTCGGCGAAGCGTTTGAACAGAACGCACTTGCCTTCCATCACCGGCTTGGAGGCCAGGGCGCCCAGGTTGCCCAGGCCCAGGATGGCCGTGCCGTTGCTGATCACGGCCACCAGGTTGCCCTTGGCGGTGTAGTCGTAGGCGGTCTCCGGGTTTGCGGCGATGGCGCGCACCGGCACCGCCACGCCCGGGGAATAGGCCAGGGACAGGTCCCTCTGGGTGGCCATGGGCTTGGTCGGCACAATGGCGATTTTCCCGGGGGTGGGGAATTTATGGAACGCCAGCGCCTCTTCGTCGGTGAAGGTGCGTCTTTCTTCGGATTCGTCCATGAGGGATCGTCGGGCCTTGTAAAACTGGGCCCCAACCTAGCCAGCGGGGCGTGGCGCCACAACGGGCTTGCGGTGTAAAACGACCTCGTCAGTCCGATTGCATGGCGCCGCTCCGGTTGATTTTCCCGTTCAGGGCAGGCAAGCCGGAGCAGAACGCAGGAAAGACGGGCCAAGTGGCGTCAATCAACATCAGAATCGGCGTGGCCGGCGCCTCGGGGCGCATGGGCCAGGCGGTGACGGCCCTGGCCTCGGCGCGCCCGGGTTTGGAGATCGCCGCCCTGTTCGACCGGCCCGACGCGGCGGGCGGCGCGTCGGCCGGCGGGATCCTGACCGACCGAGACCATGCGCTGGAGACCTGCGACGTGATCGTGGATTTCACCAGCGGCTCGGCCTCGGCCGAACTGGCCGCCCTGTGCGCTAAGCGCGGCGGCCCAGCCCTGGTGATCGGGTCCACCGGCTTTTCCGAGGCGGATGAGGCGATGGTGCGCGCGGCGGCCGAGCGGACCGCCATCGTCAAGTCCGGCAACTATTCCCTGGGCGTGAACGTGCTGCTCGGCCTGGTGGCCCAGGCGGCGGCGGCGCTGAAGGCGCGCGACTTCGACATCGAGGTGTTTGAGGCCCACCACAAGCGCAAGGTCGACGCGCCCTCGGGTACGGCGCTGATGCTGGGCCAGGCGGCGGCCCAGGCGCGCGGATCGGACCTGAAGGCGCTGGAGGTGCGCGCGCGCGACGGCATTACAGGGCCGCGCGAGGAAGGGACCATCGGCTTTTCGGTGGTTCGCGGCGGTGGGATCGTGGGCGAACACAGCGTGATCTTCGCCGGCGAGGAGGAGATCCTCACCCTGTCGCATTCGGCCCGCGACCGCGGTCTGTTCGCCCGGGGCGCGCTCGAGGCCGCCCTGTGGGTCGCCGGGCGAGGACCTGGGCTCTACGACATGCAGGACGTGCTGGGGTTTAAATAGCGCGGATTAACCGCGGGTCCTTCGTGGTTGGATTTTTCTACCGTCCCGTCGACCCGAACCCGCCCGCGCCGCGCGCCGTCTCGTCCAGGCTGTCGGTCTCCAGCCAGCTCGCCTGCAGCAGCGGCGCCACGATCATCTGGGCGATGCGTTCGCCGCGCTGGATGACGAAGTCCTCCTGGCCGAGGTTGATCAGGATCACTTTCACCTCGCCGCGATAGTCGCTGTCGATGGTGCCGGGCGTATTGAGGCAGGTGACGCCGTGCTTGACCGCCAGGCCCGAGCGGGGCCGCACCTGCACCTCGAACCCCTGAGGAATGGCCATGCACAGGCCCGTGGGAACCAGGGCCCTCGCGCCGGGCGCCAAGATTATGGGCTCATGCTGCGGCGGCGCCGCGCGCAGGTCCATGCCCGCCGAGCCATGAGTTTCATAGGCCGGCAGGGGCAGGCCCTCGGCGTGGGGCAGGCGGAGGACGGCGATCTGAGGGGTCATGTGTTTCCGTGGTTTGGGTGGATCAGCATCTTCAGATGCTGAATCGGCTGTGAGGCCTTGCCGAGATTGGAGCTTTGGACTTGGTCTTGGTCAAGGACGGCGCGTCGCGCCGCCGCTGCGCGGTCGCCACAGGCGATCCTTGAGCAAGGCCAAGCCCAAAGCGATGCTGGCTGGCATGGCTTAAGGCAGCGTGCGCCGATTTCAGACCAGCGCTTGGACGATTCTCTCGGCCAGCCTGCGCGCCACCTCGGCCTTGGAGGCCATGGGCCAGGATTCAGCCCCCTCGTGGGTGATCAGGTTGACCGTGTTCTCGTCTCCCCCCATCACCCCGGCCTGGCTCACGTCGTTGGCTATGATCCAGTCGCAGCCCTTGCGCGCCAGCTTGGCGCGGGCGTTGGCCTCAAGGTCGTTGGTCTCCGCCGCGAAGCCCACCACCAGGCGCGGTCTTTGCGCGCCGGCCTTGGACAGGGTCGCGAGGATGTCCGGGGTCTCGACAAGTTGCAGGGTCGGCGCTCCGGTCTGGCCTTTCTTCAGCTTCAGGCCCTCGGTCTGCGCCGGCTTCCAGTCGGCCACGGCGGCGGTGAGAACCGCCACATCCGCGGGCAGGGCGGCCTGGCAGGCGGCCAGCATCTGGTCGGCCGTCTCCACCTGCACGCGCTTGACGGCCGGCGGCGCGGCAAGGCCGGTGGGGCCGGACACCAGGGTCACATCCGCCCCCAGCCGGGCCAGGGCCTCGGCAATGGCGTAGCCCTGCTTGCCGCTGGAGCGGTTGGTGAGCAGGCGCACCGGATCGATCGGCTCCACGGTGGGGCCGGCGGTGACCAGGGCGCGCTTTCCCAGCAGGGGCCGGGCGGCGGGACCGGCCAGGGCGGCCATGAAGGCCTCGAAGATGACTGGCGGCTCGGCCAGGCGTCCCGGCCCGAACTCGCCGCAGGCCATGGCGCCCTCGTCCGGCCCCACGAACAGCACCCCGCGCGCCTTAAGGGTCGCCAGATTGGCCTGGGTGGCCGCATGCAGCCACATGCGCAGGTTCATGGCCGGCGCCATCAGCACCGGCTTGTCGGTGGCCAGAAGGGTGGTGGAGGCCAGATCGTCGGCCAGGCCGGCGGCGGCCTTGGCCATCAGGTCGGCGGTGGCCGGGGCGACGACCACCAGATCGGCCGAGCGCGACAGCTCGATATGGCCCATGCCGGAGTCGTCGGTAAGGGCGAACAGGTCCTGATAGACTTTGTCCTCGCACAGGGCCTCCAGCGACAGGGGCGTGACGAACTGGGCGCCCGCGCGGGTGAGGATCGGGCGCACGGCGACGCCCGCCTTGCGCAGCAGGCGCACGAGCTCCAGCGCCTTATAGGCCGCCACGCCGCCGCCGACGATCAGAAGCACCCTTTGGCCGGACACGCTTTTTCCTCAACCGCTCAGGCTTTCCCTCAAGCGTACAGGGCGCGTCATAGCGTTTTTCGAGGGGTATGGACAAATGCCGCCTTTTGTTCTTTATTTGTTCCAGGTGTGTGAGCGGTCGGAAGGGACCGCAGGTGGAGGGCTAGGCAATGTCTTGGAGTGTGATGTTCGGGTGCGCGCGAGCCGGACGTTCGGCGGGCCGCGATTGGGGCCTTGGCGTAAGTCTTCTGGCGATTGTTTCGTTGAGTTTGGGCGCATGCGATGCGGCGCCGTCGGCCAGTCCGGCGCGGACGCACACGGCCAACGAGGGTTCAGGCCCGCTTTATGCGGACGGCGGCGCCCAGCCGGTCGCCTATAGCTCCACCGTCCGCCCGCAGACGAGCGCGGCCTATGGCGGGGCGTCCGCGTCCACGGCCGATCTGGACGCCGATGCGCCGCGCTATCATGGCAAGCCGATCTGGGCGGCCAATCGCAACCACTCCAGCCAGGACAACGCCGACTATCAGTTCAAGAAAAACGGGGCGGACCTGGACGCGGACAGCGAGGATGCGTTCATCGCCAAGGCGCACGCCTTTGTGGATCATCCGCCGCAAGGGGCTGAGACGCTCAAGCGGTCCAACGGCGACACCCTGGTCTATGACGCCAAGAGCAATCTGTTCGCGGTGGTGGCCAAGGACGGCGCCCCGCGCACCATCTTCAAGCCGCGCGATGGGGCCAGCTATTGGGCCCAACAGAAGGCCGATCTGGACAAGCCCTATACCGGCTATCGCACAGCGGCGCGCAAGGCCCCCGGCGGGGGGGACGACAATGGTTAGGGCGGGCGCAATGTTGAGGACTGGATGGATGTTATTACTGTCAGGGTCTTTGGCGGCGGCGGCCATTGGCGGGATCGCGCACGCCCAGGTCCACTACAGTTGCAACGAACCCTTGGGCAATATGCAAATCTGCCGGGATTCGGACGGCAATAGCTACACGGTCATGCGCGACGCCGTGGGCGCGACGATCAGCGACAGTCAAGGCCGCACCGCTCACGTCCAGACCGATCCGATCGGCGGGACGACCATCCAACAGGAGGATGGCTCGGTGGTGCGTGGCCGCACCGACGCCTTTGGCAATACCACCTATGAAGACGAGCAGGGTCGGCAAACCCAATGCCATAGATCGCCCATCGCCTTGCCGGGGCAGACTGAGGAGGACTGCCAGTAGGAGCCGGGGCGCCGGGGGCGGTGATGGGCCTGACCCAGCTAAGCCGCCCTCTATCGGGTAAGAACCGTTCGGCGCGGGGCGAAGGCGGCCGTGGGCGCATAGGGCTGAAAACCGGTCGCCAGGCCGATCATGTCCGCCCCCACACCGCTGCAATCGCCGCCGCCAGCCCCGCCACGGCCATGCCCAGCGCGAACCAACCCGCGCGCGAGCCTCGCCTCGACGGCTCCACCGCGGGCGGCAGCGGCGCCGGCGGGGTCTCCAGCCGGTGGACCAGGGTCTCCAGGATATCCAGCCCTTCGTCCGCCAGGCGCTTCAGGCGGCTGGCGGGTGACAGCTCGCGCATGATCCAGCGGCGCACCACGGGGTCAGCGGCGGCCCAGATGTCGTGAGCCGGATCGATGCGGCGCGCCACGCCTTCCACCGTGACCATGGTTTTCTGCAGCAGCACCAGTTCCGGGCGCAGACGCATGTCGAACAGGGCGGTGATCTCGAACAGCTGGGTCAGCACCCGGCCCATGGACACCTCGCCGGCGTGGTGGCCGAAGATCGGCTCGCCTACCGCCCGAATGGCCTGGGCGAAGGCCTCAACCGAATGGCGCTCCGGCACGTAGCCGGCGCGGAAATGCACCTTGGCCACCCGCAGATAGTCACGCTCGATAAAGCCCCACAGGATTTCGGCCAGGTAGCGGCGCTCGGCGTGACCCAGGCGGCCGAGGATGCCGAAGTCCACCGCCATCAGCTTGTCGGGCGCGGCGGCGAACAGATTGCCCTCGTGCAGATCGGCGTGGAACACGCCGTGGTCCAGGGCCTGGGCGAGGAAGGCGCGGGTGAGCTGCACGGCCAGGGCCGGGCGGTCCAGGCCTTCCTGCTCCAGGGCGGCGGGACTGGACAGGGGCTCGCCCTCGGCCCACGCCAGGGTCAGCACCCGCTTGGCCACCCCATCCCACACAACCTGGGGCGCGCGCATATAGGGATCGCGGGCCATGACCTCGCCCAGCTCGCTGGCGCCCGCCGCCTCCAGGCGCAGGTCCAGCTCCAGCTCCAGCGAGCGGGCCACGGCGGCGGTCAGGGCGCGCGGCTCCAGCCGCCGGGCTGTGGCGCCCAGCCGCTCGGCCAGGCGTCCGGCCAGGATCAAGGCGGCGATGTCGGCGCGCACCTGCGCCTCGATGCCCGGCCGCAGCACCTTCACCGCTACCTTGCGCCCGTCGATCAGGGTGGCCGGATGGGCCTGCGCCAGGGAGGCGGCGGCGATGGCCGGGCCGAACGCGCTGAACAGGGCCTCCAGCGGCTGGCCGAGCGCCTTGACCACCTGGGCCTTGGCTTGATCCAGGGGGAAGGGCGCCAGCTGGTCCTTCAACCGCGCCAGATCCTCGGCGAAGGGCTCGCCGAAAATGTCCGCCCGCGTCGACAGCAGTTGGCCCAGCTTGATCGCCGCCGGACCCAGCGTCTCCAGCGCGCCAGCCAACCGCTCGCCGGGCCGTCCCCGTCGGGCCTTGCCGCCGCGCAGCAGGCGCACGGCCTTGGCCAGGACCCGGGCGGAGGGCGGCAGATAGGGGTCGAGCGGCTCAGGCAGCAGGGCGTCAGCCCGGATCAGCACCCAGAGCGCGCCAGTCAGGCGGCCGAAAGAGGCGATGTCTCCGGCCAAAATCTAAACCGCCCAGCCGTGGTGCAGCGCCGCCACGCCGCCGGTGAAATTGGTGAAGCCCGCGCGGCCAAAGCCGGCCTTGGTCATCATGGCGGCCAGCTCCGCTTGGGGCGGAAAGCGGCGGATGCTCTCCACCAGATATTGGTAGGCGGCCCGGTCGCCCGTCACCTTCTCGCCGATGGCCGGAATGACCTTGAAGCTGTAGGCGTCGTAGGCGCTTTGCAGAGCCTCGGTCACCGGGCGCGAGAATTCCAGGCACAGAAAGCGCCCGCCCGGCCGCAGCACCCGCCGCGCCTCGTTCAGGGCGGCCTGGATATCGGTCACATTGCGCAGGCCGAAGGAGATGGAATAGGCGTCGGCGCTGGCGTCGGGCAGGGGTAGGGCCTGGGCGTCGCCCACGGCCCAGGCGATCTCGGGCTCCGATCCCTTGCGCCGCCCGGCGGCGATCATCTCGCCGTTATAGTCGATCACCAGCACCGTGGCGGGCGCTCCGCCCCGGCGCTGGCGCGCGCGGCGGGCCAGGCGGGCATAGCGGCGGGCCATATCGCCGGTGCCGCCGGCCACGTCGACGACGGTTTCGCCGGGCTGGGGGTTGAGGCGCGCGGCGGCCATGTCCTTCCACAGGCGGTGCACGCCGCCGCTCATCAGGTCGTTCATCAGGTCGTAGCGCGCGGCCACCTTGTCGAACACGCCGCGCACCAGCCCCGCCTTGGCGGAAGCCTCCACGTCCTGAAAGCCGAATGTGGCCTTGGGGCCGTCCATGCCTGATCCTCTCCAAATACGCCGTGAGGGGTTTGGCGCAAAAACGGCGTTTAGGCCAGCGTTGGCGGGCGGTGATTGGCTAGGCGTCCGGCGCAGGCTATGGGAGGCCATGCCCGAGTTGCCCGAGGTCGAGACCGTTCGGCGAGGTCTGCAGCCCACCCTGGAGGGCGCGCGCCTCGTGCATGTGCTGGCGCGCCGGCCGGACCTGCGTTTTCCCCTGCCGCAGGATTTCGCGCATAGGCTGACCGGCGCGGTCATCCTCGCCCTGCGCCGACGAGCCAAGTATCTGCGCGCGGAACTGGACAGCGGCGAGACCCTGGTGATGCACCTGGGCATGACCGGCCGTTTCGAGATCGAGCAGGGGCAGGCCGTTTCGGCGGCGGGCCCATTCCACTTTGCTGCGCCGGTGGGGGGCAAACACGCCCATGTGGTGTTCGAGACCGATGGGGGCCGGCGGGTGATCTATTCGGACGCACGCCGCTTCGGCTTCATGGACCTGATCCCCACCGACGCCTTGGATGCGCATGCCTGGTTCAAGGGCATGGGTCCCGAGCCGCTCGGTCCGGATTTCACCGCCGCGGGTCTGAAAACAGCGATGGCCGGGCGCACCCAGGCGATCAAGCTGTTGCTGCTCGATCAGAAGATCGTGGCCGGCCTGGGCAATATCTATGTGTGCGAGGCCCTGCACCGCGCCGGCATTTCCCCCTTCGCGCCGGGCGGGGCGGTCGGGCTGGCGCAGCTGGAAAAGCTTGTGCGGGCGGTGCGCCAGGTGCTGGAGGCCGCCATCGCCGCCGGAGGATCGACACTGCGCGACTATGTGGCCGCCGACGGCTCGCTGGGCTATTTTCAGCACAGTTTCCGCTGCTACGGCCGCGAGGACCAGCCGTGCTTGGGGCCCGACTGCGCGGGTGTGATCGCGCGCAAGGTCCAGGGCGGGCGTTCCACCTTCTATTGTCCTGTCTGCCAAGGCTGATCGCCCGCTATGCGCCGCCTCGCCCTCGCCGTCCTCGCGCTGCTGCTCCTGGCCCGCCCGGCCCTCGCCTTGCCATCCCTGTGGGTGGTCCATGGGCCGGACTGCGACATCACCCTGTTCGGGTCGGTCCACGTCCTGCCCGAGGGGACAATCTGGGAGCCGCCCGCCTTGGCCACGGCTCTGGATCAGGCCGACGAGCTATGGTTCGAGATTCCGGTGGACGATGGCGGCCTGCAACAGGCGGTCCAGGCCGCCCGGGCCCGCGCCCTCCTCCCGCCCGGCCAGAGCCTCACCCAGCTGATGTCCGCGGCGGCCGAGCGACGCCTTGAGGCCATCGCCCGGACGAACAAGTTGTCGATGCCGACCCTTGATCGCATGCAGCCCTGGTTCGCTGACATGCTGGTCTCCTCCTTCGCCTACGCCAAGCTCGGCGCCAAGCAGGACGCGGGGGTGGAGGAGAGCCTGGCCAAGGCCGCGCCAAAAGCACGCCGCATGGCCTTCGAAACCGCGCAGCAGCAGATCGGCATGGTGGCCGACGCGCCCCTGGCCGTTCAGGTCGCCTCCCTGGAGTCCAGCCTGAAAGAGGCCGACCAGGACCCGGACGAATACCGCAATCTGGTCGCCGACTGGCTGAAGGGCGACGGGAAAGCCCTTTATCGTCACGAGGTGCTGACCTTGAAGCGGGAGACGCCGGAGCTGTTCGACCGCCTGATCGTTCAGCGCAACGCCGCCTGGACCGACATTCTGACGGAGCGCCTGAAAGGCCGCGGTCACGTCGTCGTGGTGGTCGGCGCGGGCCATCTGGTCGGCCCGGAGGGGGTTCCCGCCCGGCTGAGGGCCCTGGGCTTCGTTGTGGACGGTCCCAAGGATTGACGCTCCCGTGATTGTGACGCCGTGAGATTGCCATGACCCAAACCGCATCGACCTTTCAGACTCTGATCCTGGAGCCGCATCCCGGCGTCCTGGTGATCCGCCTGAACCGGCTCGCCGCCCTGAACGCCCTCAACGACCGGCTCATGGACGAACTGCAGGTCGCGCTCGATCAGGCCGAGGCCGATCCGGAGGTCCGCGCCATCGTCCTCGCCGGGTCCGACAAGGCCTTCGCCGCCGGGGCCGATATCAAGGAAATGGCCGACAAGACCGCGGCCCAGGCGATGGCCGAGAACTTCATCACCCGCAACTGGGAGCGCGCCGCCGATTGCCGCAAGCCCCTGGTGGCCGCCGTGGCCGGCTATGCGCTGGGCGGCGGATGCGAGCTGGCCATGATGTGCGACATCGTCATCGCGGCGGATAACGCCCGCTTCGGCCAGCCGGAGATCACCATCGGCGTCATCCCGGGGGCCGGAGGCAGCCAGAGACTGACCCGCTCGGTCGGCAAGGCCAAGGCGATGGACATGGTGCTGACCGGGCGGACGATCGATGCCGTGGAGGCGGAGCGCTGCGGCCTGGTCAGCCGCGTGGTCCCCCTGGCCTCGCTGATGGACGAGGCCCTGGCCGTGGCGGATAAGCTGGCGACCCTGCCGCCCCTGGCCTTGATGGCGGCCAAGGCCCTGGTGCAGGCCGCTTTCGAGACCCCGCTGGCCCAGGGGATCAAGCAGGAGCGGCAAGCGTTTCACGCCATGTTCGCCCTGGAAGACCAAAAGGAGGGGATGGCGGCCTTCCTCGAAAAGCGCAAACCGGCATTCAAAGGCCGTTGACGGCCGTAAAAGTCTCGGCCGAGTCGGCCTCGCGTTGACGCGGGGGCCGGGTTTCAGTATACCCGCGCCTCCTGAAATACAGCGTCCAGCAGCCCGTTGTGGTTTCGCCGCGGCGCCGAACGCAAACCAAAGGGTCCAAGACCATGGCCAATAACCCCGGCGCCAAGAAGGCGATCCGCAAGATCGCGCGCCGCACCGAAGTGAACAAGGCGCGCCGCTCGCGTGTGCGCACCTATGTGCGCAAGTTCGAGGAGGCCCTCGCCGGGGGTGACGTCAGCGTCGCACGCACGGCTTTTACGGAGGCTCAATCGGAGCTGATGAGGGCTGTTTCCAAGGGCGTCGTGCATAAAAATACCGGCGCGCGCAAAGTGTCGCGGCTCGCGGCGCAATTGAAGAAGGTGTCCCTCGCTCACTAGCTGAGAGCCTGCGCCACTTCGCCTTGTTGCGACAAATCCTTGAAAATTAAGAGCTGATCGGAGTATCTCCGGTCAGCTTTTTTGATATCCGCCGAACGGCGGCATGTCGCCGTCCTTGTCCGTCCACAGATGGGCATTTTGCAGTTTTCCCAGCCCGATGAAGGCCCTCGACGAGTCAACAAATTTATCCGCAGCGCTCGTTAAGAATCCCCGTTGACGCTCATCCGGCCGGGGCTACTCTGGGCTGGTAAACGATCTTCCATCTTATCACGGATGAATAAAAATCATCGGCGCGCCACACCTGTGGACGCCGAATAAGCTCTTGTTTTTCTTGAAGTTACTAAACGCCATGCGGATGGCGACTGCTTTGAGCGGGTTTGGGGGAACGGGGAAAATGAAATTGGCGGGAGTTGCGGGAACGATCATGACGGTCCCCCCTGGGGCTGTGTGGATCAAGGCGTGCGCGGCGCTCAAGAGCGAGCTCGGCGAAGGGGCGTTCGGCTCCTGGTTGGCGCAGGCGGCCTTGCGTGAATGCGACGGCGGGTTGGTGTTGGTGACGCAGACGGGCATTGCGCGGGATTGGATTCGCCGCAACGCTTGGCGCCGTATCTCCGAGTTGTGGGCCCAGCACGATCCTCAGGGCCGCGCTCTGGATTTGAAGTCGCGTTTCGAGCTCGACGACGCGACGCCGCCCGCCCCGGCTTCAACCGTCTCCATTCCGTCGGCGGCCGTCTCGGCCCCGGCCGAAGAGCGCAAGATGGCCCGCCCCTCGGGCCTGCAAGATCGCTACACCCTGGACAGCTTCGTCACCGGTCCGTCCAACGAGTTCGCCTTCGCCGTGGCGCGCCGCGTGGCTTCATGGGCCGACGGGCACTTCAATCCGGTGGTGTTCCACGGCCCTTACGGCTTCGGCAAGACGCACCTGCTCAACGCCATCGCATGGGAAGCCACCCGCGCCGCGCCGGAAAAGAAGGTGGTCTACCTGACCGCCGAGCGTTTTTTGTCGACCTTTGTGCGCGCCATCCAGGACAAGGCCACGGCGGCTTTCAAGGATGACCTGCGCACCGCCGACCTGCTCCTGATCGATGACGTGCACTTCATCGGCGGCAAGCAGACCAGCCAGGAAGAGTTGTTCCACACGCTAATGTCCCTGACCGCCGAGGGCCGACGGGTGGTGCTCAGCGCCGACCGCCCCCCCGCAGGCCTGGCCGAGGTGGACGCCCGCCTGCGCTCGCACCTGTCCGCGGGCCTGGTCTGCGGCATTGAATCGGCCGACCGGGACCTGCGCCTGGGCATTCTGGAGCGAAAGCTGCAGCTTCTGGCCCGCCAGCACGACTTCCGCCGCTCGCCCGCCGCCCGGCCCGAAGTGCTCGAATTCCTCGCCGATCGTTTCACCGACTCCGTGCGGGAGTTGGAAGGCGCTCTCAACACTCTGGTGGCGCGGCTGCATGAGGGCGTGTGCGGGGTCGGTCTGGACGAGGCTCAGGCGATCTTGCGCCCGCATCTGCGGGGCGGCGCCGAGAAGCGTGTGACCGTGGATGACATCCAGAAGGCGACGGCTGAGCACTTTGGCCTGACCCAGGCCGATCTGGTGTCCGAGCGCCGCAACCGCGCTGTGGCGCGTCCGCGCCAAGCCGCCATGTGGCTGACCAAGCAGCTCACGACGCGGTCCTTGCCGGATATTGGGCGCCGCTTCGGAGGGCGCGATCACACCACCGTTCTGCACGCGGTGCGCCGGATCGAGGAGCTGAAAGCCTTGGACGCCCAGCTCACCGGCGATTTGGAGGCCCTGATCCGCAAGCTGCGGGGGTAGGTGGACGGTCATGCGGCGCGATCGTCATCGGTTGTGCGCGCGGGCTCTTCCACCTCGTGGGTTTTGAGATAATCTCACCACCCCTTTATCAGGCGTGGCCGCCGCGGGGCATCGATTCGGCGGCGCTGCAATACCGGATGAGCCAATGAAGTTCACCATCGAGCGCGCTGGGTTGCTCAAGGCCCTGGGGCACGTGCAGAGCGTCGTCGAACGACGCAACACCATACCCATCCTGTCCAACGTGCTGATCTCGGCCGAGCGGGGCGGCGTGGCTCTATCGGCCACCGACCTCGACATGGAGATCGTGGACTTCGCGGCCGCCCAGGTGGACACGCCGGGCCAGATCACCGCCTCGGCGCACACCCTGTATGAGATCGCGCGCAAGCTGCCCGAAGGGGCTGACGTTGAGCTGCGCTATTCGGGCGAAGACCCGCGCCTGCAGGTATCGGCCGGGCGCTCGCGCTTCAACTTGCCGGTGCTGCCGGCCGGCGATTTCCCGGTCATGTCCTCCGACGGCATGTCGGGCCGCATCACCGTGGACGTGAACGAACTCATCCGCCTGATCGACAAGACCCGTTTCGCCATCTCCAATGAGGAGACGCGCTATTATCTGAACGGGCTTTACCTGCACACCGTGGGCGAGGGGGCGGGCGCCAAGCTGCGTGCGGTCGCCACGGACGGCCACCGCCTGGCCCTGGCGGAGATGCCGGCGCCGGAAGGTTCGAGCGGCCTGCCCGGCGTAATCATCCCGCGTAAGACGGTGCAGGAGGTGCGCCGCCTGATCGAGGACGCCGGCGAAACCGTCGAACTGCAGGTGTCCGCCTCCAAGGTGCGCCTGGCGTTCGGGCGGGCGTCCTTGACCTCCAAGGTGATCGACGGCTCCTTCCCCGACTATGGCCGCGTGATCCCCAAGGACAACAACCGCATCCTGACGGTGGACAACGCCGTGTTCGCCGCCGCCGTGGACCGGGTCGCGACCATCTCGGCGGAGAAGTCGCGCTCGGTGAAGCTGGCGATCGAACCTGGGCGCATGACCCTGACGGTGCGCAACATGGAAGCCGGCCAGGCGGTCGAAGAGCTGGAGTCGGAATACGACGGCGAGGCCTTTGAGATCGGCTTCAACGCCCGCTATCTGCTGGACGTGGCCGGCCAGATCCAGGGTGAGGCGGCGGAGTTCCGCTTCGCCGATCCGGCTTCGCCGACCCTGGTGCTGGACGCCTCCGACCCAGCCGTGCAGTACGTGCTGATGCCGCTGCGCGTATGACGTCGTCGCGCCGGCGGCGTCGGCTGGGCCGGACGCTGGTGTTCGCCGGCGTGGTGCTGTGGATCCCGGAACTCTATTTCGTCTGGGCCCTGCTGCGGGCCCTGTTCACGCCGATCCGGGCGTCTAATGGCCAGCTGGCCCAGATCCATCTGCACCTGAACGGCTCGGCCTGGGCCGCGAGCATCGGTTGGACCGGCCTGTGCTGGGTTTTGATCGGATGGGGTATGTGGGTGGTAAAACGCTCCAAATAGCCGCTCATCCCCGCGGAAGATAATGGCCCGCTCCGTATTGCAGTCGATCCAATTGACCGATTTCCGCTCCTACGGACGAGCGGATCTGCGACCGGACGGGCGGGCGGTGTACCTGTTCGGACCCAATGGCGCGGGCAAGACCAATCTTCTCGAGGCTATCTCCTTTTTGGCCCCAGGGCGCGGGCTGCGTGGCGCAGCCATAGCCGAGGTGGGTCGGCGCGACCCCGGCCAGGCCCAGGGGCGGCCCTGGGCGGTATCGGTGCTCGCCCAATCGGCGGATGGAGACGTCCGCATCGGCGCCGGGACCGAGACGCCCGGGGCCGCGCGCCGGCTGGTGCGCATCGACGGCGAGCCGGCGCCGCCCGGACGCCTCACCGCTCACGTGCGGCCCATCTGGCTGACGCCGGTCCAGGATCGGCTGTTTTTGGAGGGGGCCGGCGAGCGGCGGCGGTTCTTCGACCGGCTGACCTTCGCCGCGGAGCCGGGCCACGCGGAGACGGCGGCGACTTATGAGAAGGCCCTGCGCGAACGCCAGCGCCTGCTGGAGGGGGGGCCGGACGATCCGGCCTGGCTTGGAGCCCTGGAGGGCCGCATGGCCGAGGCCGGCGCGGCCCTGTCCCTGGCCCGCGTGCGCGCCCTGGAGGCTCTGCAGCAGGAGATCAACGCCCGCGCCGACCGCGCCTTCCCTCAGGCCAGCCTCGACCTATCAGGGGAGTGGGAGGGCCTGGCCCAGCAAGGGATGTCGGCCGCCGAGATCGAGGGCCGCCTGGCGGGCGCCCTGGCGCGTGGGCGCGAGCGGGACCGGGCCGCGGGACGCGCCCTGACCGGGCCGCACAGGTGCGATCTGACCGTGGTTCATCGGGACAAGGGCCGCCCGGCCGCCGAATGTTCCACCGGCGAGCAAAAGGCCTTGATCCTGAACCTGGTTCTGGCGCAGGCGGCGCGACTTTCCCGTGCGGAATTCGATCCGAATCCTATATTGTTGCTGGATGAGGTCGCCGCCCATCTGGACCGGTTCCGGCGGGCGGCCCTCTTCGATGAAATCACGGCGCTGGGGCTCCAGGCTTTTCTGACGGGCACCGACGAGGCGCTGTTCTTGGACCTGAAGGGGCGGGCGATGGGCGTTGGCGTGGACGCCGGCCAATTGACCGTTCTGGACGACTGAAAATCATGGCTGACGAACAAGACGAAATCCAAGCGCAGGCCCCGGAACTCACGGGCGACGAGGTCGCCGCAGCCGCCCAGGCCGAGTATGGCGCAGACTCGATCAAGGTGCTCAAGGGCCTGGACGCGGTGCGCAAGCGCCCGGGCATGTACATCGGCGACACCGACGATGGCTCGGGCCTGCACCACATGGTCTATGAGGTGGTGGACAACGCCATCGATGAGGCCCTGGCCGGCCACGCCACCTTGGTGGAGGTGATCCTCAATCCCGACGGCTCGGTCACGGTGACCGACGACGGGCGCGGCATCCCCACCGACATCCACGAGGGCGAGGGCGTTTCGGCGGCTGAAGTGATCATGACCCAGCTTCACGCCGGCGGGAAGTTCGACCAGAATTCCTACAAGGTGTCCGGCGGCCTGCACGGGGTGGGCGTGTCGGTGGTCAACGCACTGTCGGACTGGCTGCGGCTCAAGGTCTATCGCGGTGGTCTGGCGCATGAGATGGAGTTCCGCCGCGGCGACGCGGTCTCGCCCCTGGTGATCACCGGGCCGGCGCCCCTGCGCGACAACGGCGATTTCCTGACCGGGACCCAGGTCTCGTTCATGCCGTCGCTGCAGACCTTCTCGACCATCGAGTTCGACCGCAAGACGTTGGAACACCGCCTGCGGGAGCTGGCCTTCCTCAATTCCGGCGTGACGATCAAGCTGAGGGACCTACGCGAGGCGGAGCCCTTCGAGGAGATCATGTCCTACGAGGGCGGGCTGGAAGCCTTCGTGCGTCACCTGGACAAGGCCAAGACGCCCTTGATCAAGGCGCCGATCGTTATCCGCGGGCGGCGCGAGAAGGTCGAGATCGATCTCTCCCTGTGGTGGAACGACAGCTATCACGAGCACATGCTGTGCTTCACCAACAACATCCCGCAGCGCGACGGGGGCACCCATCTGGCCGCCTTTCGCGGCGCGCTCACCCGGGTCATGTCGGCCTATGTGGAAAGCTCCGGCGCCGCCAAGCGCGAGAAGGTCGGCGTCACCGGCGAGGACGCGCGCGAGGGCCTCACCTGCGTGCTGTCGGTCAAGGTGCCCGACCCCAAGTTCTCCAGCCAGACCAAGGACAAGCTGGTGTCGTCCGAAGTGCGCCCGGCGGTCGAGGGCCTGGTGGGCGAGGGCCTGGCCCAGTGGTTCGAGGAGCATCCGGTCGAGGCCAAGGCCATTGTCGGCAAGATCTGTGAGGCCGCCGCTGCCCGCGAGGCCGCGCGCAAGGCCCGCGAACTGACCCGCCGCAAGTCCGCGCTCGACATCTCGTCCCTGCCCGGCAAGCTGGCCGACTGTCAGGAACGCGATCCGGCCAAGTCCGAACTGTTCATCGTCGAGGGCGACAGCGCCGGCGGCTCGGCCAAGCAGGCCAGGAATCGCGAGAACCAGGCGGTGCTGCCCCTGCGCGGCAAGATCCTCAACGTCGAGCGCGCGCGCTTCGACAAGATGCTGGGATCCGAACAGGTGGGCACCCTGATCATGGCCCTGGGCGCGGGGATCGGGCGCGACGAGTTCGACATCGGCAAGCTGCGCTACCACAAGATCGTCATCATGACCGACGCCGACGTGGATGGCGCGCACATCCGCACCCTGCTCTTGACCTTCTTCTACCGGCAGATGCCCGAGGTGATCGAAAAGGGCTTCCTCTATATCGCCCAGCCGCCGCTCTATAAGGCCGCCAAGGGCAAGTCCTCGCGCTACCTGAAAGATGTCAGCGAGATGGACAATTTCCTGATCGACGAGGGCGTCGACGGGGCCGAGCTGGACCTGTCCAACGGCGAGCGCCTGACCGGCCAGGATCTGCGGTCGCTGGTGACCACCAGCCGCTCGGCTCAGGCCAATATCGATCGCCTGGCCAGCCGTGCGCCGGCCTTCGCGGTGGAGCAGGCGGCGCTGGCGGGCCTGTTCGGCGATAAGCCGGACGCCGTGGCCGCCGCCGCGCGGCTCGATCTGTACGCCGAGGAGGGGGACGGACCGTGGTCGGCCGAGGACACCACCCCGCCGGGAGGCCATGTGTTTGTGCGGGTGCGCCGCGGCGTGTCCGAACGGGTGGTGCTGGAGGAGGCCCTGCTGCACTCGCAGGACGCGCGCCGCCTGGCCGAACGGGCCTTGGCGCTGGCCGATACCTTCAAGACCCCCGCCGTTTTCCGCCGCAAGGACAAGCTGGCCACCGTGCGCGGTCCGCTGGATCTGGTGGCGGCGGTGCTGGACGCCGGTCGCAAAGGCCTGAGCATCCAGCGCTACAAGGGCCTGGGCGAGATGAATCCCGAGCAACTTTGGGAGACCACCCTGGACGCGGACGCGCGCACCCTGCTGCAGGTAAGGGTGACCCACGCCGATGACGCGGACGATATGTTCTCGCGCCTGATGGGCGACCTGGTCGAGCCGCGCCGCGAGTTTATCCAGGACAACGCCCTGGACGCCGAGGTCGACGTCTAGCAATAATAGGCCTTCCGCCAGGGTCGCCCTCATGAACGCTGGATGAATGGCGACTTTTGCGCGCCGTTCAGATTAACTCTGCCATGAAGACGTCATGGTCGAACGGCCTTATCTTCAATCTGAAGCTGACGGCGCCTCCAGCGACGGCAGCGCCAACCGAAAGGACTACTCCATGCACAACCGTCTGCTTATGGCGAGCTTGCTCGCTTTAGCCGTGCCCGGCGCTGCCTTGGCCCAGCCCTACGATCCGGGCTGCGTGCGCGCCAACCAGGACAACCGGGTGGCCGGAACCGTCGCGGGGGCCATCGGCGGCGCCCTGCTGGGCGGCGCCATCGCCGGCCGTGGCCACCAAGGGGACGGCGCGGCCGTCGGCGCCCTGGGCGGCGCGGTCGTCGGCAACGCCGTCGCCGGCGCCAACAACCATCCCTGCCCGGCTGGCTATCGCTATGATGGCCCGCCTCCGCCCCCGCCGCGTGACGGCTATGGGCCGCCGCGCCACGACGATGACCACTATGGCCCGCCCCCCGGCGATCGGCGCGACTTCTGGTACGGCGGCCCTCAAGGCATCCACGAACGAATCGATTTCCTGCAGGACCGGATCAACCGCGCAATCAGCGGCGGCTGGCTGTCGCGCCACGAACAGCGCGACATCACCATCCAGATGCGCCGTCTGCGCCGGGAAGATCAGCGCCTGGAATACCAGGACGGCGGCCGCCTGAGCCCGCCAGACCGCGACTACCTGCAGAGCCTGCTCGACAACCTGAGCCAGCGCCTGCACTGGGCGGAACACGACGGCCGCTAACACCGCGCCTGACTGAAGACCGCGCCTCCGACCCCGCCAAGGGATCGGAGGCGCTTTCGATCTAATCGTCCTTGCGGATCAAGCTCACCTCAATGCGGTTGTCCGTCAGAGAGGGCAGCCACGGCGCGAAGAAGCAGGTTTTGCACTGCATGACATCAAGCCAAGCGGTATAGGGGCCGGCTTGCCAGCCCAGCCCCGCGCGGGCTTGGGCGCGAATGAGGCTGCTCTCCCACGTCAGGCCCGCGGGGGACCATCCGGACGGACCCAGGTGCGCGAAGTTAAAGCCGATCTGGCGATCTCCGGTGGCGACGAACACATAGAACCGGTTGGCTTGGGGATTTGTGAGGTTGACTACCTGTCCCAGCGCCTCGCGGACGCGCGCCTGAATCGGTTTGCCGGCCAGATCGTAGGTGAGGATCTGCAGGGGCGCCGGCCTCACCGGCGCTGGCTCGGCGCCCGTATCGCGGGGGCCCGCGCCAGTTTCGCCGCCCGCGTCGGGCGGGGGTCGGCCCAGGACATATCGTTGAAGTCCATAGCCCGGAATAAAGCGCAGCACCGTGACGCCCGTGAGCGGGCTCAGATCGGACCTTGAGAAGGCCGCGCCGGCAAGCATGGGATCGTATTCGGCCCAGGCGGGTGCAGCTTGGCCCAGAACAGCCAGGCAAAGCGCCGCGGCAAACCCAAACAACCCCCTGCGAGACGCGCTCAGCACTGCCGGCCCCCCTGTCGCCCGTCTTCAGGTCGCCCATCTCAGCGTCCTGAATATCCCCTTCAACAACCTTAACCATATCCCGGCGGGCCGATCACCTTAGATCGCTCGGTGGGCGTACGGGGGGCGGTCCACAAAGGCTGGCGCCTCAGTTCTCCCGAACCACCTTCAGCACCGCCGCGCCGTAGTGGTCGAGCTTGGATTGGCCCACGCCGTTGGCCAGGGCCAGGTCGGTCAGGGTGGCGGGGCGGAAAAGCGCGATCTCGGCCAAGGTGCGGTCCTGGAAGATGACGTAGGGCGGCACGCCCTGGTCGGCGGCGGCCTGGCGGCGCCAGGCGCGCAGGGCCTCGAACAGCGGCTGGCTTTGCGGGGGCAGGGCTGCTTCCTCGCGTCCGCGCCGACGTTGCCGGGCGGCGGCGGCCGGGGCCGCCTTGCGCAGCTGGAGTTTGCGCGTTCCGCGATAAACCTCGCGCACGGCCTCGCCGTCGCCCAGACCGATCAGCGGTCTGCCATCATTCGGGTCTTCACGCAAAAGCCCCTCGAACAGGAGCTGGTCGATCAGATCGCGCCAGCCCTTGGCGTCCAGCTCGCGCCCAATGCCGAAGGTGGACAGGGCCGCCTCCGCCGGCGAAGGGTCTTTGGTCTTGCCGATCAGGTGGTCGACGATGCGCGCGCGTCCCACCCGTCCGCCCAGGCGATGGGCGGCCGCCAGGGCCTTCTGCGCGGGGACGGTGGCGTCGAGCGACTGAGGCGGATCCAGACAGTTGTCGCACTGGCCGCAGGACTGCACCGCGTCCTCGCCGAAATAGCGGCGCACCCCCGCCGCCCGGCAGCTTACGCCATCCAGCAGGGCGTAAAGCTGGCGCAGCTTGCGCGTCTGACCGCGTTTGACCTCCTCGGGCGCCTCGCGCTGATCGATGCGGCGCAGGGCCCAGGCCATGTCCGACGAGCTGTAAAGGGTGATCCCCTCCGCCGGTTCGCCGTCGCGCCCGGCCCGGCCGATCTCCTGCCAGTAAGCCTCGATGGCGGGGGGCGGATCGGCGTGAATCACATAGCGCACGTCCGGCTTGTCCACCCCCATGCCGAAGGCGATGGTGGCCACGATCACCGCCTCGTCCGCCTCCATGAAACGGATCAACCGCTCGGCGCGGGTCTTGCGATCCAGGCCCGCATGATAGGCGAAGGCCGGAACGCCCTCGCCTTTCAGCGCATCGGCCAGACGGTCGGCGCCGTCGCGCGAGCCGCAGTAGACCACGCCCGAGCGGCCAGGCCGGGCCTTGACCAGCTCGAGCACCCGCTTGTCGCCTCTGCCCTGCTTGCGCTCGGCCGACAGGCGCAGCTCGGGCCGGGCGAAGGAGGCGACGAATTCGCGCGCGCCCTGCAGGTTCAGCGCCTGACGAATGTCCTCGCGGGTGCGCGCGTCCGCCGTGGCGGTGACCGCCAGCCGCGGAATCCCCGGAAACAGCTCGGCCAGGCGACCCAGCATGCGGTATTCGGGACGGAAATCATGGCCCCACTGGCTGACGCAATGGGCCTCGTCGATGGCGATCAGGGCGATGGGATGGCGGGCCAGCCGCTCCAGCATGGCGCCCTGCATCAGCCCCTCGGGGGACAGATAGAGCAGATCGAGCTCGCCCGCCTCCATCCGGCGCCAGACGGCCGAGCGCTGGTCGAGGCTCGCATCGGAGTCCAGGCGGGCGGCGGCCACGCCCGATTGTTCCAGCCCTGCCACCTGGTCGGCCATCAGGGCGATCAGCGGCGAGATGACCAGTCCCACGCCCGCGCGCATCATGGCCGGGATCTGGTAGCAGACGCTTTTGCCCCCGCCGGTGGGCAGCACGGCCAGGGCGTCGCGCCCGGCCAGCATCTCGCCAATCACCTCCGCTTGCAGGCCGCGAAAGTCGGCGTGGCCGAAGGTGTGGCGCAGAATCTGGCGCGCGCGGTCCAGGCCGGAGGCGGGCGGGGCGTCAGATTCGGCGAATTGGAGGGAATCGGCGATCACGCCCCAAGAATGAGGCATCGTGGACAGGTGCGCGAGGGGTCGGAATCGAATGCGTTAGGCGAATTTACCCTTAAGGTCATGGCGAGCAGTTTTGCTACGACTGTTGACCAGCTCAAGGTTCGCCTTTGGCGACCGCGTAGCGGCGGCCCATGGGGGCGACCTTGACCTGATCGATAGCCATAGCCCCAATCTCACCAAGGACTTCAGGGCTAGCCAGCTTTCAGAGAAAGCTATCTCCCAACCTAAGTCGGCTGGCCGGTGGTTCGCAGGTAGGGCTTGTGGGTGACGAAACCGGGGAACAGGGTCTTGGCGTCCTCGTCGCTCACCGCGGTGGTGATGATCACGTCCTGGCCCTGCTTCCAGTCTGCCGGGGTGGCCACCTTGTGCTTGGCGGTGANNTGAGCTGCATGGAATCGATCACCCGGATGATCTCGTCGAAGTTTCGCCCGGTGGTCATGGGATAGACGATCAGCAGCTTGATGCGTTTGTCCGGCCCGATAATGAACACGTTGCGCACGGTGGCGTTGTTGGCCGGGGTGCGGCCGTCCGCCGTGCCCGGCTCGTCCGCCGGCAGCATGCCGTACAGTTTGGACACCTTAAGGTCGGTGTCGCCGATCATCGGG
>PLRV01000036.1:80474-82216 GCA_003164925.1 Caulobacteraceae bacterium
TGAAGTCCTTGGGGTGGGAGAACAGCACGACCCAGCTATCGCCGGCCCATTCGTAGAAGCGGATGGGGCCTTCGGTGGTTTCCGCCGTGAAATCCGGCGCTACATCGTTGATTTGCAAAGGCATGGACGTGCTCCCTGGAGCTCCTTGGACAGAGCGGACNNATGCCTTAAACGCGCAACGCGGACCAAGGGAGAAAATCTAACTTGCCGTGGCCGATTTCGTCGCCGCGCCGCCGCCGGATCAACCGGGCGGAGGGGTTTCCGGGGTGAAGCCCACGGGCAGGAATCCGTGAAGGAAGGATTCCGCCGCCACGGCGACCGGGCCGGAAATCATCCGCTTGCCCGCTTCCATCTCGCGCACGCGCTTTTCGCCCTGGGAGCGGTCACCGGCCAGTCGCAGGGCTCGGGCCATGTCCGAGTGACTCCAGCCCAAGGCTTCGCGCGCCTGTCTCAGATGGGGGCCGGTTACGATCATCCTTAACTCCGGGCGCAAATGGCGCCGACAGCGGACCGAATTGCCCTGTTGCGGCGCGAAGATCAACCGGCCCCGGCCACGCGCCGCGATTTTTCCCTATGACGTCCATGGGCTGGCTCGGCCGCAAGCATACGCCGCGCGTGATTTTTTGACCACAACGCCTCGGGTCATGTTTTCGCGCTTGCGCCACCCCGCGCGCCGTGTCGGTTGATCCGACGCGGCGGCCGCTTCCAGCGCCGTTGCCTGCCCTCCGACGCCTGCTATGATCCGGCCGAGCTTGGGGATTCGTTTTCTTGTCTGAATCGCGGCTGAGCCGGGGTGCGGCAAATTATCGGCCCGCCGGTCCGCCTTGTTTCAGCCGCCGCCGGGCGACACAAGCGGTGCGCGGAGGACTAAGCGTCTAGGCAGATGGCCGAATTCATTTTCCATGATCCGTCCGGGCGCCGTGCGCGCCGTGTTGGGCTCGCGGTCGGCCTGTTGCTATCCCTCATCGCAGCCATCGGCGGGGGCTTCGCCGTGACGCTGGCGCTGGCGCCGCACCTGCCGGAGGTGCGGCTGAGGGACCCACGCATCCTGTCGGCCCTGCACGACAACACCCCCCGCCGACGATTTGTGCGCCCGCCCTGGACTCGAATTCCGCGGCCGGGAGCTTTGAAGTCGGCCAATGCCGCCGCCCGGCCGTTGACCGTGGCCTTCTACGTCAGCTGGGACCCGCAATCGCGCCAATCCCTGGCCGACCACATCGGCAAGGTGGATGTCGTGGCTCCGCAGTGGCTGCAGCTCAACGGATCGAGCGGAGCCCTGTCAGTGACCGAGGACCCTGAGGCGGACGCGATCATCGCCGCGGCGCCCAAGCCGCCCTCGGTCCTGCCGGTGGTGTTCAATTTCGATACCGCCCAGCAGCGATGGGACGGCGGCGAAGCCTCGGCCGTGATCCTCAACAGCGCCGCCCGCGCGGCGATGATCGACCACCTGGTGGCCCTGGCCAACCGGCGCGGCTACGCCGGCTATGTCATGGACCTGGAGGAGCTGAGCCCCCAGGCTTTGCGTCTGTACCCCGGCTTTCTGGCGCAGCTACGCGTCGCCTTGCAGCCGCTGGGGCGCGAACTGTGGGCCACCGCGCCGGTGGACGAGGACCAGCCGTGGCCGCTCAAGACCTTGCAGGACAACACCGACGCCCTGGTGCTGATGGCGTTCGACCAGCACTACCAGACCGGCGATCCCGGCCCTGAGGCTTCCCAATCCTGGTTCCAGGCGCATGTGGCCA
>PLRV01000085.1 GCA_003164925.1 Caulobacteraceae bacterium
GACCATCCTGCCGGCGGCGGCGTAGCGGTCATCAAGAGCCGTGGGCTTGCGCCTGCGGCTCTTTTTGCGTGATGCGCCGGGGTCGACGGCGGCGCGGGGGAAAGGCGGAGGAAGGGACCGGAGGGTTGAGCGACCGGGAATGGATCCGGCGCGAAACCGCCGGAGGACCCGATGTCCAATCCCCTTGAGCCGCTGTTGAACGAAATCATCGCCCGCTTGGAGCGCGGCGTGCCGCCCTGGCGCCAGCCCTGGGCGAACGGGGCCGACCCGTCCACGCCCCTGCGGTCCGACGGCCAACCGTTCAGCGGGTCCAACGCCTGGCTCCTGGCGTTCGCCGGCGCGCAGCGCGGCTATGCGAGCCCCTTCTGGTTCACCTTCCGGCAGGCGCTGGCGATCGGCGCGCCGGTCGCCAAGGGCGCCCGAAGCGCGTTGGCGATCCTCTACAAGACCCGGGTCGTCGATGGCCGCGACGTCGCCGTCACAGGTGAGGCCGGCGAGGGGGAAGCCAAGACCCTGCGCTATCTGAAGGCCTATGCGGTGTTCAACGCCGAGCAGCTGACCGACTGTCCGCAAATCTATCTCGAGGCGCCGAAGGTGGACCCGGCCGTGCGCGCGGCGGCGCGCGATGCGGTGCTCGATGCGATCCCGGCCAGGCTGGAGATCGGCGGCAACACCGCCTGCTATGTCCGCGCGGCCGACCTTATCCGGATGCCGCCGCCCGAGGCGTTCGGATGCGTGGAGGAATGGAAGTCCACCTTTGCTCATGAGGCCGTCCACTGGAGCGGCGCGGACCATCGCCTGGGCCGCACCTTCGGCCAGCGGTTCGGCGACGCCGCCTATGCGTTCGAGGAGCTTGTCGCCGAAATCGGCAGTGCGGCGATCGGCCTGCGGATCGGGCTAAGGCCTCAGATCCTCGACAGCCACGCGGCGTATCTCGGTCACTGGGTCAAGATTCTGAAGGACCGCCCCGGGGCCCTGCTGGAAGCCTCCGGACACGCCCAGCGGGCCGTCGATCACCTGCTCGCCTACAGTCAGCCGGCGCAGGCCAGCCAACCCCTGGCCGCGTAAGGGCGCCAGGCCCCTCCCCCGGTGTTGCGAGGGTGGGCGTGTTCGGCGTCCGCCCTGCCCGGCCCGATGGGAAAGTCGGAGGAAGGGCGGGAGGTCGCGAGCGAACCGGGATTTGGTCCGGCGCTGGCTGCTTGAGGCTTCCATGCCCAGACCCACTCATCATAACGACGCCACACCTTCCCAGACCGTCGATCTGTTCGCCGCCGCGCCGGGGGTGGGCGAGATGACCGCCCGCTATGCCGGTACGTCGCGCCCGGACGTTTCGGCCGACGTGCTCCGCGCGAGGGTCAGGGCCGGCGGCCTGGACCGCCTCAACGATGCCGAGACGCTGGAACTCCTGCTCTCACGATCGATGGCTTGCGGCGCCAAGACCCACGCCGCCGCGCTTCTCGGCCGCTTCGGCTGCCTTCGACGGGTCCTGGCGGCCGACATCGCATCCCTTTCGGCGATCGTCGACGCCGGCGTCGCGATCGACCTTCAGCTGATCTACGACGCCACGCGCCGCCTCGCCGCGGCGGAGCTGCCGGCCCGCTTCGGCGTCTCTTCCTGGTCCGCGCTGTTCAGCTATCTGAAGCTGACCATGGCGCACTGCGAGCGCGAGGCGTTTCGGGTCCTCTTCCTCGACAAGAAGAATCAGCTGATCGCCGACGAGGTGATGAACCAGGGCACGGTCGACCATGCGCCCGTCTATCCGCGGGAGGTGATGCGCCGCGCCTTAGAACTGGCGGCCAGTGCGGTAATTTTGGTGCACAATCACCCAAGTGGCGATCAGACTCCCTCGTCGGCCGACATCGAGATGACCAAGAAGGTCATCGACGCGGCGCGGACCCTGGGCATCGCGGTGCATGACCACGTCATTGTCGGGCGCGCCGAGGTCGCCAGCTTCAAGGCGCTGGGGTTGATCTAGGCGCGCACGCCGAGAGGCTGGCGGGACCGCCGGAGCAGAGTCAGAGCGCCAATGCCCGCTCCAGATCCGTGTGCTCGAAGGCGCTTTGCATACGCCGGACCTCAGCCGGCCGTGCGCCGATCTCGGCGGCGACATCGCGCCAGGCCCGTGTGGCCTGGCCGACCTGCGCGATGATCTCGCGTGCGGGCTTTGGACCCAGGCCGAACAGTTCAGCGACCGATTCCACCAGGTCCAGGTCGCAGGTGCCTTCATCCAGATCGATGTTGGTGGTGAGGATGCGCGGCCGGACGTCGGTCGGCGTCGGGTTGAGGTCGTAAGCGGGCGAAAGCGTCCAGCCGCTTTGCCCCGCCCACAGGAAGCCGTGGTTGCGCAGATGGTCATCGACGTTGGAGATCAAGACGTTGAACACCATGCGCCGGTAGAGTTCGACCGCGTCCTGCTTGGCCTGGGCGCCATGTTGGGTGAGTACGTCGACCAGCTCGGGATAACTGCCGCGTTCGCCGTCGCGCAGCCCCAGCATCGACAAGGCCGACAGAAAGGGAATGCGCGTCTCGCCATCCCGGTCGAAACGTCGGGACAGCAGAATGGCCTTGTCCGCGACCTTCACCAGATCATGACGCGGGGTGCGGATGCCGGCGCGCTCGGCCAGCCTCAGCGCCACTTCTTCCCAGAGCTCGATGCTGTAGTCGTCGGTCTCTTTGGGAAACTTGGCGATCGACAGGCTGCCATGCTGGTCGATCACCGAGGCTTTTGGGCGCGCGCCGCCGAGCGAGGACCCGGGCGCGAAGATCATTGCGAGATCTTCGTCGGTCTCTTCGTCGCGCAGGATGCGTTCGGTGACGCCCATCAACCGCCCCAGCTCGACGAGGCCCGGCACGCCGGTTTGGGTCGGAGCCCGAAAATCGGCTTCACCGGGCTCGCGGAAGCGCAACGCGCCCAGCCGGGACACGTCGGCCACGCCCAGGAGGTAGTCCGCGTCCGAAAGGGCGCGCACCGGGCGGCCGTCACGCTCGGCCTGGCGGCGTTCGGCACGCTGCATCAGCCGGCGGCCCCAGGTATCGGGGGCAGAATCGCCAATCGAACCGAACATCGACAGGCCTGCGGCCGGCGCAAACGCGCCCTGCCCCAGGGTCAATGCGGGCTCCAGTGAAAAGCGTGCCGCGTGCGCCAACCAGGCGGGATGATATTCGAAGACCACGGCTTCCCCGCCGCGGCGCGCCTGACGGTGGAGCGTGCCGACCCGGCGCAGGCCGGCGGAGAAGTCGATATGAACCTCAACGTCAGCCATGGTCGCCCGCCCTCACCCGCTTGAGCCGCACGCGCATGGGCAGGGCCTGGGACGCCATCGAGAGGCCAACCTCGTCCTGGCCCGGCGCGGCCACGTCCCCAAGCCGATCCAGCAGGCCCAAAGCCTGAAGCACCGCTGCATAGATGCCGATGCCCACGGCGTTGTCGCCAGCCTCTATCCGGCGCAGGGTGGAGCGTGACGTGAAGGCGCGCTCGGCGACGACCTCCGCCGGCAAGCCACGACGCCGGCGTGCGTCCTTGATATCGCCCCCCAGCTTGCGAAGGCTGTGGCGAACGGCAGTCGAGGGATGGTGTGGTGTTGCCATGATGGTGCCTTCGCGCTCCGCTAATGGCGGATTATGTATCACCAAGCTCTCATTAAAGTAAGTAGCTTGGAGGAAAACCGTCTGTCTTAGCGCGGCCTATCCGTCAGCGGCGGCGTGGGAATCCGCACGATGGCTTCCGCCATCAGGCCTAGAAATCGTTGTCCAGGGCTTCGCCGCGTCGTGCGCGGACGCGGGCTTTTGAGCGTGACAGGATCAGCCCTTCCTGGTCGCGGGCGGGATCTGCCAGGCTGTGTACGTCGGCGAGAAGGTCGAAGGCCCAAAGCAGGGCGGCATAGGTCGCGACACTGGTTGATGGCTTGCCACGTTCTGCGTCCGACACGGCGCGGCGACCCGCTCCAATCTTCTGGGCGACCTCCTCGATCGTCAGGTTTCGGCGCAACCGCGCTGTCCGCAGGTTCGACCCGAGTTCCTTCAGGGCCAATTCAACGGGATGGGGCGGAGCGAGGAGTAGCATGTTGCGGGCTGGCATGGGCGTTCAAGGGTCTCGATCTGGGCGATCTGCGTCGCGGTGACGAGCAATCGCACTTCGGCTGGGCCTGACACCGTGCGCCGTTGAGCGCACTTAAAGCAGCTTACTGATCTTTCAAGAGTACATTGTGGGCGAAGGCGGTCGGTGTGCCGCCTTTTTGGGCGGCTGCCGGGTGTCGGCGAAGGGAGCCGGCGCGGCCGGGGTGGTGATCAGCCCGGTCGGCTTCAGCCTGTGCTGACGGCGGAGAGGCGCAGTGTTCTCGGTGTCGGCTGACCCTCCTGCAATCTTGGGGAGGCCGGCGCTTCGTTCGGCGAGGCCCGGGGGTTGTCGCGTCTGGGAGTGTGGCGGGTCATCGCAGGCCCTGGACCCCGAGCCCACGGCGCCAGGGATGCGGGAGCGAGTTGCAAGAGACAGTGGATCCGTCCTGTCGATGAGGGCCCGAACCCCTCTGGCTTGTTGTGACCTCGCCACCGCCCGGCGCCCCCCACAAGGGACGCTGCGCTCAAAGCCCTTGTGGCGGACGCCGGCCGTCGGCGCGAGACGGTCAACGAGCCGATGGGCTCCGCACCCCACTCCGAAAAGGGATTTCTCCCAATGCAACTTACAGCCTTCTCTCCCGTAACTGGCGCCATGAGCAGCTTCGAGGCCCAGGCCCTGCTGCTCGACGACCCCCGAGTCCACCCCGCAGAAGACGCTCTCCAACAGCTCGGCCACGCCCTGATGAACGAAGTGCTCGACGTCTTCTCCGAGACTGCCCTGGAGGATTTTCAGTCGACCATCTGCGAGTCCCTGATCGGCGCCTTCCATTCCGCCGCCCAGCGCATCGAGCGTGAAGCCGACAAGGCCAGGGACGATCTCAACCGCTTCGCCCGCGACTTCGACGGCTCCGAGATCGCCGACACCGAGATGCAGGCCGCCACCCAAAAGGCCCGCGCCGCCGATGTCGCAACCCAGGCCCTTGAGATGGTCCGAGACGCAGCGGCCGCCAGCTATACGACATCGACCGGCGACGTCTGGAGCCCCTGGAAGGGTTCTGCGAAGGCCTCGCGCACCACGGCCGCCCAGATCGAGGCTCGTGAAGCCATCCGTTCCGCCAAGGCCCGCAAGCACTCCGCGACCGACCCCGGCGCGATCATCGTGGCCTTCCGCGCAGCACCCCAGGCCGATACCGCCGACGATGCGAACCGCATCTTCGACGCCCTGAACTGGGCTCTCGTCCAATGGCCGCAGATGGCGCTGGCCACCACGGGCGCCAAGGGCGGTGAGAAGATCGCCATCAAGTGGGCCAAGCAGAAGAACGTGACGCTGGTGCTCGCCAAGGCCGATTTTGACCGACACGGCCGCGCGGCGCCGTTCCGGGCCAACGACGAACTGATCGCCCTCGAACCGGTGTGCGTGCTCACCCTGACGAACACGCTCAACCCCGAGCGGGGCGCTGGAATGCAGCCTTTCGGACCGGCCCTCAATCTCGGCCAAAAGGCCGGCGAGAAGGGAATCCGTCACCAGGCGGTCAAGGCGCGGGCGTAAGGCCCGCGTCGCGGCGGCCTTCGGGCCG
>PLRV01000026.1 GCA_003164925.1 Caulobacteraceae bacterium
TGAGGAAGATGCGTAATCAGGAAAGGAATTGACCACACCGAGAGTCCGCGGGGTCACGGTTCGTCCGGGTAGAGCGCCTCAAGTTCGGCAAACACGACCTCGGCTGGAATTCCCTGGCCTGCAGCGATCTCCGCCTCCGCAGCATCCAAAGACGCCCGTAACGCCTCCAACTGCCGCCGATAACCCGCCACCGCGTCGGCGGTCAGGACCTCGACGCTCTCGGCGCGTCCCGCGGCGACCTCGGCTTCGGCCCAGGCCTCAAGGTTCTTCGGCAAGGTGATGGCGGTCATGCAGGGAAGTTTATCAAACGTTCTGATGGTCGCCAACGGCGGGCTGCGAGCAGACCGTGAGCCCCCTCAGTTCCGCTGCGCGAAATAGGTGATCGTCCCCCCGTGCCCCACGGTGACGAAGCTCACCAGCCCCACCTTGCCGTCCTTCACCGCCAGCCGCGCGGCGGCGGCGTCGGGGTCGGGGCTGCCGATGCGGTTGAGGCCGCTGGCGTCGTTGGCGAAGACATAGAGCTTCTGGCCGGGGACGGTGGTGTTGGCGGGCGAGCCCGCCCAGCCCGTCAGGGTCTTCAGCGCGGCGGCGACGCCGCGGATCTGGCCCGCCACCTGGCAGACGTCGGTGACGGCGACAGGGTTCAGGTAGGGGCTATCACCGTGGCCCAGGATCAGGAACAGCCGCCCGCGGCTGCCATCCGCCTTCGACCACACCGAGGTCTGGACGAAGCCCGGCCGCGCCGGGGGCGTCTCGTCCGGCGCGACGGGCGTCCAGCCCAGGCGCGCGGCGGCGGCGAGGATGCGGCCCGTATCGGCCGGGCCGCCGGCGCAAACCTGCAGGAAGCCGCCCACCAGACCCGGCCGCTCGTCGGACGCGACGGGGGCGGCGGCCGCCGCGGCCGTCATCGCCAGGGCGAGGCCGCAGCCCAGGACCACCGCTGCGGGGCGCGGCCTGCGTTGGCATGTCTCAAGGGCCAGAGGCGTCACAGCCGTGGGGTGAAGTAGCCGACCATGGCGTGATCCTCGGTGAACTGGACGATCACCATATGCACCTTGCCCGCCTTGACCAGGGCCTTGGCCTCCTCGTCGGAGGGATCGATCACCGCGACCCGCCCGTGGACGTCCTCGGTGAAGCTGTAGGTCACGTCCCCCGGCTTGGTGCGTTTGGGATCGGGGGGAACCCCCACCCAGGCGCCGACATCGGCGGCGACGGCCGGTCCGTCGATACCCTTGACGGTCAGCACACATAGGTCGGCCGACACCGCCAGGCCGCTGAATTCGCCGATCGGGCCGCTGCCGGCGACCAGCAAGGCCTGCGCCCCGGCGTCGGTTTTGGTGCGGACGCCGACCTCGGTCATGCTCTTGAACTGCGGCGCGGCGGTCATGGACGCGGGACCCGGCGTCCAGCCGGCGGCGTCGGCCTGGGCGAGGATCTGTGCGGCGTGGCCGTGGGGCGCGACGCAGAACTGCTGGAAGGTCGCGAAGGTCGCCGTAAGAGGCGGCGCAGGGGGCGCGGCGGCGCAGGCCGAGGCGGCCGCCAGCCAGGCGGCCCCAGCGACGAAGGCGGCGACGAAGACGGCCCGCCCGCGCATCCCGCCCTAGCCCTTGACCGCCTTGACGATCTTTTCCGCCCCGTCCGACAGGTCGTTGGCGGCGATGACATTCAGGCCGCTCTCGCGGATGATTTTCTTGCCCAGTTCGACGTTGGTGCCTTCCAGCCGCACCACCAGCGGCACCTTCAGCCCGATCTCCTTCACCGCCTCGACCACGCCTTCGGCAATGATGTCGCAGCGCATGATGCCGCCGAAGATGTTGACCAGGATGCCCTTCACATTGGGATCGGTGGTGATGATCTTGAACGCGGCCGTCACCTTCTCCTTGGAGGCGCCGCCGCCCACGTCGAGGAAGTTGGCCGGCTCGGCGCCGTAGAGCTTGATGATGTCCATGGTGGCCANNCTCCTCGGTCTCGTCGCGCAGGGCGCGGATGTCGTCGTGGCGGTAGAGGGCGTTGTCGTCGAAGCCGATCTTGGCGTCCAGCACCCGCAGCTGGTTGTCGCCGGTGACGATCAGCGGGTTGATCTCCAGCATCGACATGTCCTTGTCGACGAAGGCCTTGTAGAGGGCCGGCAACAGGGTGCGCAGCTGCTTGGCCGGCTCGCCGGTGAGGTTGAGGGCCTTGGCCAGGGTCAGGCAGTGGTGCGGGAAGACGCCGGTGGCCGGGTCGATGGAGAAGGTGATGATCTTCTCAGGCGTCGAGTGGGCGACCTCCTCGATGTCCATGCCGCCCTCGGTGGAGGCGACCACCGCCACGCGGGAGGTTTCGCGGTCGACCAGCAGGGACAGGTAGAGTTCGCGGGCGATGGCCGCGCCCTCTTCGATATAGAGCCGGCGCACCACGCGGCCCTTGGGGCCGGTCTGGTGGGTGACCAGGGTCATGCCGAGCATGCGCTGGGCTTCGGCGCGCACGTCGTCCAGGCTCTTGACCACCTTGACGCCGCCGCCCTTGCCGCGACCGCCGGCATGTATCTGGGCCTTGACGACCCACACCGGGCCGCCGAGCTCCTGGGCGGCGCGCACGGCGTCCTCCACCGAGAAGGCGGGCAGGCCGCGCGGGATGGGAACGCCGTACGCTTTGAGGACGGCCTTGGCTTGATATTCGTGAACGTTCATCTGTACCCGTCGCGACTGGCGGAAGGGGCGAGGGGCCGGTCGAGTCTTTATTGAAGGACAGGATCGACCGATCACCTCGGCGTGATGGCTGGCGCGTTATAGTGAGCCCCCGGAGGAGCAGCAACCGCCCAACACCCCGAGAATCGGGAAAAAACGACCTCTCGACCCGGTTTTTTTGCAGCAAAACGGAGCTGTAGCACATTAAATACACACTAAACTCTTGAATCGGCAAAAACTGATGTGTATTTAATACATATCGTTTTCCGGCGGGGGGCTGAGATGACCGTGAAGTACGCTGCTGTGATGGAGCAGGCCGACGCCGGAGGTTTTGGCGTGTGGTTTCCCGATTTTCCTGGCTGCGTCGCCCATGGCGATGACCTGACCACGGCGGCGCAGGCGGCGCGCTACGCCCTGGAGGGCCGCATCGAGGCCCTGTCCGACAGCGGCGCGCCGATCCCCCAGCCGACGCCGGCCGAGGCGGTGGAGCTGCCCCAGGATGTGCTGAGCTATGTTGTGCTGGTGGAGGCGCACATGCCCGAGGCCAAGCCGGCCTATGTACGCCTGAACGTGACCTTGCCCGCCGGTCTGGTCCGCCGCATCGACGCCGTGGCGGCCGGCAATCGCTCCGGCTGGTTGGCCAGTGCGGCCAATGAGCAGCTGAAGCGCTACTCGGTGATCCCTAACTACGCCGCCAGCATGCTGTTCTCGCGCGACGGGACGCGCTGAGGCCGTCTGAGACCGGGCTTAATCGAGCTTAATCCGATCCCGCGCCGCGGTTGGCCGCTCTATTCCGCCGCGTAGTCCTTCAGCACCCCCAGCGTCACGATGGCCAGGGTCTCTTCGTGAGTGGAGGACAGTACGACCGGCGGAGCCTTGCCGGCGTCGAGCGCCTCTTTCCAGCGCGGGGCGCATAGACACCAACGGTCGCCGGGTACGAGGCCAGGAAAGTGGTATTGCGGTTGGGGCGTGGATAGGTCGTTGCCCACGGATTTGGAGTAGGCCAGGAAGTCCGCGGTCATCACCACGCAAACCGTATGCAGACCCAGGTCGTCCGGTCCGGTCTCACAGCAGCCGTTTCGGAAAAACCCCGTCACGGGATTGCGCGAACAGGGCTCCAGCTCCTCGCCGAGGACGTTGCGGGCGGTCTCGTCGAAACGCATGGTCATGGTCCGACATAATGCCTATTGGCAGGCTGGCGCCAAGGAATACCGCCCATGATCAGCCAAACCGAACCGCCGCGCCCACGCCGAAGCGTGCTCTACACGCCCGCCGTCAATGCGCGCGCGGTGGACAAGGCCCGCACCCTGCCGTGCGACGTGGTGGTGTTGGACCTGGAGGACGCCGTCGGGCGGCAGGCCAAGGAAGAGGCGCGGGCGCAGGCCGTGGCGATCGTGACGGCCGGCGGCTTTGGCCGGCGCGAGCTTGCGGTGCGCTGTAACGGCCTGGACACCCCGTGGGGCGCGGCGGACCTCAGGGCCGTGGCCGCGGCGGGGGTCAAGATCGCCGTCCTGCCCAAGATCGAGACGCCCCAGGCGGTGCTTGACGCCCACGCCTTGACCGGCGGCGCGGTGCGTCTGTGGGCCATGGTGGAGACTTGCCCGGCGGTGCTCAACCTGCCGGCGCTGGCCGCGGCCGCGGGGGCCACGCGCCTGGAAGGGCTGATGGTAGGGAGCAACGACCTGGCGGCGCAGATGCGTTGCCGCCCCGGCCCGGGACGCGAGCCCCTGTGGGGCGCGCTGCAGGCCACGGTGACGGCGGCGCGGGCTTTTGGCCTGCTCGCCTTTGACGGGACCTTCAACGACATCGCCGACGAGGCGGGCCTGATCGCACAGTGCCGCCAGGGCTCGGACTTCGGCTTCGACGGCAAGACCCTGATTCATCCCGCCCAGATCGACGCGGCGAATCAGGCGTTTTCGCCCGCCCCCGAGCAGTTGGCCTGGGCGCGGCGGGTGATCGAGGCCTATGGCGCCCAGCCTGCCGCCGGGGTGCTCAAGGTGGACGGCCGCATGACCGAGCGGTTGCATCTGGAGGAGGCCCGCCGGCTTGTGGCCCTGGCGGACGAGATTCTATAATCGCCGGCGGCTGTGGGATGGTGGATCGATGATCGGCGCGATTTTCGCCCTGGCGCTACAGGCAACGGACGCTGCGCCCACGCCGCCGGCGCCTCATAACGCGGCCGACGCCATCGCCGACATCCTGGCCCAGACGCCGCCGGACGAGCCGACAGTCGTCGCACCCCCCAAAACGCCGCCCGCCACGCTTCCTGCTCCTGCTCCTGCGCCGCCGGCTGCTGAGCCTGTGGCGGCGGCTCCGACTCCTGTGCCTCCTGCCGCCCCGATTCCCGCGCCCGCCTACGCTCCGGGAGACGATCCGGCGGCGCGCTACGCCTCGGGCGTGCGTTCCTCGTTCGAAGCCCGCCAGGCCCGCCAGGGCCCGCTGGACGGCCGCTGGACCCTGAGCGACACGGACGGCCACGGTCTTTATGTCTTCCAGCTGGCCGATCCCGGCCCCGGGCGCGGGCCGGTGGAGGGCGCCTGGCGCGACCTGGACCGACAAGGGGCGGCGGACGCCTTAGGTTTTCTGGATGCGGCGGAACGCTCCGGGCAGGGCTTGATCCTGTCCTTCCGCGAGGCCCAGCTGCGCACCGTCACCCTGACGCAGGGGACGGACGGCCGTTGGACCGGTCAGATCGTATCCGAAGGCCAGGCAAGGCCGGTGGTCATGACCCGGTCGTGAATCCGGCCAGGGCGACGCCAGCCGCCTGCAGCGCCGCTCGCAGAAGCGGGGCCGTGTAGGGCTGAGCGATGCCTTGGCCCCACACAGGACCGGGCCACGCCGCATCGTCTGGTCGGCGGCCCACCACGTGCAGATGCAGTTGCGGGGTGACGTTGCCCAGCTGACCCACATTCAGCTTTTCAACCGGGCGGCCCAACGCCGCGCCGATAGCCCGCACGCCGGCGCCGGCGGCGACCACCTCGTCCATGAGCTGTCGCCGGTCGACCGGCGACAGGTGCTCCAGCTCCAGGGCGCCGGTTTTGCGAGGAATGAGAACGATCCAGGGCCAACGCGCGTCCGCCTGCAGGCGGGCATCGCATAGCTTTAGCGCGCATAGGGGCTCGGATGTGCCCGTAAAGGCGGGCGCGAGGACGAATTTGTTCAAGAGGATTGCTTTCCGCGGCCAAGGCCTGTGCGACGGCGCGCTCAATAGACGCCTTCAGAGGCGACGTCCATTGCCTTCAGTCGCGCCCGCGCGCGGGCGCCCTTGCAGCGCGGCCTTGGGAGGGATAGACCGCAGCGCACAATTTCAAGCCCCTCTAGCAAGCTTCGGAGACCTCGCATGGCTCGCGCGAAAATCGCCCTGATCGGCGCCGGGATGATCGGCGGCACCCTCGCTCATATCGCTGCGCGCGAAGAACTGGGCGACGTGATCCTGTTCGACATTGCCGAGGGCACGCCCCAGGGCAAGGCGCTGGACATCGCCGAGGCCTCTACCGTGTTCGACAGCGACGTGACGCTGAAGGGCGCCAATTCCTACGAGGACATCGCCGGAGCGGATGTGTGCATCGTCACCGCCGGGGTGCCGCGCAAGCCGGGCATGAGCCGCGACGACCTTCTGGGCATCAATCTGAAGGTCATGAAGGCGGTGGGCGAGGGCATCAAGCAATACGCCCCGAACGCCTTCGTCATCTGCATCACCAACCCGCTGGACGCCATGGTGTGGGCCCTGCAGCAGTTCTCGGGCCTGCCCAAGACCAAGGTGATCGGCATGGCCGGCGTGCTGGACTCCGCGCGCTTCGCCTACTTCCTGTCGGAAAAGACCGGCGTCTCGGTAGAGGATATCCACGCCTGGACGCTGGGCGGACACGGCGACGACATGGTGCCGATGGTGCGTCACTCCACCGTGGGCGGCCTGCCCCTGCCGGAAGTGGTCAAGCAAGGCTTCATGACCCAGGAAGAGCTGGACGCCATCGTCAAGCGCACCCGCGGCGGCGGCGGCGAGATCGTGGCCCTGCTCAAGACCGGTTCGGCCTTCTACGCCCCGGCCGAAAGCGCCATCGCCATGGCCGTCTCCTACCTGAAGGACAAGAAGCGGGTCCTGCCCTGCGCCACCTATCTGGACGGCGAATATGGCCTGAGCGGCCTGTACGTCGGTGTGCCGGTGGTGATCGGCAAGGACGGCGCCGAGCGGATCATCCAGTTCTCGGTCAATGACGAGGAAAAGGCGATGTTCGCCAAGTCGGTGGAGTCGGTGCAGGGCCTGATGGAAGCCTGCAAGGCCATCGACCCGTCCTTGAAGTAGGGCGATCGACATTCGAACGGATCGGAAGGGGCCTTCGGGCCCCTTTCTTTTTGCAGCCCGCCGCCAGAACCAACCGGGGCTGATCGTGGCGGGTCTGCCTAATTGTGACCCTTTCGGGGAACCCTTGCGCTTCAACGGAAGGAAGCCGATATTTGCAGTGCGCCCGCCTGGGCGTTCAACAAGGGTTTGACTCTCCTATGAGCGACTTCAACCGCGGCTTTACGAGCTCGATCCCCGCTCGCGCCGACATGGCGGTGGACGCAGGCCTGCGCGCCTTCATGCTCGGCGTCTATAACAAGCTGGCCCTGGGCCTGCTCCTGTCCGCCGCCCTGGCCTACGTCACTTCGGCCCTCCCGGCCGCGCGGAACCTGCTTTATGTGGTGGATCCCGATACGGGCCGCTTGGCGGGCTTCACTCTGCTGGGCACCATTCTGCGCTTTGCGCCGTTGGCGGTGATTCTGTTCGGCGCCTTCGGCATGCGCAATGTCACCCCGCGCAGCGCGGGCATCTTCTACTGGACCGTCGTTTCGCTGATCGGCGCCGGCCTGGGCATCTGGATGTTGGTCTATACCGGAACCTCGGTGGCGCTGACCTTCCTGATCACCGCCGCCGCCTTCGGCGCCCTCAGTCTGGTGGGCTATACCACCAAGAAGGATCTGACCGGCTTCGGCAACTTCCTGATCATGGGCCTGTTCGGCATCATCATCGCGATGTTCGCCAACATGTTCCTGCACCTCGCGGGCATGGCCTTCATCATCAATTGCCTGGGCGTGCTGATCTTCGCAGGCTTGACCGCCTACGACACCCAGCGCCTGAAGATGAGCTATTATCAGCTGGGCGGAAACCAGGCGGCCATGGGCGTCGCGACAAACTACGGCGCGCTCAGCCTGTATCTGAACTTCATCAACCTGTTCCAGTTCCTGCTCAGCTTCACGGGCAACCGGCGATAGGGTTTTTCGCGCTACCGCGCCGCTGCTTTAGCGCGGGGCGGCGCTCAAGCAGCGGCCTGAATGGGCCGCGATAGCGCAAACAGAAATAAAGCCCGGCGGAGTGATCCGCCGGGCTTTTTCATTCTTGCTCGCGCTATCGCTTCGCGGCTTGAGCGCGTTCAATCCACCACCTTGAACCGCCCCTTGTCGAACAGCCCCAACACCTGGCCAAGCTCGTGGCCGCGCTTGAGGATCTGGCCGCCGTGGCCGATCACGGCCCAGGCGCCCTGCTTGCGGGCCAGAGAAGGCCGCTTTTCCACCTTGTAGATGGGATTCTCGGCTGCGTGTCGGAACACGGAGAATATGGCGCGGTCCTTCAGGCCGTCGATGGCGTAGTCGCGCCATTCTCCCGCCGCCACCATGCGCCCGTACACGCGTAGGAGCTGGTCCAATTCGCGTCGATCGAAGAACACCGACCCCGGCGAGGGGGCGAAGGCATGGGCGTCCAGACTCATCTCCGCGAGCCTAGGACGGAATTTCAGAGAACAGAAGGTGTGTCCGAACTGAAACAGTCGCAGCGAAAAGAACCGCGAAAATGCCTCATTTCGGTCTCGCCCCCGCCCCTATGCGGGACGATCTTATGGATGTCGGTCAGCCGGGAGTTCGGTTCCAGGCCCTGAACAGCCCCCCCAGCCCCCCTGGGGCCCAGCCTCTGGCTGGCCGACTCAATATTCCCGGTCCGAACTTGAATTGCGCCCGCGACAGCGGGCATTTTTTTGTCTTCCGCGGTTTCCTGTCCCCAAGACTGGATGGGATCAACGTGAATCCGGGGCCGCCAGCGCCGCCAGAACATGGCCGCCCGCCTTGACCTGCACCAGCACGGCGTTCTTGAGCGCGCCTTCGGCGGCCGGAAGCTCGGCGTAGGTTCGCGCTCGGCCGGTCCAGGTCCCCAGGCGCTCCAAAGCGCACACCACGTTATGATAGCGCACGGTCTGGCCGCGGTTGTCCCCGGCGGTCACCACGACCTCGGCCGGAGCCGGCTTGTAACGCACCAGCCACACCTCCACGCCGCCGCGCGGAGCCGATCCCGATCCTACCCACACCTTGCCGTGGCGCGTGAAGGCGATGGAGGGCCCGCGGCCGCGAGCCTTGGCGGCCTTGCGGATCAGGGCGTCGGTGGACTCCATCAAGGACTGGCCGGGCTGGGCCTTGCCGGTATGGCTTGAGCCATCCACCACCATCTGGGGCGTGAACACTTCCCGCTCGCCGAGCGCCTTGGCGTAGGCTTTCTGCCGGTCCGAGAAGGTGGGCTGGGCGTAAGTATCGCGCCAGCCCAGATAGTCCCAGTAGTCGACCGGAAATGTGAGCGCCAGCACGTCCTTGCGCCCGTCCAGCGCCGCGGGCAGATCGTTGGCGGCGAGACAGGCCGAGCATCCCTGGCTGGTGAAAAGCTCGGCCACCACCGGCGACCGTTGCCGCGCAAGGGCCGGCCCCGCCGCCAGGGACAGCAGGGCCATTGGAATCAGAAGACGGGCGCACAAGGTCGCATTGGGATCAGCCATCGCGCCGCACTTAAGCGGACTTATGGGCGGCGCGCCCGTAACATTTTTGTTTGCCGATCCATGCGCTACCGCTTCGCGGTTTGAGCGCATGGATCGGCTAGATCGCTTTACTCGGCCGCTTCAGTCGTGCGGGCGAGGTTGCGCAGCACATAGGGCAGGACCCCGCCGTTCTTGTAATAGTCGAGCTCGGTGGGGGTATCGATGCGGCAGATCACCGGGAAGCGAGCGATGCGGCCGTCCGAAGGACGGTAAAGCTCAACCGTGAGCGTGACGCGCGGCGACAGGTTCTCCAGACCACGAATGGAGACGATCTCGTCTCCGCCCAGGCCCAGCTTCTGCCAGCCCTCTTCCTTGAACTGCAGAGGCAACACGCCCATGCCGACCAGATTGGAGCGGTGAATGCGCTCGAAGCTTTCGGCGATCACAGCCCTTACGCCCAAAAGCTTGGTGCCCTTGGCCGCCCAGTCGCGGGAGGAGCCAGTGCCGTATTCCTTGCCGGCAAAGACCACCAGCGGCCGGCCTTCTGTCTGGTAGCGCATCGCGGCGTCGTAGATCGCCATCGTCTCGCCCGAGGGGAAATGCTTGGTCACGCCGCCTTCGATCTCAGGCGTGATCTTGTTGCGAATGCGGATGTTGGCGAAGGTGCCGCGCATCATCACTTCATGGTTGCCGCGACGCGCGCCGTAGGAGTTGAAGTCCACCGGATCAACCCCGTGTTCCATCAGATAGACGCCGGCGGGCGAGGCCTTCTTGATGGAGCCGGCCGGCGAGATGTGGTCGGTGGTGATGGAGTCGCCGAAGATGCCCAGGATGCGGGCTTCGATCACGTCCGTCACCGGGGCGGGCGTCATGCCCATGCCCTCGAAATAGGGCGGGTTCTGCACATAGGTGGAGTCACCCTGCCAGCCGTAGGTCTGGCCGCCCTTTATCTTGATGCCCTGCCAGTTCTTGTCGCCCTTGAACACGTCCGCGTAGCGGCTGGAGAACAGGGCGTTGGTGACGTTCTGATTCTGGATGTCGGACACTTCCTGGGCGGTCGGCCAGATGTCCTTCAGGTACACGTCCTGCCCGTCCTTGCCTTGGCCCAGGGGCTCGGTGGTCAGGTTCTTGCGCATGGAGCCGGCCAAGGCGTAGGCGACGACCAGCGGCGGCGAAGCCAGGTAGTTGGCGCGAACGTCGGGGTTCACCCGGCCTTCGAAGTTGCGATTTCCCGAAAGAACCGAGACCGCCACCAGGTCGCCGTCGTTGACAGCCTTGGACACCGGCTCAGGCAGCGGCCCGGAGTTGCCGATGCAGGTGGTGCAGCCATAGCCCACCAGGTTGAAGCCGAGATTGTCCAGATAGGGCGTCAGGCCCGACTTGGCTAAGTACTCGGTGACCACCTGCGAGCCGGGGGCCAGGGAGGTCTTGACCCAGGGCTTGGAGGTCAGGCCCAGCTCGGTCGCCTTCTTGGCCACCAGGCCCGCGGCGATCAGCACCGAGGGATTGGAGGTATTGGTGCAGGAGGTGATGGCCGCGATGACCACGTCGCCGTTACCCAGGTCGAACTTCTCCCCGCCCACCGGCGTGCGCGCCGCGTCCAGAGCCTTGGCGAAGTCGCCCGACAGGGCTTCCTCGAACTTGGGCGCCGCTTCGGTCAGCAGCACGCGATCCTGGGGCCGCTTGGGCCCGGCCAGGGAGGGTTGGACGGTGGCGATGTCCAGCTCGAGCGTATCGGTGAACACCGGCTCGGGCGCGCCGGCCTCGTGCCAGATGCCCTGGGCCTTGGCGTAGGCTTCCACCAACGCTACGCGGTCCTTGTCGCGGTTGGTCTTGGCCAGGTAGTCGATGGTGGCCCGGCTGATGGGGAAGAAGCCGCAGGTGGCGCCATACTCGGGGGCCATGTTGGCGATGGTCGCCTGGTCCTCGATGGTCAACTGGGTCAGGCCGTCGCCGAAGAATTCCACGAACTTGCCGACCACGCCCTTCTTGCGCAGCATCTGGGTCACGGTCAGCACCAGGTCGGTGGCCGTGGTCCCCTCGGGCAGACCGCCGATCAGCTTGAAGCCGATCACTTCGGGAATCAGCATGGGGATGGGCTGGCCCAGCATGACCGCCTCGGCCTCGATGCCGCCCACGCCCCAGCCCAGTACGGCCAGGCCGTTGATCATGGTGGTGTGGCTGTCGGTGCCGACCACGGTGTCGGGGTAGGCCACATCCTCGTTGGTCCAGACCGTTTGAGCGAGATACTCAAGGTTGACCTGGTGACAGATGCCGGTGCCGGGGGGCACCACGCGGAAGTTGTTGAAGGCCGACGAGCCCCAACGCAGGAAATTGTAGCGCTCCAGGTTGCGCTCATATTCCTTGGCCACGTTCTGGCCGAAGGCCTTGGCCGTGCCGAAAAAGTCCACCATCACCGAGTGGTCGATCACGAGGTCGACGGGGTTCAGCGGATTGATCTTGGCCGGGTCGGCGCCGAGCGCGCTCATGGCGTCGCGCATGGCGGCCAGGTCGACCACCGCCGGAACGCCGGTGAAGTCCTGCATCAGCACCCGCGCCGGGCGGAAGGCGATTTCGTGCTCGGTCTTGCCCTTGTTGTCGAGCCAGGCTGCGACCGCCTTGAGGTCCTCGGGGGTGACGGTGTCGCCATCCTCGTTGCGCAGAAGGTTTTCCAGGAGCACCTTCATCGACACCGGCAGACGGGAGATGCCGGAGAGCCCGGCTTCCTCCGCGGCGGGGAGGCTGTAGTACTGATAGGTCTTTTTCCCGACTTTCAGCTCTTTGCGGGTATTAAGGCTGTCTATAGACGGCATGGAATGATGATCCTCTCTTTGCTCATCCGGGCCGCCCGAAATCCGGTGACGGGATCGCGCGCTTATCGGAACGGACACACAGCGTCCGATCCGGCGCGGCGGCTGGCCCGCGCGGCCGCGCTCCTCATAGACCTGGAAGTCCTTGGCGTCCATCGACGGCTTGGCCGATTGGCCGGGGTTTGCAAGGCGTGCTGATTTCCAAGGTGACGATAGAGGGCCTTGCCCTGGCCCGAGGCGATCGGTTGCTGTTCAAGGGCCTCAATCTGGCGCTGGAGCCGGGCCGCGCGGTGGCTCTGCGCGGCCGCAACGGCGCGGGTAAGACCAGTCTGCTGCGGGCCGTCGCCGGCATGATCGCGCCTCTGGCGGGTCAGATTGTTTTTGAGGGCGCGCAGGGCCCGCTGGAAGCCGAGGAGGCTCGCGCTCTGGGCCTGCACCTGATGGGCCACCAGGATGGGCTCAAGCCCGGTCGCCTGGCGCGCGACGAACTGGCCTTCCAGGCGTGCTGGTGCGGCGGCGATGAGGCGGGCATAGCGCGGGCGATGCAGGCGCTGGATCTGGCCCGCATCGCCGATCTGGAGGTGCGCAAGCTGTCGGCCGGCCAGCGCCGACGTCTGGCCCTGGGCCGCTTGATCGCCGCGCCCCGCGCCCTGTGGCTGCTGGACGAGCCCTTCGCGCCGCTCGACGCCGAGCACCGCGCCCGCTTCGGCGAACTGATGACCCGGCATCTGGACGCGGGCGGGCTGATATTGGCGGCGGCGCACGATCCCTTGCCGATCGAGTCGGACGGCCTGGAGATTTCGGCGTGACCGCTCTTGTTGTCCTGCTGCGGCGCGAGCTGGCCCTGGCGTGGGGCCGCGGCGGCGGCCCGCTGGTGGCGCTGGCCTTCTACGCCTGCGTGGCGACGCTGCTGCCCCTGTCGGCCGGTGCGGCGCCCGAGCGGTTGGCGGCGGTGGCGCCCGGCTCGGCCTGGCTGGCCCTGGCCCTATCGAGCCTGCTGTCGCTGGAGCGCCTGTTCGAGCGGGACTACGAGGACGGCGCCCTGGATTTGCTGGCGTTGGGGCCCCTGCCGCTGGAGGCGGTGTCGGCGGTTAAGTGCCTGGCCCAGTGGATATCCACCGGCCTGCCTCTGGCGGTGTTCACCCCCGTAGCCGCCACGGCCCTGGGCGCCAACCCTAGCCTGATCCCCCTGACCTTCGCCGCCGCCCTACTGGGCGGTCTGGGCTTTTCCTTCGTGGGCGGCATTGGAGCGGCCTTAAGCCTGGGCAGCCGGCGCGGCGGGGTGCTTGTGGCGGTGATCGTCCTGCCGCTGTTCGCGCCGCCGGTGATCTTCGGCGCCGGCGCCATCGAGGCCTTCGCCGGAGGCCTGAACTGGGCGCCGGGGTTCCTGCTGCTGGGGGCCTATTGTCTGGCGGCCGTGGCGCTCGGCCCCTTCGCCATGGCGGCGGCCTGTAGGAACGCGCTGTCGTAGAACACCGTCATCCTCGGAAAATGCGGAGCATTGGTCCGAGGACCCAGCCGCTCCGGGCGTCCCGCTTGCTGGTTCCTCGGGTTCGCCCTGCGACGCCCCGAGGATGACGATCTGATTTGAGTAGCGACTATCATGGGCCGCATGCTGTCGGTGCGACCAATCGGGCATTGAACCACCAAGGACACCAAGATCACTAAGGAAGTCACCAAGAGCGCGCTGCCCTCTTGGTGTTCTTAATGTCCTTGGTGGTTCAATTCTTCGATGCCTGCGGCGTCCCCGAGGTCGACGACTAAGCTTCCACGTCGTCCGTGCCTTCGCCGGGCTCGGCCACCGGCTCGACGTGCAGGTGCACCTTGCTTAGGGGGATGTTGGGGATGGCCAGGATCGCCAGGAGGCCCAGCAGTACGCTGGCCAGGGCCACGGCGAACATGCCGGACATGGCCACGGAAAAGGCCGCCTTGACCACCGGGTCCACGTGAGTCGCGCCGGCGCCGATGGAGCCGGCGCCCGATCCGCCCAGGGCCAGGGCTTGGAGCTGCGCCAGGCCTGTGTGGGCGCCGACCTGGCCGTGGTGGGCCATCTGCGCGGACAACAGCGTGGTCAGCAGGGCTCCGAACACCGCCACGCCGACCGTGGAGCCGATCTGACGGAAGAATTGAGAGGCGCTGGTGACCACGCCCAGCTGCCCGGGCGGGGCCGAGTTCTGCGCCACCATCGAGAACAGGCTTTGCGAGGGGCCCAGGCCCAGGCCGACCACGAACAGGCGCCAAGCAACCTGAACCCCCGAGGCGTGCGCTCCCATGGTCGCCAAAAGCACGAAGCCGATCAGGATGGCCACCGTCCCGCCGACCATGAAGGGCTTGTAGTGGCCGGTTTTGCTGACCATGCGGCCAGCCGCGGTCGAGGTGAGGATCAGGCCGAACATCAGGGGCAGAATCGCCGCGCCGCTGGCGGTGGCCGGCACGCCCAGACCCACCTGCAGATAAAGCGGCATGAAGGTGATCACACCCATGAAGGACATGGACAGCAGGAACGAGGCTATGGTGGAGGTGGTGAAGGTCCGGATGCGGAACAGGCCGAGCGGCAGCACGGGCTCGGCGGCGCGGGCCTCCACGGCCAGCAGGGCGAGCACGCCAACCCCGAAGATGGCGAACAGGGTCAGGATGCGGGGCGAGGACCAGGCATAGGCCTGGCCGCCCCAGCTCAAGGCCAGCATCAGGGCGCCGGCCGAGATAATGACGAGCAGCGCGCCGGCCACATCGATGCGCGCGCCCGCCCGACGGCGCGTGGCCGGCATGCGGGTGACGATCATGAACAGCGCCAGCAGCGACAGCGGCAGGTTGATGTAGAAGATCCAGCGCCAGCCCGACACGTGCAGCGCGCCGATATCCACCGTGCCGTGCTCGGTGAAGAAGCCGCCCACCACGGGCCCGATCACGCTGGCCAAGCCGAACACCGCCCCGATCAGGCCGGCGTAACGGCCGCGTTCGCGGGGCGGGTACAGATCGGCCAACACCGCAAAGGAGCTGGTGAACAGGGCGCCGCCGCCGATGCCCTGTAGACCGCGGAAGGCGATCAGCTGGGTCATGCCGCCGCCGAGCAGCGGCAAGGGCCCGAATTCACCGGCCAGGCCGCACAGCCAGGAGCCGAACACGAAGATCAGCACCCCGCTGATCATCACCGTCTTGCGGCCGTAAAGGTCGCCAAGCTTGCCCCAGATCGGCACCATGGCGGTGGAGGACAAAAGGTAGATGGTGGTGACCCAGGCGTAGAGCTCCAGCCCCTTCATCTCAGCCACGATGCGGGGCATGGCGGTGGAGACGACGGTGGAGTCCAGAGCGCTGAGGAGCAGCGTCAACATCAGGGCCAGCAGAGTGGTGCGCCTCTGCTGCGGCGTGGGCTCGGACGGCGGCGTGAGCGGCGAATCCTTCATGGCGATCTTAGCGTCCCTAATCCTTCGTCTTCAGTCTTCGCCTGAATCCTCGGCGGAGGCGATTTTGCGCCGCCGATGAGCTAGCATGTTCAGCCCTTCAACGAAGGCCGAAAAAGCCATGGCCGCGTAGATATAGCCCTTGGGCAGCTCAAAGCCGAAGGCCTGCGCGATCAGGGAGGCTCCGATCAATAGCAAGAAACCTAAGGCCAGCATGACCAGGGTCGGGTTCTCGCGGATGAAGGCCGCCAGGGGGCCGGAGGCCACCATCATCAGCCCCACGGCGATGGTCACCGCCAGAGCCATGATGGGCAGGCGGTCGGTCATTCCGACGGCGGTAAGGATGCTGTCTACCGAAAACACCAGATCGAGCAGCACGATCTGGGCGATTGCGGCGGCGAAACGGGGCTTGCGGGCGCTCGCGCGGTTCCGGTGATCGTCGGGCTCGGGCGGATCGGCGGCGTGGTGGATTTCCTGGGTCGCATTCCACACCAGGAACAGTCCCCCGGCGGCGAGAATCAGGTCGCGCGCCGAAAAGGCGTGGCCGAACAGACCGAACAGCGGCCGGGTCAGGCCGGTGAGCGCGACCAGGGCGGCTAGCAGAATCAGCCGCAGCAATAAGGCCAGGGCCAGACCGATTCGCCGCGCCGGCCCGCGCATGGACCCCGGCAGGGTATTGGTCAGGACCGCGACGAACACGAGATTGTCGACGCCCAGGACAATTTCCATGGCCACAAGGGCCGCCAGCGCCGCCCAGGCGCCGGGATCGATGACCAGCCTTAACAGAGCGTCCATCGCACCGCCTCCCAAGGGTCGCATTCACTAACGGGTGCTTGCGATCTCGTCACGCGCCAGGCGCCGGTCTTGGCCCGGCTGGACGTCGCGGCTTGCGCTTACGGCTTGCGGTTCGGTTGCGATGCCCAAAAACGCATGCTATCACCCGCCCGGCTTGGGGCGAGGGGATCGAACGCTCTCCAGACCCAAGTGCAATCCTGGCACTTTTCAAGCCTTTAGTGTCGCTGCGAAGAGCGCTTCGTGGGTGACCTTCGAACGCACCGGGCGGATTTAATTTGGCTGACGATTTCAAGCAGACCGACGTGGGCGCGCGCTACGCGAAAGCCCTGTTCGATTTGGCCCTGGAAACCAAGGCGCTGAGCGCTGTGGAGGCGGACATCGCCTCCATCAAGACCGCCTTGCTGGAAAGCGGCGAGCTGCGTCGCGTGCTGACGTCTGCGGTGTTCGCCGCCGAGGACAAGGCCAAGGTGCTCACCGCCATTGCGGCCAAGGCCGAGCTGGGCTCGATTGTCAGCAAGTTCCTGGGCGTGTTGGGCGCCAATCGCCGGGCCGCCGCTTTGCCCAGCGCCATCGCCGGCTTCGAGCGCCTGTCGGCCGCTCACCGCGGCGTGGTCGCCGCCGAGGTGACCAGCGCGGTCAAGCTGAGCGCGGCCCAGACCAAGGCCCTCAAGGCCGTCCTCGCCAAGTCGCTTGGCAAGGACCCAGAAATCACCGCCCGCGTGGATCCCCTGATTCTCGGCGGGTTGAAGGTCAAGGTGGGCTCGCGTCTGTTCGACGCCTCCCTCCGTTCCAAGCTTGATTCCCTGAAGTTCGCCCTCAAGAGAGCGTAGAGACCATGGACATCCGCGCCGCCGAAATCTCGGCGATTCTAAAGTCGCAAATCGCCGGTTTCGGTGAAGAAGCCGATGTCTCCGACGTCGGCAAGGTGCTGTCAGTCGGCGACGGCATCGCCCGCATCTACGGGCTGGACAAGGTCCAGGCCGGCGAGCTGGTGGAATTCCCCTCCGCCGGGGTCAAGGGCATGGCCCTGAACCTGGAGCGCGATAACGTCGGCGTCGTGATCTTCGGCGAAGACCGCGCCATTCGCGAAGGCGACGAAGCGCGCCGGCTGGGCGAGATCGTGGACGTGCCGGTGGGCAAGGGTCTGCTGGGCCGCGTGGTCAATCCGCTGGGCGAGCCGATCGACGGCAAGGGCCCGCTGACGGGCGTGGCCGAGCGTCGCCGGGTGGATGTGAAGGCGCCGGGCATCATCCCCCGCAAATCCGTGCACGAACCCGTGCAGACCGGCCTGAAGGCGATCGACACCCTGATCCCGGTGGGCCGCGGCCAGCGCGAGCTGATCATCGGCGACCGTCAGACCGGCAAGACCGCCGTGGCCATCGACACCATCCTGAACCAGAAGAAGATCAACGCCGGCACGGATGAGAGCGCCAAGCTCTACTGCATCTATGTGGTGATCGGGCAGAAGCGCTCCACCGTGGCCCAGATCGTCAAGACGCTCGAAGAGCACGGCGCCCTGGAATACACCATCATCGTGTCGGCTACGGCGTCTGAACCGGCTCCGCTGCAGTTCCTGTCGCCCTTCGCCGGCTGCGCCATGGGCGAGTGGTTCCGCGACAACGGCATGCACGCCCTGATCATCTATGACGACTTGTCCAAACAGGCGGTCGCCTATCGTCAGATGTCCCTGCTGCTGCGCCGCCCGCCGGGCCNNTATCCGGGCGACGTGTTCTATTTGCACTCGCGTCTCCTGGAACGGGCCGCGAAGCTCAATGAAGACAATGGGTCCGGCTCGCTGACGGCGCTGCCGATCATCGAAACCCAGGCCAACGACGTGTCGGCCTACATCCCGACCAACGTGATCTCGATCACCGACGGCCAGATCTTCCTGGAATCCGACCTGTTCTACCAAGGCATCCGCCCGGCGGTGAACGTCGGCATCTCGGTGTCTCGCGTGGGCTCCTCGGCTCAGATCAAGGCCATGAAGCAGGTGGCCGGCCCCATCAAGGGCGAGTTGGCGCAGTATCGGGAAATGGCGGCCTTCGCCAAGTTCGGTTCGGACCTGGATATCTCCACCCAGCGCCTTTTGGCCCGCGGCGAGCGCCTGACCGAGCTGCTCAAGCAGCCGCAATACGCGCCGCTGGCGGTGGAGGAGCAGGTCTGCTCTATCTATGCCGGCACGCGCGGCTACCTGGACAAGATCCCCACCAAGGACGTGGGCCGCTTCGAAAAGGGCATGCTGGCGCACATCCACACCAAGCACGCCGGTCTTCTGGAGGGCATTCGCACCAAGAAGGCGCTGGACGACAAGATGGAAGGCGAGCTGAAGGGCGCGCTGGAAGCCTTCTCGGCCACCTTCGCCTAAGCGGCAGCGCCCGATGGCCAGCCTCAAGGATATGCGCAATCGGATCTCGAGCGTGAAAGCCACGCAGAAGATCACGAAGGCGATGCAGATGGTGGCGGCGGCCAAGCTCCGCCGCGCCCAGGACGCTGCTGTCAACGCCCGGCCCTACGCCGAGCGCATGGCCGCGGTGATCGGCAATCTGGCGGCGGGCGTGTCCGGCGACGGAGCCCCCAAGCTCCTGGTTGGAACCGGCAAGGACCAGCGTCACCTGATCGTGGTGGCCGCGGCCGATCGGGGCCTGGCGGGGGGCTTCACCTCCTCCATCGTCCGCGCCGCGCGCGACCATATCAACAGCCTGATCAACCAGGGCAAGGACGTGCGCATCGTCTGCGTCGGCAAAAAAGCCCGCGACCCGCTGCGCCGCATGTTTGGCGACAAGGTATTGGAATCCTTTGATCTGTCCGCCCACCGCACCCTCACCTTGCCGGTGGCCCAGCCTGTCGCCGACTTGGTGCTGGACTTGTTCGCTGCAGGCGACGTGGATGTGGTCACCCTGTTCTACAGCCGCTTCAAGTCGGTGGTGCAGCAGATCCCCACGGCCCAACAACTGATCCCCGCGGTGGTGACCGGAGCAGCCAAACCTGACTTGGGCGGCGCGTGTTACGAGTACGAGCCCTCCGAAGAGGACATCTTGGAGGCCCTGCTGCCGCGCAATATCGCCGTGCAGATCCTCGGCGCGCTGCTCGAGAACATGGCTGGCTTCTACGCCAGCCAGATGAGCGCCATGGACAACGCCACCCGTAACGCCGGCGACATGATCGCCGCGCTGAATCTTCAATATAATCGCCAACGCCAGGCCCAGATCACTACGGAGCTGATCGAGATCATCTCCGGCGCCTCGGCCCTCTGACTAAGGAACAGGTCCCGCCATGACCATCCAAAAGCCCGTTTCCGCCGCCACTGGCCGCATCGTTCAGGTGATCGGCGCCGTCGTCGACGTGGAGTTCGAAGGCCATCTGCCGGCCATCCTCAACGCGTTGGAGACGACCAACACCGACCAGCGCACCGGCCAGCCCTTCCGGCTGGTGCTGGAAGTGGCCCAGCACCTGGGCGAAAACGCCGTGCGCACCATCGCCATGGACACCACCGAAGGTTTGGTGCGCGGCCAGCCCGTGACTGACACCGGTTCAGCCATCACCGTGCCGGTCGGCCCGGCCACGCTTGGCCGCATCATGAATGTGATCGGCGATCCGATCGACGAAGCGGGTCCGATCGTCACCGCCACCTATTCGCAGATCCACCGCGAGGCTCCGGCCTTCGCCGACCAGGCCACCTCGGCCGAAATTCTGGTCACCGGCATCAAGGTGGTCGACCTGATCTGCCCCTTCACCAAGGGCGGCAAGATCGGTCTGTTCGGCGGCGCTGGCGTGGGCAAGACCGTGACCATGCAGGAGCTGATCAACAATATCGCCAAGGCCTACGGCGGCTATTCGGTGCTGGCGGGCGTGGGTGAGCGCACCCGCGAGGGCAACGACCTGTACCACGAAATGATCGAGTCCAACGTGAACGTGGACCCGAAGAAGAACGGTTCGACCGAAGGCTCCAAATGCGCCCTGGTCTATGGCCAGATGAACGAGCCGCCGGGCGCCCGCGCGCGCGTGGCCCTCACGGGACTGACGCAGGCCGAGTACTTCCGCGACGTGGAAGGCAAGGACGTGCTGTTGTTCATCGACAACATCTTCCGTTTCACCCAAGCGGGTTCGGAAGTGTCGGCGCTGCTCGGCCGCATCCCCTCGGCGGTGGGCTATCAGCCGACTCTGGCCACCGAGATGGGCAATTTGCAGGAGCGCATCACCTCCACCAACAAGGGCTCGATCACCTCGGTGCAGGCCATCTACGTGCCCGCCGACGACCTGACCGACCCGGCCCCGGCCACCTCCTTCGCCCACTTGGACGCGACCACGGTGCTAAGCCGAGACATCGCCGCCCAGGCCATCTTCCCGGCGGTGGATCCGCTGGACTCGACCTCGCGCATCATGGATCCGCTGGTGATCGGCGAGGAGCACTATCAGGTCGCCCGCCGCACCCAGGAAATCCTGCAGCAGTACAAGGCGCTGAAGGACATCATCGCCATCCTGGGCATGGACGAGCTGTCGGAAGACGACAAACTGACAGTGGCCCGCGCGCGCAAGATCCAACGCTTCTTGTCCCAGCCCTTCTTCGTGGCCGAGCAGTTCACCGGCATGTCGGGCAAGTTCGTCGAGCTGAAGGACACCATCCGCTCGTTCAAGGCGATCTGCGACGGAGAATACGATCACCTGCCGGAGGCGGCCTTCTACATGGTTGGCGCCATCGAGGAAGCGGTGGCCAAGGCCGAAAAGCTGGCGGCGGAGGCCTGATGGCCAAGTTCCACTTCTCGCTGGTCTCGCCCGAACGCGAGCTCTATTCGGCCGAGGTCGACCAGGTCGACGCCTCGGGCGTTGAGGGGGACTTCGGGGTCCTGGCGGGCCATGCGCCGTTCATGACGGCGCTCAAGTCCAGCCGGGTCAATGTGCGCGACGGATCGACCATCCGCGTTTTCCAAATCGAAGGCGGTTTCGCCGACGTCACGCCCCAGGGCTTTACGCTGCTGGCGGAGCAGGCGGTGGAAGTCGTCTAACGCGCGTGACGCAGGCGCGACGGCCGTTCCGCCGCGTCCCCGCGCCGTCGGACTCCTTTTGAACCACGAAGTGCGCGAAGATCGCCAAGACTGGGCCGCTGGTCCCCTCGTGATCTTGGCGATTATTCCTTTGCACCGAACCCCCGGCTCCTCATGACCATCCCCGACATCGCCGGCGTGATCGGCGTGGCCTTGATGCTTGGCGCCTATGCCGGCGGCCAGCTTGGCCGTCTGGGCATGACGGGTCTGCCGGCCCTGCTCATGAACCTGGCCGGTTCGGTCATGGTGCTTTGGTCCTTGGCCTTCAAGTTCAACCTGGCCGCCGTCCTCATGGAAAGCGCCTGGGCCCTGGTCGCGATGTATGGGTTGGTCAAGCTGGCGGTGAAGCGGCTGCGGGGCGCGCCTATCCGGTAAGGCCGTCCGAAGTTAGAGCCGGATGACTTCTCTCGAAGTCTGAATCCGGCTCTACATATTTGAATCTAGAGCACGATTCAGCGTTTAGGCAATTCCGCCTAAACCCATCGTGCTCT
>PLRV01000029.1 GCA_003164925.1 Caulobacteraceae bacterium
CGCTTTATCTTCATCGGCGGGTCGTGATCCCGTTTGGAAGCATGATGAGCGCACGGCCATCCGCAACCCGCTTGGGAGACGTCGCCGCGCCGCGCCGACAGGGGCGGGTGCTGGGGGGCGCCGTGAGCCTCGCCCTGCATCTGCTGGTGTTGGCGGGCCTGTTCTGGGTGCGGCCGGGCGCGCTCAGGGAGCCAGAGCCCGAGCCTGTGTCGGCCAGCCTGGTCAGCCTGCCCAGGCCCGAGCCCGCGCCGCCCGAGCCCTCCAAGCCCTCGCCCGCCAAGGCCGGTGGGGACCACAGCGCGGTGCGTCCGGCGGCGCCCCTCGTCCAGCCCGCGCTGGTCGCCGCCGACAAACCCAAGCCCGACACCTCCGACCTGCTCAGCGACTCCCAGATCGCCGGGGCGGCCAGCGTGGGCGAAGAGGGCGGCGGCGGGGGCGGCGTCTGCGACCTGACCCGGGCGGTGCAGCGCGCCTTGCGCCGCGATCCTCTGGTGCAGACGGCCGTGCTGGACGCCCACCGGGCCGGCAAGGCGATGCTGGTGTGGAACGGCGACTGGGTGCGCAGCGGCGATCAGGACGGCAAGGGCCTGGCCGCGGTGCGCGAGGCGATCATGTGGGAGGTGGCCTTTGCGCCCGAGGCTTGCCGTACGGCGCGCATGCACGGCCTGGTGCTGTTCACGCTCGGCGACGGCGCCACCCGCTTGGCGCTGGGTTCGGGCGACTGGCGCTGGTCGGATCTTCTGGCTGTGCGCGGGGTCGGACAAGACCGCTGACAAGCAAGCGGGGCCGACCGATCAGGGACGGCCCCCGCTTCAAAATCAGGCCATGACGATGACGACGACCCGGCGGTTCTGGGCGCGGCCGGCGCGGGTCTTGTTTTCCGCCACCGGCGTGGTGGCGCCGTAGGAGATGGTCGACATCCGGTTCAGGGCCACGCCATGCTGGTTCATGAACAGGCGCACGGCCTCGGCCCGCGCCTCGCCCAGTCGTTGGTTGATGGTCTCGGACCCGGTCGCGTCCGTGTGGCCCTGGATCTCCAGATAGACGTTCCGGTTTTCGCTCTTCAGCTTTTCCACCAGATCCGCCAGCCGGGCCTGGGCCTCGGGCGACAGCTTGGAGCTGTCGGCGCCGAACTTCACTGAATCGTCCGACAGCACCATGGCGTAGAGGAACCTGCCCTCGGCCAGCTTGCCCGCCGCTGTGGCGCGGTTAAGCGCGTCCTGCGTGGTCTGGTCGAGTTGGCCCAGATGGGTCTGATGCGCGTCCAACTGACCCTGCGTTCTGGAATCCACGGCGGCGACGTGGGCGTCCACGCCGGCGACTTGCTTGTTCACATAGTCCTCGGTCGCACAGCCGCCCAGGCTCAAGGCGCCGGCCGCGATGACGGCCGCGCTGATGAAGGCTGGTCTCAGTATCTGCATGGGTTGATCTCCACTCGCCCCCGCCCACAAACGTATTCTGTACAGTTTGTTTCCTGGTGGACACAAAACTGTGATTTCGCCTTTATTGCACGATGGACGCGCCGAGAGCCTCCTTCTTCTCCTCCAGAGCGAGCCACTCCTCCTCGCCGGCCGCCAGCGTACGGCGCGCGCGGTCCAACTCGGCCATGACCTTGTCGAAAGCCGCGCGGTCGCGGGTGAACAGGGCGGGGTCCGCCAAACGCGCCTCCAGCGATTTGATGGTCTCGCCCAAGCGGGGGATCAGGGCTTCCAGCTCCCCCAGACGGTGGGCGTCCTTATAGGACAGCTTGGCGGCTTTGGCCGGCGCGGGCGCCGCCTTGATCGGCTCAGCCTTTGCCTGTGCAGATTGGGCCCGCGCATATTGGGCCCGCGTAGTTTGTGGATGGGTCAGGAAGTCCGGATTCTGCCGCCGGAAGTCGCTCCAGCCGCCCGGCGTCTCCACCACCCCGCCCCGGCCATTGAGGGCGATGGTCGAGGTGGCCAGGCGATCGATGAAGTCGCGGTCGTGGCTGACCAGGATCAAGGTGCCGTCATAGTCGGCCAGCAGCTCCTCGAGCAGGTCCAGGGTGTCCATGTCCAGATCGTTGGTCGGCTCGTCCAGCACCAAAAGGTTGGCCGGAGTGGCCAGGGCGCGGGCCAGCAGCAGACGGTTGCGCTCGCCGCCCGACAGGCTGGCGACAGGCTGGCGCAACTGACTGTCGCGGAACAGGAAGTCCTTGGCGTAGGCCGCCACATGACGCGGCCGTCCGCGCACCATGATCTGGTCGCCGCCCGCCGGCGCCAGCACATCCCACAGCGTATCCTCGCCCTTTAGGGCCGCGCGCGCCTGATCGAGGTAGGCGATCTGCAGGCTGGCGCCCAGCGTCACCGTCCCGGCGTCCGGCGCGAGCTCGCCCAGCAGAAGCTTGAGCAGGGTGGTCTTGCCCGCGCCGTTGGGACCCACCACGGCCACGCGGTCGCCGCGCAGGATGCGGGTGGAGAATTCCTTGAGCAGCACCCGTTCCCCGCCGCCCGGCAGGGGCCAGCTCTTGCTCAGCCCCTTGGCCTCGACCACCCGCTGGCCGCCGATGGCGCCGGCGTCCACGCCCAGGCTCAGCGATCCCTTGGTGTCGCGCAGGCGATCGGCCTTTTCGGCGCGCAGGGCCAGAAGCTTGCGCCGGCGTCCTTCGTTGCGCGCGCGCCGGGCGGTGACGCCCCGCTCCATCCAGCGCTGTTCGCGCTCCAGGCTCTTGTCGAGGCGCCGCGCATCCTCGGTGGCTTGGGCGGCGATGCCCTCGGCCCAGGCGTCGAACGCGGCAAAGCCCTTGTCCAACCGATAGAGCTTGCGGTTCTCCAGCCAGAAACAGCGCTGGGTCGTGCGTTCCAGGAAGGCCCGGTCGTGGCTGATGATCAGGGCCGACCCACGGCTCTGCTGCAGCATCTCTTCCAAGGTCTCGATGGCGAAGATGTCCAGGTGGTTGGTCGGCTCGTCCAGCAGCAGGACGTCGGGCTCCTCGGCGAAGGCGCGCGCCAGAGCCGCGCGTCGCGTCTCGCCGCCGGACAGGCCCGTGGTCGCCTTGTCCGCCGCCAGGCCGAAGGCTTCCAGCGCCGCCGCCGCCCGGTGCTGCTCCGCGCCGCCCCCGCTGGCATAGTCGATAAGGGTCGCGCCCGTGATATGCGGTTCCTGGGTCACCAGGGCGATGCGCACGCCGGGCGCCATGAAGCGTTCGCCGCCATCGGACAAGGTCAGGCCCGCCAGGATGCGCAGCAACGTCGACTTGCCCGCTCCGTTGGCCCCCACCAGACAGGCCTTGGCGCGGGGCTCCAGCGCCAGGTCCGCGCCGTCAAACAGCATGCGCGGCCCGTCGGCCAGGCGCACGTCCTTCAGGGCCAGAACCGGCGGACGAGCGCTCATGGGACTTTTACTCACGGGGGGTTTTACTCACGGTTTGGGGCTGTCAGCGGCGGGGGCAGGGGCGGAAACGACGGCCATGAAATCCTGCTGCAGGCCGCGATAGAAACTCGCGCGGGGATTTGCGACGGCGGCCTGCGGCGGCGGGGCGGCCTCGGTCGGTTCGTCGGAGGCGTCCGATTCCGGCGCCGGCGTCTCGCCAGGAGCGACAGGGAAGTCGTGCGACGGGACGCCCTGGTGCGCCACGACCATCAGCCGGCGCCAGATCTGGGCGGGAATATCGCCGCCCGTCACCTTGTTCATCGGCCGATCGTCGTCGTTGCCCACCCATACGCCGCAGACCCAGTCAGGCGTGAAGCCCACAAACCAGGCGTCGCGCCAGTTCTGGCTGGTGCCGGTCTTGCCCGCCGCGGGACGACCGAAGGCGGCGTGCACGCCGGTGCCATGCTCGATCACGCCTCTCAGCATGCCGATCATGGTCGCGTCCAGCTGCTCGTCGTAAACCCGGATCGGCGCGGAGGGCGAGCGACGATACAGAAGTTGGCCGCCGGCGGTGTCGATCTCATCGATCAGGAAGGACGGCGTGCGTGCGCCCCCTTGCTGGAACACCTGAAAGCCCGAGGTCAGCTCCAGCAGGCTTACCTCATAGGCGCCCAGCGCCACCGACAGATCCGGCTCAGCGGGAATGTCGGTCAGGCCAAATCGCGCGGCCAGATCGCCGATGGCGTGCGATCCCACCTCCTGGGCCACCCGCACCGCCACGGTGTTGATCGATCGCGCCAACGCCTCCTGCAAGGTCACCGGCCCCACATAACCGCCGCCGTAGTTCTGGGGGGACCAGGGACCGAGCTGTACCGGCGCATCCACCCGGACGTCAGTGGGCTTGAGGCCTTTTTCCAGGGCCGCGGCGTAGATGAATGGCTTGAAGCTGGAGCCTGGCTGTCGCTTGGCCTGGGAGGCTCGGTCAAAGGGGCTGTAGCGGTGGTCGACCCCGCCCACCAGGGCGCGTATTCCGCCGTCCGGCGCCAACAGGACCACGGCGGCTTGACCGGCGCCGGCCTTCTTTCCTTCCGTCTCCATCACACGGCGCACGATCTCGGCCGCCGTGGTCTGCAGCATGGGGTCGATAGTCAGGTGCAGCACCAGATTCGGCGCGGCTTGGCCGACCAGGGGCTGGGCCTGGGCCGCGGCGAGGTCCAGCACATAGCCGTAGTCGCCCTCATCCTGCGCTTCGGGGGCCAGGACCGGCGGATTGGCCAGGGCCAGGGCGCGGTCCTGGACGGTGATCCACTGCTCCTCCACCATCCGGTCCAGCACCAGATGCGAGCGGGCGATGGCGCCGGGCAGATCGCGCGAAGGCGACAGGCGCGAGGGGGCCTTGGGCAGGGCGGCCAGCAGAGCGGCCTCGGCCAGGCTGAGTCGATCGGCGCTCTTGCCGAAGTAGGTCTGAGCCGCCGCGTCGACGCCATAGGCGTTGGCCCCGAAGAACACGCGGTTCAGATACAGCTCCAGAATCTCGTCCTTGCTGAGCATCCGCTCCAGCCGCTGCGCCAGCAGCATCTCCTGCACCTTGCGCTTGAAGGTCTGATCGGGGGTCAGGAACAGGGTCTTGGCGATTTGCTGGGTCAGGGTCGAGCCGCCCTGGATAATCGAACCGGCCGACAGGTTGGCCCGCGCGGCTCGCGCTATGCCCCAAACGTCGATGGGCCCGTGCTGGTAAAATCGCCGGTCTTCCGCCGCCAGGAAGGCGCGCGGCACATAGCCGGGCAGGCCCTTGAGCGTAACGGGCTGGCCGTGCTTGGCGCCGCGTGTCGCGATCACCGCGCCGTTACGGTCCAGGAAGGTCATGCCGGGCGTGCGCCCAACCGACCATAGGGCCTCGCGGCCAGGGATCTGCGGCGTGGTGGAGATATAAGTTTTCCAGAACCAGGCGCCGCCCAGGAGGCCCAACAGCACAGCCGTGAGCAGGGCGATCACCGCCAGCCGCCAGCCGCCTCCGCCTCCGCCGCGTCGCGCAGGCCTATCCGCTCGGAACGTCTCGATGGACGGCTCCGGTTCGGGCGGCAGAGGCGGGTCGGGGAAATGATCTGTCACGGTGACGTTTGTGGGAGTTGCCTGTCCGGTTTAGGACGGCGGCATGACGGTGCAAAAGCCTTTTTGGGAAACCAAGTCCCTCGAGCGTATGTCGGCAAGGGAATGGGAGAGCCTGTGCGATGGCTGCGGCCTGTGCTGCCTGATCCGGTTCGAGGACGAGGAGACCGGCGAAATCATCCCCACGCGGGTGGCCTGCAAGCTGTTCGATTCCAGCGTCTGCCGCTGTTCGGACTACGCTCATCGCAAGGACCAGGTGCCCGACTGCATCAAGCTGACCCCGCATAATATCGAGGATTTGCAATGGATGCCGCCCAGTTGCGCCTACCGTCGGCTGCATGAGGGCAAGCCCTTGCCGGCCTGGCATCCGCTGATCACCGGCGATCCGGAAAGCGTTCACCGGGCCGGCGTCAGCGTGCGCGGCCAGACTCTGTCGGAGGCGACGCTGGCCGATCCGGAGGACGCTTTGGACTATGTGGCCGAGGACCTGCTGCGCGATAAGAGCGATGTGTGGGATTTCTAGAACGCGATGAGTTTTGGCGGAATCGCCTAAACACCGAATCGCGTTCGAGCAAAATCTAGAGCCCGATTCAGGCTTCGAGATGAAGCCATCGGGCTCTAAGGCGCGATATGTTGTAAAACGGCCACAGACTCCCTTGCGCCTGGCCCCGATAAGCATAACTGAACAGTCGCTACTTCGTTTTTGGCTTCAGAGGACTCGATTTGGCGCAAGACCCGTATCAGGAACTGGGGGTTTCCCGCACCGCCAGCGCGGATGAGATCAGGCGCGCCTTCCGCAAGCTCGCCAAGCAGCTGCATCCCGACCAGAACCCCGGCAACAAGGCCGCCGAGGAGCGCTTCAAGCGGGTCAGCGCCGCCTTCGATCTGCTGGGCGACGAGGAGAAGCGCAAGAAATTCGACCGCGGCGAGATCGACGCGGACGGGCGCGAGACCATGCGTGGCTTTCGGCCCGGCGCGGGGGCTCATCCCGGCGCGGGTTTCGGCGGGGCGGGCGGCTTCGGCGCCGGCGGGGCCGAGGGCGTGGACCTGAACGACATCTTCGGAGAGATGTTCGGCGCCCGGGCAAGCGCGCGAGCGGGCTTCGGCGGCTTTCCCAGCAAGGGCCAAGACGTACGCGCTCAGGTGCGGATCAGCATCGAGGACGCGATTAAGGGCGCCAAGCGGCGGATCGCCTTCGCCGACGGCCGCACCATCGAGGTCAGCATTCCCAAGGGAGCCGCTGAGGGACAGGTGCTGCGCCTCAAGGGCCAGGGCTCGCCGGGCCGGGCAGGGCCGGGCGACGCCTTGGTCGAGTTGACCTTCGCGCCCCATCCGGTGTTCCGCCGCGAAGGCGACGCCCTGGCGATGGACGTGCCGGTGTCTGCGCCCGATGCGATCCTCGGCGGCAAGATCCAGGCGCCCACGCCGGACGGGCCGGTCACCCTGACGGTGCCCAAGGGCTCCAACTCCGGCTCGGTGCTGCGGCTGAAGGGCCGCGGCCTGCCTGACGCGGCTTCGGGCAAGCGCGGCGACCTGCTGGCTCGCCTGGTGGTGACCCTGCCCGAACACCCGGACGAGGCTCTTGAGCAATTCGCGGACACGTGGCGGCGGGAGCGGCCTTACAGCCCGCGGCGCAAGACTTGAGGGCTTGACCCGGACGCTTCCATTCAGGCCGCATTCAGGCCGCGAGGCGTAGAGCTGGCCCTATGAAGCGACGGATATCCGTATTGGCGGGCTTAATTCTCGGCGTTCTGGCGACGACGGCCGCGCACGGGCAGGGTCAGCGGCGCGGTTATGAGCGCCCGCATCAGGCCTTTGCCCGCCCCTACGGGTCGCCGCGCGGCTACGCCCCAGCCCCGCGGTCCCGCTTTTACGAGCAGCCGTCAGAGCCCTATGAGCCGCCACTTGCGCCCTCGCCCTATCAGGCCCGGGCCAATTCCCTGGGTTCGCGCTGGGCCCAGCAGCAGGATCAGGCGCGCCAGGGCGTAAGTCAGGGCCGCATCCTCCCCCTGTCGCGCGTGGTGAAGAGCCTGGAGCGTCTGAGGCCGGGGCGGGTGCTTGACGCGGGTCTGGAAACGGCCCCGGATGGTCGTGCGACCTATCGGGTGCGGTGGGCCGCGGCCGGCGGCCGGCGGGTCGATTTCATCGTCGACGCGGAAACCGGGGCCATTATCGGCCGCGGCGCAGAATAATAGGATCAAGAATGCGCATACTGGTGGTTGAGGACGACCCCGATCTTTCGCGGCAGCTCAAGACTTCGCTATCGGACGCGGGCTATGCTGTGGACCATGCCGCAGACGGCGAGGAAGGGCATTATCTCGGCGAAAACGAGCCCTACGACGCCGTTGTGCTCGACCTTGGCCTGCCCAAGATGGACGGTGTCTCGGTGTTGGAGCAGTGGCGGCGCGGCGGCATCACCACGCCAGTGCTGATCCTGACCGCTCGCGGCGCCTGGAGCGAGAAGGTGTCGGGTTTCGATGCGGGCGCGGACGACTATCTGACCAAGCCATTCCACACCGAGGAACTGTTGGCGCGTTTGCGGGCCTTGCTGCGCCGCGCAGCGGGCCATTCGGCGCCGGCTCTGTCGTGCGGCGCCCTGCGCCTGGATCCGCGCGCGGCGCGTGCTTCGGTGAACGGCGAGCCTTTGCGCCTGACCTCGCTGGAATACCGGTTGCTGCACTATCTGATGATGCACCAGGGCCGGGTGATCAGCCGCACGGAGTTGGTCGAACACCTGTACGATCAGGATTTTGATCGGGATTCCAACACCATCGAGGTATTCGTCGGCCGGCTGCGCAAAAAGATCGGCCAGGACCGGATCGAGACTGTACGCGGTCTGGGCTATCGCCTGGCGCCGTTGCACGGCGAGGCGACCGAGGCGTGACTGCGGGGGCGGACCCGACCGCGGCCGTATCCGGTCGGCGCTGGATCTGGCCCAGGCTGCCGTTCGGCTCAAGAGGGCCGCGGGTCCGCCCGTCCCTGGTGCGCCGCCTGATCTGGCTGGCGGCGGTGTGGAGCCTGTTGGTCATGCTGGGCGCCGGGGTGGCCTTGACCGCCTTCTTTCAGAGCGCAACGCTTAGCCGTTTCGATCAATCGCTCTACGACCTGACGGAGGGGCTCTACGCCGGCGCGACCGTGGAGGGCGGAGAGGTCGTGGCGCCGGCGTTTACCGACACCCAGGCCCTGAGGGTCTATTCGGGCCGCTATTGGGAGATCGCAGAGGCGGCCCCGCAGGGGAGGCTGCACGCCCTGGTCCGCTCCCGATCCTTGTGGGACAGCGAGCTGACGCCGCCGGCCACGGGCATGCCCGTGATGAAGCCCGGCGACCGCTTTCAGTACGACACCGTGGGGCCGGTGGGCGAGCGGCTGCGGGCGGTGGCGCGCGCGGTCACCCTGCCCGGGCGCAGCGGTCCGGTGATCTTCATCGCCGCCGAGGACCGCGCCCCCATTGACGCGGACTCCCGTCGTTTCGCCGTCACCACGGCCTTGGCCCTGGCCCTTCTGGGCGCTGGCCTGGTCGCCGGGGTGGTGATCCAGGTGCGCGTCGGATTGATGCCGCTGTTCAAGCTGCGGCGCGATGTTGCGGAGGTGCGCAAGGGCCGCGCCGAGCGGCTGGACGAAGACTATCCGGTGGAGCTCGCGCCCCTGGCCCATGAATTGAACGCCCTCTTGGCTCATAACCAGGAGGTGGTCGAGCGTCAGCGCACCCATGTGGGCAACCTGGCCCATGCCCTGAAGACGCCCCTGTCCGTCATGCTCAGCGAAGCCGAACGGCGCGACGACCTGCTGGCCGAGGTCGTCACGCGCCAAGCCCAGATCATGCGCGGCCAGGTCGACCACCACCTGCGCCGGGCCCGAGCGGCGGCCCGGGTCGGCGCGCCGGGCGAACGCACCGCCGTGGCGCCGGTGGTCGACGAACTGTCGCGCACCCTGGAAAAAATATTCCAGTCCAAGAACTTGCAGGTGGACTGGGACGTGGACGAGGCCCTGGCCTTCCACGGGGAGCGCCAGGACTTGCTGGAGATCATCGGCAACGTCATGGAAAACGCGTCCAAATGGTGCAGCCGCGAGGTTATGGTGGAGGCGGTCCAGGACGGCCCCGGCCAGCTTCGGGTGACGGTGGAGGACGATGGCCCGGGGCTGCCGCCGGACCGTCGCCGAGAGGTGCTGCGGCGAGGCGCCAGGCTGGACGAATCGGCTCCGGGATCCGGGCTCGGCCTGTCGATCGTGGAGGAATTGGCCAAGGCCTACGGCGGCTCCATAGCTTTGGCCGACGCCGCCTTGGGCGGGCTGCGCGTCGATATCCGTCTGCCAAGTGTAGAGGCCTGACGCATTGCTGTTTTGGGAAAGCGTTAACTGTCCCGGCGCATAGTTGATGGGCGCAGCGGGGATTTCCCTGCAGGGTCTTTTGGGCGTTTTAGGGTACAAGATGACCGGGCTGACCAGCAGTCGCGCAGATGTGGTTCGCACCCTGATCGGGGCGGCGCCGGACTCGGCGATTCAGAGCTTGGACGCGGCTCTGCGAGGCGAGGCGCCCGGCGGCTCGCTTTCCTCGGTGAAGACCATGGTCTTCGAAGAGTTGCGGGACCGGCAGGTGCGCGACGCGGTGTTCGGACCCCTCATTCCCTTGTTCGCGCCAAGGGCGGACGGCTTCGACCAACTGGAGTTCCCGCGCGCCGCGCTCACCCGCATGTGGCGGGCGCTCAAGGCGACCTATCCGGCCGAGGCGGCGGCGGCGGCGGCGGCCATGCCTCTGCGTCGCCATGAGGATGAGCCAGTTCCGCCGATCTACGACGAACTTTGTCTGCTGAGCGCCCAGGCCCTGCGCGCCGAACAAGGCGATTTCGCCGCCGTGGCCGATGTGACGCGCCGCTTCCGCGCCGGCGCCGAGGTGGAGCTCGCGGCCTGCCTGGACTTGGCGCGCCTGGCGCGCGAGGTCCTGCGCCAGCTCCCCGCCTGGCTAGCGCGCATGACCGAAGAGCGGCAGGCGTCGGTACGCATTGCGTTCAAGGACGCCGTGGCCGTGGCCGAGGACTCCGGTCCGCGCATGATGGAAATCCTGTTCGCTCATTTATCCGAGCCGTGGACCATCCTGCGCATAGTGTCGGCGGTGATGCATCAGGCCGGCGACCGCTTCATCTCCGGATCCGAGTTGGCCGATTTCGGCGAACGCCTCCTGCGCGATATCGATCGCCGAGCCGTCTTCATCAAGGCGTTCAAGTACGAGGACGGCGGCGCTGCTGGACGCCAGGCGGCCGACGGCCTGCGCATCGCCGCCGCCGTCGCGGGCGAATTCCAGCAATCGTTGACTCTGAGCCGCGAAGGCTTGTGGGCCGACCGCCTCGCCAAGCAGAAGCAGTCTATGGCCGCCTCCGCCGAAATGCATCTGAAGAAGCTGGAGAAGCTTGTCGGCGCGGCGCTGCCCATGCAGCCGGTGCGGATCAACGGCCGAACGGTGCGTGCTGAGCCCAAGCTGGACAATCCGCCCGATCCGGCCGCCGTGCGCTGCGCTCAGGCGGCCCTGGCCTTCTTTGCATGCATCCGCACCGTGGCCGCCCAGAGCGGCTATGGAACGATGCGTGCCAAGGTGAGAGACGAGGTTTCCTACAGCCTGGACACCTATCTTGAGGAATTGCTGTCCATTCTGCATTCGGGCGACAGCCAGCATATGGACAACGCGCGCCTGTTTCTGGATGTGGCGGCGGACTTTATCGGCTTGGTGCACGACGATCAGGCGGCGCAAATCGTGCGTCGACGGGCCGCGGCGGCCTGACCCCCGCGCCTACTGAACGATAACGGTCATTCTCATCCGCGGATGGACCGAGCACAGGATTTGATAGGTCCCGGGCTTCTCGAACACGTGCGACAGCACCTCGCCGTACTTCTGCAGGCCGAGGTCGACGGTCTCTCCGGAGCCCTTGATGTGGATGTTGTGGGTCACATTGTCGGCGTTGCCCCACATGACCTTGTCACCGACGGTGACGGTGATGGAGGACTGGGCGAAGGTCAGATCTTTCTGGACGATCGATCGCTCCGCCGCCACGGCGACCCCGAACGAGAGCCCCGCCGCCAACAATGCCCATGTCCAGATCTTCATGGTGACCCCGTAACCAAAAGTTGATTATGATTACCCATGCAACTCAAGCATGGAATCCATTTATGTAGCAGCATCATTACATAATTGTACATATCCGCCACCTCCACGGACCACCCAACCACCCCAAAACAACGGCTTGTACAGCCGAACCGGCCGCCCGTGCTCTTGAGCAGGGCCGGGCGGGCGACGCTTTGCCGCAGCGGCTCGCCGCCATGCGCCCGCCGCGCGCGAATCGATCGAAAATCGCCAAGCTCAAGGGTGTGCGGGCGTGGAGCGACGAAAGAAGCCATGATGGGGATGGGCCGAACGGGAGGACGCGGCGGGGTCTTGGCGCTGCTCGCGGCGGCTTTGTGGTTGCTGGGCGCCGGCGCGCCCTCGGCCGACGACGGAGCCCTGTCCGTCGGCGATTTTCGCAAGCTGCCGGTCTATGCTAGCCAGAACGGGGAGCTGAACGTGACCCTGGTGGCCGCGCCCAAGGCGGTCGCGATCGACGGCGTGCGGCTGAACACCCTGACCTTCAACGGCGAGTACGGCGGCCCCGCCCTGCGGCTGAAACCCGGCGACCGGCTGCGCATCCACCTGGTCAACCACACGGCATTGCCGATCAACCTGCACTTCCACGGCTCTTACGCTTCGCCCCGCGCTCGGGGCGACAATGTGCATATCGAGGTGGGGCCCGGGACCAGCTTCGACTATCGCCTGACCATCCCGCTGGATCAACCGCCGGGACTTTACTGGTACCACACCCACATCCACGGCATCTCCGAGCAGGAGGTCAACGGCGGCCTGTCGGGCGCGATGATCATCGACGGGATCGAGCAGCAGGTTCCCGAGACCGCCGGCCTGCGCCAGCGTCTCCTGGTGCTGAAGACCTACACCATCGACTCCCCGCCGGACGCCAGGCCGGATCCCGCCGCCGCGCGGCTGCACGGTGTGGTGCAGTCGATCAACGGCGGCGTGCACGAACAGGTGCGCGCCACGGCCGGCGCCACCGAATTCTGGCGCCTCACCAACCAGAGTCCCAACGACTACTATCACCTGTCGATCAAGGGGGTGCGGTTCCGCATCGTCGGCCTGGACGGCGCGCCCACCCGGCGCGACATCGACGCCGACCACTTGGACATCGCCCCCGCCGGCCGGGTGGAGGCGCTGGTGACCATGCCCGCGGCGGGGGACTATCCGATCGTGTCCGGCTCAACACCCACTGGCACGGGCCGCAATCTGAAGGTGGTGCGCGAGCTGGCGGTGCTGAAGGTGGAGGGGCCGTCCGCCGCGCCCGCCGCGCCGCCGCCTCTGGCCGATGTCAGGCGGGGCCCAGCCCCGCCCGATCTGAGCAAGGCGACGATCACGGCCCGGCGCACCATGGTGTTTTCCCAAGCGCCCAATCAGGAAATCTACCTGATCAACGGCCAGACCTTCGATCACGATCGCATCGACGTGCAGACGCCGCTGGGCTCCATCGAGGAATGGACCATCCGCAATGACACCGACGACATGCACGTGTTCCACATCCACCAGCTACATTTCCAGGTGGTGTCGATCAATGGCGCGGCCCAGCCGTTCGACCGGCAGCTGGATACGGTGCGCATTCCCGAGCGGGGACAGGTGGTGATCCGTATTCCCTTCACCGACCCGCAAATGGTCGGCCATTTCGTCTACCACTGTCATGTGCTCAAGCACGAGGACAAGGGCATGATGGCCAATATCGAGGTCTACGACCCCAAGGTCGGGCCGGACCGTCCAAACAGCGCCGATTTCGGTTATCGCGGACGGCCCTGGTGGCAGGCTTGGCTGGCGCCGGCGTCCTATATCGGCGGCTACATCTGCCACACGCCGGCCAGCTTGATCAGCCCTACGAAGCGGCGTGAACGGTCACTTTGATCTTCATGCGCGGATGGATGTGGCAGATCACCGAATAGACCCCGGCTGCGGGGAAGGCGAAGTCGGTCGTCTCGCCCGGCTTGTCCAGGCCCCGGTCGGTCTGGGTTCCGTCGGGGGCGACCAGCACGAGATTGTGGTTCACGTCGTCGGCGTTGACGAAATGCAGCACGCCGCCGACCGCGACGTCCGCCACGGCCGGGTCGAAGGTCTGCTTGATCTGCAGGATATCGCCGTCCTCAGCCAAGGCCGGCGCCGCGATCGCCAGAACGGCGACGATGACCGCAATACTCGCTCGCATGGTGTAAATCCTTCTTGACGCTCCCGATTTCATTGTGGGAGCAACCGTTCAAAAAGGCGTTAAAGCGCGTGCAATTCCGGCGTGGTCGCTCTTGGCCTGGCTGGTCAGCGCGACAGGCCCGATCGCCGGGTCGCGCCTACTGGACCGTCACGACCATTTTCATCCGGGGGTGGATCGTGCACATGATGACATAGGGGCCGGGCTTGTCGAACGTGTGCTTCAGCACCTGGCCGAACTTCTGCAGGCCCAGGTCGATGTCCTCTCCGCCGCCCTTGATGTGAATGTTGTGGGTGACGTTGTCGATGTTGCCCCACAGGACCTCATCGCCGACGGGGATGGTGATGGTGGACTGGGCGAAGGTCAGATCCTTCTGCACGATCGAGTGCTCTGCCGCGAAGGCGACGCCGAAGGTTACGCCGGCAATCAATAGTCCGATGGTAAAACGTTTCATTTTGCCTCCAGGGCGATAGTGGATAGCGACATTGCGTTTGTTAATACGATTAATTACCGGTTTGATGATCTATTAATAAAATAATGAATCTTTCTATACGTGGAATTGCGAGCAATATCGGAGCGATATCGGAGCGATACCGGGTCGAAAGCTAAATTGGTTATTTGCGGATACGCTAGCGGTGCACGTACGCGCCAAAGGGGGCGACCGCGATCCACAGATTGAGATAGAGCGTGTTGGCGGCGCTGGCGCCGCTGAGCTGGCCGTTGAACTCGGTGTAGCCAACGTACTGCAGGGCCAGCCGCGCATTGGCCCAAGAGATTGGCGAGTCCGGCTTGCCAAAGGGCGTATAGGCCAGCTCCACCACATAGCCGTTCGTCTTGACGCCCGATCCGTAGAAGGCCAGGTCCGACGATCCCGCGGTGGAGAACGCCTGAAACGAGGGGGTCCAGGTGTTCTTGTAGCTGTAGGAAATGTCAGCCCGGGCGGTGGTCAAGGTGTTGCGGCTGTTGGTCCCGAACAGGGCCGAGGAGGCCGCCAGGTTCTGGTCCTCGTGGATGTAGGTGGCGTGGGCCGACACCACGTGGTCGCCCGTGCCGATGAACTGATAGTTCCCGTCGATCGCCCAGTCGGTGAGGGTGTCGACCCCTTGGCTGAAATCCCCGCCGGGGTTGCGCTGAGCGCGCAGGGCGTAGGCCCCGACTTCCCAGGTCTGGCTCTCGGCGTTGTCCTTGTCGTGCACGAAGGCCACGCGCCCATAGGGGATCACGCCCCGGTATCGGTCCGAGGAATTGTCCGTTCCCTCGCCCAGGCGGCCGGCGAAACTGCGGTTCAGCGGAAAATAAGCCGCGGCGTCCAAATAGAGCGCGTTATTGTACAGGGCGTAGGCGCCGGTCCCCAGCACGTCATGCTGCAGGCCGCCATCCATCAGGGCCGAGGCCGATGGCGCAGGCGCCAGAGCCGACGAGGCGTAGGGGAAGCCCCAGGCCGGCGTGGAATTCCACGGATCTTCCACCGTCGGGTTGTTGTTGACGTCAAAGGCCGCCACCGTGCTCTGGCCGAACAGGTCGAACTCCTGGGCGTGGCGGATGTCGAAATTGTCGAGGTTGAAAGCGCGCGCGACGCCGTCGTAGGTCGCCTGCCCGAACGCCCCAAATCCCATGGGCAGGGCGCCGCCGTAGTAGAGCGACGCCTGGTCGACGGCGAAATTGTCGTTGGGGCTGAATTCGGGCGCCGCCGACGGAGTCTGGGACGCGCCCGTATGGGTGAACGAAACCTGGGTGGTCACCGCTATGGGGGGCAGGTGGTTCTTGTCGTCGCCGCTGATATAGCCGAACAGCTTGAAGTCGCGGCCGTAGGGCTTGAGCTGCGGCCCGAAGGCCCCGACATGGCAGGCCGAGCAGGGCTGGCCGGTCTGCTGGGCGAAGGCGGGAATCGCGGCGGCCGGACCGGCCAGCACAAAGGTTGTGCAAATCCAGGCAAGAATGCCGCAGACGAAGATCGGAGTACGCCAAACATAATTAAGCTTATTCAGGGGAAATGCGCGATTTCTCCGGCCCATAATACCTTGCTTTCTGGCATTAGATTTTCAGATGAGAACGAGTCGCGGAAATTAGTAAATAGAATCTTTATTTCTTTGGCATATACCTATAGGGGTGTTTGTGTGGGTTTGGCCACGTCTAGGTTGTTGCCCCCTCCCTCGCAGGCGTTATGCACTTGGCAGAACACTGTTTTTCATAGCCCAAGTCAGTGATGGTCCGTCTGTAGCTTGCGAACGAAAACGTTGAGCGGATGGTCCTTTCCCCATCTTCGGCGCTAATTTGCCGCACCCCTGATGACCCTGGCCAACGGGCGAGGTCCGTCTTGCCCGCATCGTGGGCGCCGAACGGCGGCCGAAGGGACCTCGCAATGCCTCTGGCCTGAGCGCGCGTTCGCGCCTATGTCCCTGCCCATGGCTCTATTGCCCAAATCGAGGAAAGCTCGCCGCAGGCTGCTGGTGGTCGCGGTGGCCGCGCCGATCCTGGCCCTGGCCGTGGGCCTGACCCTGTACGCCATGCGCGACGCGGTGATCTTCTTCTACGGTCCCAGCCAAGCCGAGACCGAGCATGTGCCGCCCGGCCGGCTGGTGCGCATCGGGGGGCTGGTGGCGCCCGGCACGGTGATCCGCTCAGCCGACGGCATGGTGCGGTTCTCGATCACCGACAATGTCCACGCCGTGCCCGCGCTGTACCGGGGCCAGCTTCCCGACCTGTTCCGCGAAGGCCAGGGCGTGGTGGCGCAGGGCGTGTTCGACGACGCCGGCGTGTTCCAGGCGCATGAGGTGCTGGCCAAGCACGACGAGAAATACATGCCCAAGGAAGTGGTCGACGCCTTGAAGAAGTCCGGCCAGTGGCGCGAGACCGCCGCGCCGGCCCAAGCGCCGGCCAAATCCGCTTCATGATCGCCGAACTCGGCGCCTTCGCCCTGATGCTGGCCCTGGCCCTGTCTGCGGCGCAGGCCGCCCTGTCCGCGGCCGGACGCCTGCGCCATTCCCCGGCCTTGCAGGGCGCCGGCGAGGGTGCGGCCCTGGGCGCCTTCATCGCCGTGCTTTTGGCCTTCCTGGCCCTGATGGACGCCTTCGTCCGCTCGGACTTCTCCGTGGCCAACGTGGCGCAGAACTCCACCACCACGGAGGCCCTGTTCTACAAGGTGACCGGGGTGTGGGGCAGCCACGAGGGCTCGGTCCTGCTGTGGTGCCTGGTGCTCACCGGATTCGGCGGCTTGATCGTGCTGTTCGGCGACAACCTGCCGCGCGGGCTCAAGGCTCTGACGGTCATGACCCAGGGGGTCCTGGCGGTGCTGTTCATCGGCTACACCGTGTTCGCCTCCAGCCCCTTCGCGCGCCTGGCCGATCCCCCCGCCGAGGGCAATCCGCTCAATCCGATCCTGCAGGACCCCACCTTCGCCATCCATCCGCCGTTCCTCTACTGCGGCTATGTGGGCTTTTCGGTGGTGTTCTCCTTGGGCGTGGCCGCCCTGATCGAGGGCAAGGTCGACGCCGCCTGGGCGCGCTGGGTGCGGCCCTGGGCCCTGACTGCCTGGAGCTTCCTGACGGTGGGCATCACGCTGGGCTCCTTCTGGTCCTACTACACCCAGGGCTGGGGCGGCTGGTGGTTCTGGGACCCGGTGGAAAACGCCAGCTTCATGCCCTGGCTGGCCGGCGCGGCCCTGCTGCACTCGGCCATCGTCACCGAGAAGCGCGGGATCCTGGTGGGCTGGACCGTGTTCCTGGCCCTGATCGCCTTCACCCTGTCGATGCTGGGCACCTTCCTGGTGCGGTCGGGGGTGCTGACCTCGGTGCACGCCTTCGCTGTGGACCCGACGCGCGGGACGATCCTGCTGATCATCGTGGCCCTCTGCTCGGGCGCGGCCTTCAGCCTGTTCGCCTGGCGCGCGGGCAAGCTGACCGGCGGGGGCCTGTTCGCCCCGATCAGCCGCGAAGGGGCCCTGGTGCTCAACAATCTGTTCCTGTCCACCGCCTGCGCCACGGTCCTGCTGGGCACCCTGTTCCCCCTGATCCGCCAGGCCTTGACCCCCAACGATCCGGTTTCGGTCGGCCCGCCGTTCTACGCCCTGACCTTCATGCCGCTGATGGCGATCACTCTGCTGCTGGTCCCGTTCGGCCCCATGCTGGCGTGGAAGCGCGGCGACCTTTTGGCCGCGGCGCAGCGGCTGTGGGTCGCCGCGGCGCTCGCGGTGGCGGGCGCCTTGATCGTTCTAGCGCTGGCGCGTCCGGCGCAGGTCTTATCCTATGTGGGTCTGGCCCTGGGCTTCTGGCTGATCTTCGGCGCCCTGGCCGAGCTGGTCGAGCGTACGCGCCTTTTCCGCGCGCCGGCGGCCGAGAGTCTGCGGCGGCTGGGAGGTTTGCCGCGCGGCGCCTGGGGCGCGACCCTGGCGCATCTGGGCGTGGGCGTGTTCGTGCTGGGCGCTTGCTTCGAATCCACCTGGAAGCTCGACAATTCCCAGGCCCTGACCGTGGGCCAGTCCATGACCGTGGGCGCTTACACCCTGCGTCTGGACAGCGTGACGGCGCAGGACGGCGCGGGGTTCTCGGCCGACCGCGCGGCGATCAGCGCTTTCAGGGACGGGCGGCCTGTCTGCACCCTGGCGCCGGAGCGGCGCACCTACCCGCTCGCGGCGGGGCAGACCATCTCCAAGAAGTCCATCTGCATCCGCGGCGCCAGCGACCTGTATGTGGGCCTGGACGACGCTTTGCCGGGGACGGGCGATGCTCAAGCCTGGGTGGTGCGAGCCTACTGGTATCCCTGGGCGCGGTTCATTTTCATCGGGCCGATCCTGATGGCCTTCGGCGGTCTGATTTCCCTGTCCGACCGGCGTTTGCGCTTCTCCCTGCCCCAGAGCGCCAAGGCGCGCGTCGGCGCCCTCAAGGCGAAGGCGACCCCATGAAGCGCCCTGGCCGCAGCCGGATGCGACAACTGGCGGACGCGGCCGCGGTCCTGGCGGCGGCGATGCTGCTGATGGGCGCGGCCGATAAGCCTTCCGATCGCCTGGCCAACGCCGCTCAGGAAGCGCGCGCGCGCGCCCTGTTCCAGCAGTTCCGCTGCGTGGTCTGCCAGAACGAGTCGATCGACGAGTCCGAAGCCGACCTTGCCCAGGACCTGCGCCGCATCGTGCGCGGCCAGATCGCCCATGGCCGCACCGACGATCAGGTGCGCGCCTTCCTTGTGCAGCGCTACGGCGAATTCATCCTGCTAAAGCCGCCATTGAACCCTGCCAACGCCGCCCTGTGGCTGGCGCCCCTGGCCCTGGTCGCCGCCGGCGGAGCCTATATATGGACGCGGGCCAAGGCGCCGGCGGCTGGCGAGCCCGACCTCACGCCAGAGGAGGAGCGCGCGTTGCGTCGGCTGCAACGTTAGGAGCATCCTGGCGCGGAAGCCTAAAGACTGGGGCGCGGCGCCGGACCCGAATTTCGGCGCCGCGCGTTAAAACCGATGGCGCCCAGCCCCCATGGCTTTTAGGTTTGTGCTCATAGTGCGGGCGCGGACGGCCCGAGACAGGAAAGACAGCGTATGGCCGCCACCAATAAGGGTTTCATCCTTGGCGCGCTCGCCGGCGCCGGCGTGGCGGGGTCGGCCATGCTGGGCGTGGGGTTTCAGCTCCCGGGCGCTCACGCCCAGGCTTCCCCGCCCGTGGCCGGTCCGGCTGCGGACGCGCAGGGCTCTACGCCGACTGGACCACCGCCGTCCGGCGCGCCCGCGTCATTCGCCGATATTTTCGATCGGGTCTCACCTGCGGTAGTCTCGATCAACGTCACCTCCACGGTCAACCGCAGCGCCCTGGGGCTGCCGGGATTCGAGGGGTTGCAACCCAAGCGCGGCGCGCCCAATGGCTCCAAGCCGGGCGATCAGGGCGACAACGGCGGCGATGACAATGGAGGCGACAATGGCTCCACCACCGCCATGGCTTCCGGCTCCGGTTTCTTCATTTCGGCTGACGGCTACATCGTCACCAACAACCACGTGATCGAGAACGCCAAGGACATCAAGGTCGTGCTGCCCGGCAAGGACCAGCGCGAGCTGCCCGCGCGGGTGATCGGCTATGACGAAGGCACCGATCTGGCGGTGCTCAAGGTCGAGGGCAAGGACTTCCCCTACGTCAATTTCGAAAACTCGGCGCGGCCGCGGGTAGGCGACTGGGTCATCGCCGTCGGCAATCCCTTCGGCCTGGGCGGCACGGCCACGGCCGGCATCATTTCAGCCTACGGACGCGACATCGGCGAGAAGTTCGTCGACTACATCCAGATCGACGCCCCCATCAATCGGGGCAATTCCGGCGGCCCGACCTTCGACCTGTACGGCCGAGTGATCGGCATCAATACCGCCATCTTCTCCCCGACCGGCGGGTCGGTGGGCATTGGCTTCGCCATTCCCGCCGACGTTGCGGACAAGATCACCAAGCAACTGATCGCCGGCGGCAAGATCACCCGCGGCTACCTGGGCGCGACGATCCAGGACATCTCCTCCGAGATCGCCGAAAGCCTGGGCAAGCCCGGCATGAAGGGCGCCCTGGTGGATGAACTGGCGCCTGGAGGCCCGGCCCAACGGTCCGGCGTGCAGCCGGGCGACGTGATCCTGGCGGTCGACGGCCAGGCGGTCGACGGCGCGACGTCCCTCACGCGCCTGGTGGCCGCCACTCACGCCGGCGACACCCTGCATCTTTCCGTGCTGCGCGGCGGCAAAAGCCTGAGCATCGAGGTGCGCTCGGGCCTGCGCCCGACCGACGCGGAACTGCTCCGGTCTCAAGGGCAGGGCGGCGGCCTGGGCTCAGCCCCTGACGAGGGGGCGGCGGCCAAGCCTGACGCGTTGGGCCTGATTCTGGCGCCGCTCGATTCAACCGCGCGCAGCCGCTTTGGCGTTCCCGACGAGATCAAGGGGGCCTTGGTGGCGGACCTGGCCTCGGACTCGGACGCGGCGGCCAAAGGCGTCAAGCCGGGCGACGTGGTGATCCGCGTCAACGAAAAGGCGGTCAGCGTTCCCGCGGACGTGGACGCGGCGGTCGCGGCGGCCAAGAAAGCCGGACGCGAGAACGTGCTGCTGTTCGTGTATCACGACCACCATCAGGCGGCCGTGGCGGTGCGCATCGCGCCTAAAAAGGACGATGACGCCCCGGCCAAGGACAACTGAGTCCCAAGAGCGCGTTGCGAAAAGTGGGAACCGATTTTCGGATAAAACGCGCGTTAAAACAAAGCCGCTAGACCAGCTTGGCCTTCTGCAGGGTCTTGTAGGCCTTGATCACCCGCTGCAGGCGCGCCTCCGCGCTGCGGTCCCCGCCATTGGCGTCCGGGTGACAGCGCTTGACCAGTTCGGCGTAACGCGTGCGGATGACCGCGCCCTCGGCGTTATCGTCCAGGTCCAGGTCGGCCAGGGCCATGCGCTCCAGCCGCCCCAGGCGGCGCGCGGGCTGCGGTTGGGGCTGGGCCTTGCCGCCGAACACCCCCAGGGGATCGGCATAGCCCTGGCCGGTCCCGGCGCGGCGCGAGAAGCTGGCCGCCTCGCGCGCGAAGCGTGACGCCTTGAACTGCCAAGTGGGCCGGTCTTCGGTCTGGCGGCGCACCTGTTCGGCTCTGATCTGCGACTCGTTCATGCCCGCGAAGAAATCCCAGCTGCGGTTGTATTCAGCCGCGTGGGCCTGGCAGAACCAGTAATGTTCGTTGAGCATGTCGCGCGATTTGGGCGCGCGGGTGGCGGCCGGGTTGCGGCAGCCGGCGTGGTCACACGGCCGCTCGCCGGGCTTTAAGGCGTGGACGTCCTTCTCCGCCTCCGCCTCGCCCTCCTTGGGCGGACGGACGCGGATATCGACGAACTTAGGCTTGTATTGAAATGCGCCGCTCATGACCCGAAGTATGCGATGGAACGTATGACATTCAAGGATTGACGGATGGTGCGAATGGGGCAGGTAGCGCAGAGCATCCACAGAAAGTTGACTGAGGCCCTTTCGCCGCAGCGATTGGAGGTCGTTGACGACTCCGCGCGGCATGCCGGACACGCCGGAGCTCGCGCCGGCGGCGAAAGTCATTTCAATGTAGTGATTGTCTCGGCCGCTTTCGAGGGCCTTTCGCGCGTGCAGCGCCAGCGGGGCGTCCATGCCGCCCTGGCCGAGGAATTGGCCGGCCCGATTCACGCCCTGTCGATCAAGGCCCTCGCCCCCGGCGAGCCCGGTTAGGGTGGACAGCCGCTTCGCCTTCGAGCGGCCCACCCTGCCGCCTCAGGTGCGACCCGCCGACGCGGACGACATCGAAGGCATGGCCCGCGTGAGCGTGGACACCTGGCGGCTCACTTACGCCGGCATATTGCCGGAGAGCTATCTCGCCCGCATGCGCCTGGCCGCTCACGAAGCCCAGCGTCGCCGTTTGATGGGCGTTAGCGACGCGGCGCATTTCGTCGCCGAAGAGCCGCTCACCGGCGAGACGGTGGGCTTCGCCAGCGCCGGTCCTGTCCGCGCCGGCGACGACGCCCTGGGCGTCACCAGCGAGATCTACGAACTCTATGTGCAGAACGGCTTTCAGGGCCGGGGTCTGGGGCGCGGCCTGATCGCGGCCGCCCGGGCATGGCTGTCCGCGCGCGGCCATCGGGGGATGATCATCTGGGTGCTGGCCGACAACCCGGCGCGCGCCTTCTACCAACGCCTGGGCGGGGTCCCGGCGGGCCAGCGCGCCATTCGCGTGGGCGGGGCGCTGGTGGAGGAGACGGCCTATGTTTGGCGGGACGTGGGGTAGACGACGGCCTTGACCACAGGCGCCGCCCCGCCATATCGTTACATGTAACAATCATGGAGAGCCGTCATGCCGGCCCCCGCCTCGATCAGTGAAAGGGTCCGCAAGCGTCGCGACGCCCTGCGCGCGGCTGGGCTGCGGCCGGTGCAGATCTGGGCGCCGGACACGCGGCGTCCAGGGTTCGCTGACGAGTGCGGCCGGCAGTCCCGGATCGTCGCTGAAGCCGACGCGCACGACGTCGAACTCGGCGACCTCCTCGATGCGGGCCTGGCCGATCTGCAGGACGGCGAGGGGTGAGGCGCGGCGATCTGGTCACCGTCGCCATGCCGGGCGACTTCGCAAAGCCGCGCCCGGCCCTTGTGATCCAGGCCGATCAGTTCAGCCAGACCGGGACCGTAACGGTTCTGCTGATGTCGGGGACGCTGGTCGATGCGCCCCTGATCAGACCCACGGCGTCGCCCACGCCACAAAACGGCTTGCGCGAACCATCGCAACTGATGGTGGACAAGGCGATGTCGGTGAAGCGCGACAGGCTTGGCCCGGTGTTCGGCTCACTCGACGCCGAAACCATGGTCACGGTCTCGCGAGCCCTTGCTGTCTTCCTCGGGATCGCCTGAGGATTATTGCGACCGAATCCAAATCCCGGCCTTCCCCTCCCTCACCGACATCCCACGGGCGTCCACTCCTTCCCCGTCATCCCCCGGCTTGACCGGGGGACCCAAGCCACGTCGGCCGTTCCGAACGTGGGGAGGCTTGTGGCCCCATGGAGGCCGCCGGAAAGTGGTGGGCGTCCCCACTT
>PLRV01000020.1:0-20401 GCA_003164925.1 Caulobacteraceae bacterium
AGCCGGATTCAGACTTCAAGAGAAGTCATCCGGCTCTAGTGGTGCAGCAGCATCGTGGAGATGCGGTAGACCGCCGGCATCATCAGCACGACCAGCAGGCAGGGGAAGAGGAACAGGATCAGGGGCAGCATGAGTTTGGCCGAGAGGGCCAGGGCCTTTTCCTCGGCGCGCAGCATCCGTTTGGTGCGCATGTCCTCGGAAAACACCGCCAGAGTCTCGCCCAGGCTGGAGCCCATCTCCTCGGCCTGCTTCAGCATGGTGGCGAAGGAGCGCGCCTCGTCCAGGCCCAGGCGGTCGGCGAAGATGCTCCAGGCCTCCTTGCGCGAGCGGCCGGCGCGAAGCTCCAAGGTCAGCAGGCGCAGGGCGCCGGCCAGGTTCGGATAGCGCCGCATCATCTCGTCTGCCACCCGGCTGACCGCCGCGTCCAGGCTGAGCCCGGCTTCCACCGACGCCACAAGCAGATCCAGAACGTCGGGAAATCCCTCGCGGTACTCCAGCAGCAGCTTGTTGCGGCAACGGCTCAGAATCTTGTCTGGCCCCAGGATCGCGGCGGCCGCGAGAACCGCAGTGCCGGCGACGGCGGCCAGGCTGCCGCCGCTATGGGTCATGATGCGCGGCAGCAACAGGGCGCAGAGCGCCACAGCCAGGCCCAGGGCCAGCGCCCGCCCGCCGAGATAGATCGCCACGGCTTCGCGCTGGGGAAAGCCGGCGTGGACGAGCTTGGCCCGGATCAGCGACAGCTGGCGCGGATCGGTGGGCGCCACATGCTCGCCGACGCGTTTGACCTTGCGCGCCAGGCCAGCCAAGGCCGGGCTGGAGACGGAACGGCCGGCGGCGGAAGGCGCAGCTTCGGCCAGACGCGTGCGGCGGCGGGCCACGCCGACCCGTTCGGCGGCCAGCAATCCGACCGTCGCCAGCATGGCCAGGGCGATCATGCCGAACCCGCCAAAGACCAGGATCTGTTGCAAGGCGCCGTTCATGCTAGATTCTCATATCGATCATGCGGCGCATCACCAGATTGCCGACAAGCAGCCAGGTCCCCACCACAGCCAGACCTATCTTGATGCCCTTCACGTGGATCACATCCCCGTAGTAGTGCGGCGAGGCGACCTGCAGGAACACCATCACCAGGATGGGCGCCGCCGTGAGAATCAGGGCCGAGACCCGGCCTTCCGAGGAGGCGGCCTTGATCTTCAGCCGCATCTTGATGCGTTCACGCACAGTCGCGGCGTTCATCTTGAGCAGCCCTGTGAGGTTGCCTCCGGCTCGTTCCTGCAGGCGCACGGTGGCGGCGAACAGGTCGATGTCCCCCTGTTGGCAGCGTTCGGCCATGCGGCTGATGGCCTGTTCCAGGGTCGAGCCGTAGGCGATTTCGTCGGACGCCATGCCGAACTCCGAGCCGATCGGGTCGGGCATCTCGCGGCCCACCAGGGACATGGCCGTGGGCACGGGGTGGCCGGCCTCCAAGCTGCGCACCACGATTTCCAGGGCGTCCGGCAACTGGCGTCCAAGGGCGGCGGCGCGACGCCCGGCCTTCACCTTCAGGAACACCAGGGGGCCGGCGGTGGCCGCCGCCACGCCCGCCGCCGCCGCCAGGAGCAGGTTATGGGACAGCATCGCCACGCCGGCCGCGACGCCCACGGCGGCCAGCGCTATGATGATGGCGGCCCGGCGCAGGTCGACCACCACGCCGGAGCGGATGATCAGGTTCGTCAGCCAGGCCCAGGCCAGCTTATCCAAGGCCCCCTGGCCCCGCTGCTTGCGAAGCTCCAGAACCCGCTCGCCCAGGGCCGTGATCCGGTCGGCCACCTTCAAACGATGGTTCACCGCTCGCCGCTCGCCGGCGACCCTGAACAGGCCCCATAGCACCTGGCCGGCGGCAAAGGCGGCGGAGAACACCAAGATCAGGAATACGGTCTGCATCATGCTGAACGGCTTGGCTTCAGGTCAGGGTCCGGGCCGGGTCGAAGTTGGCCACATCGTAGGTCATGCCGCGCCGCTGCATCTCGTCCAGGCAGCGGGGGCGCAAGCCCGTGGCCCGGAAACGGCCGCGGACCGTCCCATCCGGGTCGGTGTGGGTGCGCTGGAAGGCAAAGATTTCCTGCATCTGGACCACCTGGCCCTCCATGCCGGTGATCTCGGTCACGCTCATCAGTCGGCGCGTGCCGTCGGACAGGCGCATGACCTGGACGATCATGCCGATAGCCGAGGCGATTTGGCCGCGGATGGACTCCGGCGTCAGCTTCATGCCGGACATGGCCACCATCTGTTCCAGGCGGGTGATGGCGTCGCGCGGGGTGTTGGCGTGGATGGTGGCCATCGAGCCTTCATGGCCCGTGTTCATGGCCTGCAGCATGTCGAAGGCTTCCTCGCCCCGTACTTCGCCGAGGATCACCCGGTCGGGCCGCATGCGCAGGGCGTTCTTGACTAGCTCGCGCTGGCGGATCTCGCCCTTGCCCTCGATGTTCGGAGGCCGAGTCTCCATGCGCACCACGTGCGCCTGTTGCAGCTGCAGTTCGGCCGCGTCCTCGATGGTGATCAGCCGTTCCTTGGCGCCGATGCCGGCCGATAGAGCGTTGAGCAGGGTGGTCTTGCCCGACCCTGTGCCGCCGGAAATGACCATGGAGACACGGGCGCCCACCGCGCCGCGGAGAAATTCCGCCACGCAGCCGGGCAGAGCCCCCACGCTGGTCAGGCGCTCCAGGGTGTAGGGCTTCTTGGAGAATTTGCGGATGGAGACCGCCGCGCCGTCGATGGCGATCGGTGAGATGGCGGCATTGACGCGGCTGCCGTCCGCCAGGCGTGCGTCGACCATGGGCTGGGATTCGTCGATGCGACGCCCGACCGAGGCTGCAATCCGGTTGACGATGCGCAGGAGGTGATCGTTGTCGCGGAAGCGGACGGAGCTGAGCTCCAGTTCGCCCCGCCGCTCCACATAGACCTGAAACGGGCCGTTGATCAGGATATCGGCGATGCTGTCGTCCTTGAGCAGAGGCTCCAGCGGGCCCAGGCCGAGCATCTCGTCCAGCACCGAGGCGCTCAGATCCTCCAATTCGGAGGTGTTGAAGGGCAGACGCTCGGCGCGGGCGAACTCGTTCACAAGGCCGCGCACCTGCCGGCGTCGATCCCCCACTTCCAGCGTCTCGAGCTGGGACAGATCGACCTCTTCGATCATGCGCGCATGCAGCCGGATCTTGGCGTCGAGCAGGGCGTTGGAGGCGCCGCGATGTTCAGGTTCCACCGCGATCTGTGGCGCAGGGACCGACGCCGGTGGTTCATCCGGCGCCGGCGGGGGCGCGGCATCGGCGGTTTCCACGGCCGCGCGCCTCAAACTGAAACGGCTCATGCGCCGATCCTCAGCCCAGAATCCCAGCTCTTGGTCTTGTCGGCTTCCAACCGTTCAATCAGCTCGGCGATGTCCCGAACGATCTTGGAGCGGGGCTGACGGTGCAGGATCGGGCCGCCGAGGTTCACCGACTTGGCGGCGGACTCCCAGTCCGAGGTCAAGGTGGCGAGCGCCTCCCGCTTCAGGGCCCTCTGCGCCTCCCGCAGCGTGGGCGCTGGCCCCAGCAGGCGGTTGGACATGCGATTGAGGACGATATGCGGCGCAGGCCGGTCGCTCAGCTCCGTCTCCAGCTCCTGCGACAGTTTGCGCGCGGCGATGAGAGCGGGGACCGTCAGCTCCGAGATGATCACCACCTCGTCGCATCCGTGCAGCACATCGAGCGTCCAGCTGCGCCGGTGCCTGGGCATGTCGATGATCAGCCAATCGTATTTATGCGCCGCCACCTCCAGGATGCGCATGACCGTCTGCGGCGTGGCCGTCTCAAACGCCTCGGGCGCACGGGGATTGGCCAAGAGGTCCAGGCCCTCGCATACGGGGGTGCAGAAGGTGTCGAGCAGGGCCGAGTCGATCCGCGCCGGCCCCGCGGCGGCCTCTCCCAGTCGCATATTGGCCGACACGCCCAGATAGGCGGCGGCGGCGCCGTCCGCCAGGTTCAGGTCGATGATGCAGCCGCCCCGACCGCCTCCGCGCGCCGCCAGGGCCGCGCCGATCTCCACCGCCACGGTCGTGGCGCCCGCGCCGCCAACCGCGCCGATGACCCCCCAACACATGGAGTGCGCCGGGTCGGCGGCGCGCAGGAGCGGAGCGGCGGCGCGGGCCAGTTCGGTCCGATGGAAAGGCGCTTCCAGAACGTCGGACCGCTCCAGTTTGAGCAAGGCCCGCATCAGGACGATGGGGATGCTGGCGCCTGTCAGGATCACCGCCGGCTGGGGCGAGACCTGCGCCAGGCGCAGGATGGCCGTGACGACCGTATCCGTGGGCAGGGCGTCGGCCTCGATCAGAACCAGCTCTGCGCGGCCGCTCGCGCCGTCCAGGCCCGCGAGGGCCGGATCGGCGAGAGCCTCGATCGGGCTGGCCGGAAAGGACTCCTTGGCCAGCGCAGCCAGTTTGCTTCCTAGGACCAGGATGCGGGTGGTGTTCGCGGGGGTCATGCCGTCAACCCTTTCCGCCATTGGATTTCGCCGCCGGTTGATCCTCAAGAGCGCCTTGCAGGATGGTGTCGATGGCGCTGGGTTCTTGGCTGTTCGCCATGGGATCGGGCGGGAGCGGGGCGTCGCTGTTCACCAGTCTGGGCGTGACGATGATCACCAGCTCGGTTTCGTTCTTCTGCCAGTTCGACGAGCGGAACAGGGCGCCTATGACCGGCAGTTTGCCCACGCCCGGGAGCTGGTCGATGGAGTCGCTGAAGCTGTGCTGGAATAGGCCGGCAATGGCGAAGCTTTGGCCGTCGCGCAGCTCCACCGTGGTGGAGGCCCGCCGGATCGTCAGGGCGGGGACCTGATAGCCGACGATGGTGACGCCGTCGGCCTTGTCGAGCTGGCTTACCTCCGGCGCCACTTTCAGGCGGATCAGGCCGTCTGGGTGGAGCGTAGGGGTGAAATGAAGCTGTACGCCGAATTGGCGGTATTCGATGCCGATGCCGCCGTTGATGCCGGTTGGCACGGGCACGGGAATCTCCCCGCCTGCCAGAAAACTGGCGTCCTCGCCGGATAGGGCGGTGAGATTGGGCTTGGCCAAGGTCCGCGCAACGCCCTTCTGCTCGAGGGCGCGCAAGGTGGCGGTGAGCGAGCCCCCCGCGATCGCAGGCTTCAGCGTCAAGACGCCGGCGGGCGTGGGCGAACCGATCAAGCCCTGGGCGGCGGAAAAGACTATGCCGCCCGAGTTGGTCCCGGCGCTGAGATCGATACCGAAATCCTTCAGCGCCGTCCGGTCGACCTCCACGATCCGCACGTCGAGCGCGATTTCCTGCGCCTGGCGGATGATCATGGCCGAGGTGACCGCCTTGGGCGCTGTCTGTTCGGCCAGGGCCAAGGCCCGCTCGGCCGCGTTGTTGGTGGAGACTTCGCCCGTCAGCAGGAGGCCGCCGCCCAGAGGCGTGACCCGGATATGCTCGCCGGGCAGGGTTGCCTGCAGATCCTGTAGCAGGCCCGCCGCGTCATAGCCGACGTTGACGTCGATGACCCGGGTGAGGTGAAGGTCGCGATCATAGATCAGCAGGTTGGTCGAGCCGATCGCCTTGCCCCGTACATAGAAGCTCTGATCGGTCGTGGCCACGATCTCGGCGATGTCGGACTGGGTCATCACGATCTTGCCGGCGGGCGCGTCCAGATGAAAGGCCACGGACTTGTTCTTGGGCACGCGGATGGATTCGCTAGCCGTTTCGGCGGGGCGTTCGACCTGGGCGGCCGCGGGGCCGGCAGCCAAGAGCAGCACGGACAAGGTCGGCGCCAGCGCGCTTAAGGGAAGGCGGATCAGCATTGTCTAGGCGCCTTTGGGTTTTTCGGCGGGAACGGAAACGCTCGCGTCGCGATCGCCTTGGACGATCACGAGCGCCGCCTTGCCCCCTGTTTCGGCGGGCCGGGCGACCGACGGGCGAGCCCGTCGAACGACAGGCGTGAGCCGCTCGCCTTGCGCCGCCAGATCATTCACCAGCACCTGGCGTGTGGAAGCTGTGTCCGCCGCGCCCATGCCTCGCAGGGCCAAGGACAGGGTCCCGACCCCGCCGGCGAGGGCCAGCTTTTGCGCATCCTGCAAGCTGACCTCCAAGGTCGCGGTCCTGGGGTCCGCCTGGGCCGCCGTGGCGGTGGAGGCGGGGTCGACGTTCAGGTTGACGCCCAGCAACCTCACGTTCTGGACGACCACGTCCGAGACGAGATTCCGCTCGCTGGCTTGGACCGAACCTGGGCGCTGCGGCGGCTGGCGCGTCAGAACCACGTCCACCCGATCGCCGGGCAGGGCGTGGCCGCCCACGCCGGCGACGTCCGATATCCTGACGGCATAGGCGCGCATGCCCGGCGCGATCAGGGCGGAAACGGAATTGCGGCTTCCCGGCCCGGTGACCATCGTCGGCAACACCGGTTCGCGCGGCGCGATGGCGGCAAGGACCATGGTCGGCGGCCCTTTGGCGTTGACCAGCTGATCGACGGACGCGAAGGCGCCTTGAGGTGCAAGGTTCGCGGGAAACTGAACCACCGTCAGCTTGTTCGCCGCCAGAGGATCGCCGTAGGCGAGCGCGGCGCTCGCCACCACCACCGGCACGGTTGGGACCGGGGCGGGGCGGACGGGCCCAGGGCTTGACGGCGCCGTCACCCACGTGTGAGCGACCAACAGGGCTCCGGTTCCAAGCAGGAACGAAGCGCCCAAGCTAAGCGCGACCGCAGTACGCATTTTCCCCTCCGACGAGAACAGACTTAACGTTGACGGCGCACCCTTTTAAACATTCACAACAAAGACGATTAATGTAGATTATCTATAATTATGGCCGGCAAAACTCATGATTGACTGGAAATAGACTTGATTTTTTGCCAAAATAACTGGAATATTAAGTATAAATATCTCTGCGTTGGACCAGGCTTCGCCGGCCGGCTCAGGCCGGGAAGGGCGGTCCAAAGTGAACGCGGCGAGGGACGCCTGAGTCAGGAAGCACGTCCCGCATGGCGGCGCCCAAAGCGCGCGGCCTGTGCTGATGCGATTTGAGCGGATTGGAACAGCTGGCTAGGATGACGCCTGGCGCAGGATAAAAAGCCACGCCAAAACGCAGGATCAGCCGATGTGGTTGGCTTAGAGCCCGATCAGCGAATGCGAGTTTATAACAGTTTATAACTTTTTGGCGTCAAACCCGAAGCGCTTGGCCCACCCATAACTCACTGAATTAACAGGGAAAAATGGTGGGTGCAGTAGGATTCGAACCTACGACCCGCTGATTAAGAGTCAGCTGCTCTACCAACTGAGCTATGCACCCGCACCGAACAGGCAGGGCCCCGGCGAGGGCGCGGAACATACTCGAATTTGTTCCAAAGGCAAGCTGACCGCGGAATTGGTCATACTGTCTCTTTCGGGGGCGAGTCGGGTGCGCCCGCGCATGGGTGAAGGAGGCGTCATGGCTAGGCGAGACCTGATCGGCGCAGTGGATTTCAAGCATCTGGAGGCCTATGCGGCCGGCGATCAGGGCCTGATCGACGAGGTGTTGGAGCTGTTCCGTAACCAAGTGGCCCTGTGGCTGCCCCTGCTGGATCCGGCCATCGCCGATGAGGCCTGGCGCGACGCGGCTCATACCTTGAAGGGTTCGGCGCTGGGGGTTGGCGCCTTCGAGGTGGCCAAGGCCTGCGAGACGGCCGAAGACGCCTTCCAGCAGCCGCTGGGCGTCAAGGCCGCACGGCTGGCGGCTGTGCGTGACGCTTTGGACCGGGCCCTGGCCGATATCGCCGCCTACGCCCATGAGCGGGCGCTGCAGTCGCTGAAATCGCCGCCGATCGAGCTTGGGGCTCGGGACAAGCTATAGGCGCGCCGCCCTTAGCCGCAGGGCGTTGCCGATCACGCTGACCGAGGACAGGGCCATCGCGCCCGCGGCGATCTGCGGCGATAGCAGCAATCCGAAGACCGGATAGAGGGCGCCCGCGGCCACGGGCGCCGCAGCCACGTTGTAGATGAAGGCGAACACCAGGTTTTGGCGAATGTTGCCCATGACCGCGCGCGACAGCTTGCGCGCCCGTGCGATCCCCTGCAGGTCGCCTTTGAGCAGGGTGATTCCGGCGCTTTCGATGGCGATGTCCGCCCCCGCGCCCATGGCCACGCCGACGTCGGCCGCCGCCAGGGCGGGCGCGTCGTTGACCCCGTCCCCGGCCATGGCCACCCGGCGTCCCGCCGCGCGCAGCTTGCGGACCAGCTCGGCCTTGTCGGCGGGCAGCATTTCGGCCTCGACCTGGTCTATGCCCAGCCGCTGGGCCACGGCGAGGGCGGTGGCGCGGTTGTCGCCGGTCATCATGATCAGGCTGACGCCTTGGGCCTTCAGGTCGCGGATAGCGTCCGGAGTCGAGGTCTTGATGGGGTCGGCGATCCCGATCAGGCCAGCCGGCGCCCCGTCCAGAGCGGCGAACACGACTGTGGCGCCCTCGGCCTCCAGCGCGCCAGCCGACGCCTCCAGTCCGGCCAGGTCGATCCCCTGTTGGGCCATCAGCTTGCGGCTTCCGACCGCTATGCGCCGGCCGTCCACCACGCCCACCACGCCCTTGCCCACCGGCGAGTCAAAGGCGGACGGCTCAGTCAGGGTCAGCCCCTGCGCCTTGGCCGCCTGCAGTATGGCGTCGGCCAAGGGGTGCTCGCTGCTTCGTTCCAGGCTGGCGCACAGGCGCAGCAGCTCGTTGCCGTCCATGCCGGGCAATGGCGTCGTCTGGATGACCGCCGGGCGGCCCTCGGTAAGGGTGCCGGTCTTATCCACCACCAGGGTATCGATCGTCTCGAAGCGCTCGAGGGCTTCGGCGTTCCTGATCAGGATGCCTGCCTGGGCGCCGCGTCCCACCCCGACCATGATCGACATGGGTGTGGCCAGGCCCAGGGCGCAGGGGCAAGCGATGATCAGCACCGAGACGGCGGCGACCAGGGCGTAGGCGAAGCGCGGCTCCGGTCCCACGATCGCCCACACGGCTCCGGCCAGGGCCGCGGCGGCGATCACGGCCGGCACGAACCACGCCGAGACCTGGTCAGCGGTTCGCTGGATGGGCGCGCGACTGCGCTGGGCCTCGGCCACCATCTGCACGATGCGGGACAGGAGGGTGTCGGCCCCCACCTTCTCGGCCCGCATGACGAAGGAGCCGGTCTTGTTGAGGGACCCGGCCACCACCTTGTCGCCCGTCTCCTTGGTGACCGGCATGGACTCTCCGGTGACGAGGGATTCGTCGATCGACACCCGGCCCTCCAGCACCTCGCCGTCCACCGCGACCTTCTCGCCTGGCCGCACCCTGAGGCGGTCGCCCACGTGGATGGCGTCGAGCGCGACCTCCTCGTCCGTCCCGTCGTCGCACAGGCGCCGGGCGCCCTTGGGCGCCAGATCCAGCAGGGCCCTGATTGCGCCGCCGGTCTGTTCGCGCGCGCGCAGCTCCAGCACCTGCCCCAGGAGCGCCAGGACGGTGATCGCCGCCGCCGCCTCGAAATAGGCCGGCGGCGCGCCGGAAGCATCGCGGGAGGCGGGCGGGAAGAGGCCGGGGGCGATCACAGCGACCGTGCTGTAGCTCCAGGCTATGCCCACGCCCATGGCGATCAAGGTGAACATGTTCAGCCGGAGCGAGACCAGCGAGGCCCAGCCCCGCTCGAAAAAGGGCCATCCCGCCCACAGCACCACCGGTGTGGCCAGCACGAACTGGACCCAGTTGGACGCCCGGTGGTCGAGCAGCGCCATCAGGCCCGCCATGTGGCCGGCCATCTCCAGCACGAAGACAGGGGCGGCGAGCGCCAGCCCGATCCAGAACCGGCGCGTCATGTCGATCAGCTCGGGGCTGGGGCCGGTTTGCGCGCTGGGCGACACCGGCTCCAGCGCCATGCCACAGATGGGGCAACCTCCCGGGCCGACCTGTCGTACCTGGGGATGCATCGGGCAGGTGAAGACGGCGTTGGCGGGAATGGAGCCGCCCGCGTCCGTGGGGCCTGCGCGATGATGCGTCCGGGTTTGCATCACTGAGCTTTCAAGCCATTCGCCGTCAGGACCGTCCATGACGCCCGCACCTTGTCATGGACGGCGCGTCGCCGCCTTGAGATAGGGCAAACCCGCCCGACGTCGGGCGATTTTCGCGGCGCTAAATCCCCGCGCCGTTGTCCATGGTCGCCAGCGCCGCCTGATGGGCGGCGGCCTGGGCGGTGATCCAGGCCACGAAGGCCTTGACCTGGGGTAGGCGCCCCTTGGCCTTGGGGTGGACCACGTAGTAGGCGAAATCCACCGCGGTGGCGATCTGCATGGGGGCGACCAGGCGTCCCGCGTCGATGTCGGCCTGCGCCAGGGCGCGCTTGGCGAGAGCCACGCCGCGCCCGCCCATAGCCGCCTCGATCACCAGGCTGGACTGGTTGAAACGGGGCCCGCGCGCGCCATCCACGCCCTTGATCCCACGCGCGGCCAGCCACATGGGCCAGTCGGGGCAGCTTTCGTCGGCGTCGGGCGAGCCGTCGTGCAGCAGCACGTGATGCGCCAGGTCGGCGGGTGCGTTAAGGGCGCTGGCGGCCGCCAGCTCGGGGCTGACCACGGGGATCACCGTTTCGGCCATCAACTTGATAACCTCCAGCCCTGCGTACCGGCCCGCGCCATAACGGATGGCCAGGTCGATCTCGCCGGAGGCGAAGTCCACCACCTCCATGTCGGCCGACAGCCACACGTCCACCTGGGGGTGGGCCTCTTCGAACAGGCCAAGCCTTGGCACCAGCCATTTGGCGGCGAAGGAAGGCGCCACCGAAACCGTCAGCCGCCGGCCGTCCACCGGGGCCGTCAGCAAGGACGCGGCTTCGGCCAGGCGGTCGAAGGCCTCACGCAGGGCGGGTAGGGCGGTCTGGGCCGCATCGGTCAAGAGCAGGCCCTTGGGCGTGCGCTTGAACAGGGCCCCGCCCACATAGTCCTCCAGGTTCTGGATCTGCTGGCTGACGGCGCCGGGCGTCACCGCCAATTCGTCGGCGGCGCGGCTGAAGTTGAGATGCCGCGCGGCGGCTTCGAAGGCGCGCAGGGCGTTCAGCGGCGGAAGGCGGCGGCGTTCCATAGATTTCCTAATGAAGCGGGCAGAAGTCCTTGGTTTGCGAATTGGACCCTAAACTATAGATTTTCAATGCTCGCGCGCCCTTTGGCTACGCTTTTCCGGTGATCGGGGTCAGGCTGGCGTGCCAGCGCCGCCCTTAGGATGTATGTTCCTGGGTTTTAGAGGACCTAAATCGATGACCGCCGGCCGACCGAATGATCGCGCGCCCCGCGCTGGCCGCAGGCTCGCGCCGCTCGGCCGCGCCGGCGCCGCGTCCGGCGTGGTGCATCTGGTGGGCGCGGGCCCGGGGGACCCGGAGCTTTTGACGCTCAAGGCCCTGAAGCTGCTGCAGGTCGCCCAGGTGGTGGTGCACGATCGGCTGACGCCCCCAGCCATCCTCGATCTGGCCAATCCGAGCGCGCGCCTGATCGACGTGGGTAAGCGCAAGTCGCGCCATACCCTGCCGCAGGACGATATCAACGACCTGCTCGTGGCCCTGGCGCGCGCCGGCTACGCCGTGGTGCGTCTGAAGGGCGGCGATCCGTTCCTGTTTGGCCGCGGCGGCGAGGAGCTGGCCGCCCTGCGCGCGGCGGGCGTCGAAACCCACGTGGTTCCGGGGATCAGCGCGGCCCTGGCGGCGGCGGCGTCCGCGGGGGCGCCCTTGACCCACCGGGGGCTGGCGCAGAGCGTCACCTTCGTCACCGGCCATGCGGCCAAAGGTCTGACGCCGGACCTGGACTGGACGGCCCTGGCCCGCGCCAACCACACGGTGGCCGTCTACATGGGCCTGACCACGGCTCCGTTCATCGCCGCGCAACTGATCGAGGCCGGACGGGCGCCCACGACCCCTGTTCTGGTGGTCGAGAACGCCAGCCTGCCGAGCGAGCGGCGCGTGCTGACGTCGCTCGCCGACCTGCCAAGCGCATCCGCCAGCCTGGACGGGCCGGCTCTGCTGCTGATAGGCGAGGTCGCCGCCTTGGCGCAGATCCAGGGTGAGGACATGCAACAGCTTGCGGTGGACGCCCTGGGCGGCGGCGAACGGAGATCGGCGTGAAAGTGCTTACCGCCAACAGTCTGGCCACGGGCGAGGTCGTGTTCTGGAGTCGCGGCCGTTGGGCGAAGGCCTTCGCCGACGGCGAACGCTTCGCCGACGAGGCGGGCGCCGGGACGGCCCTGGCCGCCGCCGAAAGCCAGTCGACGATCGTGGTCGCGGCCTATCTGATCGACGTGGAAGAGGTCGACGGCCACTGGGTCCCGGTGTCTTACCGCGAGCGCATCCGCGCGCTCGGTCCCTCCAATACGCCGCAACACGGCAAACAGGCTGATGGCGACGCCGACGTTGCCGCCCTGGTCGCCGCCACCTTCGCCGCCCGCTCGACCGGGCGCGTCAAGCTCATCAAGCGATAGGAGCCGGGCATGTATCGCTACGACACCTACGACAAGGCCATGCTGACGGACCGCTCCAATGAGTTCCGTCATCAGGTCGCCCGCCGCCTGGCCGGCGAGATCACCGAGGACCAGTTCAAGCCCCTGAGGCTGATGAACGGTCTTTATCTCCAGCTGCATGCCTACATGCTGCGGATCGCCATTCCCTATGGAACCCTGTCCACGCGCCAACTGCGGCGCTTGGCCTGGGTGGCCAGGACCTATGACAAAGGCTACGGCCACTTCACCACCCGCACCAACCTGCAGCTTCACTGGATCAAGCTGCGCGACGCGCCCGACGTGATGGACGCCTTGGCCGAGGTGGATCTGCACGGCATCCAGACCTCGGGCAACTGCATCCGCAACGTCACCGCCGATCCCTATGCCGGCGCCACGGCCGACGAGGTGGACGATCCGCGTGTGTGGGCCGAGGTCATCCGCCAATGGTCAACCGTGCATCCGGAATTCAGCTACCTGCCCCGCAAGTTCAAGATTGCGGTGACCGCCTCGGCGAAGGACCGCACGGCGGCGCGCTCCTACGACATCGGGCTACAGTTGCGGCGCGACCGTGAGGGTCAGCTCAGCTTCGAGGTGATGGTGGGCGGCGGCCAGGGGCGCACGCCTTACCTGGCCAAGACCATTCGCGAGCATCTGCCGGCGGATCGTCTGCTGTCCTATTTGGACGCGATCATCCGGGTCTATAACCGCAAGTCCCGGCGCGACAACATCCACAAGCAACGCATCAAGATCCTCGTGGCCACCTTGGGCCAGGAGGAGTTCGCCCGGCAGGTGGAGGCCGAGTGGGCCAAGATCGAAGCCGGGACGGTGGATCTGCCGGACACTGAGCTGGCCCGCATCCGCGGTGCTTTCCGGCCCCGCGCCTTCGAGACCTTGGCGTCCGCCTCCAAGGCCTTCGAGGCGGCCAAGGCCGATCTGGCGTTCGCGCGCTTCGCTCGGCACAATGTGAAGCCGCACAAGGTCGCCGGCTACGCCATCGTGGACGTGTCGCTCAAGGCGCCGGGCGAGACCCCGGGCGACTGCTCTTCGGAACAGATGGAGGCGTTGGCCGACCTGGCCGATCGCCATTCCTTCGGCGAGGTGCGGGTGAACTACACCCAGAATCTGGTGCTGCCGCACGTGAAGCTGGACGACTTGCCTGAACTCTATGCCGGTTTGAAAGCGGTCGGTCTGGCCACATCCAATATCGATCTGGTCAGCGACATCATCGCCTGCCCGGGGCTGGATTACTGCTCCTTGGCCAACGCCCGCGCCATCCCCGTGGCCCAGGCCATCGCCCTGCGGTTTGCCGATCCCGAGCGCGCGGAGACCATCGGCGAGCTGAAAATCAAGATCAGTGGCTGCATCAACGCCTGCGGCCACCATCACCTGGGCAACATCGGCATCCTGGGCGTCGATAAGAAAGGCGAGGAATTCTATCAGCTTTCGCTTGGCGGCTCGGGTGACAACGACGCGTCGCTCGCAGAAATTCTGGGGCCGGCCGTACATTTTTCCCGAACGCCCGAGGCTGTGGACGCCCTGGTGGATACCTATCTGAGCCATCGCAGAGACGGCGAGCGGTTCTTGGACACCTATCGCCGGATCGGCCTCAAACCGTTCAAGGAGGCGGTCTATGCCAATGCTGATTAAGGTCGATGGCGACCAAGCCGTGCTCGTCGACGATGGGTTCGTGCTGCTTGGCGAGGAAGACCCCGCGCCGGACGGCGCCGACGTGATCGTGTCCCTGGCCCGTTTTCAGTCCGAGGGCGACAGCCTGATGGCCTGTGGCCGGCGGGTGGGCGTGCGCCTGCAGCCGAGCGAAGAGGCGGAGGCCCTGGCTTACGACCTGCCACGGTTGGCGGTGGTTGAGCTGCGCTTCGACAAATTTCGTGACGGTCGCCCCTATTCGAACGCGGTGCTGCTGCGCCAGCGTTATGGCTATGCCGGCGAGCTGCGGGCGGTGGGCGATGTGCTGCGCGAGCAGGCGCAGTTCATGCTCCGTTGTGGGTTCGACGCCTTCGCGCCCTCGGACGGCTCGGGTCCTCAGGACTGGATCACCGCCACCCGGCGCTATCGGCACGTCTACCAGGCCGGCGCGGATCATCGCACGCCCATCTATGTCGAGCGCGCCGCCGCAAAGGCGGACGGCGTCGCCAAGGAGGAGCTTGAACATGGCCTATGAGGGCGGTGTTCTGAACGCGGAGGCGCGCGCCGGGGACGGCCTTGAAGCCCGCGCCCAGGCCCTGAACGAGCGGCTGCGCGATGCGCACCCGGCGGAGATTCTGCGTGTGGCCCTGACGGAGTACGCCGGGCGCATCGCCCTGGTTTCGTCCTTCGGCGCCGAGTCCGCGGCGCTGCTGCACATGGCGGCGCAGATTGATCCAACCGTTCCGGTGCTGTTCCTGGATACGGGCATGCTGTTCGGCCAGACCCTGGACTACCGCCGCAGCCTGGCCAAGTCGCTCGGCCTGACCGATGTGCGCGATCTGCGGCCTCAGTTCCAGGAACTGGCTACGACCGATCCAGCCGCCAACCTCTATAAGACCGACACCGACGCTTGCTGCCACATCCGCAAGGTGGCGCCGCTGAGCCGGGCGCTTGGCGACTTCGACGCCTGGATCACCGGACGCAAGCGCTTCCACGGCGGAGATCGTCTGCGTTTGCAGGTGGTCGAGGCGACCGACGGCAAGCTGAAGTTCAATCCTCTGGCCAACTGGGCCAAGGCGGAGTTGGACGCTTACGCCGCCGAGCATGATCTGCCGCCCCATCCGCTGGTGGCCTTCGGCTATCCGTCCGTGGGCTGCTGGCCCTGCACCCAGCCGGTGGAGGAGGGCGAGGATGTGCGCGCGGGCCGTTGGGCCGGATCGGAGAAGACCGAGTGCGGCATCCACGTGATCCGCGCCGAGCCCAAGATCGAAATCGGCGGCGATATCTGAATCCGGCATTAACGCTTAGCTTAGGTTGGCGGGCTTAGATTTGCCGTCGCAAGCGGTCGGGAGGCAGCCCATGTCCAGCACCATGTCCGGTTACCGGCGCCCGTCGAGCGACCACTTCGAGCCGGAGGCCGATCTCGATCCCCAAGCCCAACGCCAGCTTCGCGGCAAGCTTGAGCAGATCGACTACACCGCCTTCGTGTCCAACCGCGAGGTGGTGGGCCATGTGCTGGGCCGAGCCGACCCCAAGCTGTTTCAGCAGCTGGGTGTGGCGGCGGCCCAGGCGCGGGCGAATTGGGTGGCGACGGCCGTAGCCCTGACCGAGACGGGCCATGCGCTCACGCCGATGCAGGTGGACAAGCTGGCCGACACGCGCAGGGCCTATGAGGAGCTGACTTCGGCCTACGACGCCCTGCGTCGCTTGGTCGAGCGCGGCTATATCCCCTACGCCCCGGCCGTAAAGGGCCGTTGAACCGCGTCTTCCGATAGACTCAGCGCCAGCGCCTCGGCGATTTTGACGCCGTCCACCGCCGCCGAGAGGATGCCGCCGGCATAGCCCGCGCCCTCCCCAGCCGGATAAAGGCCCGTCGTGTTGAGGCTCTGCAGGCTCTTGCCGCGGGTGATGCGCACGGGAGAGGAGGTGCGCGTCTCCACCCCGGTCAGCAGGGCGTCCGGGTCATCGTAGCGCGGGATCTGGCGGCCGAAGGCGGGTAGGGCTTCGCGCAGGGCCTCGGTCACGAAATCGGGCAGGCATTGCGCCAGGTCGGTCAGATGCACCCCCGGACGGTACGACGGAATCACCGCGCCCAGCTCCGTCGATGGCCGCCCCGCCAGAAAGTCCCTGACCGTCTGCCCCGGCGCGGCGTAGCTCGATCCGCCGGCGACATAGGCCAGGCTCTCCCAGCGCCGCTGCAACTCGACCCCCGCCAGGGGATGGCCGGGATAGTCGCGCTGCGGCTCTATGCCCACCACCAGGCCGGCGTTGGCGTTGCGCTCGTTGCGCGAATACTGGCTCATGCCGTTGGTGACCACGCGGCCCGCCTCGGAAGTCGCCGCCACCACCGTCCCTCCCGGACACATGCAGAAGCTGTAGACCGTGCGGCCGTTGCCGCAGTGATGGGACAGGCTGTAGGCGGCCGCGCCCAGGTCCGGATGGCCGGCGCAGGGGCCGAAGCGCGCCTTATCGATCCACGACTGGGGGTGCTCGATGCGCACGCCCAAGGAAAAGGGCTTGGCCTCCATGTGCACGCCGCGCGCATGGAGCCGCTCGAAGGTGTCGCGCGCCGAATGGCCCACCGCCAGCACCACATGATCGGCTTGCAGGAAATCGCCATTGGACAGGTGCAGGCCCTTCAGCCTGCGATCGGGCCCAATCTCGAAGTCGTCCACGCGCGTTTCGAAGCGGTATTCGCCGCCCAGGGCCTCGATGGTCTGACGCAGGCTTTCCACCACGGTCACCAAGCGGAAGGTGCCGATATGCGGGTGGGCCTCGATGAGGATCTCCGGCGGCGCCCCGGCCTTGACCAACTCGGTCAGCACCTTGCGGCCCAGATGGCGGGGGTCCTTGATCTGGCTGTAGAGCTTGCCATCCGAAAAGGTGCCGGCGCCGCCCTCGCCGAATTGCACATTGGACTCCGGGTTCAGCACGCCGCGCCGCCACAGGCCCCAGGTGTCCTTGGTGCGCTCGCGCACCACCTTGCCGCGGTCCAGGATGATGGGGGCGAACCCCATCTGCGCCAGGATCAGGCCCGCGAACAGGCCGCAGGGCCCCGCGCCGATCACCACGGGGCGCGGGCCTTTGTGTGTGGGCGAGGCGAGCGTGACGAAGCGGTAGTCGGTGTCGGGCGCAGGCTGCACATGCGCAACGCCAGCCAGGCGCCTCAGCACGCCCGCCTCGTCGGCGACGGCCACATCCACCGAATAGACCATCAGGATCGCTGACTTCTTGCGCGCGTCATTGGACCGGCGGGCGATGGCGATGGACAACAGGTCCTCAGGCGCGATCCCCAGCCGCTCGCACACGGCGGCGGGCAGGGCCTCGGGCGAATGGCCAAGGGGCAGCTTCAGTTCGGTGAGGCGCAGCATGGGTTGGCTTTAGAACGCTTTGGGCAATCCGGCCTGCCGTAGCACTTCGTTCGCCGTATGTCGGCTCCTAGACCGTGGAACGATCGCAGCGCGGCCGCTTTGGGCATGCCGCCACTGAACCTAAACAGATCTTGCTCTAGCGTTTGCGAAACCGCGCCGCTTCGGCGGCCAGGCTCGCGCCCCAGTCGCCGGGCTTGTCCTCGTCTACCGGCGGCGCGAAGGGCAGGGTTCCGGCCACGCCACGCAACGCTAGCCACAGGACCGTGCTGAACTGGCCCAGCATGCGCAGGGGCCGGCGCTTGTCGTCGGTAACGTCCCAGCCCTCGGCCTCGAAGGCGGCGACCTGCTGGGCGATGGGTTTGCGCTCGATGCGGTCCCAACCGGCTGGGCGCGGGGTGTCGTCGGCCTGCTCTAGCGTCAGGCCGAATAGCTTGACCGCCGTTTCGTCGATCTCGGGAAACTCGGAGCGCGAGGCTTCGTCGGCGTAGGCCGGCTTCATCAGGGCCTTGCGCTCCAGCTCAGCCATGCCTTCAAGGTCAATCAGGCGGCGCAGGGGCGGGGAGGCGGGCATGGGCGGATGTCCGTATATTGAGCTAGAGTACGCGGTGGCGAAGGAGAGAGTCGCAGATGGCGGGCCTGAAAGACAAGCGCGGCTTTATCGATAAGGACCGGCTTGACCTGTCCGAGCGCCAGGCTGTCGAATATTGGATGAAGCGCTGGGGCGTCACGCGCGATCAGATCGTCGCCGCCCACCGCAAGGCCGGCCGCATGGTCAAGGACATCGCCGCCGAGCTGGGTAAGAAGCGCTAGCGCCCGACGGCGCGTCGCGCCCCAAAAATGTCTGACGACGGTCATATAGGCTCGCCACGTCGCCAATTTGATATTTTTTCGCCCAATATATATCTCACAAAACTATAATATAACAGCTTTCGTAAAAGTATAAAAATAGCCACCAATTTGTATAGATTTTCCATGTCTGACTATTTAGCCGAATAATTGCGCAAATCACGGAAAATTCACACAAAAACTGCCGCTATTAATTGCCGATTGGCGATCGGTTGCATGCTGTCCTTGGTCATAACTAAGGGATCGTGGCTAGATCAAGGCCTGTCCAGGCCCGATCAACGATTGGATACGCCATGACCCTTTTCTCTGCCGGCGCCGCGCACGTGATGGCAGGCCCTGCCGCCCCCTCCAAATCCGATCGAGGCGCCGTGAAGCCCTCGCCGCGTCCCTACCTGCTCCAGACCGTCAAAATCGTGATCGTCGCTCTGGGGCTGTTGCTGGCGGTTGAGGTTGGCGGCGTGATCGCGGATGGCGTCAACGCCTACACGCCAGGGCTGATCTTGGCGTGCTTCCTAGGCCCGGTCTTCGTCGCATCGGCCGTTTTCTGGCTGATTGGCCAGTTGCTTTAGGCATTCGTTGGCGGGAGCAGCGCTCCGCCCCGTCGCGTACAGCCCAAGATATATACTGGACCACCAAAGGATATTCTTGCACTGCACCATTGTTCGCATGTGCAGCATGCGGGCCGTGACGCTGTTGCATTGCAATAATCCAGATTTCTGCAACATAAATGCAATAATTGATGGATTGTGTCTCGAATATGGCGCATTAATATCAGCTCAAGGCGAATTAAGCCTAAACAGTGCGCGCTCAGGCGCACGTCCGAGGTTGGATATTGCCCATGGCTCGTTTGCATCCAGGCGTGGCGGGCTCCTTGACTGCCCAAGACCCCGACTTGAATTCCGCTCGCACGCCGCAGCCATCCGCGCTCAACGAGACGGCCAGGATGGTGATTGTCGCGGCAGGGCTGCTGTTGGCCGTTCAGTTGGGCGCCGTGATCGCCGACGCCTTTTCAGCCTATACGCTCTGGCTGATGATGCTTTGCTACGTCGGGCCGGTCGTCGCGGTGGCGGCGATCTTCTGGGCGATCGGTCGGCGACTCTAGTTAATCCGGTCCCCAACGGACGGATGTCATTGGCCGCCGCCTCAGCGGCCGCCGCGCCTTACCCCACGAAGGCCTTCTCGAACACGAAGTCGCCTGGCTCGGCGTTGGAGCCTTCGATCAAGCCATGCTCCTCGCACACGCGCGCCATGTCCTTGGTCATGTCCATGCTGCCGCAAATCATCACCCGGTCCAGTTCGGGATCGAACCGGGTTTGGTCGATGCCCAGGTCCCTGAAGATTTGGCCGGCGCCGATCAGGTCGGTCAGGCGGCCCTGGCGTTCGAAGGGCTCGCGCGTGACGGTGGGATAGTACAGGATCTGGGTCCTGGCCATTTCACCGATCAATTCGTCCTCGAAGATGTCCCCGGTGAACAGGTCGCGGTAGCAAAGCTCGTTCACCTCGCGCACGCCATGGCCCACGATCACCTGCTCGAACTTGTCGTAGGTTTCGTAGTCGCGGGCCACGCTTAGCCACGGCGCCAGGCCCGTGCCCGTGCCGAACAGCCACAGACGCTTGCCGGGCTTGAGCGCGTCATGCACCAGGGTGCCGGTGGGCTTCTTGCCCACGAGCACGACGTCGCCCGGCTTGATATGCTGCAGGCGCGACGTGAGCGGCCCGTCCGGCACCTTGATCGAGAGGAACTCCAACGCCTCGGCGTAGTTGGGCGAGGCGATGGAATAGGCGCGCAGAATCGGCTTGGACTCTCCGGGCAGGCCGATCATCACGAACTCGCCCGAACGGAAGCGGAATCCGGCCGGCCGGGTGAGGGCGAACGAAAAGAGCCGGTCGGTCCAGTGCTTCACCCACAAGACGGTCTCGTGGTGGAAGGGACTGTTCATCGGCGGCGCGGTAGGGGCGGTGGCGGAAACCGTCATAGCAATCCTGATCTTACGCGCCGTCCTAGTACCCGTTGGGCAGGCAATGGCCAAGGGTGGAATTCTGATGGCGCGTGCAGTGCA
>PLRV01000020.1:20437-22539 GCA_003164925.1 Caulobacteraceae bacterium
CGGGGCGGGAGACTTGGTCGACGGGCAGCCCTCGAAGGCGCCCACCCGGACCGCGCTGATAGTGGCGAGATTCAGCGTGTGGAACGCTTGCATCGAACGAGCGGTGACGCCGGTGAACAGGTCGACCCTCAGGCCCTTGATCGCCCGGCCCACGTCCGAGGCGTACCAGAACCCGTCATGCAGGGCGCCGTCGGGCAGCCTCATGCCCACAGTTTCCTTGATGAACAGCACGCTGTGGCGGGGAAAGATCGAGGGGTCGACGGCCACGGTGCGCATGGGCATCAGCTTGCAGCCCAAGGAATCCCGGCTGCTCATGCCCTTGATGCGGGCGTAATAGAGGGTCGCCTTGACCTGGGTCTCCAGCGTCTGGGTCGCAGTTTCGGCGGCGTCTTCTGTGGTGCGGATCAACTCGCCGATGGGGTCGGCCGGCGCAGGCGGGGGCGCGATCGCGATCAGGGCGGGCCGTGTCGGGGCGCCGGCAGGCGGGGCTGGCGGTGCGGCGGCGGCCAGGGCCACGGCTGCGGCGAGTCCGGCGATCATCGGGGGTGTGCCCACGGTGGCGGCCCGGTCGGCCTGCGAAGTCGCCGTGTGTAAAGGGCAAAGACGGCGCGGACAACCCCTTGCGCTATGCCCTAGCCGTGGCGATGCTCCAAGTGCGCTAAAAGCTGTCCTGACGGCGCGTCAAAAGGCGTGTTTGTCTCCAAGGCTGCCGCATCATGCACCCCCCCCTGCGTTACCTCGCCATCGCCGCCGTAGTTCCGAGCCTATTGTGGACCGGTCCGGCCCTGGCCTGGGGCTCCAGCGGGCATCGCCTGGTTACCCAGGCGGCCGTGGAATCGCTGCCCAGTGACTTGCCGGCCTTCATGCGCCAACCGGTCTTCGCGGTGGAAACGGCTGAGATCGCCCGCGACCCGGACCGCACCCGCGGCTCGGGCCGTGCGCACGATAGCGACCGGGATCCGGCCCATTTCGTTGACGGCGACGACGAGGGAAGGGCGCTCGGCGGCCCGTTGATCGCTGCTCTGCCGCCAACGCGTGAAGACTACGACGCCGCCCTGCGCGCGGTCGGCTCCGACAGCTGGAAGGCCGGCTACCTGCCCTACTCCATCGTCGAAGGCTGGCAGCATCTGGTGAAGGACCTGGCTCTGTGGCGGGCCGATAATGCGGGCGTGCGCCTCGCGACCGATCCGGCGCACAAGGCTTGGCTGGAGGCCGACCGCGCCCGACGCGAGCTTCTGATCCGGGCTGACCTTGGGGTCTGGTCGCACTTCGTGGGCGATGCTTCCTATCCGCTGCACGTCAGCGTGCATTATAACGGCTGGGGCAAGGGCCCCAATCCCGATGGCTTCACCCAGGAGCACATCCATGTGCCGCTGGAGGGCCCATACGTGGCCCAGCACGTGACGCTGGCGGCTGTGAAGGCGCAGATGGCGATCTATAAGGCTTGCGGATGCGCCATCGACGCGCGCGTCGGCGAATACCTTTCCTCAAGCATGGGTCTGGTCCGGCCGTTCTACGCCCTGGAGAAGGCGGGCGGCTTCAAGGAAGGCGACCGGCGCGGCGTGGCCTTCATGACCGCGCGCATCGCCGCGGGCGCGGAGGAACTGCGCGACATGATCGTGGACGCCTGGAACGCCAGCGACGGCATGAGCATTGGCTATCCGATCCCGGTCACTGCCTCCGAGGTGGAGGCGGGCAGGGCGGGCGATCCCTATCTTCTGCTGCGCGGCAACGATTGAGGTGACGTTGTTAGCTTCGACCCTGCAGTTCGGCGAGCCTGAGCCCGGCGTGAAATACCGGGACCGCCCGGCCGCTTTCGGCGTGGCCGAGCGGGACGGCCGTATCGCCATGGCGCGCATAAGCCGTGAGGGCCAGGAGCCTTTCTACGCCTTGCCCGGCGGCGCCATCGATCCAGGCGAAAGCGAGCAGCGCGCGCTGGCCCGTGAATTCGGCGAAGAGGTCGGGCTGGCCGTGCGCGAGGGCGCGCTGCTGGTCAGGGCCGATCAATACGCCCGCACGGGCGACGGCGATGCGGTCAACAACCGCTGCGCCTTCTACGAGGCCCTGATCCAGGGCATCGACCCCAGCCTCAGGATCGAGGA
>PLRV01000060.1 GCA_003164925.1 Caulobacteraceae bacterium
CTAAATCGTCACTACGGCCTAGAGCACGATGGGTTTAGGCGATTCCGCCTAAACCCATCGTGCTCTAGGGGCGACGTTGGGGTTCAACCTTCCGCGGACTAGTATGCGAACCAAGTGAACACCCTGAAGGTGTTGTTGTCGCTGGCGCTCCTACCTAGGCCGTCATAATTGCCGCCGGCGCCGTCGAACTGGGCATAGGCGGTGTACTGAACGCCGACTCGCATATTGAAGCGCGGGCCCAACGGCGATCCGCTGCCGCCGAATGGCGTGCCGTCGAGCTGAAGCGTTACCCCCGAGGTATCAGGCGCAAAGGTCCGATTGGCCGAAAAAACAGTCGGATTGGCTGCGCCGACAGTGTCGAATACAGCCAGCGTGGCCCCGATCTTGTTGCGCCAGTAGTAGGACGCATCGGCGCGAACGTCAGTCAGGGTATTGCTCGCACAGCCCGTGCTTTGAGAGGCTAAAGCGCACGTCGCATCCAGGCTCTGTTGCTCGTGCAGAAAACGTCCGTTGAAGGCCAGAACGTCGGTGCTGTCGAGCGTCTTGATATAGGAGCCGTCCAGTCCCAGGTCTGTATAGTGGTCGGTGAATCCAGTCGTCTGGTCGAGACCAGGATGAATGTCGGTCTTCATCCCGAATGCACCGATCTCTATAACGCCGCCGCCGACTGAATTCTGAAAGGCGACGCGGCCATAGGGGGCGAGACCACTAATTGAGCCCGGATCCGACGGGTCGACGCCCAAACGCGTAAGGGTGGTAGCGCCCGGCGAGCCGTAGGCGCCGGCTTCGAGGTACACCAGCGAGGCGATCCAGACGTATCCCGTGGCGCCCAGCGTGGTCTGGGCCAAGGCGCCGTTCAACAACGGCGAGGCGGACGGCGACGGGGCCAGCTCCGAGTTCGTGTAGGGATAGCCCCAGGCGGGGAGAGTGTTCCAGGCGTCCTGGACGGACGGCGAATTGTTGAGGCTTGCGCCCAACACCACATCCGCGCCCTTGACCTGGATGGTCGTGGTTGCGCGCACATCGAGGTTGTCCCAGTGCCAAGCCTTGCCGACGCTGTCATAGGTAGTCTGGATAAAGGCGCCCAAGTGCTGGCCAAGGCCACCGGCCAAAAACAGGCTGACTTGATCGAGCGCGAAATTGTCGTTGCCCGCGAAGTCAGCCGCCGGCGGGGGGCTCTGACCTTTGGCGGTCTGGACGTAGGAAGCGACCGCCATCGCCGACAACGGCACGTTGAAGCTTGCTGAGCGCAAGGTATAGCCGCCGAGCTTGAACTCGCGCCCTAACGGCGTGAGCTGAGGGCCGAATCCCCCGACGTGGCACGATTGACAGGGTTGTCCGGTCTGCACCGCGAAAGACGGTACGGCCGCCGCCGGGGTCGCCGTAAAGCCAACAACCGCCAACGCGAGCAGCCAGCCAGCCAGCAGCATCCTGACAAATGGCGTTCTCTCATTGGCCCTGCGCGTCACTCGGCGGTCCCGTGTTTTGGATTGAGGCCGTAGAGGCTGCACCAGCCCGATGCGGCGATCGCTCCCTGCACGAGCTTGCAAGACGAGGGCGCCTGCCATTGGAGACAGTTGTCGCAGCGTGCGGCGCCCTTTGGCGTGGCTTGATAGCTGACGAGCTTTTGAGAAACCTTGGTCTGCGCCACGGCCGGCGCCGGCGCGAGGCCGGCGCCGGCGCCAGCCGCCAACGCCGCGCCAAAAACAAGCACACGCCGAGACACGCTCGCTCTGTGGCGGACATCGAAAGTCGTCATTTGTTGAATTTCTCCAGCAATATTTACAAGTCCAGCGAGAATGTTTGGGTTATGCAACCGCTAATTTACAGAGGCCCCCAATCGACTGGATAATCCCATGCACTACACCCCAAGACGAAAAAGGCTCCCCGTCTCTCAAAATATTTTTAGTTATTTCTATTCGTTTTACACGATATTTTTGTCACGGTGCAGAGGATGTGAACGGGTGCAATCCAGCACAGTTAGAATTCATTCGAATGGGGCGGTGGTCGCCTTGCGACGCAAACGATAAAGCGGACGCTGCCGAGTTCAAGTCAGGGGGAAATCGGCCCCGCGCGCGACGACACCGGACAGTTTGTTCTTGCCCGACTTCGGCTCAATGCGGGGGCGGGCGACCTGACGAAGGACAACAGGACCTTCCTGGTGACGGCCTATGCCAAGCCCTTCTCCGCAGCCAGCCGCACGCAATGGTTCGTTGAACAAGCACGCGAGACGGGGCTTCCGGAGAACATCAGCAGCCCACGGATAGCGCAAAGCAGCCGCCCGCCGACCGGCCGAAGCGGCGTGCCCGACACACCAAGTCGCAGCGATCACCGGGCACAGAAGCTTGGATGAGGTGGAGCACTACACCCGTTCAGCGGACCAGGGGCGACTCGCTATGGCCGCGATACGGAACCTGGAGAAGGGCAAACCGGGAACAGGGAGGCTCAAACCCTCCGCCGCTAAAGTGTCAAACCTACGACAAATCCAAGTAAATCAACGCTATTTTGCGGGGTGGTAGGCCCGGAGGGACTCGAACCCCCAACCAGACCGTTATGAGCGGCCGGCTCTAACCATTGAGCTACGGGCCCTCCGAAGCACGCCTGCGGTTAGCATGGGCGCGCGCGAGCCGGAAGGGTGTCCGACGTCTCAAGGCGCCAGTCCCAATGCATCAGTCTCAATGCAGGGGCCTTAGTTCGTCGCGCCTCGGCGATAGAGGCGGTAGATGATCAAGCCGGCCAGAGCGAAGAACGCCACCGGGGCCAGAATACCGATAAGCTCGCCCACGACCATCGCGGGCCCCTCAGCCCAGTCCACGCCCAGGACGCCGACGGCGGAGAGAAAAACGAACGCCAGCCCTGCGAGAATGCTGGAGGTTCGCGGACGGCCAGCCGTCGAAGGCGCCACGTTGGCAGCCGAAGTCAGGATTGCCTTTGCCATGACTGCTTTCCCCTTTTCCGAGCGGGTCGCGGCGCGCCCGTTCACACCTTCCCGGTCGCAAACGAATTTGGACAGACAAAAGTTCACCGAAAAATCTTCAACGGTCCTGGCGCCCTGGCGCCGAGCGTTACACGATCGATACGCTTAACCCCTGAGCGCCCGGCCAGACCCCTTTGAACCAATAGCTTCGTGGAACGTATATGTTGAGCGCCGAAGACCCAATTTGGCGTGTGGCGCAGCGGGGTGATTGTGCGAGCCTATCTCAACCGGATCGCCACGGCCGTCCCGGCCCATGACATTCACCAGGCGTTCGCGACCTACGCCGAGGGACTCATTCCCGAACTCAAACGCCGCCGGCTGTTTCGGCGCATGGCCGAGAGAAGCCAGATCAGCCAGCGCTGGTCCTGCCTGCAGGCGACGGACGGTTCAAATTTGGCGATCGACACCAGCGGCTTCTACCGTCCGGGCGCATTTCCCTCCACCGGCGAGCGCATGCGCCTGTTTGAGGCCATGGCGCCCGACCTGGCGATGGACGCGGTGCGCAGCCTGGCCTTAGGGGCTCAGGCCAGCGCCATCACCCACCTGATCGTGACCTGCTGCACCGGTTTTGCCGCCCCCGGTCTTGACCTGCAGATCGCCGCCCGCCTGGGCCTCGACCCCTCCGTGGAACGCACCATGGTCGGCTTCATGGGGTGCTATGCCGCCATCAACGCCTTGAAGCTGGCCCGGCATATTATCCGCTCCGAGTCGCGGGCCCAGGTGCTGGTGGTCGCGCTAGAGCTATGCACTTTGCACCTGCGGGAGACCGAGGATATCGAGCAGGCTCTCACCTTCCTCGTGTTTGGGGACGGCTGCGCTGCGGCTTTGGTGACGGCCGAGCCCGTCGGTCTTTCCCTGGATCGGTTTTACGCCCAGGTCGCCCGGGAAAACGATGATCAGATCACCTGGAATATCCGCGATCAGGGCTTCGACATGTTCCTTTCAGGACAGGTCCCCGCCTCGGTGGGCCGGGCGTTGAGGACGGGACAGGCGCAGATTCTTGATGGCGCGCTCCCCGACTCCATCGACCTGTGGGCAGTGCATCCGGGAGGGCGCACGGTGCTGGACGCGGTGGAAATCGCGTTCGCCCTGCCGCCCAAGGCGCTGGCCGCCTCGCGCGAAGTGCTCAGCCGGTTTGGCAACATGTCCTCCGCCACGGTGCTGTTCGTGCTGAAATCGCTGATGGACGGCGCGACCGAGGGGCAGCACGGCTGCGCCATGGCCTTCGGACCGGGACTGACAGCCGAGACCATGCTGTTCAGCGGCGCGGCGTAAGGTCCATGGCCCTCCCCGATTTCTCGCGTCGGGCCGAGACCTTGGAATGGATGGACGACGACTCGGTCGATCTGGAGACCTTCCGCGACTGCCTGAAAGATCTGGCCAAGGTCAACGCGGCGACCCTGGCTCATCGGCCGACCCTGGCGTTCCTGGATGACCTGCACGGCGCCGGCCTATGGCCATCCGGCCGCGCCTTGACCGTGCTGGACGTGGGTTCGGGCTATGGCGACGGGCTTCGGCTTATCGATCGCTGGGCCGAGCGCCGGGGCCTTGCGGTCAGCCTGACCGGCCTGGACCGCAACCCATGGGCCGCGCACGCGGCGCGCGCGGCCACACCCGCGGGCCGGCCCATCGTCTGGGCGACCTGCGATCTGTTCGATTATGAAGGATCCCCGGACGTGATCCTCAGCTCGCTGTTCACCCACCACCTGGACGACGATCAGCTCGTGCGCTTCCTGGCCTTCATGGATCGCAAAGCCAAGGCAGGCTGGCTGGCCAACGATCTGCTGCGCCACCCCTTCGCCTGGGGCGGATTCGCACTGCTGTCCACGGTGATGCAGTGGCATCGCTTCGTGCGACACGACGGGCCGATCTCGATCCGGCGGTCCTTCGCACCGGCCGACTGGCGCGCCTATCTGGCCCGCGCCGGGGTTGAGGGCGCGAGCATTCGCCGCCGGTTCCCCTTCCGCCTGTGTGTCTCCAAGACCATGGCCCCATGATCTACGACGCGCTCATCGTCGGAGCCGGCCCGGCCGGATCGACCGCAGCCCGTGTACTGGCCCAGGCCGGCTGGTCGGTGGCTCTGGTCGAGAAAAGCGTTTTTCCCCGCCGAAAGGTCTGCGGAGAGTTCATTTCGGCCGCCAGCCTTCCGCTTTTGGACATCGCTGACATAGGCGGCGGCTTCCTGTCTCAGGCAGGACCGGAAATACGCCGGGTCGCCCTGTTCACCGGCGCCACGACGACAAACGCGGCTATGCCGTCCGTTCATAACGGCGTCGGCGCCTGGGGCCGGGCTCTGGGTCGCGAGCATTTGGACGGCCTGCTCCGCGACGCCGCCGTGCGCGCCGGCGCCGCCCTGTTCCAGCCCTTCAAACTCGTCGACCTGCAGCGCGTTGACGGGATTCATGTCGCGCAAATCCAAGGGGGCAAGACCTTGCAGCAACTGGCTGCGCGGATTGTCATCGCCGCCAACGGCTCATGGGAGCGGGGACCGTTGTCGTTGCCCGCGCGGCCGCGTCACGCCGCGGACCTTCTGGCCTTCAAGGCGCATTTCCATGGCAGCGACCTGCCAAAGGACCTGATGCCGCTGCTGATGTTTCCCGGCGGCTATGGCGGCATGGCGCCGACCGATGGCGGACGTATCAGCCTGTCCTGCTGCATCAGACGCGATACCTTGACGCAAAGCCGCCGACTGTTTCGCGACCTGTCGGCCGGCGAAGCCGTACTCGCCCATATTCGCCGTCATTGCGAGGGGGTCCAGGACGCCCTTCGGCGGGCGCAACTTGCCGGGGCCATCCTATCCGCCGGACCGATCCGTCCGGGCCTTCGCCCTGTTCATCGCGCGGGCCTATTTCGGGTCGGCAACGCCGCCGGCGAAGCGCACCCCGTCATCGCCGAGGGGATCAGCATGGCCATGCAATCCTCATGGCTCCTGTGTCGGCGCCTGATCGCCAACGAGCGCGCCATCGCCGACGGCAGGGATACCCGCCACATCGGCGCGGCCTATGCACGCGAATGGAGGACGCATTTCGCTTTGCGCCTCCACGCCGCTGCTGGACTCGCCCATATCGCCATGCGACCGGCGGGCGCCGGGCTCGCCGCCTCGGCTGTAGAGCGCCTTCCGCGCCTGTTGACCTGGGGCGCTCGCGTCAGCGGAAAAGCCGCGGCGGATGTCGCCCACGATCCATCTCAGGCAGACGTCGCCGTCCGCTCCTAGAGCACGATGGGTTTAGGCGGAATCGCCTAAACCCATCGTGCTCTGGATTCAAATATGTAGAGCCGGATTCAGACTTCGAGAGATGCCATCCGGCTCTAAGCGGGCTGCAATTGCCGCCTGACCATGCGGCTGTACTCTTCGGCCAGGCCAAGGCTCATAGCCCCTGGCTTGTAGCGATGCTCGGCGATCTCGCCCACGGGCGTAACCTCGGCGGCGCTGCCGGTCAGAAACACTTCGCTGAAGGTGCCAAGTTCGTCCGGATGAATGTGCCGCTCGATCACCTCGATGCCCTTCTTCTGGGCCAGGCCGATCACCGTCTGACGCGTCAGACCGTTCAGGAAACAGTCCGGCGTAGGCGTGTGCAGGGCCCCGTCGCGGACGAGGAAAATGTTCGACCCGGTCGATTCGGCTATATAGCCGCGCCAGTCGAGCATGAGGGCGTCGGTGTAGCCCTCCTTTTCCGCCAGGTGCTTGGAGATGGTGCAGATCATGTATAGGCCCGCGGCCTTCGCTTCGGTCGGCGCGGTAAACGGGGCCGGCCGGCTGTACTTGGCGCGCGTCAGGCGCACGCCGCGCTGGCGTTCCTCGGGGCTGAAGTAGCTCGGCCAGTCCCAACACGCCACAGCCGCATGAATCCGCGTCGCTTGGGCCGAGACGCCCATGGCTTCCGGTCCACGCCAGGCGATAGGCCGCACGTAGCAATCCTCAAGACCCATCCGTTGGGCGGTCTCCTTGCAGGCGCGGTCAAGTTCCTCCACGCTGTAGGGAACTTCAAAGTCCAAAATCTTGGCGGAGCGATGCAGACGCTCGGAATGTTCACGCAGCTTATAGATTTCGCCGCTGTACATCCGCGCGCCTTCGAATACCGAGGAGGCGTAATGCAAAGCATGGGTCAGTACGTGCACCTTCGCGTCGCGCCAGGGCACGAATTGCCCGTCCAGCCAGATCCAACCGTCGCGATCATCGTAGGGCAGTAGAGCCATTATGAATTACTCCTTCCGTTGGGTCCTTAGACGCTCAGAGGCTCCCATCGTCAACCGTAAGCGCCGTCCGAACGGCGGGGCGCCGCGAACTTGAGCGCCACCCCCGACACACGCCTGATTCTGCGCGAGGAGGAGCTCGACGCGTCCGCTGAGCTGTTTGTCCTGGCTGAAGCCGCCTTCTGGTCCACGGCTGAAGCCGCCCTGCAGGACCATCCTTCGGGGCTGGGCCGTGGTCATTACCGCGCGGCCTTTCTGCTCAAGCGGCGCCCGGGCATCGGGGTGCATGAACTGTCTCAACTGACCGGGCTGTCCAAACAGGGCGCCAGCCGTGTCCTGTCGGACCTGGAGCGATGCGGCTATGTGGAGAAGGCCGCAGGCAAGGGCGACGCGCGACGCCGCCCCGCCGTGCTGACGCCGGAAGGGCGGACGTTCGAGGCGCGGGTGTCGGAGCGACTGCGCAGCCACCTGGCCTTCGCCTACCGATCCGGCGGCCTGGATGCTGCCCCCGGCTTCCGGCGCATCCTGGCCTCGGTGGCCGGTTCGCGTCTGACCATAGCAGCGCCGCCCGACGGCGAGGCCGAATGACATGAGCGATGAACGGCACCTGTTGCTGGTCGACGATGACGACCGTATTCGCAACCTGCTTAAGGAATATCTGGCCAGAGCGGGTTTTCGGGTCACGGCGGCGGCCGACGCCACGGCGGCGCGGCGCGTGCTGTCCGTGCTCGACTTCGACCTGATGATCCTGGATGTGATGATGCCTGGCGAAGACGGTCTGTCCCTCACCCGGTGGCTCCGCGCCGAATCGGGTCCCAAGGCCCAGACCCCCATCCTGATGTTGACCGCGCGCGGTCTGGCGGATGAACGGATCGAGGGCCTCACGCTGGGTGCGGACGACTACATGGCCAAGCCGTTTGAACCGCAGGAGCTGCTGCTGAGGATTGGCGCCATCCTGCGTCGGGCCATGGCCGCGCGGCCCACAGTTCCCCTGCGCCTGTCGCTCGGGCTTTGCGCCTTCGACTTGGCCCGAGGCGAGTTGACCCGCGGCGCGGCGGCGGTGCGCCTGACAGAGGGCGAGACCAAGCTGCTGCGGCGCCTGGCGGACCGGCCGCACCAGCCGGTGGACCGTACCGAGCTGGCGCGCGACGCCGAGGGCGGGGGTCGCGGTGTGGACGTGCAGGTGACGCGCCTGCGCCGCAAGATCGAAGCGGATCCGCGCAACCCCCGCTATGTGCAGACCGTGCGCGGCGTCGGCTATATGCTGGCTCCCGATGACGCCTAAGGCCTTCGCCAAACGCGGCTGGTTCAGGTTCTGGCCCAAGCTGCTCTTGCCGCTGGCGATCAAGCGCCGCGCGCCGTCCTCGCTTTTTGGCCGTTCGCTGTTGATCATCATCCTGCCGGTCTGCATCATGCAGATCGCGGTCACCTGGGCCTTCTTCGACGCCCACTGGCGCACCGTCACCAGCCGGTTGTCCGACGGTCTGGCCGGGGACGTGGCTTGGGTGGTGGACGACTACAAGGCCGACCCCGCCTCGCTGGGCCGCATTGCCGATCGGGCGGAACGGTCGCTGGACCTTTCCATCGTGCTGCAGGAAGGACGCGACCTGCCTTCGCGGCGACGCTTTTCCCTGTTTCTACCCATAGACCAATCCATGCAGCAGGCTTTGTCGGACCGGTTGGGCGATCCCTTCTGGTTCGACACCACCCGCTATCCTGCCTACGTCGACATTCGGGTGAAGGTGAAGGAAGGCGTCCTGCGCATCCTGGCCCCGCGCGACCGCGCCTTCGCCACCAATGGCCACATCTTCGTCATGTGGTTGGTCGGCGCCACGATCATCCTCACCAGCATCGCCGTGCTGTTCATTCGCAACCAGGTGCGAGCCATCGAACGCCTGGCCGAGGCGGCGGAGGCCTTCGGCCGAGGCGTTGATGTGGACTTCAAGCCATACGGCGCCCGGGAGGTGCGCCAAGCCGCCCAGGCCTTCATCGACATGAAAGATCGCCTGCAGCGTCATATCGAGCAACGCACCATCCTTTTGGCCTCCGTCAGCCACGACCTGCGCACCCCCCTCACCCGCCTCAAGCTGGAGTTGGCCCTCGCCGAACCCAGCTCGCGCCTGGAGGAAATGAAGCGCGACCTGGCCGAGATGGAGCACATGATCGACGAATATCTGGCCTTCGCCAGGGGCCTCGGCGGCGAGGCCGTAGAAACGGTCGCCGTGCGCGGTCTGATTGAGGAGGTGTCGGAGGGCGCAAAGCGCGCGGGCGCGGTAGTGACAGTCAAGGCCGGGCCGGAATTGCTGGCCAAGGTCAGGCCCAGCGCCTTCAAGCGCGCCATGGCCAACCTGGTGATGAACGCGGCTGCGCATGCCGACCGGATCGAGGTGCAAGCGCGTCCAGGTCCCGGCGGCGGCGTGGAAATCGTGGTGGACGATAACGGCCCGGGTATTCCTCCGGACCGCTACGAGGAAGCCTTCCGTCCTTTCAATCGTCTGGACGAAGCCAGAAATCAGAACGAGAAAGGCGTCGGCCTGGGCCTGGCCTTGGCCCGGGACATGGCCCGAGGCCACGGCGGCGACGTTACCTTGCACCGCAGCCCTTTGGGCGGGCTTAGAGCCGTGGTGCGTCTGCCGGGCTGACCAGTCTCACCTGCTGCGTGGGAGCGCCGGGGGGTGGCGGGACGGCTTTGACGGGCGGCGGCGAATGCGCTGGGCCGCGCATCTGCGTCAACGTCTCGTAGCCCAAGCCCATGACAGCAGCGATCACGATCCAGATCAGGATATTGCGGATCGCCTCTCGCGGCCGCAGGCGCAGACGCACCAGGCCCGCGCCCACGATAGTCAGCATCATCAGCCATTGGGCGACCCCGGGCCAGTCGCCCTTGAAGGCGGCTCGGTCCGGCATGGCCTGGGTCATGCCCCAGACGCCGGCGACCGCCGCCGCCAGAATCACCAGAAGCCAGACCCACTGGCGCGGATTCAGCGGAGGACGACGCACGGGAGGCTTGGGAGGCGGCGGGCTCCAAGGGCTTTGTGGGTCGGACATGACTTAGCCCGCCAGGTCCTTGGAGCGATTGACGGCCGCAGCGACCGCCCGATCCATCAGGGCGCCCAATCCATCCTTGCTCATCAGCACCTCCAGCGCCGCCTGGGTGGTGCCGCCGGGCGAGGTAACTTGGCGCCGAAGTTCGGCAGGCTCCTCTCCCGACAATTCCAATAGGGCGCTGGCTCCCGCGATGGTGGCGCGTGCCAACCGACGGGAGGCCTTTTCCGACAACCCCTGCCTAGTCCCAGCTGCTTCCAACGCCTCAATGAAGGCGTACAAATAGGCTGGCGCCGAACCGGACACTGCGGTTGCGGCGTGCATCTGGCTTTCCTGCGAGAGGTCGACGACGCTCGCCACAGGCTTGAACAGGGCGTGGGCGCGGGCGTGGGCCTCCTCGTCCGGCGCGTAGATCGAGGCGACGCCCTTGCCGATGGCGACGGCGGTGGTGGGCATGACGCGCGCCGTGCGCCGGCCGCCGAAGGCTGCGGCAATGTCGGTGATGGGCACGCCAGCGGCGATGGACACGATCACCGCATCCGGCGCCAGATGGGGCGCGATCTCGGCCGCCGCCGCCCGCCATATCTGCGGCTTGACCGCCAACAGCAGAGTGCGCGCCTCGCCCAAGATGATGCTGGGCGGGTTCAACCGCGCGCCCAGCGCCGCGATGGCCTGAGATGGATGCGGATCGACGATAATCAGGCTCTTAGGGTCGAGCACGCCCGCACGCATCCATCCTTCGATGAGCGCTCCGCCCATGCGCCCGGCGCCGAGAAAGGCGATCGGTCCGATCGATTGCAAATCCAGCGTCATGCACGCTCCTGCGATGGTGGGAGCGGTTTAACCCCAGCCGACCCTCTGGCCTAGAGCGCGATTCAGGCCTCAAGCCGAAGCCTTAAGGCTCTAGGCTTGGCCGACGGTCTCGAACATACAGGCGGCGATGGCGTCCGTGGGCGACTTGCCGCCGTTCAGCAGGAAATCGAACGCGGGATAGAAGCGGTCAGCGCCTTCGACGGCGGCGTCAATCATGGACGCGGCCTGGGCCAGGGTGGGTCGGTCGCCCGACGGCAAAGCCAGGGCGTGACGGAACACGATCTCGCCGTCCTCAGGCCACAGCTCGAAGTGGCCCAGCCAGACGCGCTGGTTGATCATGGACAGTAGGGCGTAGGCTTGGTTGCGCTTGGATTTTCGTGCGCGGATATCCAGCGACAGGCAGAGCTGCAAGCAGTCCGCCTCAGGCCGCCAGGCGAACCAAAGCTCGTAATCCTTCCAGTCGCCGGCGAGGGCGAAGGCTAGGTCGCCGTCATCGGTCCGGTCGAAGCTCAGGTTCTCCGCCGCCAGAACGCGCTCAACCACATCGAGCGGGTCCATGGCGAAGTCCAAGTCTTCTTCCGGCTGAGGCGTATCCATACGTCAGCTTCCCCTCTTGACCTCAGCGACGCCCAAGAGGCGCAAATGAGAATCGACAATGTAGAGCGAGCCTAACGCGCTTATTGCGCGTCGTCTCAATCGGCTTCTTGTTTGGAGCGAGCACTCTTGGCCGGCTTGCTCGTCAGGCGGGCGATTTCCGCCCGCAAAGCGACGACTTCCTGCTGCAACGCCTCAAACTCGTCGCGGCGGACCAAGTCAAATTCGGCCACCACCCGGTCGATCTGGGCGCGCATGGCCACCTTGGCCTCCTCCGTCGCAGCCTGGGCCAAACCCATGGCGGCGGTGGTCAGTTTGGAAAATTCGTCCAGGAATGGGTTTTGGGTCTGCATGAGAAATCCTGTCCGGGGCACGTCCCTCGTCGCTCTATATAGGGTAATCGTCCGCGGAGCGAGCCGGAGTGTCCCAAAACGAATCGGAGGGGCGCCGCGCCCGCCGCGCGCCTGCTAAAGCAATCCGCCTATCCTTGAGCGCAGAGGACCGCCGTGAGTTTTCCAGAATTCGATCCCGTGATACTGCACCTGGGCCCCCTGGCGATCCGCTGGTACGCCCTGGCCTATGTGGCGGGCATCCTGCTGGGCTGGCGCTACGCAGTGGCGTTGGTCCGCAACCTCAAGCTGTGGGGCGCCGCGCAGCCGCCCGCCACCACGATCCAGGTCGACGATCTGGTGCTTTGGGTCACCCTGGGCGTGATCCTCGGCGGGCGGCTCGGCTATGTGCTGTTTTACGACACCAGCATAATCTGGACCGACCCGGTGCAAATCCTGAAGGTGTGGCAGGGCGGCATGTCCTTCCATGGCGGCCTGATCGGGGTGATCACAGCCATTGCCGGCTTCGCCTTGGCCAACAAGATTCGGCCGCTGCAACTCGGCGATCTGGTGGCGCCGGTCGTGCCCATGGGCCTGTTCTTTGGACGCATCGCCAACTTCATAAATGGCGAGCTGTGGGGCCGCGTTACCGATGTCCCCTGGGGGATGGTGTTCTGTAATCGCACCATAGAGGCCATGAACGGCGGCGACTGCCCCGCGGGCCTTGCGCCACGTCACCCCAGCCAGTTGTACGAAGCTGTGCTGGAGGGTCTGGTGCTGTTCGCCGTCCTGCGTTTGGCCACCCATCGGCTCAAGTGGCTGCAACGGGAAGGCGCGCTGACGGGCCTGTTTCTGGTCGGCTATTCGCTGTGCCGCATCGTGCTGGAGAACGTGCGCCAGCCTGACGCCCAGATGCCCCATTTCCCGCTCGGCCTGACCATGGGCATGATGCTGTCCACGCCGATGATGCTGGTCGGGGCGGTTCTCCTATGGCGCGCCCTGCGCCGTCCCCTGCCCGCCGAGCCGGCCACGGCCGAGTTGCCCGAGGCATGAGCGGAGACGAGCGGCTGAAGGCCCAAATCTCGGCCTACGGCCCCCTGACCATCGCCCAGTACATGACTTGGCGTCTGCACGACCCGCAGGACGGCTACTACGCCACCCAGCCGGCCCTAGGCGAGGACGGCGACTTCATTACCGCCCCATTGGTGTCTCAGATGTTCGGCGAACTTCTGGGATTGTGGGCGGCGGAGGTCTGGAGCCGTCTGGGACGCCCCACTCAGGTGATCCTGGCCGAAGCGGGTCCCGGCGATGGGACCCTCATGACCGATGTCCTGCGGGCCGCCCGGCTGGAGCCCGCGTTTCTTCAAGCCGCGCGCCTCTGCCTGATCGAGACCAGCCCCGCCCTACGAACGGTCCAAGCCGAGCGCCTGGCCGCCGCGCCCCTGACCCCACAGTGGCGGGACAGCCTGGAGGATCTGCCGCAGGACGCGCCCGTCATTCTACTGGCCAACGAATTGCTCGACTGCCTGCCCGCCCGCCAATTCCTTCGCACCCCCGCCGGATGGGCCGAGCGCATGGTGGGACTGGATGCGAACGACGCCCTGACTTTCGGTTTGGCGCCCTGCCCGCCTGTCGCCACGGCGCCGCAGGCCGAACCTGGCCAGATATTGGAGGCGTCGGCGGCGCAGGAGTCCTTCGCCGCGACGCTCGCGGGCCGTCTTGTACAGCAGGGCGGCGCCGCCCTGCTGGTGGACTATGGCCGGGCCGAACCGGGGTTCGGCGACACGCTGCAGGCGCTCAAGCGCCACCGCAAGGTCTCGCCGCTTGAAGCCGGCGCCGACCTGACCATTCATGCCGATTTCCCCGCGGTCGCGGCCGCGGCGCGCGGCGCGGGCGCCCGAACCACCCCAATCCTGACCCAGGCCCTGTTTTTGGACCGGCTCGGCATTCATCAGCGCGCACACGCCTTGGCCATAGCGCGGCCTGACCGCGCAGAAATCGTGCAAAGGCAGCTTGCGCGCCTGACGGCGCCCGAGCACATGGGAGCCTTGTTCAAGGTGCTGGGCATCTATGCGCCCTCGCTCGATATTCTCCCGGGCTTCGAGGAGCCTTGATGGGCCATCTCGCCATTTTCAGGTCGCCGCTGCTGAATGAGGTGGCGGGGGTGCGCCACGGCTTCTTCAGTCGGCGCGGCGGCGAATCCACGGGCATCTACGCCAGCCTTAACGTGGGACCGGGCTCGAAGGATGACCCCGAGGCGGTGACGCGCAATCGGGCCCGGGCCGCGGCGGCCATGGGCGTGGTCCCCGAGGCCCTGCTGATCGCCTATCAAGTCCACTCGGCGCGCGCAGTGACGGTCGAAGCGCCTTGGGCGGAAAGACCCCAGGCCGATGCGATCATCACGGCCAGCCCAAGTCTTGCCTGCGGCGCTCTATCGGCGGACTGCGCGCCGGTCCTTTTGGCGGACGGGCAGGCCAAGATCGTGGCCGCCGCCCACGCCGGCTGGCGCGGCGCGCTGGATGGCGTGGTGGAAGCCGCCGTGGCCGCCATGGAGGCCAAGGGCGCAAGGCGCGAGCGCATCGTCGCCGCCGTGGGTCCTTGTATCGCGCCGGCGTCCTACGAGGTCGGCCTGGAGTTCCAGGACCGGTTCGCAGCCCGTTCGGCGAGTTACGAGCGGTTCTTCTCACCCGGCCACAGCGCGGACAAACGCCAGTTCGACCTGCCCGCCTTCGTGCTGCACCGGCTGGGTGAAGCCGGCGTGACCCAGGCCGAATGGATCGGACGCGATACATGCGCGGAAGAAGCGCTGTTCTTCTCAAATCGGCGCGCCGTCCTGCGGGGTGAACCTGATTACGGCCGGCTGCTGTCCGCCATCGTCCTTGTCTGAGTTATGGCCTCAAGCGCTGCGCATAGGCCACACCGCTGAAGCTTCGTTGCATGACCACGCCGCAGGCTTTGTGCCGCCGCATCGCCCCTGCTAGAAGCCGGGCGAAGACTCAGAGAGGCCCAGATGAAGCTGCTCGCCGGCAACTCCAACCGCACCCTGGCTGAAGCGATCGCCGATCATCTGGACACGCCGCTTACCCGCGCCCAAGTTCGCCGCTTCGCTGACAACGAGGTGTTCGTCGCCATCGATGAGAACGTCCGTGGGGAGGATGTGTTTGTCGTTCAGTCGACGTCCTACCCGTCCAACGACAATCTCATGGAGTTGCTGATCTGTGTGGACGCCCTATCGCGGGCCTCCGCCAAGCGCATCACCGCCGTGATGCCTTACTTCGGTTACGCCCGCCAGGACCGCAAGACCGGGGGACGCACGCCCATTTCGGCCAAACTGGTGGCTAACCTGATCACCCGCGCGGGCGCCGACCGGGTCCTAACCATGGATCTGCATGCCGGCCAGATCCAAGGCTTTTTTGACATCCCGACCGACAACCTGCTCGCCACACCCGTCCTAGCCGACGACATCAACAGTCATTACCGCAAGTCCAAGGACCTGATGATCGTGTCGCCCGACGTGGGCGGCGTGGTGCGCGCCCGGGCCCTGGCCAACCGGCTGAACGCCGACCTGGCCATCGTCGACAAGCGGCGTTCGGGCCCCGGCGAAAGCGAAGTCATGAACATCATTGGCGAGGTGCAAGGTCGAAGCTGCATTCTGTTCGACGACATCGTCGATTCCGCCGGCACCTTGTGCAACGCCGCCAAGGCCCTGATCGACCAGGGCGCCCAGGAGGTGTCCGCCTATGTCACCCACGGCGTGCTTTCGGGCGCGGCGGTGGATCGTGTGTCCGGATCAGCGCTGAAGGAGTTGGTGATTACCGATTCCATCGAGGCGCCCGACCACGTGCGCAATTGTCCACGGGTGCGCATCGTCAGCGTCGCACCGCTGATGGGCGAAGCGATTCGGCGCATCGCCAACGAGGAATCCGTCTCCAAGCTGTTCGACTGATGAAGTTGGCAGTGCTTGAGACAGGCGCCCCGCCGGGGGACCTGGACCGGGCATACGGACGCTATCCCGACATGTTGGAGCGCCTGCTCGATCTGGGGCCCCTCGCCCGGTTCGACGTGCAGCGCCGCCAATGGCCAGGCGCGCCCGAGGACTACGACGCCTATCTGATCACCGGCTCGCCGGCGGGGGTGTACGATCCCTTGCCCTGGATCGGTGAGCTGAAGGCCTTCCTGCAGGCGGCCAAGGGCAAAACGGCGCTGGTGGGGATATGCTTCGGCCACCAGGTGATGGCCGAGGCCTTCGGCGGCAAGGTTGTGCGCTCACCCAAGGGCTGGGGTGTGGGCCTGCACGACTATCGGGTGACGAAGGCGCAGTCCTGGACGGAAGGAGCGCCGGGCTTTTCCATTCCCGCCTCGCACCAGGACCAGGTGGTGGTCCGCCCGCCGCAGGCCGAGGTTATGGCATCCAGCGCCTTCACCCCGTTCGCCGGCCTAGCTTACCGCGACCAACGCGCCATCTCCTTCCAGGGGCATCCGGAGTTCGAGGCGGACTACGCCAAGGCGCTTCTGTCCCTCCGCCGCGGCTCGCGCCTGCCGCAGGATCAAGCCGACGCCGCGATCGCCTCCCTCGGCCGGCCCAACGATTGCGCCCGCGTTGGCGGCTGGATCAGGGCATTCCTGGAGACCGCTGCTCGCCCGACGGCTGCGCATTAGATCGATAGTTCCCTTTTTGTTCTTGCGGCTCACAGGCCTCGTTGTTATGAAACAGAGGGCTTCGTGGTGGGGCAAGGGGCATGGACGACACAAAGACCTGGATAAAGCGGCGCAATGCCGACGTGCGCGCTAAGCGATTGGCGTCGGCGTCGCCCTCAAGACCCGTCGGCGTCTCCGGCCTCAACCATAGCGCCGCCGTGAAGGCCGCCGCCGGCTCGATGGCGGACACGGCGGGCGAGATGGTCGGATTAGCCCTTGGCGGGGCGCACCTGGCTCAAGGTGCGGTCGGAGCCATGCAGTTCGCCGAGAACCTCATCGATCCCACGTACGGATTGCGGCATGGCGGCCAGCCGCCTTGGCTTCCTCTGGCCCAGACCGCCGATAGCGCAGTCCACCAAGGCTGGGCTGCGGCGCGTCATCCGATCCGGTCGATCAAGGCGGGGGCGTCGCGCGCCAACGTCGCGCTCAATCCGTTCGCCACGCCGGTCGCGCCGACGGTCACAGATGAAATGCGGCGCAGGTTCAATATCGGCAAGAACCAGGGCGAAGTCGTCTTCGACGCAGTGACGGCGGGGCTGTCGCCAGAATCCATGGCCGGCCCGGTTCTTTCCGCCGAGGAGCAGGTGGCCCAGCGGATGGCTCAAGGGATGAGCGCGCGGATGGCGCAAAACCTGGCCGAGCCTTACGTCGGCATGGGCCATCACTACTTCCCGCAGCGCGGCGTTTTGGGGATAAAACTTCCAAAGATGCTTAGCGACAGCCCATTCAACGTGCTCAAACCGCGCGGCATCAGCCGGGGCGACATGCACGAGTTGCATTATCAGGTCGATCCGAAGTTCCATGGCGCACGACTGCCCGACCGCGTCGGACAGCACTGGAGCGGCAAGAAGCTCGGATTGAAAAAGGATCACCCCTTGGTCCAGGTCGTGCGTGGCGCTCCGACGGCGCTGAAGCGAACGGTGGGTGGGACGACCGGCGGTGTCGCCGGCGCGGCCAACGTCGCGCATCGGGAACGCAAACCATGACCGTGCGCTCCTGGGTCACCTTCCGCTCCGACCTTGCCGACGACGGGGTCGAGACCGAGGATGGGCACAACTTCACCGAATGGCCTGGACGGGTGCACGTCCTGATGGTGGCGGAGCTACTCCAGACGTTAGGCTGGCAAGTTACCGGAACCATCGACGTGCAGGAGCGCGGATGGGAGTTGGACGCCAGGCTTGATCGCAAGGCGATCTGGATGCAGGTGACTCCCCTCGACGAGGTCATTGTCATCATCAAGGATGGCAACCCCGAATGGATCCGGTACCTCGCAGGCAAGGGGCCAGGTCCCGTGTTCACCGGAATGCTGACGGCCCTCGACACCGCCCTCCACAACGACGGCCGCTTCCACGACATCCGCTGGTTCACTCAAAAGGAGCATAATTGCGGTGCTCCCGGAGCGCCTGCGCCGATCAGCGACATCAAGCAGATGGCTGGATACGTTCCACCTCCCCCGCCCCCTCCCCCGCCGCCGCGCCCGTGGCGAGAGTGGGATCACCCGTGGCGTGATCGCTAACCGAACTCGCAGAAGCGGGTTTCGATCAACTCACGGCCACTTCACCACGGGCGGCATGGACGAGAGGATCGACTCCACGTTGCCGCCGGTCTTCAGGCCGAAGGTCGTGCCGCGGTCGTAGAGCAGGTTGAATTCCACATATCGGCCCCGCCGGATCAGTTGTTCCTCGCGCTCGGCTTCAGTCCAGGTTTCGTTCATCCGGCCCCTCACGATGGCGGGGTAGACCTCCAGGAAGGCCTTGCCCACGTCCTGGGTGAAGGCGAAGTCGCGCTCGAAATCCCCCGAATTGTGACGATCGTAGAAAATGCCGCCGATCCCGCGCGGCTCATCCCGGTGGGGCAGGAAGAAGTACTCGTCGCACCACGCCTTGAAGCGGGCGTACCAGTCCGCGTCGTGGGCGTCGCAGGCGCGTTTCATGGCGGCGTGGAAGGCCACGGCGTCGGGGAAATCCTGATGCCGCTGGACCTCAAGCAGAGGGGTCAGATCGGCGCCGCCGCCAAACCAGTCTTCGCTGGTGCGGATAAAGCGGGTGTTCATGTGCACGGCGGGTACGCGAGGCGAGCGCAGGTGAGCGATAAGGCTGATGCCGGTGGCCAAAAAGCGCCCGTCGGCCTCGGCGCCCGGAATGGACTTGGCGAATTCCGGCGTGAACATGCCGCGCACGGTGGAGACATGTACGCCCACTTTTTCGAACAGACGTCCGCGCATGAGGGCCATGACGCCCCCTCCCCCGCCGTCGCGCGTCCAGGGCGTGCGCACAAAACGGCCCGCCTCGCCTTCGTAAATAGCCGGCGACGCTTCGTCTTCCAGCCCCTCGAACGCGGCGCAGATCTGATCGCGCAGTGATTCGAACCAGGCGCGCGCGCGGTCCGGGCGTTGGTCCAGATCAATCACCTGGTCTGCGGCTGAGGAAGAAAAAGACATATTGGCGTCCTTAGGCGGAGAAGCCGCCCGTGCGGCCTAGCGCTTCTCCTAAAGCCATCGCCGCCGCCGTCACAACATTGAGCGAGCGCAAATTTGGATCCGGCGCCATCGGAATGTAAAGCCTGGCATCGGCAGCGTCATGCACTGCGGCCGGCGCGCCGGCGCTTTCTTGACCAAACAGCAGAGTATCCCCCGGTTCGAAGGCGAAACTGTTGTAGGGTCGGGCGCTCCGGGTCGTGAAGAGAATCAGTCTTCCCTCTTTGCGTTCCGGGGACGCATGGAATGCGCTCCACGACGGATGCACGCGTACCTGCGTCCTTTCGCCATAATCGAGGGCCGCGCGCTTGAGCGATTTGTCCGAAAGCGGGAAGGCGCAGGGCTCAATCACTTCGAGCGAAACAGCCAGGCACGCGCACAATCGGATGGCCGCGCCGAGGTTTTGCGGAATGTCCGGTTGAAAAAGGGCCAAACGCATTCTAAGCGATCACTCATAGACGCTCGGTGGATAGCGCTAACAGGGGGGAGTTCGTATTGCGAGAGAACCGCGAGTTCCCACAAGCCTGTCCTTCGGGGTGGCTTTTCGCAGATAGGCCTTTGCAGGTCGAGACCGTCATTAAGCGCGCGCGCCGATTTCGGAAGCGCATCCAACCAGAGGTGATCTGAGGTGGCGAACACCGTCGTTGAATCATATCCCCCGACCGAGCATGGCGCGGACGATCCGAACCGTCGCGATTTTATTCATATCGCCGCCGCGACGGCCGCGGTCGGCGGCGTCGCCGTTTTCGCCTGGCCGCTGATCGATGAGATGAATCCATCGGCCGATGTCCTGGCCCTTGCGTCCATCGAGTTCGACCTGTCCAAGGTGAGCTTGGGCCAGCAGGTCGTGGTCAAGTGGCAGGGCAAGCCCGTGTTCGTGCGCTACCGCACGCCCAAAGAAATCGCCGAGGCGGTCAAGGACGACAACGCCCCGATGAAGGATCCGGCCACCGACGCTTCGCGTCACAAGCCCGGCAAGGCCCAGTACCTGATCCTGGTGGGGGTCTGCACTCATTTGGGCTGCGTGCCCAACTTCGGCCTGGGCGACTACGGCGGCTGGCTCTGCCCCTGCCACGGCTCGGTCTATGACACCGCGGGCCGCATCCGTAAGGGCCCGGCGCCGCTCAATCTCCTTATGCCCAACTACGCCTTCACCTCCGACACCAAGATCAAGATCGGCTGATCATGAGCGGACACTCAACTTACAAGCCGAAGACCGGCTTCACCCGCTGGCTGGATTCGCGCCTGCCGATCATTCGGCTAGGCTGGGACAGCTTCGTCGACTTCCCCACCCCCAAGAACTTGAACTATTGGTGGACCTTCGGCGGCATTCTGGCCCTATGCCTGGGCATCCAGATCGCCACCGGAGTGGTTCTGGCCATGCACTACGTGCCCAGCGGCCTAGCGGCCCCCGGCGGCAGCCTGGCCTTCAACAGCGTCGAGCACATCATGCGCGACGTGAACCACGGCTGGATGATCCGCTATATCCACGCCAACGGCGCCTCGATGTTTTTCCTGGCGGTCTATATCCACATGTTCCGCGGCATCTACTACGGCTCGTTCAAGCCGCCGCGCGAGGTGCTGTGGATCTTGGGCTGCATCATCTATCTGTTGATGATGGCCACCGCCTTCATGGGCTATGTGCTGCCCTGGGGCCAGATGTCCTACTTCGGCGCGGTGGTGATAACCAATCTGTTCGGCGCCCTGCCCATCGTGGGCAAGTCGATCACCACCTGGCTGTGGGGCGGATTCGCGGTGGATAACCCCACCCTGAACCGCTTCTTCTCGCTGCACTACCTGCTGCCGTTCATGATCGCCGGCGTGGTGGTGCTGCACATCTGGGCGCTGCACGTGCCGGGCAACAACAACCCGCGCGGCGTCGAGGTGAAATCCAAGGCGGACACCGTGCCCTTCCACCCGTACTACACGGTGAAGGACGGGTTCGCGATGGTGGTGTTCCTCATCCTCTTCGCCAGCTTCGTGTTCTACATGCCCGACGCCCTGGGCCACCCGGACAACTATGTGCCGGCCAACCCGCTGGTGACGCCGGCGCACATCGTGCCCGAATGGTACTTCCTACCGTTCTACGCGATCTTGCGCGCTGTGCCTGACAAACTGACCGGCGTGCTGTGTATGTTCGGCGCGGTGGGGGTACTGTTCGTGCTGCCGTGGATCGATCGTTCCAAGACGCGCTCGATGCGCTATCGCCCAACGGCGCGGCTGTTCTTCCTGATCTTCATCGTCGATTGCCTCCTGCTTGGATTGTGCGGTTCGCATGAGCCTGACGACAAAATCTTCGCGAACCTCGCGGGCTTCACCTTTATCGACTCCAACCTGAACAGCTACACTTGGCTGTCGCGTATCCTGGGACTCTACTATTTCGGCTTCTATGTGATCCTGTTCTTCCTGAGCTGGACTGAAAAGCCACTGCCCGTTCCGGAATCCATCTCCGAGCCTGTACTCAAAGGTCCCGCCCTGCCCAAGGGTGCGACCGCCGAAGCCGAAAAGAAGGGTTGAGCCCGATGCTGCGCAAAACGACCTTAATCGCAGCGTTCGTCGGATTGGCTCTGGGGGCTGCTCTGGCCCCCGGCGCCCTGGCCGCGACCACCCAGGCGCCGTTGAAAGAGGTGTCCTGGAGTTTCGAGGGGCCCTTCGGCAAGTTCGACCAGGCCCAGCTTCAGCGGGGCTACAAGGTCTACCACGACGTCTGCTCGACCTGTCACTCGATGAACCTGCTGTCCTACCGCAACCTCGCGGACAAGGGCGGGCCGTTTTACAAGGAAGGCGTCAACCCGAACGAGAGCCCCTACGCCAAGGCCATCGCCAAGGACTTCATGGTGCCGGACATCGATACCGACACCGGCGAAGCGATCACCCGGCCGGCGACCCCGTCCGATCACTTCAAGGCGCCCTTCGCCAACGAATACGCCGCCAAGGCGGCCAACGGCGGGTCGGCGCCGCCCGATCTGTCTTTGATGGCCAAGGCTCGTGAAGGCGGTCCCAGCTACATCTATTCGGTGCTGACCGGCTTTACGGCGCCGCCTGCGGGCCTGACCGTCGCTCCAGGCAAGTACTACAACCCGTACTTCGCGGGCGATCTGACCAGTTTCTGGAATGGCGCCGCCAACCAGGTCCCGCCTGGCGGCACCATCTCCATGCCGCCGCCGCTGAAACCCAACCTGGTCGCCTTCGACGACGGGACCAAGGCCACCGTCAGCGAGGAAGCGTGGGACGTGGCGGCCTTCCTGGCCTGGGCGGCCGAACCGCACCAGGAAGAGCGCAAGCAGACCGGCTTCGCCGTGCTGATCTACCTCTTCATCTTCGCCGGCGTGCTCTACGCCAGCTACCGGCAAATCTGGAGCAAGATCGACCACTAAGGCCGATCGATGCCAAGCGAAAGGCCCGCCCTCCGGCGGGCCTTTTTGTTTGAACCTATCGCGTTGGCCGCTAAGCTCGCGCCCGAAAGGAACCCTTGCCCCCATGGACCTCAGCGCCGCCGTTCGCACCATTCCGGACTATCCCAAGCCGGGCATATTATTCCGCGACATCACCACACTCCTGGGCGACGCCGAGGCGTTCCGCAGCGCGGTCGATCAGCTGACGGCGCCCTTCAAGGCCCTGGGCATAACCAAGGTGGCGGGATTGGAAGCGCGCGGCTTCATTCTCGGCGGGGCCGTCGCTCACCAGCTGGGCGCCGGGTTCATCCCCCTGCGCAAGCGGGGCAAGCTCCCGCACCACACCTACGCGGTGGAATACGCGTTGGAATACGGCATGGACTGCCTGGAGATGCACAAGGACGCCTGCGAGGCTGGCGAACGCATCATGCTGGTGGACGACCTGATCGCCACAGGCGGCACCGCCATCGCCGGGGTAGAGCTTCTGCGCCGCGGTGGCGGCCAGGTGGTGGCGGCAGGCTTCGTCATCGACCTGCCTGATCTGGGCGGCGCAGAGCGCTTGAGCGCCCTGAACGTGCCCGTAACCTCGCTGATCGCCTTCCCTGGACATTAGGCTTATGGCGCGCCGGAACTCTGGCGCGCCTTAGCGGAGGGGCGACTTTTGACGCTTGCGGCCCGAGCCGGACCATCGAAGGACCGAGAGCCACCCCGGGCGTGATGTCAGACCTCCACCTTGCCGCTGGCGGCCTGGTGGAAAAGCTGCAGGGTGCGCAGCTTGCTGAGCGCCGCCGGCTCGACCCGATAGTCCGGACGGTCGTCCGAATAGAAGCCATGGTCGGCGTCATACAGATAGATCGGCACATCCGGATGGGCGTCGGCGATGGCGGCCCGGTGCTCTTCGGTAATGTGCGTATCGCGCTTGCCGAAATGCAGGATGATCGGAATCTTAGGCGTGTCGGCGAGGAAGTCCTTGATCGAGCCGCCATAATAGGCCGCCGCCGCAGTCAGGCCGGTGCAACGCGAGGCCGCCAGCCAAGATAGCGAGCCGCCGTAACAGAACCCGGTCATGAACACCGGAGGCTCGAGCGCGTCGATACAGGCCTGCACGTCGCCCAAGGCCCGCTCAAAACCGACCTTCTGCAGGTATTCGACGCCTTTAGCGAAGGCTTCCGGACGGCGCTCCACGCTGTAGCCTGGCTCGCAGCGGTCGAACATGTGCGGCGCCAGCACCTCGTAGCCCGCTTCCGCGAAGCCGTCCGCCAGGCGTTTAATGCCGGGCGTCACGCCGAAGATTTCCTGGATCAGCACCAGGCCGCCGCGCCGGGCGTCGGCGGGCTCCACATGATAGGCCTCGAACTCAAAACCGTCAGCCTTGCTCTTCAACTTCACAGCATTCTCCCGCCGTCAGGTGTTGAACCGGAAGTGCATGACGTCGCCGTCCTGCACCACATACTCCTTGCCTTCCAGGCGCATCTTGCCCGCATCGCGTGCGCCGGACTCGCCGTTTAGGCGAATATAGTCCGCATAGGCGATGGTTTCGGCGCGGATAAAGCCCTTCTCGAAATCGGTGTGGATCACCCCGGCCGCCTGGGGGGCGGTGACGCCCGCCGCGATGGTCCAGGCGCGCGCCTCCTTGGGCCCGACGGTGAAATAGGTCTGCTGGCCGAGCAGATGGTAGGCATGATGGATCAGACGGTTGAGGCCCGGCTCCTCCAGCCCGAGGGTCTCCAGGAACTCGCCGCGCTCCGCCGCATCCAACAGGGCGATTTCGCTCTCGATTTTGGCGGAAATGACCACCGCGTCAGCCTTGTCCCGCGCCGCGCGGGCGACCACCTGCGCGGACAAGGCGTTGCCATCGGCTGCCGAGCCCTCGTCCACGTTACAAACGTACAGAGCCGGCTTGGAGGTGATGAGCTGCAGCATGCGCCAAGCCTTGTCGTCCTCCTTGCTCACCTGCGTGGCGCGGGCGGGCTTGCCGGCGTTAAGCTGAACCAGCGCCAGGTTGACAAGCTTCAGCGTCAGAGCCGCTTCCTTGTCGCCGCCGGCCTTGGCCTTCTTTTCCAGGGCCGGAATGCGTTTTTCCAAGCTCTCCAGGTCGGCCAACATGAGCTCGGTATCGATGATGTCGAGATCCGACAGGGGATCGATGCGGCCTTCCACGTGGGTGACGTCATCGTCCTCGAAGCAGCGCGCCACAAAGGCCACGGCGTCGCAGTCACGGATATTGGCCAGGAACTGGTTGCCCAGCCCCTCGCCCTTGGAGGCCCCGCGCACCAGGCCCGCCACGTCCACGAAATTGATCCGCGCGGGGATGATCTCCTTGGAGCCGGCGATCTTGGCCAGGGCCTCCAAACGCGGCTCCGGCACGGCCACGTCGCCGATATTGGGCTCAATGGTGCAGAACGGATAGTTGGCCGCCTGGGCCTGCGCCGTCTGGGTCAGGGCGTTGAACAGAGTGGACTTGCCCACATTGGGCAGGCCGACGATCGCGACTTTCAGCGCCATCAGGTCCTCGAAGCGTTTGGTGACGCGGTCTTATGACGGCGCGGCGGGCAATTGGCGAGATGAATACTACCGCGCCTGCCCAAGAGCCCCCGCAGCGAGGTCGCGCCACATGCGGCCTTCCTTCTGGAAGCGGGGGTTGGTGCGCGACAGGCGCTGGTCGATGTCGGCCAGCATCGCCCGCGCCTCCTCGCCCCGCCCGTTGCGGGCCAGGAAGGCGGCGTAGCGGCCCAGGCCCTCCAGGCCCGGCACGCGCATGCCGGCCGTGCTGTAATAGCGGTCAGCATCGGTCATCCTGCCCAGCCCCTCATAGGTGCGGGCGAACAGCAGACCCAGTTGCGGCGTGTGGCCGGGATCGCCCGCCTGACCCAGCTTCTGCAGGATCGGCAGCGCGTCCTCGTAGCGGCCGAGTTCGACCAGGGCCTTGGCCAAGCCGGCCATCAGGGCGGTGTCTTCCGCGTGCACGCCCTGCGCCGCCGTGCGGTATTGCGCTTCCGCCTCATCCCAGCGGCCCAGCTCGCCCGCCGCCTCGGCCAGGCGCATGCGGTTGTGCACGGTCGGCGTCAGCTCCGCCGCCTCGCGGGCTTGCCGATAGTCACGCGTGGGGTCCAAGGTTGCCCGCGCAGCCGCGCCGGCCTTGCGCGCGGTCGGTCCGCCCATGAACGAGGGCGCGACGATGGCGATCAGATAGACGATGCCCCCGAGTGGCTGGAACAGCAGGATGATCCACAGCCAGAAATAGTTCTGGCCCGTCCGCACCGCATGCACGCACAGGCCGATGGAGAAGATCAGGGACAGGCCCAACAGGGACAAGCTCATTCCGAGGCCGCCTTTCCCGCCTTGCGCGCGTCCAGTTTCTCCGCCGGCGCCAGGCGCATCACCTCGCCTTGATAGCGCTCGTCCTCGCCGGCCGCCAGGATGGGCAGGGCGTCGGCGCAGGCCGCGCACAGGGCCGCGAGCCAATCCTGGTCGACCTTATGGAAATCAGACAGCACGTGGCCCATGACCTTGTCCTTGTGCCCGGGATGGCCGATGCCCATGCGCGCCCGCCGGAAATAAGGCCCCACATGGGCGATGATCGAGCGGATGCCGTTGTGCCCCGCCGCCCCGCCGCCCGCCTTCATGCGGAAGCGTCCGGGGGCCAAGTCCAGTTCGTCGTAGAACACCACGAGATTCTCCGGCTCGACCTTGTAGAACCGCAACGCCTCGCCCACCGAGCGCCCGCTGTCATTCATGAAGGTCTGCGGCTTGAGCAGGATGGTCTTGACCGGGCCCGCCGGGGTCTGAATGGCGCCGGCGCGCAGCAGCCCTTGAAACGCCGTCCGCTCCGGCCCGAAGTCCCACCGGCGCGAGATGGCGTCCATCGCCATGAAGCCGATGTTGTGTCGGTTGTGCGCGTACTTGGCGCCGGGATTGCCCAGCCCCACGAGAATCAGCATGGCCGAGCTCCAGGCCCAGCCGACCGGGCCTAGGCCTCGGCCGGTGCGCTCTCGGCGGCTTCATCCGAAGTCATGGCCGAGGAGTTGGCGATGCTCGCCACGGTCGCGTCGCGGTCGTGCGGAGCCACCTGCACCCCAGCCGGCAACTTCAGATCCACCGTACGAACCGAGTCGCCCACGTCCAGGCCAGTGAGATCGACCACCAGCTCTTCGGGGATGGAATCGGCCGGAGCCAATAGCTGCACCTCATGCAGGGCGATGTTCAGGGCGCCGCCACGCTTCAGACCGGGCGAGGCTTCCTGATTCTTGAAGTGCACCGGCACCGCGATCTTGATCAGCTGGTGTTCGTCCACGCGGTACAGGTCGAAGTGCACCGGCACATCGGACACCGGATGGAACTGGATGTCCTTGGCGATCACCGCCTGGTCCTCACCGCCGTGACGCAGGGTCACCATGTGGCCCAGAAGCTTGCCCGAATAGAGCGCCTTGCGGAACTCATTGATGGGCGCCGCTATGGCCACCGGCCCGAGGGGGCCGCCGTACAGGACGCCGGGCACCTTGCCCTCGCGCCGGGCGGCGCGCGAAGCGCCCGTACCCACGCCGTCGCGGACTTCCACGTTCAAAACGATCTCGGCCATAGCCATTGCCTCAAAACGAAACCGCCGCGCCATATGCCGCGCGGCGTCGGTCGCAGACCGGATAAATAGGGTGCGGCTGTTTACACGCTAAAGCCGGCGCCCGCAACTGGGCCGATGAAGGCTAAAATCGGCGCCCCGCTATGAGTGCACAGAATGCTTCCTCCTGTGCCCGCCCTTGGCCTTCTTCACCGGTTCGGGCTTGGTGTCGGCGGCGGCGATCAGCACCGGCGGCGCGACCGGGCGGGGCGTCACGCCCTTGATGATGCAGGAACCGGTGTCCATGAGGATATGCTGGCCCATGCAGAACACGTCCTCATAGTGCGGCTTGGCCACGGCCAGGCATTGATAGAGGTTGAGCTTGGCGTCGTGCAGACAAACGTCCTCATCCGGGTCGGTCAAAACGGCGTTGATCTGCTCGTTATTGTCTTCCGAGCCAGCGCCCAGGGCGGCTATGGCCGCCACCGCCAGGGCGCGGTCCACCAGGGACGTATAGGGCCCGGAGTCAGGCCCTCCCGACACCAGGAGCGGCGTAGCGCCGGTGGAGGCCTGCACCATGCGCGCCTCGGCATCCGCGTCCGGCGTCAAGGGCGTCTCGGACAGGCTTTTGGCCAGGGCTAGCCGCCCATCCCGGTCGGGCACAAAGCCCTTGGACCACTGCTGGTGCTGGACATCGTAGGCCTCTTGCTTGACCTTTTTGCCGGTGTCCAACACCCGTTGACCTTGTTCGGTAAGGGCGGCGACGATCAGGCCGGCCGCGCGGTCAGCGCCGGTGAAAGACTCGGCGTAACGAGGATCCGCTATCAGGGCTGCGGCCACCTGGGCGCGTTGGGTCGGATCAACGCCGAACTGACGCACCGAGGCGACGAAGGTGGGCTCCTGCAGGGCGACGATGGCCGCATAGGCGGCGATGCCCCGCTGCATCTGCTTGGACTCATAGGCTTCCGCGCTGCGCAGGCTGGTCTGGATCGAGGCCCCGTCGGTAAAGGCGGGGCTGATGCCGGCCGCCCGGTCCACGTAAACGACATAGACGCTGGCGGCGTCCATCACGCTGACCGGAAGCCTGACGGGGGGCGCTTGCGGTGCGCCAGAGACTGCGGCGTCCGATAAAGGGGGCCGTTCGTCCGGCGCAGCCTGGAATCCCGCCAGGAGTGCGACAGCCGAAACGGAAGCGACCCCGACAAACAGCCAGCGGCCTCGAGCTTTAGCGGTCATGCAAATTCCTTTAGGCTAGCCACGCCCACATACGCGACATGAAATACATCAACGCTTTATCGGCTCCACAACCTCAAGCCGTGGCGCCCCGGATAGCCGGGCGCGTCGTCGCTGGCTATAAAGGGCTATGGATCGCGATAGCGCGCTATGAATACGCGACCCCCGTCAAAACTCCGTGAGGAACAATTTTCTGGAGCACTGTGGGTTCAGGCGGAATCGCCTAAACGTTGAATCGTGCTCCAGATTCAAACGCGAGAGCGTGGTTCACGCTTCCAGATGAAGCCATCGGACTCCTAGGCCTCGCCGAGGCCCAGCGTTACGCGTTTCAGTTGCGCCAGGGCGAGCGTGCGATCGATGGGGAAGTCCTCGTCCACCCACCAATCCTCCACCTCCTTGAGCGCGCGGCCCACCAGCGGCCCCTTGGGCAGCCCCGCGGCAATGACGTCGTCGCCGGTCAGCGGGAATTCGGGCGGGCTCCAGCTCTCGGCCAGGGCCAGTAGCTTGCGCCATTGTCCCGCTAGCTTGGCTTGAGGCGCTGCGGCCCAGGCCAGCTTGATCCGGTCGTGCGTCGCGCGCACGCCCAGCCGGTAAACGGCTCTGCGCACCGCTCTGGGGCTGAGCCACGCCACGATGCGCGGTTCCGACGCCAGGGCGGCGGCCAAGCGGTCGCGCTGAGCGTTGGACAGACGCAGGCGCTCGGCGACACGTATGGCCTCACCCGCGTCCTGGGGCAGAAGGGCGGCCAGGCGCAGTTCCGGATCGTTTTCATAAAGCTTGCCGGTCTCTATCTCGACCAGGGCGTTGAAGCGCTCCGGCGCGGCCTCGGGCAGGATGGCCGCCAGCACGCCGGTATCGCGCATCAGAGCCACTGCAGCGCGCGGGTCTTCAGCGGCTAGAAGCTTGAGCAGTTCCTTGGACGTGCGTTCAGCCGAACGTCCCGAGAGCATGCCTTTGAGCGCCTTGCACGCAGCCACAGCGGCCGGATCGGGCTCGCCGCGGCCGTACCACGCTTGGAACCGGAAGAAGCGCAATATCCGCAGATAATCCTCGCGGATACGCGTTATCGGATCGCCGACGAACACGATGCGTCCCGCCTTCGCGTCCGATACGCCGTGACCCAGCGGATCGAACACCCGACCTTCGCCGTCCATGTATAGGGCGTTCAGACGGAAGTCGCGCCGACGCGCATCCTCGGCCCAGTCCTGGCTGAAGGCGACCACGGCCCGTCGCCCATCGGTGGAAACGTCGCGGCGGAGAGTCGTGATCTCATAGGGCAGGCCTTCTGCGATAGCGGTGACGGTGCCATGCTCCACCCCCGTGGGCGCCCAGCGCACGCCAGCGTCCGTAAGCGCCTGCATCACCTGGTCCGGCGTCAAGGTGGTGGCGATATCGATATCGTCCACCGGACGGCCCAGCAGGGCATTGCGCACGCAACCGCCTACAAAGCGGGCGCAATCGGAGCCGCCGGCAGCCTCCAGCGCCGTCATCACCGCCCGCGTGGCGGAGGCGCCCATCCAGGGTTGGGGCGGGATGGAGACGTCAGTCACCGGCAGGTCCCCATAGCCGGTCGTGCAATGCTATGAGCATGGCCGCCGTGGCGCCCCAGATCACACGATCGCCCCAGGTGATGGCGTAATGCCAGCGTGGCGGCTCCGGCTGTTCGCGCAGGCGCCGCACCCGGTTGGCCGGGTTCATAAGAAACATAAACGGCGCCTCAAATACCTCGGCCACCTCGGTCGGATCTGCGTTCGGTTCAAAACGGGAGTCCACGAAGCCAACCACGGGCGTGACATCGTATCCGGTCTGGAGGCGGAAGGGCGTGGATAAACCCACGAGCTCCACCTGCTCCGCTTGCAGCCCGATCTCTTCGTGCGCCTCACGCAGGGCCGTCCGCCAGGACGCCTCTCCCGGCTCACTGCGCCCCCCAGGAAAGGCGATCTGTCCGGCGTGGCGGCGCAGGGTGTCGGCTCTGCGCGTAAGGATCACACTCAGGCCTTCGGCGCGCTGGGCCAAGCCTATCAGAACCGCGGCAGGCTGATAGCCGTCGACCAAGGCCGGCCAGACCACGTCTGGGTTCAGGTCCGCATCCGAGGTGAACACCCGCCTGTCGGCCGGCTGCTCGAGCGGATCGACTCGTTCGCAGATCAACCCACGTAACGCCTCGCCGTCCGGCGCAGGAAAAGCCCATGGGAAAAGGACCTGATCGTGAGCGCGGCTGTTGGCCATGCGCCAGAGGTAAGCGACCGGCCGAGCCTTGGGAAGCCCGCAATGGTCGCTACAGCAACCAGGCGCCGCCCATTGCCCGGCTAACGCGCTTCGCCTTCAGCCGGCCTACCGCTTCAGGGACGGCGCGCGGGCCGTGCCGGACGGCAAAGGGGCGTCCGAGAGATTCAACCACAAAACCCGCTCGGGGTTGACCGGTCCGGGCAGGATCACCTGTCCGGAAGCTACGAAGCCGAACCTGCGAAAATAGGGCTCGTCGCCGACCAGTAAAATCCCGGCGCGCCCTTGGTCGCGCGCAGCATGACACGCCCGCTCGATCAATTCCCCGCCAAGCCCGCGGCTGCGCCAGGCGTCATCCACCGCAAAGGGGCCCAGCAGGAGCGCTGGTTGATCGCCAATCAGGATTGGCCACACGCGCACACAGCCCACCGCCTCGCCGCCGGCCCAAGCCACGAAGGACAGGTTAAGGTCGGGCGCATTGTCCTCACGCAGGCGCTCGGCTGCCTTGACGAAGCGCCCAGGCCCGAACGCCCGCTCGACCAGGGCCTGCACGTGATCGGCGTCCTGCGGCCGCTCCCGGGCGATCGTGAAGGTGAGGTCGGCGGGAAGACTGGACACGGACATGGATGCTGACTGGGGATTCATCGACCAAATGAAAGGTGATTGCCCGAAAACGGTCCAATCTGAGGCGGCCATAGGGCGGGGACGCCAGCCCGTCAATCGCAACATTTGCAAGATCCCGGGCGAACATGACGCGAAGGGCGCCACCCTCCTGGGGCGTCGCGCCGCACGCAACACCGGTCGCAAGCTCGCGTCAATCTTGACCCATGCGAAAACCGCAGGCTTATGGCCGCAAAAGGAATACGACCAGGAGCTATAGTCATGAGAGATTTGCGGATCGGCTTTATCGCCGCCGTGATGATGGTCTTCGCCGGCTATGGCGTGGCCACCGCCGCGCCAACCCCCGCCGCGCCAACCATCGACCCGGGACACCACGCTCAGGGCATGAAGGAGGCGCCGGCCATTCTTCAAACCACAGGCCGTCCCTGTGATCTCACCGACGCCTATTACTTCGGAACGGGCACGGCCAAGATCGATGGCAAGAACGTTCCGAGCAAGATCTATGAGGTCGCCTGCAAGGACTCCATGGGCTATTTCCTCGTCTCACTTCAGGGTCAGGCGCCGCAGGCCTACGACTGCCTGGTGCTCAAGACCGAGTCCGACGAAGCCGTGGCCAAGGGCGGCAAGCCCGGGGAACTTTGCATTCTACCCGGCAACGCCAACCCCGCCGCAGGCCTGGCCCCGCTCGTGGCTCAAGGCGGCGTCGCGCCTTGCAGCATTGCGGGCGGCCGTTATCTGGGCGGCAGCGCCACGGACCTCGTCAACATGTACGAAGCGCGCTGCACCGACGGCCGCGGCTATCTGATGATGACCCCCCAGCCCGGCTCCCAGAAGACCTTGACGGTCGTGGGCTGCGCCGAAGGCGCCTTGTTCGGCGCCAAGTGCGCCTTGACCAGCGACGCCGAGGTGCAGGAACAAATCATCGCGCTGGCAAAGCCGAGTAATCCGGCAGCCTGCCAGATCTCCGCGGCCCGTTGGGTCCTGGCCACCGTCGATGGCTGGCATTACTATGAAATCTCCTGCGCCGACGGCAAGTCCGGCTACATGTTCCGGGCCAACAACAGTGGGACGGTGAAGGACATCACTGCTTGCGCCAATGCGCAAAAGCTCGGGGATGGCTGCACCTTGACCAATATCGACGTCGCTCGGACCGCCGAGGCGGGTCTCTATACCCAGCAAGCCAAGCAGATCGGATACCACTGCACCGTAACCAAGTATCAGAGTCTGGGCCTCGAAACCGGCTCGACCAAGCGCGAAGTGGTCGAACTGTCCTGCGCCGAGCACCCTGGCTCGGTATGGAGCCTGCTGCCCACTGGCTCGGGCGGCGATCCGGTGGTGGTGAACTGCCTGCGCGCGCAAGCCTATGGCCTGCCGTCCTGCAAGCTGGCGCCGACGACAGCGACCTATGCGGACTTGGCTGCTGAGATCAAATCCAAAGGCAAGACCTGCACCGTGAACAACGCCCGCTATATCGACGGCGTGCGCAGCCAGAATGGCGAAGACTTCGTCGAAGTGGCCTGCGGCGAGGGTGGCGGCCTGATCGTGGCCTATTCGCCCGCGACCATCGAGGCCGTGGCGAACGTGTTCACCTGCAAGGAAGCGGCCGGCACCAGCCGGGCCTGCACCCTCGGCAAGTAAGGGACGGTTCTGTAACATAGGCTCGCCGGCGTCGCTGCCGGCGGGCCTTTTTCATGTCTCTCAAGATACCGGACGGGGAACGCCGCGCGATGCCGGGTTCCACTTTTCAGGCGTGCGCTCTAGTGTCCGCGCCATGCCCAGCCCGCCCGCCTCCGACCGCCTCGTCATCCGCCGCCCCGACGATTGGCATGTGCACCTGCGCGACGGCGACATGCTCAAGGCCGTGGTTGGACACACTGCCCGCCAGTTCGGGCGCGCCATCGTCATGCCCAACCTGCAGCCTCCGGTGAACACGACCGCGCGCGCAGCGGCCTATCGCGAGCGCATCCTGGCGGCGCTGCCGGCCGACGCGACCTTTCAGCCGCTGATGACCGCCTATCTGACCGACCAGACCGATCCGGCCGACATCGCGCGTGGCTTCGCCGAGGGGGTGCTGACCGCCTGCAAGCTGTACCCCGCCCATGCCACAACCAACTCTGAACATGGCGTCACGGACGTAACCAACATCGCCTCTGTGCTGGATAGAATGCAGGTCATCGGCATGCCGCTCCTGGTTCACGGCGAGGTAGCTGACCGAGACATCGACATCTTCGACCGCGAAGCGGTGTTCATTGAGCGCGTGTTCTCCAAGATCGCCCGGACCTTTCCGGACCTGAAGGTGGTGTTCGAGCATATCACCACCGCCGAGGCCGTCGCCTTCGTGCTGGAAAGCGGACCCAATATCGCCGCCACGGTCACGCCCCATCACCTGCGCATCAACCGCAACGCCATGTTCGAGGGCGGCATCCGCCCCCACTTCTACTGCCTGCCCGTGGCCAAGCGCGAGAAGCACCGGCTGGCCCTGCGCAAGGCGGTTGCCTCCGGTTCGCCCAAGATTTTCCTCGGCACGGACTCCGCGCCTCACGCCATAGGCCGCAAGGAGGCGGCCTGCGGTTGTGCGGGCCTGTTCAACGCGCCCTTCGCACTGGAAAGCTATGCGACGAGCTTCGAAGAGGACGGCGCCTTGGACAAACTGGAGGCGTTCGCTTCGGAACACGGCCCGCGCTTCTATGGCCTGCCGCTCAACGAGGGTCACGTGGCGCTGGACCGTGCGCCGAGCCATCCTCCGCAAGCCTTCGGCGAAGGCGAGTTAGCCGTGAAACCTTTCCATGCCGGGGAAACCCTGCCCTGGCGTTTCGCCGGAGCGGCGTGACGCCTTAGAGCGCGATGGGTTTAGGCGGAATCGCCTAAACGCTGAATCGTGCTCTAGATTCAAATATGTAGAGCCGGATTCAGACTTCGAGAGAAGCCATCCGGCTCTAGGCGGACTTCGAGCGGGTCGACTTGGCCTTGACCGTCGCAGCCCCCTCCGTTTTCGGCTCGGTTTCGGCGAACAAGGCCTTGGCCGCTTCGACGACGCTGCGAACCGGCAGGTCCAGCATATGGCATACGGGTTGGCTGAGCGTGGGGTCGACAACCTGAATCTGGGTGAAGCTTCGCGGACCGCGCACCACCCGCGTCTTGGCCCCCCAGGGCCCGTACAACCGCTCATCAGAGGGTCCGAACAGGCCAATGGTCGGTATGCCTGCCGCCGCCGCCAGATGCATGAGACCCGAATCGTTGCCGATATAGAGTCGGGCCCGCTTCAAGGCCGCATAGGCGGTCAAAAGATCGGCCTGACCGGTCAGATCGATCCAGCGATCTCGCGGCAGGGAACGGCGCAAAGGTTCGGCGGCGCGCCAATCATCCGGCCCGCCCAGGATCAGAAGCCGACCATGCTCGAAGGGGGCTCCCTTCTCCATCAGTTGCACGGCTGTCAGCGCGAATCGCTCCACTGGCCAGGTTTTGCCGACCCAATTGGCCGCCGGTCCTAGAGCCAGGATCGGGCCGCCTTCGCCCAGTAAGGCTGCAGCCTTAGCCTCGGTGCTTTCGCTGGTGAACAGGAAGGGCGGAGGCGGATCCTCGGTCAGCTTGAGCAGACGCGCCGCCTCGATCACCTTGTGCACGGGCTCGCGCTCGCCTGCCCGACGGTGCACCGCGCGCCGCTTGGCGCTGAGAAAACTGGCGATGGAGGATCCGCGACGATCCAGGACCAGACCCCAGCGACGGGCGCGAACCTGGGCCCACAGCTTGAACCAATGTCCCCCGGCCTTGGATTTCTCGAACACGATGATCTGGTCAAGGTTCGGCACATCGCGGTACAGGGGCGCGGAAGGCGGACCGGCGGCGATGGTGAAACGAGCGTTGGGGATTTCGTCGTGCAGCCGCTTGAGCAGGCCTGAAGCCAACACGGCGTCGCCGATGCGCGACGAACTAATGTACAGGATGGGAAAGCCCTTGGCCGTCATCCGCCCCTCTATAGGGCGTTGTTCGGCTTCACCCAAGCTCCACAAGACAACGCAGCCATGAGCCTGACCGTGTTCCACCCTCTGACCAGCCGCGCCCTTGTCGCCGTGCGGGGGGATTGGCGGCCCTTCCTGGACAATCTGCTCAGCAACGCCGTCGGCGAGCTGGAGCCCGGCCAGGCGCGGGCGGCCCTGCTACTGACCCCCCAGGGCAAGCTGCTATTCGACCTTATCGTCCTGGCCCAAGCGGACGGCGCCCTGCTGGACGTGCTGGCCGAGCGTCGCGAAAGCCTGATCCAGCGCCTTAAACTCTACCGTCTGCGCGCCAAGATCGAGATCGAGCCAGCGGACGGCGCGGTGTGGAGCGCCGAGGGCGAGCGGCCGGGTCCGGACTGGATCGCCGATCCGCGTCTGGAAGCGCTGGGGTGGCGCAGCTACGGCGTGCAGCCGCCGGCCGGCGCGACCATCAAGGACGAAGCAGCCTATCGCGCCCGCGCCCTCAGTCTGGGCGTGCCCGATCCGGGACTGGACTGCGTCCCGGACAAGACCTTCCCGCTGGAGGCCAATTTCGACCTGCTGAACGCCATCGATTTCCATAAGGGCTGCTACATCGGCCAGGAGACCACTTCCCGCATGAAGCGGCGCAGCGCGGTCAAGACGCGGATGGCGCCGATCGCCTTCGATGGCCCCGCCCCGGCCTACGGATCGCCCGTGATGGCCGGCGAACTGCGGGCGGGCGAGGTGCTGTCGGGTCAGGACGGACGCGCCATGGCCCTGTTGCGGCTGGACCGGGCCTTAGGCGGCCGATTGACGGTGGACGGTCGTGCGGCGACGCTAGACATTCCGCCCTGGTGGCCCGAGGGAGCCCTTCCCGGCCCGGGCATGGAGGAGCCAGATTAGGGCATGAGCACAGAGCCGATTCGCTGCGGATGGGGCGGCCTGGTGGGAACCGCCATCTATGAGGCCTACCACGATACCGAATGGGGCGTGCCCGAGCGCGACAGCCGGGCCCTGTGGGAGAAGCTGGTGCTGGATGGATTCCAGGCGGGGTTATCGTGGATCACCATCCTGAAAAAGCGCGAGGCGTTTCGCGCCGCCTTCGACAACTTCGATCCGGACAAGGTCGCCCGCTACGGCGATGAAGATCGCGCGCGTCTGATGGCCGATGCCGGCATCGTGCGTTCCAACGCCAAGATCGACGCCGCCATTGGAGGCGCTAGAATCTATTTGAACATGCGCGAGCGCGGCGAGGATTTCTCCCGGTTCCTGTGGGCCTTCGTGGACGGAAATCCGATCCAGAACCGCTTCGAGCACATCAGCCAGGTCCCGGCCCAGACACCTGTGGCGGCGGACATGGCCAAGGCGCTCAAAGCCAAAGGCTTCAAATTCTGCGGCCCGGTGATCGTTTACGCCTTCATGCAGGCCACCGGCATGGTCAACGACCATCTGACGGGCTGCTTTCGCCATGAACCGGTGCGCGGGCTGGGTGAGCGCCCTTGAGCAAGGCCGGTCCGGACATGATGCTGGAAACCGCCTGCGGCCACGGCCCGGTGTGCGGCGTGGATGAAGCCGGCCGGGGGCCCTGGGCCGGGCCAGTGTCGGCCGGCGCGGTCATCCTGCACCCCGACAAGGTTCCCGTTGGCCTGAACGATTCCAAGAAGTTGAGCCATAAGCAGCGCGAGATGCTGGAGGTCGAGATCAAGGCCAGCGCCGTGGCCTGGGCCGTGGGTTTCGCTTCCGTCGCCGAGATCGGCGAGCTGAACATCCTGCATGCCACGGGCCTGGCCATGCGCCGAGCGTTGCAGGCCCTGTCCGTAACGCCCGCCATCGCCCTGGTGGACGGCAATTACGCCTTTCCCCTGCCCTGCACGGTCAAGACTGTTGTTGGCGGCGACGGCCTGTCCTGCTCCATCGCCGCGGCCTCCATCCTGGCCAAGACCGCGCGGGACCGACTGATGGTTGAGTTGGATGGGCGCTACCCCGGCTACGGCTTCGCCGCGCACAAGGGCTACCATGCCGAGGTCCATGTGCAGGCCCTACGCCAACTTGGTCCGTGCCCGGAGCATCGCCTCGGCTGGGCCCCGGTGCGATTGGCGATGGCGGGGAAAACGTCCATGTCAGCTGAGGACTGAGGCGAAAGCTTAGCCCACGGTGGTGAGCGCCGCCGTCCGCCGCGCACAAACGAAAACGGCCCGGGATCGCTCCCGGGCCGTTCCGCTAGCTAGACTTGGCGATAGCCTCAGGCGTCGACGGCCGCCTCGGCTTCCACGGCGATCTCCTCGGGGAGAGCCTCCATGGCCTGCTCGCGCTGCTGGGCCAGTTGTTCGTCACGCTTGGCGGCGACGCGTTGCAGGCCACGCAGGTAAGAGCCGGTGCCTGCCGGGATCAGCCGGCCGACGATCACGTTTTCCTTCAGCCCTTCCAGGGTGTCGACCTTGCCGTGCACCGAAGCGTCGGTGAGCACGCGAGTCGTTTCCTGGAACGAGGCCGCCGAGATGAAGCTGCGGGTCTGCAGCGACGCCTTGGTAATGCCGAGCAGCACCGGCTGGACCAGGGCCGGACGGCCGCCGCGGGCTTCCGCCTTGCGGTTTTCTTCTTCCAGTTCGGGCTTGTCGAGGTGGTCGCCGCGGATCAAGCCGGTGTCGCCCGGCTCGAGGACTTCCACCTTCTGCAGCATCTGGCGAACGATCACCTCGATGTGCTTATCGTTGATCGGCACGCCCTGCAGGCGATAGACCTCCTGGATCTCATTGACCAGGAAGTCAGCCAGCGCCTCGATGCCCTGGATGCGCAGGATGTCGTGCGGATCGGGATTGCCGTCGATGATGTATTCGCCCTTGCGGATGCTGTCCCCATCGTGGACGGAGATGTGCTTGCCCTTGGGGATCAGGAACTCGACCGCTTCGCCCTGTTCGCCATCGACGGGTTCCGGGGTGATCTTGATACGGCGCTTGTTCTTGTAGTCCCGCCCGAACTCCACCTTGCCGTCCATTTCCGCGATGACCGCGCAGTCCTTCGGCCGACGCGCCTCGAACAGTTCGGCCACCCGCGGCAGACCGCCGGTGATGTCGCGCGTCTTGGCGCTTTCGGTCGGCAGGCGGGCCATCACCTCGCCGGGTTTCACCACGTCGCCGTCGCTGACCGAGAGGATCGCTCCAACGGGCAGCAGGTAACGGGCGTCGCCGCCATTGGCCAGGCGCTTGTAGCCGCCGTCGTCGCCCAGAACCGCCATGGCCGGACGCAGATCCGAGCCGCGCGGCGAAGCGCGCCAGTCGGCCACCACGCGGTTGGAGATGCCGGTGGCTTCGTCGGCTTCCTCGCGCACGGACAGGCCGTCGACCAGGTCTTCCAGCTTCACCTTGCCGCCCACTTCCGTAATGATCGGGGTGGTGTACGGGTCCCATTCGGCCAGGCGCTGGCCGCGCTTGACCATATCGCCGTGCTTGAAGCGCAGGCGCGAGCCGTAGGGCGGCTTGTAGGTCTCGCGGTCCTTGCCATCGACCTGGATGGCCACCTGCAAGTTGCGGCTCATGACAATCAGAGCGCCGTCCGAGCCGGTCACGCTGGCGCCGCCGGTGATGGAGAACATCCCGTCGTTGGTCGCTTCGAAGAACGACTGCTCGGCGACCTGGGCCGCGCCGCCGATGTGGAAGGTGCGCATGGTGAGCTGGGTGCCCGGCTCGCCGATCGACTGGGCGGCGATAACGCCCACCGCTTCGCCGATGTTCACCGTGGTGCCGCGCGCCAAGTCACGCCCATAGCAAGTAGCGCAGACGCCGGGATTGGCGTCGCACACCAGAACCGAGCGGACCTTCACCGACTGCACGCCGGCTCTTTCGATCTGTTCGACCAGGAACTCATCCAGATAGGTGTCGGCCGGCATGACGACTTCGCCGTTGGGGTCCTTAACGTCCTCGGCCGTTACGCGGCCAAGGATGCGCAGACCCAGGGAGACCAGCACGTCGCCGCCCTCCACCACCGCCCGCAGGGTAATGCCGCGGGTGGTGCCGCAGTCTTCCTCGGTGATGATGCTGTCCTGCGCCACGTCGACCAAGCGGCGGGTCAGGTAGCCGGAGTTCGCCGTCTTCAAGGCGGTGTCGGCCAGACCCTTACGGGCGCCGTGGGTGGAGTTGAAGTACTCCAGCACGGTCAGGCCTTCCTTGAAGTTGGAGATGATCGGCGTCTCGATGATCTCGCCCGANNTGGCCATCAGGCCGCGCATCCCGCCAAGCTGCTTCATCTGGGCCTGAGAGCCCCGGGCGCCGGAGTGGGCCATCATGTAGATGGAGTTGATCTCCAGCTCGCGCCCGTCCGGGCCGTACTTCTTGGTGGAGATTTCGGCCATCATCTCGTCGGCCACGCGGTCGGTGGACTTGGCCCAGGCGTCGACGACCTTGTTGTACTTCTCGCCGCGGGTGATCAGGCCGTCCGCGTACTGCTGCTCATATTCCTCGACCAGCTTGCGGGTTTCAGCCACCAGCGTCTTCTTGCGCTCGGGGATGACGATGTCGTCCTTGCCGAAGGAGATGCCGGCCTTGGCCGCTTCCTTGAAGCCCAGCCCCATGATCTGGTCGGCGAAGATCACCGTCGCCTTCTGACCGCAGTGACGGTAGACGGCGTCGATCAGGTTGCCGATTTCCTTCTTGGTCAGCGGCTTTTCCACCAGGCGGTGGCCGATGGCCGGGTGATGCGGCAGCAAGGCGGCGATCTTCATCCGCCCGGGGGTGGTGTCGATCACCTTGGTGCGCGCCACGCCCTTGTCGTCGCTTTCGGTGAAGCGGGCCTTGATCTTGGTGTGCAGGGTCACGACGCCCGCTTCCAGCGCCGCTTCGATATCGGCGTTGCCGACGAACAGCTTGCCTTCGCCCGGCTCCTTATCCTTGGCCAGCGACAGGTAATACAGACCCAGCACGATATCCTGCGAGGGCACGATGATCGGGCGGCCGTTTGCGGGCGACAGGATGTTGTTGGTCGACATCATCAGGACGCGCGCTTCGAGCTGAGCTTCGAGGCTCAGCGGCACGTGCACGGCCATCTGGTCGCCNNCGAAGTCGGCGTTGAAGGCGGCGCACACCAGCGGGTGAAGCTGGATGGCCTTGCCCTCGATCAGCTTGGGCTCGAACGCCTGGATGCCCAGGCGGTGGAGGGTCGGGGCGCGGTTGAGCAGAACCGGGTGTTCCCGGATCACCTCTTCCAGCACGTCCCACACCTGGGGCTGCTCGCGCTCGACCATGCGCTTGGACTGCTTGACGGTGCCTGACAGGCCCTTGGCGTCCAACCGCGCATAGATGAACGGCTTGAACAGCTCCAACGCCATCTTCTTAGGCAAGCCGCACTCATGCAGCTTCAGCTCGGGGCCGACCACGATGACCGA
>PLRV01000055.1:0-60828 GCA_003164925.1 Caulobacteraceae bacterium
CCGAGGTCGACAGCGAGGTCACCAGAGACGACGTCGCGGTGGACAGCGAGCTGACGCTGGTCGACGCCGAGGTCGACAGCGAGGTGACGTTGCTATTGGTCGTGCTCAGGCCCGTCGACAGCGAGCTGACGCTCGTGGAGGCCGAAGTCGACAGAGAGGTCACCAGGGACGAGGTCGCGGTGGACAGTGAGCTGGCCGTGGTCGAGGCCGAGGTCGACAGCGAGCTGACGCCGGTCGACAGAGAGCTGACGCCGGTCGACAGCGAGCTGACGCCGGTCGACAGCGAGCTAAAGGTGGTCGACAGCGAGCTGACGCTGGCCGAAACCGAGGTCGACAGCGAGGTGACGCTGGTCGAGGTCGAGGTCGACAGCGAGGTGACGCTGGTCGAAACCGAAGTCGACAGCGAGCTAGTCGTGGTCGACACGGAGGTGGACAGCGAGGTGACGCCGGTCGACACGGAGGTCGACAGCGAGGTGATGCCGGTCGAGGTCGAGGACGACAGGGAGGTGATGCCCGTCGAGGTCGAGGACGACAGCGAGGTGATGCCGGTCGAGGTCGAGGACGACAGGGAGGTGATGCCCGTCGAGGTCGAGGACGACAGCGAGGTGATGCCCGTCGAGGTCGAGGTCGACAGAGAGCTAATGCCCGTCGACAGCGAGGTGACCAGGGACGATGTCGCGGTGGACAGCGAGGTGATGCCGGTGGAGGTCGAGGTCGACAGCGAGCTGACGCCGGTCGACAGCGAACTGACGCTGGTCGACAGCGAACTGACGCTGGTCGAGAGCGATGACAAGCCGGTGCTGATCGAGTTGCCGGTGATGAAGCCCGGGACGCCCGACGTCGTAAGGGAGGTGGCGGGGGTGGCGTGCGCCTGAACCGGCACCGCGTTCAACGCGCCGCCGATGAGGAGGGCCGCGCCCAAGGCCGCGGCCGAGGCGCCGAGCAGGAGATGAGGCCGCTTGCTGGACAGCGTGCTCTTCAGCCCTACTTCCTCGGAAAATTCAGGCGTTTTCGGCGTCTTGGTCAATTTGATCCCCATCGATTTGAGCCGCGCTTTGTCGCCGGCTCAGGCCCGTCAGAAGTTAGCAATGTTCATTACAAGAGCCCGCGACGCACGGCGTCGGCACCTGGCTCATTTTCACCCGCTGCATTCCTAACCCTTGAATTGCGATATGGCAAGCGGACGCGCCCCATTTTTACCTGGGTGGACTGTGAAGTTTTCTCGACTGTTTGAGCGATGTCCCAGCGATGAATTCGCGGGCGCGGCACGGACTCTAAATCCAGGAGCTTGGCCCTGTTCCAATGAACCGGTCCCCGCCCCGCAGCGCTTGCGGGTCGCGCCGGCTGACCGGCCAACCGAATTCCCTTAGCCGGGCGGGCGGAATGCCTAGCGGGCGAGGCGGAATTTGGCGGTCGGCCCCATGCCGCTCTTATGTCGCCCTTATATGGTGCTTGACGAGGCCGGACCGGACCGGTGTATGCGCGCAGGCATGAGCAAGGCGAAGAAGCAGAATCCAGGCAAGCGCGCCCCGGGCCCCGCGCCCTTGCCGGCGGCGCAGGTGGTCGCCGTGCTGAACGAGGCGGCGATCCATCGGGTGGCGGCCCGCTACGACGAGGCCATCGCCCTTTACGAGAGCCTGGAGCGGACCAATCCGCGGGAAAACGATCCGCCCTATTTCCTGGCCCTGATCGATCTGGCGCGGCACAGGCCCGTCGCGGCGCTGGAGCGCCTGGCGGCCTTGACCCGGCGAGCGCCCGAGCAGGCCTTGGTGTGGCTGGCCTATGCCCACGCCTTGCGGGAACTGGGACGGTGGCGCGAGTCGATCGCCGCCTCGCGGCGCGCACTGGCGCTGACCCCGCTGGATATCGGAGAACGATTCTCCCTGGCCAATGCCCTGGAGGTCGCCGGAGACCTCGATGCAGCGCTGGCGGAGTTTCGCTCCATCATGTTGGAGGAGTCGCACCGCATGCTCGCCCTGACAACGATTGCCCGCAGATCGCCGGAGGCGATCAGGCCCGAGGAACTGGACGAGATCCACGCCGCCGCCCAACGCCCAGACGAGAGCCCGGAATTCGTCATCATGACGAACGTCGCCCTCGGCGCCGTGTTGGAGCGGCAGGGACGCCATGACGAGGCGTTCGAGGCCTTCGCCAGGGCCGCGCGCATCCAGCGCGGGATTCTGGCGGGCGAGATCGAGGGCGCCGAACGCCCCTTGATCAGTGAAAAGGTGCGCGCCCTGCACCCCGCCGAGGCCGAGCGCCTGACGGGGGAATGGGTCAGCCATATGAAATCCCTGTTTACCCGCGAGTTCATCGCCGAACAGGAGGGCGGGGGCCAGACCCTGCAGGCGCCGATCTTCATCGTCGGCTTTCCCCGGTCCGGCTCGACCCTGGTCGAACAGATCCTGTCCAGCCATCGCCGGGTCCAGGGACTGGGGGAAGCGGGAGCGATGTTCGAGACGATCGGCAACGAATTTCCGCTGAAGTTTCTCAAGCCGCATGGCCACGATCACTATCGTCAGATGGCCGACCGTTATCTCGCCGCCATGCATCAGCTCGGCTGGACCAGCTCGGCGCGGTTCATCGACAAGGACCTGGGCAACCACCTCTATATCGGCGTGATCCACCTGATGTTCCCCAAGGCGAGGATTCTGCACACGGTGCGCGATCCGGTGGACACCTGTTTTTCCAATTTCCGCACGCTGTTCCTCACCGCGCAGGAACAGAGCTACGACCTGGCCGAGATCGGGCGCGCCTATGTTCAGTATCGTCAGATGATGGAGCACTGGGACAAGGTGCTGCCCGGGCGGGTGATCGAGGTGGACCACGAGGCCCTGGTGGCCGATCCGGAGGCGCGCATTCGCTGGTTGGTGACGCAGGCCTGCGGCCTGGAGTGGGACGAGGCCTGCCTGGCGTTTCACAAGACCAAGCGCCCGGTGCGCACCGCCAGCGTGGCCCAGGTGCGCCAGCCGATCTTCACCACCTCGGTCCAGCGCTGGCGCCGCTATGAAAAGCACCTGGGACCGTTGCTGGACGCCTTGGGCCCCTATGCGCCGCCGCGGGAATTGGACGCGGCGCGATTGGCGGCGGCGGCCCGTCCACTCCCGACGGCCCCTCCGCCGACATCTCCGCGCAAGCCCTAGACCATCGAGTCATTAGCGCCCATCGCAGGCGCTTGAACGCCCCGAGTTTGACCTGGGCCATTCGTATCCGTCGCCACGCGACATGACGGCTGCCCATTTGGCGATTAATTTATGGCCGTTGGCAAAAAGCCGAGGGCCAACAATTGCCAAAAAGGCGGCTGACCCTATTAAGTGGACATTGGGGCCCATTGAATATGACTGCGCGCAGGTCATGACCAGCGCGGCAAGGAGTCGGTGCTTGAAGCGTAGTAAAGGCGGCATTGGCCCAAATGGTTAAGATAAAGTCGAGTAAAACTTACCATGGCGCAGGGAGACCCGCGCTGCTTCCAGCCGCTGAAGTGGCGAATCTACTGCACGAGGCGGCGGTTCACCGCGTAGCGGATCGCTACGAGGAAGCGCTGTCCATCTATAGGCGCCTGGAGCGCTCCAATCCGCAGGAATCCGACCCCCCCTATTTCATCGCCCTGATCGATCTGGGCCAGGGCAAGCCCGCGACCGCCCTGCCCCGGCTGGAGCGATTGGCCCGCCGCCTGCCGAACCAGCCCCTGGTGTGGCTGGCCTATGCCCACGCCCTGCGCGAACTGGGACAGTGGCGGGAGTCCATCGCGGCGTCGCGCCGCGCCCTGAAGCTGGCCCCGCAGGACGCCGGAGAACGGTTCTCCCTAGCCACGGCGCTGGAGGTGGCCGGGGATTTCAATGACGCCGTAGCCGAGCTGCGCGCCCTGGCGTCGGACCCGGCCCACCGCGTCGCCGCCCTGATCGATATCGCCCGCATCGCGCCGGCCTCGATCGGCCCGCAGGACTTGCAGGACATCGCCCACGGCGCCGCGGCGCCGTCCCGCAGCCCGGAAGCCCGCTCCATGGCGAATTTCGCCCTAGGCGCCCTGCTGGAGCGGCGGGACGACTATGATGGGGCGTTCGCGGCCTTTGCCGAAGGCGCGCGTCTGAAGCGTTCGGTGCTGATGGGCGAAGCCGCGGCGAAATCGCGCCACGCCTTCAGCGAATCGGCGCGCATGCTGCGCCCGGACGAAGCCGAAAAGATCGGGCTGGAGGAAACCGGCTATATGAAGGGCCTCTGTACGGCGCAATTCATGGCCGAGCAGGAAGGCCATGGCTCGCACCTGGCCTCGCCGATCTTCATCGTGGGCATGCCGCGATCGGGCTCGACCCTGATCGAACAGATCCTGTCCAGCCATCCCAGGGTGCAGGGCCTGGGCGAGACCAGCGCCTTGTTCAACTCGGCCGTGGGCAAATATCCCCTGCAGCGCCTGGCGCCGCATGGCCCAGATCACTATCGCGCTCTGGCCGACGCCTATCTGGCGACCATGCGCGAGCGCGGGTGGAACAATTCGGGGCGCTTCATCGACAAGATGCTGAACAATTTCGTGTTCATCGGCCTGATCCACCTGATGTTCCCCAAGGCGACGATCCTGCACGCCGTGCGCGATCCGGTGGATACCTGTTTTTCCAATTTCCGCACCCCCTTCCTGACCGCCAACGAGGAAAGCTACGACCTGGCCGAGATCGGCCGCTCCTACGTGCGCTATCGCCAGATGATGGAGCACTGGGACCAGGTGCTGCCCGGACGGGTGATCGAGGTGAACCACGAGGCCCTGGTGGCCGATCCGGAGGCGCGCATTCGCTGGCTGGTGACGCAGGCCTGCGGCCTGGAGTGGGACGACGCCTGCCTGGCGTTTCACAAGACCAAGCGCCCGGTGCGCACCGCCAGCGTGACCCAGGTGCGCCAGCCGATCTTCACCACCTCGGTCCAGCGCTGGCGCCGCTATGAAAAGCACCTGGGACCGTTGCTGGACGCCCTGGGCCCCTATGCGCCGCAGAGGCGCTGAATAAGATGGGTTAGCCGACGGAACTCGCGGCCTGATTGCGAGCGCCATAGTAGGCGGGTGCGAGAATCGTATTGAACTCGTCGGCCGTCAGCAAATTCAGATTCAAGATAAGAAAGTCCGTGAAGCTCTTGAACAGGCCCAGGAGCATGTCGATGGCGATCTGCGGGTTCTGCCCCAGCGATCCATCCACACGGGAGGCCGCGCGGCCAATTGCGTAGGCCAGCTTCTTTAGTGAATCCAAATCGCTCCCGCCCCTGATTGGAAAATCGCCGGAGTACATGTCGTATATATTGACGATGGATTCAAATTCTTCCCCCGTAATGTTGGGAAAGAATCTCGGAAGTATTCTAGCATATAGTCTATATTTTGAGTCGAATAATCGATTTGCGTCCAGATTTTTCGAAGTCATGCGGTCGTGAATGCGGTATTTCAGAAAAACATCCGGAAGATTAGCGAATCTGGCGCCTTTCAACAGGCAATCATAAAAGAATCCGAGATCATCCACGACATATAGATTTGGATCGTAGAATATCCGGTTCTTTTTGACGAATTCAGTACGGAACATCACGGTCGGATTCGCGATATAGGCATAGCCGCCTATGAATCTCGCGGTGATTTCATCGTGATTCAGTGGAAAATTCGACGTCAAGACGTGGTCGTCGAAATGTTCGAGCTGCGTGCCGATGACGGTCAGCTCGGGCCGGGCGTCTAGCGCTCGGGCCTGGGCGGCCAATCTGCCCGGCAAGGCGATGTCATCGTGATCGATGCGGGCGATATACTCGCCGGAGGCCATCGCGAGGCCCTGGTTGACATTGTTGGGCGTCCCGAGATTGGCCTCATTCACATGCAGGCGAATGCGCGGGTCCTGGCGCTCGCGCACCATATCGGCCGTGTTGTCGGTGCTGCGGTCATCCAGGACGATGACCTCGAAATCGACGCCCTCCTGCGACAGCACTGAATCCAAGGTTTCTTGCAAATACCGGCTGGCGTTGAACGTGGGGATGAGCACCGATATTTTTGGCATGGATGAAGTTCCATTCGTCTGTAGCCGGTATCGCAGATTCCAAGACGCCTTCCTTTGGTGAAGGCTTGGAAGCCTGCCTTTAAACTAAAGGAATAACGGACGGGCCGGCTGGGCGCCTAAACAGCGCCGCTCCCGCACCAACAATGGCGTTCCGCGGCGCCACCGAATCACAGGCCCGGGAACCGATTTTCGCGAACGAAGGCGCTTCCCCTTGTGTTGTCGCCCTTTTGAAGAAATGCAAGATTTTGATAAAAATGCATTCCAACCAAAGTCTTGTCGAACTCCGTCGGAGAATAAGTCGGTTGATGTATTTCGGACCAATTCAGACCATCGACGAGACTTTTCAGGTATCCCATGGAGGTCAGCGGCGAGTTTTTTTCGTAAAAGGCCCCTCCAAACATGGGCCAATAGGACGTCTGCAAATCCTCAATGATATACCACCCGCCAGGTTCAACGTATTGCCACAGCATGAGCAGCGTGGAAATGACGTGTTCACTGCGATGACTACCGTCGTCTATGATGACCCGAAAGCTGTCATAATCGGATAATATCTTGCTAATTACTTTTGGATCCGCCTGGGATCCCTGATATATTTTTATTCTATCTTCGGACATTGCCGATTTATCGTAGAAATCGAGCCCGACGATATTTGCCAGGGGAAAATAGTCTTTCCAGGTGCGTAGGGAACGGCCGCCTTCCAAGGGGTCTTCATACCCCCCGACGCCGATTTCCAGAAGATTGAACGCCGTCTCGCGCAGCTGATCCAGATGTCGCCCATAGTGCTGGGTGTAGGCGTGGCGCCCATTCTTGTCGGTGCCGTGGGCTGCGGCCATGGCGCCCAATATCTCGGCTGTCATAAATTGAGCCCCCTCACTTCGAACAGACGACCCCCCGCTTTTCGCAGATTGTCAGCCGTTTGGCCGCGAATGGCGTTAGTAAGGTTTCCATTCAGAGGCAAGCGGAAACGGCTGGCGGAAGCGCGTCGATGCTGTTCCGCGCGCGCGGAACCACATCGACGCGCAACATCAAGTGCGCCATTGACCGCGGGCATGGGTTTCGCCTAGTCCAAGCGGACGGAGTTGATCGGGTTGCTCGAGTGCAATTCGAGCGCGGCGTCCTGAACAGGCTATTCACTTTTGCGGCGGCCGCCTCGGGTCTGAAGCGACGAATCCCCAGAAACGCCAAATCTCAGGGAATTTCCATCAACGCCATGATCGTGCTCAGCTATTTCTGCCGCCCGGCGCCGCCGAGCCTGGCCAATCACCGTCGCTACGCCAATCACCACGGATACCGGCACGAATGGGTCGACGCCTCGGCCATGCCGGAATCGCTGCAAAGCCGGTCCCTGTACAAGTACCAGGTTCTGCTGCACGCGCTGGAACGCGCCGAGCCGAATGAAGCGGTGCTGCTTCTCAGCGAAAACGCGGCCATCGTCCAGCCGGTCTCGCTCGAGACCTTGATGGCTGGGCGGGACTGGTTGCTCGTGCGCACGGAGACGGGCATGCTTCCCCATGTGGATGTGCAGGTTTGGCGCAACACCGAGGCCGTCCGGCGCGAGGTCCTGGACATCTGGAAAAAATGCCTGTTCGGCGGCGAACCCTTTTCCGCCGAGGCTGAGTTGTTGGCGGCCTTCGACACCCATCCCTGGAGCGAGAGGATCGGCGGGGCGTTTCCCGTTGTGCCTGCGGGCTTTAATTTGGAACCGCTATGGTGCGCCCAACCCACCTTCGCGATCAGTATCCCCAGCAACATGTCCTCGACCACAGGCGTTCATAAAATCGGCGGGAATCCCCGTTTCAGGGATGTGCTCGTCGACCATATCAACACTCGGAAAGCCGCGGGCTTGCCGATGTTGTCGTTTCCCGAATATGCGGAAGAGGAAACGGACGAGCGCAGCGCCTATAATCCCGGCCAGCCCATCGCGCTGATGACGCTATACTCGCCCGACACCGGCTGCTTTGCCCGTATCGGGGAACGCAACATCCGGCGATACTGCGAGCAACACGGTTATACGTTCTATGTCCACCGCGACGTTCCCGCCGAGGTGGGGATGAAGGCCAGCGGCAACTGGTTCAAGCCCTGGCTGCTGCAAGGCTACATGGCGAAACATGAGTGGGTTATCTGGATCGACTCGGACGTGCTCTTCGCCGACATGGACCGGAAGCTTGAGCCCCTGCTGGAGGGGCGCGATGTGCTTTTGGCCCGCGACGTCGGCCTAGGGTGGGATTTCAACTCCGGGGTCATGGGCTTTCGCCGCACGGCGCAGAACGACGCGGTCCTGCGGGAACTCATGGCGGACATTATCAGTGTCGTCGACAAGTCGTATGTCTACGCCAGCATGGGCGATCAGCACTACTTCGTCCAGGCGCTGAAGCGTCATGGGCTGTCGACGGACGAGGTTCTCGTGAACCAGATATTGTTCAACACCTATTGGGAATATCGCCGCCCCGACAGCTTCATCGTCCATTACTCCGGAATGGCTTGGAGCGCGCGCGCACTGGTGATGGCGCACGACGACGCGCTCCTTCCGGGCTGATGCGGCTGTCTGGAAGCATGGCCCGCTCCATGTGCACGGTCGCTGGAATCCATCGGTCGAAAGTCCTAACGCGTTGCTGTCTAGTCTTGGCGCCTACGCGTCTTACAAGATAATCTCGGGCTAAAGCTGACTATGCGATCAGATATGATCTTTACCGCCATCGACGACAACGATCTTGCATGGCATGAGATGCTTGTGCCTTTCATGCTCTCGCTGAGGCATACAACCTACGATGGTCGCGTTGGCGTTGTCGATTACGGGCTTTCCGCCGAAAAGCTCGAGGTGCTGAACCGGCAAGACATCGTCATCGTGCCGCCGGCCCGGAAAAGCATATTGGCGTGCGATCGATATCTGAGCGTCGCCAATTACGTAGCCGATCACGATATTGCGCGCGCCGCCGTCTACGATGCGGACATTTGGTTTCAGCCTGGCCAATTCGATCTATTCGATCAGATCGCGGACCCCGCGCGCATGTACGCAGCGCCCGATGCCTGGTTTTGCGACTTTGTGGAACGATCGATCACCGGGCCGAACTCTGAGTATTTCATAGATCTAGGCGTACGTTCGGTCAGGGAAGGATTGGGGGTTGGTCTACAGGCCGGCCTGCTTGCTGGGCATCGCGAAGCATGGTCCCATTTTGGGCATTTCATCAACGATTGCATCGACAGAATTCATACAGATTTCAATATAACATATGGCATAGATACAACATTTGTTAATATTTACTACGGTTTAGGAAACCTATTGTTGTTTGATAAAATATATAATCATGTTTCAAAATGGGGGATACATGAAACTAATAAATTCTCACATCCTATAAATAACAAAAATATCTCTTTTGCGTCGGGCGGAACGCGTATTCAGGCGATGCACATGACCGGCGATGTTCGCTACGAGCCATGCTGGCGCTATCACAACGTTTATAGTCACGTCATTCTGGATGAAGGTCGGCAATATCTTGTCGGGTCGGACAAAGTTCGCTGCGTGGACGCCCCGATGGCTTTCGATCCCGCGGACTTCGATTGGGAAGATATCGGCCTGCGCCTTTCCGAGGCTGCCGGCGACGGCAAACTCGTTACCTCGCCCGATCTATTTTCGACCCTATTCGGCCCGGGAAGTGGGCGGGCCTTTTGGGCGATCGGCTCCACGCGGCTCACGTTCGAGGCGCGCCGCCCAATTTCGCTCGATCTCATGACCACATACCCGTTTGGCGCGCCCACGCCGGAGAAAATCTCGCTGGGCTGGCAAGATCAGACCATCGCCATGGACTATCCGGCGGACACCACCTTCACGTTGGATACGGGCGGAACCTTTCGCCTCGAAACCACGAGCCTGTGTCGAGACACCAGCCGAATGGCTTGGGGCTTGCGCGGCCGGTAGGACCGCTATCCCATGTGAACGTAGGTTAAATTTCGATCACCGAACGCATAAGCGATACAAAGCGTCACGTTTAAAGTATACGCGAAAATCTTTTGGCCAAAACACGGAATATCCAAAATAACAATAGGAAATAAAAATGGATATGAATCAGTATTTTCAACATGATTCAATGCATGTTCTTAATACACGACGCCATTATCTTTCGCAGATTGTGCGTGAGCGGACCAATTCATACGTTCAATACGGAATTCTCAAAGGCTTCTTCATTCATCCAAGCCATTGGGCGGAGGTGGTTTCCGGCTCTTACCTTCTTGGCACCTATGAGGCTGGCGTCTGCGCCATCTTGGATATGCTGAAGGCTCCGGATCGGACCCTCGTCGATCTCGGGGCTGCTGATGGACTGTTTGGTCTGGGCCTTGTGAAGGTCGGCGCCTTTGACCGTAGTTTTTGTTTCGACGTGGACACTGCCACGCAGGCACTGCTCCGTCAGCGGGCCGATGAGTTGGGCATTTCCAGCAAGGTGAATGTATTCGGCAAGGCAGACCAGGATCTGGTGGCGCTATTGAGCAATGAAGGCGTCGACCTTAGTCGGGCCGTTATTCTGTGTGACATTGAAGGGGGAGAATTCGAACTCTTCGACGAACTCTTGCTTGAGGCGCTATCCCGCTCACACATCATTATAGAGACGCACGGATTCAACGTAGACAAGCCAGAATCTCCTGGGCTTGCACTTGAGCAATTAAGCGAACGCGCGTCCCGATATTTTCATGTGGCCGAGATCAGGGACGGGCTGCGTGACGTCCGGGATATTCCGATAATTCGGGACTGGAGCGACTGGGATACCTACCTTTCCTGTGTTGAGGCGCGGTATCGCATGATGAGTTGGCTCTGGCTCGCTCCAAAACACGGTCCGGCAATGACGCCTTACGAGATTGACGATCTCATAATCGATTACTAGCGCCGAATATATTCGGAGACCGTGTCCCAAACCGTGGCGTAACGGCGAGCTATCGATTTGGTGCAAAGGGATTTGAAGGCGCGCCCGTTTATGGCGCGTGACGACCGTCCGGACGCGCCGCAGGGCGGCGATTAGTCCTGCGCCCCGGCGCCCTTGGCTTCAGCCTCGTCCCAGGCCAGGCGGTAGTCGCTCTGATAGGCGATGGGCCCCGCTTTGCTCTCGGCAGTCTTGGTGGCGGCCACTAGAATATAGGTGGGGCCGGCGGTGGGGCCGATCTCGATCCTTTGGCCGGTCTGTTCCGGGTCGAGCGCATCGGTCGGTTGGGGCGTATCGCTGAGAACGACCAACTGCATCAGCTCGACCTGGAAGCCGCACTCCTTGGAGAAAATCCGCCACATCAGGTCGGGACCGAACTGATAGAAGCCATGCCCGAGCTGGTTGTTGGCCGCGTTCACCGACAGCAGCAGCCCGCCGACCTTCAGCATCCGTTTGGCGTTTTCAAACGCCATCGGCGCGTTGAACACATGCTCGATAGTGCCGCCGTCGAAGAGGGTGTCGAACTGGCCGACGAGTTCTGGCGGCACGGGATAGTTCAGATCATGCACGATTTCGGCGCCTTCGAACGGCGAGGCGTCCATGGCCGTCAGGCTGTCCGCGCCGAGATAGCGGAAGAGGTCCTCGGTATAGCCAAGGGGCTTGCCCAAGACCTCCAACGGTGTGACCGGGTCATACCGGCGAAAGACGGCCTCCGCCCGCGGACGCTGCTGATGGTTGGCGTCGGTGCCGACATAGAGATTCTGCCGGCCGAGTTGGAGTGTCCTGCCTTTGATTTTTCCCCGGAACTTCAGAAGAAAGTCCAGGACGCTGACATCGACACCCATCTATTGCCGCCTTCTGGTCCGCCCAAACGCGCGGCGCCTCCGTCCTAGGAGCTTGCTCCCTGCCTGACAAGCCCAACGCCGCCGGCTTCCGCAGCCCAACATCCCTGAGCGAAATGTTCTTGGAGGTTGTCGGATCTGGCGCCAAAAGGACCCGCCGGAGCCCTGACGCTTTCCAGCTCATCCGGTCGATCAGAGGGATTGCATGTCAGACGAAGCGATAACGGTCCAGGCTGGACCCATTACATTGGTTTCCAAGATCACGGACCTGTTTCCCGCAAATTTTGATCGTCACTACGCCTGTTATTATCGCAAGAACGCCTCCAGCCTCCTCAATCAGCTGTGCGACAAGTATGGCTCCGACAAGGGCGAGATCCGCACGGAGGGCCACCCCTATCCGTGGCCGTCGCACAGCTACGCCGATTTCATGGAGCGCACGTTTGGCCACTGCCGCCAGCACATCCGCAATGTGTTCGAATGCGGCCTGGGCACCAATAATCCGAGCCTAGCCTCCAGCATGGGCGTGGACGGAAAGCCGGGCGCCTCGCTGAGGGTCTGGCGCGACTATTTCCCAAAGGCCAAGATCATCGGCGCCGACATCGACCGGGACATTCTGTTCACGGAGGATCGTATATCGACCTTCTATTGCGACCAGACCGACTCGGCCGCCATCGCCCAACTGTGGGACAATGTGCAGGACGTCGAGTTCGACCTGATGATCGACGACGGCCTGCACACCTATGCGGCTGGGGTGAGCTTGCTGGAAAACTCGTTCCATAAGCTGAAAAAGGGCGGCGTCTACGTGATTGAGGACGTGTCCTACATCGATCTGTACCACTTCCTCGGCTATTTCCTCGGCAAGGACTATAACTTCGAGTTCGTCACCCTCTACCGTAAGGGCCTGCCCCTGGCCGACAACTCCCTGGTGGTGATCCGGAAATAGGGGCCCGCCCGGACCGATGAGCGCACCCATCCGGCCAGCCTGCACAATTGGGGACGCGCGAAGCGCTTGGGAGACCATCCATGACGTCCCGTGCCTGGCGGCGCCTCGCTCCGGTCCTGCTGTGCGCCCTGGCCGCCGTTCCGGCGTGGGCCCTGGGGGACGACCCAGGGGTCAAGGCAGTCAAGCTCGCCGTCGAAACCCAACATAAGCTCGGTCTCGCCACCCAGACCCTGCAGGCCGCAAGCCGATCGGCATCGGTCGCCGGCTTCGCGCGCGTGCTGGATCCCGGCCCCCTGGTTCAATTGGACGCCGACATCCAGGCCGCGCAGGCCGCCGCCGTAGCCTCCTCCGCCGAGGCCAGACGCGCACGCGCCCTCAACGCCAGCGGCCAGGCCTTGTCCGCCAAGGCCTTGGAAGCGGCCATCGCCCAGGCGGACGCGGACGCCGCCAAGCTCACCCTGCTGCGGCGCAGGCTTAATCTGGAGTGGGGCGACGGCGTCGCACGCCTGTCCGCTGGTGGGCGCGAAGGTCTGCTGGCCGACATCGCCGCCGGCAAGGCCGCTCTGGTGCGCATCGACACCCCCTCGGGCCAGGGCCTGGCCGGATTGCACGCGGTGACGATCGATCTGGGGCCCCTGGGCGTGGCGCACGCCCGCGTGCTGGGCGCCGCGCGAACGGCCGACCCGCATCTGATGTCCCCCGGCCTGATCGCCGAGGCGTCCGGCCCCAACACCGCATCCCTGGCCATCGGCCTGGCCACGCCGGTCAAGCTGACCGCATCGGTCCCCATCACAGGCGTGGTGGCGCCGCAAGCGGCCCTACTACGCAGCCAAGGCCAGACCTGGGTCTATATCCGCACCGGCGCCGACACCTTCCAGCGTGAGCCGGTGCAGGGCGCGCGGCCCGACCCGATGGGCCTATTCGTCCCTCAGGGCCTCAAGCCGGGCCAGCAGGTGGTCACGCACGGCGCGGCGGCGCTGTTCTCGGCGGAGACGAACGTCGGCGAAGAAGGCGATGACTGATCCATGCTGAGCGCAATCGTTCGCTGGTCGCTCGGCCGTCCGCGACTTGTGGCGGCCTTCGCCCTGCTGCTGCTGGTTTATGGCGGTCTGGCGCTCAAGACGGCTAAGTACGACGTCCTGCCGGACTTCGTGCCGGCCCAAGCCGAAATTCAGACCGAAGCGCCTGGCCTGGACGCCGAGCAGGTGGAGCAACTGGTCACCCGCGTGGTCGAGCAGTCGGTCAACGGTTCGGCCGGGGTCACCATGGTCCGCTCGCAGTCCATTCCCGGCCTGTCCATCGTCCAGGTGCTGTTCAAGGAGGGGTCCGATCCGTATCGGGCGCGGCAGGTGGTTGCCGAAGCCGTCGCCGAGACGGCGTCCGACCTGCCCCAGGGCGTCCAGGCGCCCAAAGTCTCGCCCCTGACCTCCTCCACCATGGACCTGCTCAAGGTCGGCTTCACCAGCGACAAGCTCAGCCCGATGGACCTGCGCGCCCTGGTGGATACGGTGGTCCGGCCCCGCGTCCTGGCCACGCCCGGCGTGGCCCGCGCCATCGTGTTCGGCGGTCAGATCCGGCGCCTGGAGGTTCAGGTCCGGCCCGACGCGCTGGCGGCCCGCGGTTTGGCGTTCAGCGACCTGATCAATGCGGTGAGGGCTTCCACCGGCGTATCGGGCGGCGGATTCATCGACACCGAACAGCAGCGCATACTTGTGACGCCCCAGGGCCAGGCCCGCACAGCCGCCCAGGTCGCCGCCGCGCCCGTGGCCACCGCCGACGGCGCCATTTTGCACATCGGCGACGTGGCCGAGGTCAAGGATGGCCCTGCGCCACTAAACGGCGACGCCCTCATCATGGGCCGGCCCGGCGTCCTCTTGAGCACGGCTAGCCAGTACGGCGCCAACACCCTGGAGGCCACGCGCGCGGTCGAGGCCACCCTGGCCGAGTTGAAGCCCTCGCTCGACGCGCGGGGCGTGCGAATTTACGGGGGGTTGCACCGGCCCGCCAATTTCATCGAGGCGGCGCTCGGCGGCATCACCGACGATCTGCTGATCGGGGCAGTGCTGATCGCCCTGGTGCTGTTCGCCTTCATGCGGGATTTGCGCACGGTGCTGGTGTCGTTCGTCTCGATCCCGCTGTCCTTGCTCACCGCGGTGCTCGTGATGAACCGGCTGGGGTGGGCGATTAACACCATGACCTTGGGGGGCCTCGCGGTCGCCTTGGGGGTGGTGGTCGACGACGCGGTCATCGACGTGGAGAACATCGTGCGCCGACTGCGCACGGCTGGCCCGGATGAGGCGCGCGAAGCGGTGATCCTGCACGCTTCGCTGGAGGTGCGCGCGCCCGTCATCTACGCCACCTTGGTCGTGGCCTTCACCCTGCTGCCGGTGCTCCTTCTGCATGGCCTGCAAGGGGCTTTCTTCTCGCCCCTGGCCGCGGCCTTCATCATCGCCACCCTCGCCTCCCTGGCCGTGGCGGTGGTCGTGACCCCGCCGCTCACCCTGCTCCTGCTACGCAACGCCCAGCTGCACCCCGAGCCGTCCTTGCTGGTGCGCGCCAAGGACTGGCACGGCCGCGCTCTGGAGCGAATCTGCCAGGCGCCGCGCCTGGCGGCGGCCGCCTCGCTCCTGGCGGCGATCGTCACGGCGGCGGGCCTCATGCTGTTCAATTCGGAGCTGTTGCCCGCCTTCAAGGAAAGCCATTTCGTGCTGGGCGTCTCGAGCCCGCCGGGAACCTCCCTGGCGGCGATGCGCAACTACGGTCAGGCGATCAGCAAGGACCTGTTGGCTATCCCCGGGGTGCAGAGCGCCGAGCAGCAGATCGGCCGGGCGGAAGGGGGCGAGGACACCTGGCAGTCCAACCGCAGCGAAATCCACGTCGAACTGAAGCCCCGCCTGCAGGCGGCCCAACAGGACGCGATCGAGAAATCAATTCACACGGTGCTGGACAGCTATCCGGGCCTGTCCACCGAAGTGGTGACCTTCCTGGGCGATCGTATCGGCGAGACCCTGACCGGCGAGACGGCGGCCCTGGCTATCGAGATCTACGGCCAGGATCTGGATCAGATCGATGCGACAGCGCGTGAAATCGCTGCCGTGGTCAAGACTGTGCCGGGGACCAAGGACGTGCAACTGCAGGCGCCGCCTCTCACCCCCGTGGTGCGTGCGGACCTCGATTTCGACAAGCTGGCGCAATATGGGCTCTCAGCCGCCGACGCGCTGGATGCGATCCAGGCGGCTTACAAGGGCGTAACGGCGGCCCAGATCTATGAAAACGCCCGCACAATCGACATTGCGGTGACCACGCCGCAGGCGCTGCGCAACACCCCCGAAGCGGTGGGCGACCTGCTCCTCAGGAGCGGCGCGGGCGTGACCATACCGCTCAGCCAAGTGGCCAAGGTCTATCTGGCGGAGGGCCGCACAAGCATCAGCCACCAAGGCGGTCTGCGCCGGCAGGTCGTGACCACCAATCCACAGCCGAGGGATGTGGCTAAGGTGACCAAGGCCGTGCAGGCGGCCATCGCGCAAAAGGTCAAGCTGCCGCCCGGCGTCTACATCGCCTATTCCGGCGCCGCCGAGGGCGTGGCCGAAGCCCAACGCGAGTTGATGTTCAATGTGGCCCTGGCGGCCGGCGGCGTGACGGCCCTGTTACTGCTGGCCTTCAGCAACGCCCGGTCCGTAGCTCTGATCCTTGGGTCCGCGCCCTTCGCTCTGGTCGGCGGCGTTGCGGCGGTGGGGTTGACCGGCGCGAGCCTGTCCTTGGGATCGCTCGTGGGGTTCGTCACCCTGTTCGGCATCGCCGCGCGCAACGCGATCCTGCTGGTGTCACACGCAGACCATCTGGCGAGCGTGGAAGGTCAGCCCTGGTCGCTGCAGACCGTGATCCGCGCCGCCCGCGAACGGGCCACGCCCATCCTGATGACTGCGCTGGTCACCGCCTTGGGGCTTTTGCCCCTGGCGATCCAGACCGGCCAGGCGGGACGGGAGATCCAAGGCCCCATGGCCATGGTCATCCTCGGCGGCCTTATCACCTCGACGGCCATGAGCCTGTTCCTGTTGCCCGCCCTGGTGTGGCGCTGGGGTCGACCGCCCATGCCGAAGCCCGCCTGAACCGGCGCGGCGGCAGCCAAACAATTGATGTATTTACAAACGAGGTTTGCTTTAAGGGCGACGAGAATAGCGTCTGTGGAGGTTTCGAAATGGAGATTAAGATCTGGCGCATTACGGCCGGTCTTGCGGCCTCGGCTGTCATGGCGGCGGCCGCTTCGACCCAGGTCATGGCTCAGGACAGCCCGTTGGCCGACGGCCCAGGCAAGTCGGAACTGTTAAATGCCTGTGTGTCCTGTCACGACGCCGGCACGATCATAGCCCAGAAGCGGACCTCGGATGGATGGGCGCAAGAGGTCCACAAGATGATGGATTTCGGCGTTTCAGTCAGCGACGATCAGTACAAGGCGATCACAGCCTATCTCGACGCCAACTACGGCAAGGCTGACGCCGGAGCGGCGCCGACCACGGCTGAACCCTCTGCCCCAGCGGCGAGCGATGCGCCGCCCGCAGCCGACCACTAGAGCCGGATGACTTCTCTCGAAGTCTGAATCCGGCTCTACATATTTGAATCTAGAGCACNNTAGGCGATCCCGCCTAAACCCATCGCGCCTAGGGCGGGGTCGATCCGCAGGAGACGTAGCGGTCAGACTCGCGCCAGGCCCTTGGCATCCGCGGCCAGCGCCTGAATCGTCGCGAAATCCTTAGCCCGAACCGCAGCGTCCGGCGCGACCCAGGAACCGCCAATGCAAAGGACGTTGGGCAGGCCGAGGAACTCGCGAGCATTGGCCGGACCGATCCCGCCGGTGGGGCAGAAAGCCACGCTCTGGAAGGGGCCATGGAATCCTTTGAGGGCGCCCGCGCCGCCGGCCGGAACCGCCGGAAAGAACTTGAAGGTGTCCAGCCCGGCTTCGAGGCCCTTCATGATTTCAGAGGCTGTGGCCACCCCCGGCAAGATCGGTATAGCCTGCGGCTCCAGCATGAAATCGGCCAGGCCCGGCGAGAAGGCGAAGCGGGCCCCCGCCTTGGCCGAGCGCTCGAGATCCTTGGCCGACAGGACCGTGCCGGCGGCGACGACCACATCGGGCACCTCACCGGCGATGCGAGTCATGGCCTCCAGCGCCACCGGCGTGCGCAGGGTCACCTCCAACACCGTAAGCCCGCCCGCGACCAGGGCGAGGGCCAGGGGAACCGCGTCCTCGATACGCTCGATAGTGAGCACCGGCACGACGGGAGACAGGCTGAGGTAAGGACGGCAGGACATGAGCGTCTTCTTTTCCGAAGCCTAGTTGAAGAGCGCGGTGGCGCCCTGTTCGGCGCCGCCGACCGCGGCGCGCAAATGGGTGAAAAGCTCGCGGCCGAAACCGAAATCATTGCCGCCAGGGGGCTTGGCCGCCGGCCGCGCCGCCAACTCGGTCTTGTCGACCTTGACCTCCAACATCCCGCGCTCGGCGTCCAGACGGATGATGTCGCCATTGCGGATCCGGCTGATGGCCCCGCCGGCGACCGCTTCCGGAGTCAGATGAATGGCCGCGGGGGTCTTGCCAGAAGCCCCGGACATGCGCCCGTCGGTGACCAGGGCCACCTTGCGGCCCCGATCCTGCAACACGCCCAGCGCCGGGCTCAGCGAATGCAGTTCGGGCATTCCGTTGGCCTTAGGCCCTTGGAAGCGGACCACGGCCACGAAATCCTTGTCCAACTGGCCGGCCTTGAAAGCCGCCAGGAAGTCGTCCTGGTCGTCGAACACTACCGCGGGCGCCTCCACCACGCGATGTTCGGGCTTGACCGCCGAGGTCTTGATCACAGCGCGTCCGAGGTTGCCCGTGAGTAGCTTAAGCCCGCCCTCCGGGTCGAAGGGATCGCTGGCTGAACGCACCATCGACGGGTCCAGACTCTTGTGTACGCCCGCCTTCCAGATCAGCGCTCCGTCCTGAAGGAACGGCTCGGCGGTATAGCGTGAGAGCCCAGGCCCGGCCACGGTCAGCACGTCCTCGTGCAGCAGGCCCGCGCCCAGAAGTTCACGCGTGACGAAGGACAAGCCGCCTGCCGCCTGGAACTGGTTCACGTCGCCCGGGCCGTTCGGATAGACCCGCGCCAGAAGCGGCGTCACCGCCGAGATGTCGTTCATATCGTCCCAGTCGATCAGCACGCCGGCGGCCTTGGCCATCACCACCAGGTGCAGGGCGTGGTTGGTCGAACCGCCCGTGGCCATCAGGCCGACCATCCCATTGACCACGGCCTTCTCATCGATCACCCGGCCAAGCGGGGTGTAGTCATTGGCGCCGGCGCGGATTTGCACCACCCGCTGAGCGGCCGCCCGGGTCAACGCTTCGCGCAATGCCGTCCCGGGGTTGACGAAGGCAGCCCCGGGCAGATGCACCCCCATCATCTCCATCAGCATCTGATTGGAGTTGGCCGTGCCATAGAAGGTGCAGGTGCCCGGCCCGTGATAGGCGCCCATCTCGGCCTTGAGCAATTCCTCGCGGCCGACCTTCCCCTCGGCATAGAGGCCGCGCACACGGGCCTTCTCGGCGTTGGAGATGCCCGAGGTCATCGGCCCTGCGGGCACGAAGATGGTCGGCAGGTGGCCGAACGCGAGAGAGCCGATCATCAGGCCCGGAACGATCTTGTCGCAAACCCCCAAACAGAGAGCCCCGTCGAAGGCGTCGTGGCTCAAGGCCACGGCGGCGGACATGGCGATAACGTCGCGGCTGAACAGGGAAAGCTCCATGCCAGGTCGACCTTGGGTCACCCCGTCGCACATGGCCGGAACGCCGCCGGCCACCTGGGCGGTGGCGCCGGCCTCGCGAGCGGCCTGCCGGATCAGCTCGGGATAGTCCTCAAACGGCTGGTGAGCGGACAGCATGTCGTTGTAGGCCGTCACGATGCCGATGTTGGGCGCCTTCGGATCGAGCGCCTTGAGCTTGTCCTCAGGCGGTGAGCCGGCGAACGCATGGGCCCAGTTGGCGCACGACAGCTTGCCCCGCCCCGGGGCAGAGGTTTTCGCCGCCTCCAGCCGCTCCAGATAGGCTTCGCGGGTGTCTCGGCTGCGGGTCACGATGCGATCCGTGACCTCGGCCAGTTGGGAATTGACGGGTACGGACATGAAGCGCTCCTCAGGCCGACCACAATATAACAACGCCGGGCCCCCGCTTCAGGATAGAGCGCACGGGAAACTCCGAATCGTCTGTACCGCTCAGAGCCAGCTGCGCCACGCGCAGTTTTGCTGCGCCATTGATCACGATCAGTATCAGCCGCGCTCGCGTCAGCCACGCCGCGGACAGGCTTAGCCTGTCCTGGGGCGGTGGACGCCCGGTTCCCCGCGGGACCACAATGCAGGCGGGGGCGGCTGGATCCAGTCCCAGAGCCAAGGCCGGATTGCCGGGAAACAACGAGGCGATGTGTCCGTCTTCGCCCATGCCCACCAGCGCGACGTCGGGCGCCGCCAGGCCCTCCAGCCTGATGCATGCTTCATCGGCAGCGTCTTGGAGGGTCTTGGCTTTGCCCCTTAGCCCGATCAGGCGAGCCTTGGCCGCCTCACACTGAAGGAGCCGGCTGCGAACCAGACCCTCGTTGCTGTCCGGATCGTCGACCGCGACCCAACGCTCATCGGTAAGCGTCACGGTGATGCGAGACCAATCCAGCGGCGCCTGGGCAAGTTGGTCATAGACGCCCCCAGCGGTCCGCCCTCCGGTGGCCACAAACAGGGCTTGGCCGCTTGTACTCAGGCCCCGCGCTAGACTTTCCGCGGCGAAGTCAGCCGCAGCCTTGGCCATGGCCCCGGCGCTGTCGAATCGCTCAATCGTCATGCCAGGCGCGCCCAGTCCGTTCGATCAGGGCGAAGGCGCCCGCCGGCCCCCACGAGCCCGCAGGATAAGCCTTGGGCGAAAAGCCCGACTTGCGCCAGGCGTCGTTGACCCCGTCCACCCATTCCCAGGCCTCTTCGATCTCGTCGCGGCGAACGAATAGAGTGGAATTGCCGTTCAAGGCGTCCAACAGCAGGCGCTCATAGGCGATCCTACGGCGCGCGCTATGCGCCTTCTTCAGACTCAGGCTCAGCGGCAGGCTCTCCAGCCGCATGCCCTCCAGGCTGAGACCCGGCGCCTGATTCATCACCCGCAGCACGATGTCCTCCTCCGGCTGCAGGCGGATCAGCAGGTTGTTGGGGGAAAGGTCCTGGCGGCTCTCGCCAGAGAAGATCGAGTGCGGCACCGGCTTGAACTGGATGTAAATTTCCGTGTCGCGGTCGGGCAACCGCTTGCCGGTGCGCAGGAAGAACGGCACCCCCGCCCAGCGCCAGTTGTCGATATGGGCCTGGATGGCCACGAAGGTCTCCGTCTCGCTGGGCGAGCCCTTCTCTTCGGCATAACCCCGAACCGGACGTCCACCGCTCATGCCCGGTCCGTACTGTCCGCGCACAACGAATTGCTGCACGTCGGCGCGGGTGATGGGGCGCAGCGAGCGCAGCACCTTGACCTTCTCGTTGCGCACTGAGTCCGGCTGCAGGTCCGCGGGCGGCTCCATGGCCACCAGGCACAGCAGCTGCATCATGTGGTTCTGCACCATGTCGCCCATGGCCCCGTATTCGTCGTAATAGGGCCAGCGATCGCCCACCCCCTGCGTCTCGGCCACGGTGATCTGCACGTGGTCGATGGTCAGGTTGTTCCACAAGGGCTCGAACAGGGTGTTGGCGAACCTGAGAGCGATCAGGTTCTGTACGGTTTCCTTGCCTAAGTAGTGATCGATGCGGAAAACGCGATCTTCGCTGAAAGCCGCAGCGACGATCTCATTGATCGCCCTTGAACTCTGCAGGTCCTTGCCGATGGGTTTTTCCATCACCACCCGCGCCGGGTCCCGCGTCAGACCGGCTTCGAGCAGGCCCTGGCAGATCGGACTGTAGAGGCTGGGCGAAACCGCCAGATAAAAGACTGGCCGTACGATGCCGAGCTCCTGCATGCGCTTGCCCAGGCGCTCGATATCCTCAGGGCGGGTAGCGTCCGTGGCGAGATAATGAACGCGCTGGAGCAGCCGGTCGGCCGCCCCCTTGACGACGGTGTCGGGAGCCCGCTGCTCAAGATCGGCGCGCACGAGAGCGCGAAAGGCCGCCTCGTCCATGGGAGACCGCCCTGCCGCCAACACCGGCATGCCGGGCGGCAACAACGCCTCACACTCCAGAAAGGCCAGGGACGGAAAAAGCATGCGCAGGGCAAGGTCCCCGCCGCCGCCAAACAGAACAATGCCATGAGAGGGTTCAACGCTGCTCATGTCGGAAACACGCCATGCACCCTTAAAATGACAACGCTGTCTTATCTCTCATCGCACGTCGCGCGCGTGCAAAAAGCCTTCAGGCGCTTAGGCTAATCCAATGCAGGCGGACAGACTAGGCCAATGAGGCCGGCCCGACGGACCCCCGCAACATGAGCTCAAAATCTAGGAGGCGCGCGGCGGGGGCCTGCTGCTGCAAGCGCTTGTGGATCAGTATATTGGCCGCCGCTTCAGCCATCTCGGCCACGGGGATGCGAATGGAGGTCAGCTGCGGCCAGACCACCTGTGCGATCGGGGAATCATCGAATCCCGCCACTGAAAGATCGCGGGGAACGTTGAGCTGCATCCGATTGGCCACAGCCATGACCCCGAGCGCCATATCGTCGTTGCTGGCGAAAATGGCGGTTGGTTTCACGGGCCGGTTGAGCAGCCGCTCGGCCGCCCCAACACCTGACCGGAAAGTGAAACTGCCCCATTGGACCAAGGCCGGATCAGGGCTTTGGTCGGCGGCGGCCATGGCCTGCGCGAAGCCCAGATATCGCTGTTGCGTCGCCGAATGCTCGGGATGCCCCCGGATAAACCCAATACGTCGGTGACCCAGGCTCAGGAGGTGGTCAGTCATATCGTAAGCCGCCTGACGGTCATTCATATAAACGTAGGGGCCGCGGTCCCAGTCCCCAGCCGGGGCGATGCGCACAAAGGGCGCGTTGCGCTCTTCCAGCACATCCAGCACCGCCCCTCGATCGCAAACGGGCTGCGCCAAGATCACGCCGTCAACCTTCACCTGGTCCAGCAGCGATTCCACCCGGGGGCGCCAACGCTCCTTCTCCCCATCGATTTGCTCCACCAAAAGATGATAGCCGGCTTTGCGGCAAGCGCTCATGGCGCCACGCTGAAGGTCGGCGATATAGCCGGGGCTGGGATTGTCGTAATACAGCCCGATCAGATAGCTGCGCGAGCCCGCAAGTGCACGGGCCGCCAGATTTGGCTTATAATTCAATTTATTGACAGCGCTCAACACTCTCTCGCGAGTGCCATCGCGAACGTTTGGCTCGCTGTTCAGGACGCGCGACACCGTCTTGATCGAAACGCCTGCCAACGCCGCCACGTCCGTGATGGTGATCGAGGTCAATACAACCAGCCCTTTGTCCGTTACCGAAGAAAACACCAGATTTCTGCGCCGTCGCAACCGTATCGAGAGGCCTCTACAATATGCGTCCGCCAGTTGGTCAAACGGGGTCCGGGACCAGCGCAGCGCACCTTCACCTTTGTTGGCCCCTTAAATTTTTTCTGGCGAGCGTTGGGGAAAATGGCGCCTGGTTCGTCTTAAGGTGCATGCTGGAAGGACCGATCATTTGAGGAAGAAGCCAATGCGCGCCTCACCCATCTCGCATGACCCGCCCCTCTTGCTGAAATCGCCGCACACAGGCGACGACAAGAGCGGTCCGGCCAATGAGGACGGTCGCCACACGCATTCAGGGAAAAGGCCTCCCGGAATATCCGGACTAGGCGCGTTCAAAACGCTTTCCGAATTGACCCGCCGCCTGCGCCAGGCGCTGCGCCAGAAGGGCCGTTCAACCGAGGAGGCCGAGGACCTGGTTCAAGACGCCCTGCTCCGCTACGAAATCTTCCGTCGGGCGCAACCTGTGAGAAATCCCGAGGCGTTCATCGCTCGCACGGCGCTCAACCTCGCCATCGATGGGGCTCGCCGCAGACGGCGTTCACCCATAGCCGCCGCCGTGCTGGATTTTTGCGAGGCCGGCGACCAAGCGCCGGGGCCCTACGATATCCTGGCCAGCCGACATAGCCTGGAGCGCCTCAAGGCGGGGCTGGAGGTTATGCCGACCAAGACCAGAACGATACTACTGGCGCAAAGGCTGGACGGCATGACCTATTCGCAGATCGCCGAGCAGCAAGGCCTGTCGCAGAGCGCGGTGGAAAAGCACATCGCTCGCGCCATGCTGTTCCTCCAACAATGGATGCAAGATTGGTGAGCCCCCCGGATTTTGACGACCCGTACGACGGACAAGACCCCTTCGCCGCACCCCGCAGCAGCCGGAGTCAGGCGAGCGCCTGGATCGCTGCTTTGCGTAGACATAACCGCAATCCTGCGGTGGAAGCGGACTTCCGCACATGGTTGACGCGCGATCCATCAAACCCCCGGACGTTTGACGCGGCGACGCAGATATGGGAACTGCTGGGCGCCGCGGGCATGGCGTTCAGGACCGAACACCGTCGCAAAGTCCTTCGCCGGACTGCGATCACCGCTTCGGCGGCCTGTTTCATCGTGCTCGTGGGTGTCGGGGCCGGCGTTGTTAGCCAGGCGGTGAAACGGCGCAAGCTGTCGCCGGCCTAGCGGACCGTCGGCGCACCGGCGCTTGTTTGTTTATTGCTTGAGCCCTTACGGATGATCGACCAACGCCACTACCTCGATTTTGAACGGCCCGTAGCCGACCTTGAGGCGCGGATCGAGGAACTGTCGGATCCTCTTGCCACCGACGACCTTGAAGCGCCTGCCGTCGAAATGAAGGCGTTGCGTCAGGCCGCGCAGGAGATTCGCGCGCGCATCTATCGCCGCCTGGACCCTTGGCAAAAAACCCAGGTGGCCCGCCACCCCGATCGTCCGCACTTCAGCCAGTATGTCGCGGGTCTGATCGAGGATTTCGTGGAGCTGCGGGGCGACCGTAAGTTTGCGGACGATCAGGCCATCATCGGCGGCCTCGGCCGTTTTCGTGGCCAAGGCGTGGTGGTCATGGGCCATGAGAAGGGCGACGACACCGCCAGTCGTGTGGAGCACAACTTCGGCATGGCCAGGCCCGAGGGCTACCGCAAGTCCGTGCGCCTGATGGACCTGGCTGAGCAGTTCGGCCTGCCTGTCCTGAGCTTCGTGGACACCGCCGGCGCATATCCGGGCTTGGACGCGGAGGAGCGCGGTCAGTCGGAAGCTATCGCCCGCTCCACCGAACGGGGCCTTACCCTACGCACACCGTTCATAGCGACCATCACAGGCGAGGGCGGCTCTGGGGGCGCCATCGCACTGGCCGCCGCCAACAAGGTGCTAATCCTCGAGCACTCGATCTATTCGGTAATCTCGCCGGAAGGCTGCGCTTCGATTCTGTGGCGTGACAGCGCCAGAGCCAAGGATGCGGCCGAGGCCATGAAGATCACGGCCCAAGATTTGCTGAAGCTGAAGGTCGTCGACCGTATCGTGCCCGAACCGGTCGGCGGCGCTCATTCCGACCCCGCTGCCACGGTCAAGGCGGTGGGGGATGCGATCGAGGAGGAGTTGAAGGCCCTGACTCTCCTGTCGAGCGACCAATTGGTCGAGCAGCGGGCCGCGAGATTCTACGCCATCGGCCGCGCCGGATCGGGAGCGATCTGATGGCCGAGCAGGACCCGAAGCGCAAGCTGAGCTGGCTGGCCAAGATCGCGCCGGGCGTGCGCAAGATGGTGTCGCGTCACACCGGCTTTGCCGGGAACCTGTGGCTGAAAGACCCCAACACAGGCGAAATGGTGTACCAACCAGACCTGGAGCAGGCTCTGTGGGTCACCCCTTCGGGCAGCCACATGCGCATCGGCCCGGCCCAGCGCTTCGCCTATACCTTCGATGAAGGCCTACATGAGCGGTTACCTGCTCCGGAAAGCCCTGACGACCCACTGAAATTCACCGACGACAAGCCCTACCGCGAACGGCTGACCGCGGCGCGCAAAGCCACCGGAGCGAACGACGCCGTGGCCATCGCAACGGGCCGCATCGGCGGGACCCAGACAGTCGTTCTAGTCCAGAACTTTGCATTCATGGGCGGCTCACTCGGCACGGCCGCTGGCGAGGGCTTTATCGCGGCCGCGGAGGCCGCTGTCGCGCGCCGCGCGCCCTTGGTGGTCTTCACCGCGGCGGGCGGCGCCCGGATGCAGGAAGGCGCCCTGTCGCTGATGCAGATGGCCCGCACCACCCTGGCCATCCAGACCCTCAAGAAGGCCCACCTGCCTTACATTGTGGTGCTGACTGATCCGACCACCGGCGGCGTGACCGCCTCCTACGCCATGCTGGGCGACATCCACTTGGCCGAGCCGGGCGCCCTCATCGGCTTTGCCGGACGCCGGGTCATCGAACAGACCATCCGCCAAACTTTGCCGCCGGGCTTCCAGCGCTCTGAATTCCTTCTAGAGAAGGGAATGATCGACAAGGTCGTGCACCGAAAGGACCTTCCCGCCGTGCTGGCCTCCATTCTGGGCGTCCTCACCGCCGGTCGCGCGACCGCCGCCTGAAAACTTGATTTTATCCAAAGGGTATTGAATGTCCGACACCCCTCCCAACATCGACACGCGCCTAATCCGGCGGCTGGCGGGGATCCTGGCCGAAACCGGTCTGACCGAAATCGAGGTCGAGCAGGGCGGCTTGAAGATCCGCGTCGCGCGCGAGATCACCGTCCAAGCCGCTCCCCAAGCGCTGATCGCCGCGCCGGCCGTCGCGCCTGCGCCGGTTTCAGCGCCTGAAACGGCCAGCGCTGCGGGCGCGTTGCCGGCGGGCGAGGTCGTCAAGTCGCCGATGGTCGGCACGGTATACCTGCAGCCTGAACCCACCGCCGGGGCCTTCGTCAAGGTGGGGGACAGCGTCTCGGCGGGTCAGACCCTGCTGATCGTCGAGGCCATGAAGACCATGAACGCTATCGCCGCCCCCAAGGCCGGCGTGCTGCGCGCGATTCTGGTCGCGGACGGCCAGCCGGTGCAGTACGGCGAGGCCCTCGCGGTGATCGAATAAGGCGATGTTCGACAAAATCCTCATCGCCAATCGCGGCGAGATAGCCCTGCGTGTTCTGCGCGCCTGCAAGGAAATGGGCATCTCCACCGTGGCCGTCCACTCGGAAGCCGACGCCCACGCCATGCACGTGCGCCTGGCCGACGAAAGCGTCTGCATTGGCCCGGCCTCAGCCGCCAAAAGCTATCTGAACATTCCCTCGATCCTGGCCGCGGCCGAGATCACCGGCGCCCAGGCGATCCATCCGGGCTACGGCTTTCTCTCGGAGAATGCTTCTTTCGCCGAGATCGTCGAGGCCCACGGACTGACCTTCATCGGGCCTCGGCCCGAGCATATCCGCGTCATGGGCGACAAGATCAGCGCTAAGCAGACGGTCAGGGCCGCGGGCATCCCCGTGGTGCCCGGATCGGACGGTGCGCTCACCAGCGAGGCTGAAGCTATGGCCGCGGCCGACGCCATCGGCTTTCCCGTCCTGATCAAGGCGGCGGCCGGCGGCGGTGGCCGTGGCATGAAGGTGGCCGAAGACCGCGAGCACCTCGCCGAGGCGGTATCCACCGCCCGCACCGAAGCCAAGGCGGCCTTCGGCGACGACGCGGTCTACATGGAGCGCTACCTCAGCAAGCCGCGCCACATCGAGCTGCAGGTGATCGCCGACAGCTTCGGCAATGTCTGCCACCTGGGCGAGCGGGACTGCTCCTTGCAGCGTCGCCACCAGAAGGTCCTCGAGGAAGCCCCGTCCCCCGTGATCGACGCGGCGGCGCGCGCCAAGATCGGCCAAGTGGTGGTCAAGGCCGTGCGCGACATCGGCTATTTGGGCGTGGGCACCATCGAGTTCCTGTACGAAGACGGTGAGTTCTTCTTCATCGAGATGAACACCCGCCTGCAGGTGGAGCACCCGGTCACCGAGGCCGTCACGGGGGTCGACCTTGTGCGCGAGCAGATCCGGATCGCCGCGGGCTTGCCCCTGTCGTTCACGCAGGACGACATCGCCTTCCAAGGCCACGCTATCGAGTGCCGCATCAATGCTGAGAACCCGCGCACCTTCGCGCCCTCGCCGGGTCTGGTCACCGACCTGCATGCGCCGGGCGGCCTGGGCGTACGCCTGGATTCGGCGCTCTACGCCGGCTATACGATCCCGCCCTACTACGACAGCTTGATCGGCAAGCTGATCGTGCACGGGCGCGACCGGGCCGAGTGCCTGGCGCGCCTGCGTCGGTGCCTAGACGAGTTCGTGGTGGACGGTATCGAGACCACCATCCCCCTGTTTCATGACCTGCTGTTGGACCCCGACATCATCGCCGGCGACTACAACATTCACTGGCTGGAACAATGGATCAAGCGGACCGCCCACCCCCTGGCGCACGGCTGAGGCCGGGCAATCAGGCGGTCGGCTCAGTCACCAGCGCCGCCCTCATCCTACTGGTCTTCCTCTTCGGGATGCATGCCCGCCTCGCGGTCCACGCCGCCGATCCAACGGTGCGACTGCGGGAGGAATTTCTCGTCGATGAAGCCGAGCCGGCTTTTGAGCATTTTGGCGTGCTCCTCCGTGGGCTCTACGCCAACCGGGTACTGCTGGGACAAATCCTCGCCAGCCAATACAGCATCGGCCCAGTTCTCCATGAGCCAGCAGTAGGCTTCCAGCGCCGCGTGAGGGTCGGGATTGCCTTCCGTCACGAAATAAGCCGTGGGCAAGTCTCCAACCACGACCCACAATTCATCGTCGGGATTGCCGGCAATGGGCCGACCGAACTTCACCAAAAACAGGCACAGGATCCCAGGAACGCCCCACGCCAAGTATAAGCGCTCGATTGGGGGCGCCCAACGGAACCCCTGGACGAAGCGCATGGCCCGCTGGGCCTCCTTGGCGATCAGCGCCGTGTCTTCCTCATCGCCCCCGACGATATGGGGATGAAGCTGAAAACCGGTGATATCAATAGGCTGTTGATCTGACATGCGGGGTCTCGCAACGAGAGCTGAAGCGACGTTATTGTTCGTCTTTTGTTCCGTCAAGTTTGAATCGACGCGTCCAGGACGGCCGTCAATCTGATTCTTCGTTGATGTTAGGTTCACCTATGGGCCGTGGGCCGGGTTGTAGCTGGAGCAGAACGGGCGGATCGGCTTCAGGGTTACCGGGGTCCAAATACTGCGGCCTGACGATTTGGGGCACGCGGGGTGCGCCGGGTTGGACTCGCCCTCTCAGCCAAGCGCGCTTCGCCCACCGACTGAAGTCGCCATTGGCTATGTGGTGGGCGATGTGCTCGTCCGGGTGCTTGGGCTCGATATTGGAAAGATCGTGCGCCCCGCCATCCGCGCGGGCGACTTTGTGATGGGCATGATAGCTCCGACCGTCTTCCGTTGTCGGCCAACTGCGGCCCTCGCGCCTTTCCCACTGCCGCTTGAGCGTGTCGTTGGCCCCAGTGAGGAACAGATGCGCGTCATCCCAAGTGGCCAGGCCGTAGTCGAGGTGCGCGCCCTGGGCGTTCTGCGGGGTCCAACCTCCAAAATCGGGCTGATCGGTCTGCGGGGCGTCGTCGGATGACGACTCATCCGCATCGGCGGGACTGTCATCGTCGTTCGAGGATGCATCGTCATCGTCCTCCGCCGGCGAATCTCCCGGCTGCGCGGCCGGATTGCCCGCGCTCCACGGAGCGCTCGACGAACCGATCCCGGTCGGACCAGGATAGGCGCCGCTGGGTGGCGGCGTCAGCCCGAGCAGACCCGATCCGTTTCGAAAATCGCCAGCCATCCAGCCCGTGTCGCCAAGTGGAAAAGGGCCGGCGGCAGGGGCACCGGAATCACTGCTGAAATCGGCTTGAGCCATGGCAAACCTCGCTGGCGGGCGCGCGAAGCCGCGCCCCCGCGTGAGCGCGTGGCGTGGGTTCGGGCTGGATGGATGGATCGAAACGGCCGCCCTCAGGCGGCGGCGCGGCTTAGAATTTCAGCCAGCCGAACAGGCCCGTCCTTGCCGGCGTCTGCGCCTTCGTCCGCTCCGCCTCGCAGCGCTGCTGGATATCGAGCACGTCCGCCGTGCGCCCATTGGCCTGGTCCAGGCGCGCGGTCTGGTCGTCCAGCGCGATCCACAGGGCGCCGGCGGTGGCGTCAGTTCCCGGCAGGGGCGTCGGAGGCACCGCCGTCCGGTCGCTGGCCGGAATCAGGGCCGAGCAGTTGAACGCAGGGGGCGGTGTCCCGATAAGCGCGGTAGGCGCACAGCCCACGACGGCCGGCGTCGTTGAGGCCAGGATCAAGGCCCTGGCCAGAGCCGGGCGCCGCTTGAATGGCATGGTCGTTCTCCACATGCTGAGTCTGGGTCTGCTGGTCGCGCGCCGCGCCGGCCTGGACCACCGCGCTCGCGTCGCTCGTCGCCTGGGCCTGGGCCTTGGCCATGGCCCCCTCGCCCCGCGCCGCCGTCAGCGCGGTCTGCAGTTGCGCCGACCGCGCCGCCTCCATGCGCCAAAGGCCCAGCGCGAGGGCCAGAGCGCCGGCCAGGCCGGCCCACGCCGCCATGCGCCAATGAGTCAGGATCAGGGTCCAGATCACGCGATGTCCTTTCCGTCTTGCGGCGCTTGGGCCGCGGCGGCGTCCGCCAGCGCCCGGGCCGTGATTTGCTCCAGCCTGTGCATCCAGCCCGCGCCGAACACGCCAAAGCCTTTGAGCGCGCGATAGCGGGCCGCCCGCGCCGCGCTCATCCGCTCGATGCGCTGCGTCACCGGCCCCTCGCCCGCCGCGCTCAACAGGCGGCGCGCCTCGCCCACGCCCATGTTGACCGCGCTATCGAACGCCATCAGGTCCAGACCGGCCGGCAGATCCTCGCACCCCGCCGCCCGCCAATAGAGCCGCCGGTAGATCGGCGCGGCGCCGGCGGGCGTCAGGGCCTTCAGCTCGCCTGTGCTGGCGGGCCGGCCCAGCGCCGCCTCATAAACCGCCAGGGTCAGGCCCAGGTTGGTCGCTCCGCCCGGATCGCGCGGATCGTCGACAAAGCCGCCCTCCTGCCGCAGCACCTGCGCCAGGCACGCGGCGAAACGGTCATCGCTCATGGCGGGGCTCACAGCCGGCCTCAGATTTTGGGCGGAGGCGAGGCGTCCTTGCTCCACCATCGCCCGCCGCTGTCAGCCGGAGCGATGCCCAGCACCAGCGCGATACAGGTGGCCCCCGTGGCGCCCTGAAACCCGGCCACGGCCACGAAATAGGTCATCCAGTCCGAGGGATGCCTCAACGCCGGCAGCAGCGCGGCCGACACCCGCACCACCAGGCACTGGGCGATGACGAAGGTGACGAAGGCGAACAGCCGCCCGGGCGCAAAGGATCGCCCGTCCGGCCCGGTCAAATAGCTGCGAACCACGGCGCCCAGACCCCGCACGGGGGGCGCCAACCAGGCAAATGCGGTCATGATTTTCTCCAATGCTGGGAGCGCTTGCACGCGCAGCGGCAAGCTGGTGTTTGGGGTCCATGGATTGGGCAGGGGCGAGCGTGGATCAGGGGGACGAGCGCACGGCGCGCAGCGTCTGCGCCCTGTTGTTCGGCCGGCCGCTATACGACGCCGTCCTGCTGATGGTGCTAGCGGCAGCCTCCATCGAGTTCGCGGTCCTGCGCATCCGCTACGGGTTCGAGGACCACGACGCGACCTTTGTCCGGCTGATCGCCGGCACGGCGCCCACGCCCTTCCAGTATCGCATGCTCATTCCGCTGGCCTCGCGCGGCCTGATCGCCCTGGGCGCCCTGGCGCATGTGCACGTTCCGCCTAAGGCGCTGTTCGCCGCCTCCGACGCGATCTTCACCTTCGCGACCTTCATCACCGCCTTGGTCACGCTAAAGACGCTGCGGCTGTCCCCGCCTCAGATACTGGCGGCCCTGCTGGCCCTGGGGGTGATCGTCGACACCAACTATTTCGCCACCGAGACCCTGAACCTGCTGCACGTCTACGATCTGCCTGCGGTTTTCTTCGCCTTCCTGGCCACGAACCTGCTGCTACGGCGCAAGCTTGGGTGGTTCTACGTCCTTCTGCCCATCGCCCTGCTCAACCGCGAGACGGCGGTCTTCCTGTGCCTGATGTTCCTGCTCACCCAGTGGGGCCGCATGCCACTGCCTGTGCTGGTCGGCCACATGGCCGCGCAGGGCGTGATGGTACTGGCGATCAAAGCGGCGGTCCTGGCCGCCTTCCGCCACAACCCCGGTGCCGGTGCCCTATCCTTCTACACCACCGACTTCGACCCTGCGGGTGCCGCCGCCCACCGGCTGCACGATCTGCGCGTGCTGGAGAACCTCAAGGTGTTCATCACCCTCCGCCGCCTGCTGCACATGAGTTCGATCTTCGGCTTCCTGTGGGTTCCTTACCTGTTCGCCCTCAAGCGCCTACAGGACCCCTTCTTCAAGGCCACCGCCTGGGTCTTCCCGCCGTTCTTCGCCCTGATGTTGGTGGTGGGCAACATCGACGAGTTCCGCATCTACTCCGAACTGATCCCCCCCCTGTTCTTCACCGTGACGCTAGGCTGTGCCAGGTGGATGGGGTCGGGGGTCTGTCCTGGAAGCTGAATCGGTGGGCAGCGCGATCAGGTATTTCAGCATCGCGGGCGCGCAGGCTTGCTGCCGAACGGAGGGGCGGTGAGTAGCGGCCATTCAATGGCAAGGGCGACAATGGCCGCAGGTGCGGAAAGGAACTTCCACACCCTGGATGCCATGCGCGGCGTAGCGGCGCTCGGCGTTGTCTGCTTCCACCTAAGGCCAGGATGGTTCCCCAGCGCCTACCTGGCCGTGGACTTGTTCTTCGTGTTGAGCGGCTTTGTGCTATCGCACGCCTATGACAGGCGGTTCGCGGGCGGTCTCAGTTGGAGCCGGTTCTTCGTACAGCGCCTGATCCGGTTATGGCCGCTCTACACCCTTGGAGTGGCGCTGAGTATCGTCGTACAGCTTTACCAGCCGACCGTACCTTTGCTTCCCGCCGCGCCGCTGCAGTTGGCGATGTTACCGGCACCGGGCTCAGCAAGTGGGCTGCTGTACCCACTTAACGTGCCCGGCTGGTCGCTTTTTTTCGAACTGCTGATCAACGTAGCCTGGGGCATCGGTTGGCGCTTCCTGCAGGGGTGGCGCCTAGGGATAGTAATCGGCCTATTCGCACTAGTCCTTTTCTTGACGATCGCGGTACACGGATCGGCGGACATCGGCAGTTTCTGGAAAACTGCACTCGAAGGTGTGCCGCGGGTCGCATTCAGCTTCCTCGTCGGCGTAGGGATATCTCGCTGGCGTCCTCGAGCGACGCCCAGACAATCATTGGCACTTGCCTTCGCTCTGCTAGCAGGCGTGGGTGCCTGCTTGCTGGTAGGGCTGCATGGCGAGGGGCGTACGACCTATGACATGCTCTTTATTCTGGCGGCCTCACCACTGTTGGTGCTTGCGGCCTCCTTCATCGAACCACCATCAATAATGCTGCGGATTTTCCGCAGCCTCGGGCTGATCTCTTATCCCATTTATGCGATCCACGACCCCCTGCTACCCGCATTCAACGCAGCCGCGACGCGCCTAAGGGTTTCTCCGGCGATAGAGCACATCGCCTTTCTGAGCTGCGTCGTGCCCCTGGCTCTTCTGCTGGCAGTAACCTATGATCCTTGGCTCAGACGGGCCTTCAGTAATTTGTCAGTTTTGTTTGGGCGTGCCGCTGAACACTGGACTTCGGCTCGAATTTGACCCTGCCAGCACGACAACTGTATCCTGTGATCAGTTCCTACACATCCAGCTATTGACCGGCGTGGATGGCGTCGCCAGCACGTCAGTGCAGGCGAGCTTCCCGTTTGCGGGAACAGTGGTTGACCCGCTGATCGAACCCACGGCGCTGGAAACCGTGATCGCGTAGGTGGCCGAGCCGTTGAAGATGGTCCGCTGAGCGCCTGTCAGGCCGGTGGGGTCGGGCAACACGTCCGTCGCGGCGGTTGTCGGTGTTTGCTGGACGTAGTTGTCAGCGATGAGTTGCGTGTAGGCATTGGAGGTTGTGATCGTGGGATTGTCCGCTGTTGCGCCGTCGAGACTGTTGATGACCCGACCGGCGTTCCAAGCCACGGTTCCGTAACCGCTCAGAGAGTTGTAGCAGGTCCCTGAGCCAGGCCCGTTGAGGTGAACCAAGTCGGCATTAAAGCAGTTATAAGTCGGGTTCGCATAGGCGCCATCCGCGCCCAATCCCGGGATCGCGGCCAGATCATCCAGAGCATCCGCCACGTTGTGCCAGTTCGCACGGATCAGGGCGTTCAAGAGATTCTTGTTTGAGTCTTCGTTACCAGGAGCAGCGCCACGGCTAATCATCGTGGCGATGATCACCTTGTCGAAGCCACACCCTCTGAGGACGCGCGCATCAGTCTGGATTGAGGCCCAAGTCTGTGCTGCGGTGTAGCCGGATTGAGCGACGGCATTCGTCCCGATCCATAGGTGAGCAACGTTGTGACCGGCACCCGGCGCGACGGCCGAGCACGCCCGCATCAGTTCCAACGCCTCTAGCGTTTGGGGCATCGTACCGCCGACGCCATAGTCGGAAATTGTGTAAGTGCTATTCAGGCTGAGATAAGTCTGCGCGGGCCACACTACATTGGTGCCAGCGGTTCCTTCGTAGGTCGCGGTCAGGCTGTCGCCTGTGAATACAGCGGCAGGCGTCTGGGATAGCGTATGCGTCGGAGTCGGAAATCCAACCCTGTTCTGAACCTGATAAGCCTCGAAGGCAGAGACCTGCGCTATCTGCGGCTGCGTCAAAATGGTTGAATAAAGGACGACATAGGCGATCACTCCCTTGAAGGCCTCGCCGATGTTGTTATTCGCATCCCCGATTTGATAGCCGGCTGTGGCCGTCGTCACGGACGCCGCACTTGTTCCCTGCGCAGTATAGTTGATCTCAATGCCGTTGGCATAGATGTGGTCGAGTGTGCTGAGTGTAACGCCGATGGCCGCACAGGGCGCTGCAACCGGGGCGGCCGAAGTTGTAATGAAGGTCGCAGCCGGTTGTTTGAAGACGCTCGGATTCAGAGCGCCGACATATTCGTTGGCGAAGGATGTTCCGCTACCAAACACATAGACGCCATCGGACGTTCCCGGGGTTCCGAGTAATGCTGCATAAGGGGCGTATGGAGTTCCGCCCGTGCCCGTGCTGGTGGTCTGCGGAAGCGTGGCGGGGCAAGCGTAGATGACCGCTGTAAGCCAAGTCTTGACGTTGGTCTGGAGCCACGTCGGGGTGCTCGTCCCGAACGCCGTCGGGTTCATGAAGCCCACACCATAGCTCATCCACATCGGCGCGTTGGAGCCGGAAGCGAAGGTGCAGGTCGCGCCGTTGCCCGAGATATCGCGGCAAGTGGTGCCCGAACCGTCATTGAGCGGATACTCCGCGATCAACCCCGCCGTCACCGGGTTGGTCACCAACCCCGACAGAGCATTCCCGCTGGTCAGGGTGCTTTGCACATAGGGCGCCGGATAGGGCGGGGGCGCGCCGGGGCCGGGAGCGCCCAATGACTGGGCCAGGGCCGTCGCCGAAAGGGCCAGCCATGCGGCCGCGCCGGCCAGGATGGTGCAGGTCTTGCGCATGGAGTTCATCACCACCTCACGACGGTAAGCTTGTGGCCGCTGGTCGCGGCGTTGGCCTTCACGCTGACGCCGGAGGGCAAGGCGGGCAGAAAGAAGGGCTGGCCCGGCTGCAGGATGGCGGTGGTGCCGTTGCCGGCGCCGTCGGCGCCGCCCGGCGCGGCGACCATGTCGAGGTAGGCGTTCTCGGCGCTGGCGATGCCCTGGCCCGCGGCGTCGATCGGGTTCTGCACAAAGCCGCCATTGATCGGGCCGGAGATCACCGTAACGGCCGTGCCGCCCGTGGCGATGGCCGCCGCGGCGCCCGCCGCCGGCGTCACCTGAAATCCGCCCACCGGCACGGGGTTCGTGGCGCCCACATCCGCGCCGCCCACCTGGGGCGTCACCCGGCCGATATTGCTGGTCCCGGCCGGCAGCGATCCCGAAAGGCCGAACGCGGTGTTGGAAATGGCGCCGATGGTGTTGGCGCCCGGCGGCAAGGGCGCCCCCAGTTGCACGATGCTGGAGGCCGCCGAGGCGTTGGAGGCCACGGTGATCGTCCCGGCCCCGGCGACGGACACCCTCAGCCGCACATGGGTGCGCCCGCCCGCGTCGACCTTGTAGTTGCCGTCGGCGGTGACGGCGCTGGCCAGGGCGCCCGATCCGCCATCCACCTTCTGGATCGGGCTCCAGGTCGTTCCGCTGTCGTTGGCGCCCTCGATGGTCAAGGTCGCGCCCGATGCGGTCAGGCCGACGATGGCGAAGCCCACCACCCCCTGGCCGCCGTTCAGGCTCACGCTATAGGCGGCGTTGAGGCTCGCCGCGTTGATCTGGCCGGCGCCGCGGCTGTCGCTGGTTCCCACGGGCAAGGGATTGGCCGCCGTCACCGGCACGGCGTTCACCCCGTCCGGGGCGGTATAGCCGATCGGCTCGGCCGCCAGCGCGGGGTGCGCCAGGCATGCGCCAGCCATCAGCGCGATGGTCCATCGCCTCATCGTCGAGTCTCCAATATTGCAGGGTTCGGGCGCGGCCGGCGGGCGGCCGCTCAAAGGTCGGGCGTCAGGCCCAGAACGTCAGGCCCGGAGCGTCAGATCTGGCCGCCGGCGCTCCGGCGCGGGCGGGGCCGCATCATCAGGCTGGTCACGCTGTCCTCCACCGCTTCGAAGCGGCGGGCGAAGGTCGTCTTGATCTCGTCCACGCTGTCCTTGACGGCGTGCAGGGTGACGGTGATCGCCGCCAGGACCTCGCCGCTGTCCTCGGCCCGCCGCGCGCGCGCCTCCAGCCCCTCCACCCGCGCCGACAGCTTGCCGAGGAAGAAGGCGAACAGAGCACCCTGGATGAACAGGCCCAGCAGCGTCAGGGCCACGCCGGCGAGGGCGAAAGTATCGGCCGTTCCGGCCATCACGACAGCTTGATCGGTGAGAACAAGGAGCTCCAATTCAAGCCGGCGCTGTTCTCGGACTTGCTTGAGCTGGAAGACGAGCTCGTCGTCCCGTCGTTCTTCGGAAACGTCCCCAGGGTCGAATTCATCAGGTTCTGCATGGTGATCGGGTACTGCTGGGCCAGCTGCCATTGCTGGTAGGCGTCGTTGAGCGCCTGCTGCTGGTTCTGCTGCTGGGCGTCGCCCGCCGCGTTAAGGGCGCCGGCCTGCTGCAGGGCCTGGCTCAGCTGCATATTGCCCATGTTGCCCAAGGCGGTGGCCGCGCCCAGGTTCACCTGCTGGCCCTGGATGCCCGCCTGCTGGTTCGCTTGCGCCGCTTGCATCTGCCGGTTCAGATCGCTCTGCGCGGCGGTCTGCGCCTGGCTGAAGTTGCTCTGGTTCAGATTGGCCAGAGTCGAGGCGTCGTTCTGGTTGTACGAAGCGTCGTTCAAGTTCTGCAGCACCGCCGAGCGCGAGCCGCCGAACGCGCCGGCCGCCGTCGCCTGGGCCTGCACGCCGGCGTCGGAGATCTGCTGCTGGCGCTGCAGCTGCTGCATGGTCGTGTTCACCACATCGCTCTGATACGGGTTCATGTAGGGCGTAAGGTTCGTGGCGCTCAGGCTCGGCGCCTGAATGGTCTGCGGCGTGTAATTGCCCACCCCCTGCGCCAGGCCGATGGCCGAATTGAGCGGCGCCGATCCGGTCTGGTTGTCATAGATGCCGGCCTCGGCGTTCTGCGCCTGGGTCTGATCGGGCGTGAACCCGGCGACCATCTGCCCCGAATAGGGCTGGAACGGCGTGTTGGTCAGGGCCTGGGCATTGGCCAGGTTGCTGTCGAGCGCATTGGCCAGCACCGGGGTCGGCGTATAGCTCTGCGTCGAGTTGCTGTTCTGCTGACTGCCGCTGGAGGAAAAACTCATGGTGTCAAATCCTTGCTGTAGATCGTCCAGCCCGGCCGATAGCCGCGCGGGCCAAGCAACCTGGCCCAGCCAGCCCGCGGCCCGCCGCCCAGCATCCGCTCGCAGCCCTGCCCGCGCGCCCAGGCGGCGATGATCGGCTCCAGGCGCAGAAGCTCCTTCAGGTCCCCGCCCACCAGCCAGAAGTTGCAGGCCTTCAGTCGCGGATAGTCATAGAATTCCGTCACCGCCGCGCAGCGCCGTCCGGGCCAGAAATGCGCTCGACCTTGCTCAATCAGCCGCGCCACGTCCTCGATGGCGTGCGTGCCGCCCGCATGCTCCAGGGCGGCTTCAAGGTAGGGCCGACAGCGCGCCCAGGCCTGGGCCGGCGTTTCAGGCATGACCTCAAAGCGCCGTCCAGCTCAGCGCGCCGGCGCCGTCCACCGCCAGCTTGCCAACCGTGCCATCGGGCTTGGATAGCAACAGATACGGCTGAGCCACGCCGCGCTTGAGGTTATCGGCGTCAGCCCGCTCCAGGGCGCCGCGCAGGCGGCTCTGGTCGCCAGGATCGTAGGTCGGCGGGGCGGCGGCCAGCTTCACATCGGATCTCCCGCAACGATGTCCAGGCGCATGGCGCCGATGCGCCAGCTATCGGCCGCCGCGCCCGTGAACCGCACGCGGATTTCCCGGGCCTGGAACAACAGATCCGTCGGGCTGGACAGGACCACGGGACCAAGGGTCGCTTCGGGACCATTCGGCCAAAGCCGGCCGAAGAAGGTTGCGGTCACGTCCCCGTCGATCAGCTCGTCCGGGACCAGCCGCTGCACCTCGGCCTGGGCATCCCCCTGTCCCAGCTCGATTGGGCCGGTTTCGATGTAGGGATGAGCCCCATCGTAGGCGACGCCTGTCTCGTGTTCGTAGAGATAGCCGTTCGCGTCCACCATCAGCGGCGTGGGATAGACGCCCCGCCCGCTGCCGGCCAGGCGTGACAAAGTCCCTATTGCCCAGACGTTGCGCTGCTGGCGGCGGCTCTCGCGATAGGCCCAGGCCACGTAGCGGTCGCACTCAGTCGATGCGCCCGATGGATAGAACCACCATACCTCGCCGTAGTCGGCCAGATGCACCGCGGTCACCTTGCTGATCTGGTCGACGTTCATATCGCTGAAGACGTAATCGGCGACATCGCAATCGAGCGGCTGCACGCTCTGGCCGTCGAACAGCCAAAAGCCGCCTCGCCCCATCCAGGAGGCGATGGAATCGCGCGCTGAGACCGCGCCCTTGCTGATTACCCCGCAGCCCGAACCCACCTTCTGAAAGCCGTAAACCAGCGGCGTGCCGATGTAGCTGGCCTGCCACACGTCCACGTCGGTGAAGGCCAGCACCCCGCCGGCCACGGCCTTTCCGCACTGCAGGGTGCCTACCGTGGTCAAATCATAGTCGCCAGCTTGATTGGTGGCGTCGGCCGTCCAAAGGGTGATGTTCTGCTGGTCGCACCAGGCGATCTTGCGCCCGTCCCCGCCCGCGCCGAGCGCAAACAGGAAGCCTTCCTCGGACACGACAATACCCAGGCAACTCGTCGGCGCGCCGCTGACCACGGCTGCCGGCGCGGCGGTGTTCAGCGTCCAAAGATAGATTTTCCCGTCCGTGTCGCTGCAACCGACCAAGTCCTCGCCCCAGGCGTCGAGCGACCACACCGTAGCGGGCAGATAGGCGACCGTATTAGGCGGCGGCTCGCCGTAGGCGTCGGACCCGTAGGTCCCTCCGCCATAACCCAGGTTCTGAGTCGCGTCCGCGCGGCCAACGGTAAAGCCAGCGGGGGTGATGTCCGCGTTGTCGGCGCTCTCGGTCTGGGCGTAGAGCTTGCTGTGCGTGCCCACGACGATCCAGCGGCTATTGGAATTGTCGCGCCAGCTCAGCACCGCGCGGGCCGCGCCGGTGAACGGGGCGGCCGCCGACCGCAACTGCCAGCCGCCTACGGGCTTGATCTGGTCCTGCTGAAAGCGGATCAGGTTGGCATCGTACCAGCGCCCCTTGGCCTGGTAGATCGTACCGTTGCGGAAAAGACCTGCGGGCGGCGCAATCACCATGAACGCCATGGCTCAGGCCAGCTTCATAATGAAGTACAGACCGTAGTAGGGTGGCAGGTTGGTCGAGCCGCTGGCCGTGTGGCTGTGCGGATTACCCGAGCCGGTATCTCCCACCGAAATGTTCGCGGCGCCCGTGCCGACGGTGATGTTGGCGTTACCCGAACCAACGCTGATGTTTGCCGAGGCGGAATTGGTGTCGAAGGTTTGCGGACCCGTGCAAACTGAGCCGCCGCCGCCCAGGTTGTTGGTGGCGCCCATCTGATTGCCGACGACGCCATTGATCGAGTGCGCGTGGCCGGAGTCCGTCGCCGAGTGGTGGTGGCCTGAATCGCTCGCCACATGGCCGTGACCCGAATCCGAGGCCGTATGGTTATGGCTGGGTAGTTCGTCGACCGTCAGGGCGGTTCCATTGACGGTGATGGTCTGGGTGGTCGAACCACCGCTGTCGCTGAGGTTATAGGTGTTGCCGGCGCCGACAATGAACTTGTCGCGCAGGTCCGGCGTGCCATTGGTCCCGTCGCAGATGGCCCAGCCAGCCGGGCAATTGGCCGCCAGACCGTACCAATAGATGATCATCCCTTGAACGAGCAGGGCGGCCACCGCGTTGGACACCGATTGCACGGTGGAGTCGATGCCATCCAGGTCGGCGTTGAGCTTGGTTCCCCAGCTATCGGACGAAGCGCCCACCTCGGGCTTGGTCCAGCCATAGTTCGCGGTCGTGGTGTCGGCCATCTCAGCCTCGCATGATGTTGAAGCTTTCGCGCCCGCCCATGGGAGCATCGGTAAAGAGTTGGGCCGCCGCGCCTGTGCGATCGGCGGTCTCGATGTCGGTCAGCACCGCGCCGAACAGGGAGGTCCAGGTCTGCAGCCGCTCGTCCGCCCGCAAATAGGGGGCCGATTGGGTCAACGCGCCGTACAGGTACGCATCCGGATGGCTGGCCAGCAGCCAGTTGCTCTGGTTGCTCTCCGACAGGGCGGGCAAGGCCTGCAGATAGACCAGCTCGGCCGTATAGGTCGTATCGGGCGCCGGATGCAGCCGCAGTTCGCCGCCATAGAGCGCGTAGAACCGCGGCCGGCCGGTGGAAGGCGCGCGCACCTTGGCGTCCATCTCCTCGGGCGTCAGATACCGCAACACGGTGGTCGTCCCGCCGCTGGTGATCTTCACCAACCGCTCGGACAGGAAGTCACCCGGCAGGTCCGCGTATTCGGCCGCCCAGCTTTCGCCGAGCCGCGCCGTCATGGGCCGCACGCGCAGACGGCGGTTCATCTGCGCCTCGGCCAGGGTGATGAAGCTGGGAATCTCGGCCGTCAGGTCCGAACGCCTGAGCCAGGACGCCAACGCAGCCTTCAGGTCGTCGTAGTTGCAAAGCGCCACGTCCGTCTCCGCGCAAGAGGGCGCGCCGGAGGGGTTTGCCCCTCCGGCGCCGAGGCCTTAGGAGGTGATGCGGCAGGCCATCTGCGGGCGGATGGTCTCGTAGCCGTAGAAGACGTCGATCCGGCAAGGGAAGGCGTCGTTGTTGATGTCGTAGGCGCGCACGATGCGCATCGACACGCCGTCGTAGACTTCCCGCGCTACGAAATCGACGCCCTTGGGCAGCACCAGATCCGCCGTGGCGAAGGTGAAGGCGTCCCGGTGGAACGCCATCTCCTGCTCATAGCCGGTGTTGGACGCCCCGGTTACCGTCAGGGCCGCGCTGTTGGCCGGAGAGGCGGTCACGTTCTGCTGGGCGCCACTGGTGGTGATCGCCGGGCTGATCGGGATGGTCCCGCTTGACCCGCCAAAGGTGGTGTCGGCGGTGCAGACGAACTGCTGCAATTGCTGGGTCACCGCCTTGGTCTCCGGGTGCACCCGATAAACGCCGGCGATGGTGAACACCGTGCCCCGGGTCATGATCTGGCCGTTGCTCACCCCGCCGATGGTCAGGCTGGAGCCGGTCTGGCTGGCTCCGGAAACCGTCACGCTCGAGCCCGAGCCGATGTCGCCGTTGGTCTGGGTAGGCACCAGCGGGTTCTCGAACCAGTCAAAGCCGGCCGTGCGGCCCATGGCGCCCTCGCGGTACTGTTCGCGGATGGCGCTGGAGTCTTGGAACAGGCCCTTGAGCGCATCCACGATGGTGGCCGTTGCCAACGGCGACAGATGCGCCGTGCGGTTGGCGTCCATCGGCGTCAGGCTGTTGTTCAGCTTGGCCCGTGCCTGCAGATAAGTCAGCAGGGTGTTGGGCGTGGTCCCGGCTGTGCCGACCTGCTGATAGACATCCATGAACATGTTGAAGGCGTCCGCCTCGAGCGAGGACGCCAGCACCGCCATGGCCGGCTCCAGGATACGGCTGGAGAAATCGTCCAGCGACAGGGTTAGCTCTGATGAGGAGAAGTTCACGTCCACCCCCTTCTGGGTGGCGATCTGCAGCGACACGCTCTGCTCGGTCACGTCCTGCGCCGACAGGGTCTTGCCAGTGCGCACCGTGTACTGGTTGGGCAGGCGAATCCTCAGGGTATCGCCGATCTTGGCGCCGGCCTTGGCGAAGCTGTCGTCGTACTGCCGGTTGATGTTGCCGATGAAGGTCAACTTGTTATGCAGCACGCGCAGCGCTTCGCGGGTGATCTGCTGGGGAGTGAGAAGGGCGTTCGCCATGGTCTATCGAGCCTTTTTGCGGAGCTGGCCGCGCCGGTGGCGCATCCAGTCATCGGTGGACATGCGGTTGGGGTCGTGCGGAGCCGAGCCGCCGCCGCCCACCTGGATGGCGGGGCGCACGGCCTGAACCTGGGCCAGCTTCTGGCCGGCGGCTTGGGCCTGGGCGGCTTGATGGCCGCGCCAGGCGTGATGCAGCAGAAGGATCAGCCGGGGATCGCTGATGGCCTCGATCTCCTCGGGCCTCAGTCCCTGACTGCTGGCGAACTGCGCCAGCCGGGCGGCGTGCTGCGGCGACCACTCGGGCAGATGCTCGGCCAGCACGGCCTTGGCGTGTTCGACCTGCTGGGCGTGCTGGCGCTGCTGCTCGAAGGCCTGGGCCTGCTGTTTGTGAGCGAGTCGGCTGACGGCCAGTTCATGGGCCTGTCGCATCTGGAAAAGCTGATGCAGCAGTTGCTGGGCCGCGGCCGGATTCTGCTGGTGCATCGCCGGCCAGTTCTGCTGCTGTAGCTGCCCGATCTGATTACCCAGCGCTACGATGTGGGCGCAGTCGGCCAGGTTTTCGCCGTGCGCCTGGGCCGCCTGCTGCAGGGCCTGATGGCCCGCCTCCAGCGCGCGTTGGCTCATGGCCTGGACTTGGGTCTTGCGGGTGTAGTCCGCATGGCGCATCAGCGCGCCCTTCACGCCCGCCGGCACGGTATAGGTCCGTCCCTCGTGCTGGACCTGAACCGGCTCGTCCGGGTCCTGCTCGTCCTGATCCGGATCGGGCGCCTCGGCGGCGTCGGTCTCCTCGGGCGCGCCATTGGCATAGGCGTCCGCGCCCGCATCCGGCTGCGCCGGCGGGTTCTGTCTCATGGGGTCCTCTGGGTTAGTCAGTTTATGCGCGCGCGAAACGGCGCCTTGGGTCTCTCAAAGACCCTGAACGCCGATCTCTTGCAGCGAGCGAGCGATGGGCAGGCCCCAGCCCTTTTCCCCCTGCGCCCTGGCATCATTCAGGGCATCCTCCAGCGCGAACGGGTCGTGCTTGACCAGCACCTCGATCAGGGCCTTAGCCTGGGCGAGGTCCTTATCGCGCTTCATTCGACCCGAAGCGTCGCGCCGTTGGGCCAGGATCAATTTATGCACGGCGAAGCGGGCCGGTTGGGGGACGTTCACCAGAACGCCCGCGCCCCACAGGGCCACGGTTCGCACAGGCTCATCAATCAACCACGCCAGATACTGCAAGGGCGCGGCGCCGGCGCTCAACTGCGCGAGCGCAACAGGATTGAAATCCTCTCGGGTTCGCGTGGGCGTGACGAGATCAACAAGATAGCCGCCCGCCGTCCGAAACCGCGAGGGCGGCGCTTTCGGCTTCAGTTGCGGGACGCCTTCAAAGGTCGGATCGGCGCGCCGCAGGATGGTCTCCAGACGTTCGGGAGGCTCCGCCGTGAGTGCAAGGCTTGCGGTCGCCAGATCGACATCGCCGGTCATCCGCGTGGGCGATGGCAGGCGGCTTCCCACCAGCGGCTCGCTCACCAGATAGGCCGCCGTGCCGACCAAAACGGCGCCGGCCCTGAACAGCCCGGCGTGGGCCAAGACGTCCAAGATGGCGCCCATGGCGCGGTCGGGTCCCGATAGCCCTTGTCGGCGCGAAAAAGATACGATGCGACGACGTTGCATGGCCAGTTCAGCGCCGATCTGAAGAGACTTGGCGCATTCCTCGGCCTCTGAATCCCCGCTCTTTCCGATGAACCGGTCAATTCGGCCGGAACCCACAGGCGTCTTCGCATAGATATATTCAGCGCCGTTCGCGGTGCGTCGGTACACCGAACCCGCGACAGGCGCCGTTTCCACCTGCTGCAGAAGGTCGGCAAACAGAGTCTGCACGGCGGGTGGAATGGCGCTGGGCTTCATACAGACAAATTTCTCATTTCTGTCTGTATATTCATTTACAGACAAATTTTCAATATCTGTCTGTATGCCGTTTCCTTGCTACGACGCCGAACGCCCTCTGCCAACATTGTCCTAGCCGGCTGGCGTCTGCAGCTTCTGCACAGCTTCCATCCGGTCGGTTCCCGCGCGGAACTGGTCGATGTCCAGCTTCTGCTGCTGCAGGTCTCGCTCGCCCTGCAGGGCCGCAACCTGCTGTTGCAGGGCCTGCACCTGCTGGGCCTGGGCGGCGGCCTGGGGATTGCCGCCTTGGCCGCCCTGAAGTTGCGGCGGCAACAGCACCTTCAGTCGCTCGGCGATCTCGTCGGCGCCCGGCCAATCGAGGTTCTTGGCCAGCAAGTCGCCGAGCACCGGCGCGGCCTCGGGGAAGGCCTGGATCAGGGCGATCATCTGGCTGGCCGCCTCCTCGCGCCGGGTGGTGAAGCTGGGGCCCGCCTCCACCGTCAGGTCGTATTTACCGGCGGTCAGATCGAACACCGCCTGCATCGCCTGGACAGGGCCGGCAGCCTGGTTCTGGTTCACCGCCACGACCTGGGGCTCGCCGCCTGGGCCCAGCACCCGCAGCATGCGCGGGGTGGAATACACGCGGGGGATTAAGTCGATCATGATCCGGCCCGCGTGGCGGATGGCGCGCGACAGGTTGTCGATGAAGTGGAAGGTCGAAACGTCCCCTTCCCTCTGCCGCGCCAGGATCGCCCGCCCGGAGTTCTCGTTGGAGGCCGCCCCCAGCGACGCGTCGAACAGACCCAGGATCGCCTTGATGTCGTCCGAGGCGTTCATCGCCTCCTGCAGCGCCCCGGCCGGCACGCCGGCGAAGGCCTGCCGTTCGGGCGCCGTGGGCCCGTCGTATTCGATATAGGCGTGGCTGTCGGTATTGGCCGTCGCCCACTTGTCCGCATCGGATTTGAACGCGCCCTTCGGCCCGATAAAGGGCGCGCGCGGCGCCAAGGCCACCAGCTCGGTGGAGGTGGTGCGCCAGTAGTTGAACATCCGCTGCGGGTCCTTGGCGTCGCGCACCAGCGAGCGCAGATGCCGCTTGCCCTCCAGGAACACCTCGTCGCCGAACACCGGCACGATCGGGATGAACTTGCCGGCCCAGTCGACGGTGTCGATCACCTCCGCCCCGGTCAGCACATGCTGCTTGACCGCATAGCTCAGGGCTTCGCGAGGTTGCCCGATCACGCTCACGCCTGAGCTATCGAATAGGGCCTTGTTCTTGGCGTACTCGTCCGCCGCGATCATTTCACCGTTGGACAGGGCCAGGATCTGCCGGCGCACCTCGTGGCGCACCCAGTATTCGGTCGCCATCACGCGCTCGTCGTCCACCCACGGCGCCGCCAGGGCGCCATAGCCCAGCCCGTCCCAGTCGACGGCGTCCGCGCCCTTGTATTGCCGCGCGAACCGGCTCTTGGGCATCAGGTCGACGACAAAGGCGATGTTCCAGTCCGACGAATCCGCCGCCACCGAATAGGGGTCGGCGTAGATTGAGAACGGATTGGCCACCCGCTGAATGACGATGTCCTGGTCGAAACTGTCGTCGGTCGCGTAGCGGGTGTTGATGCGGAAATAGCCCAGGCCCGAGGTCACCGCTGCGTCCAGCGCGGTGTCATAGGCCACGTCCGCGTCCGAACAGTATTCGATGTTGCGGATCAGGCCGTTGTAGATTTCCGCCACCTGCGGTCCCGCCGCATCGTCCGCCGGATGCACCTTGATCGCCGGCCGGTTCTGACGGGCGTCGTTGACCACCTGGCGGATAAAGGCCGGCAAGCGGTTGATGGTCAGGCAAGGCCGCGCGTCCAGCTCGCGGGCCCGACGCACCTCCTGGGGCCACTGCTCTCCCAGCCGCGCGAAACGGATGTCGTCCAGCGCCTCGGACCTCTGCTCGGCCTCGTGGGCCACGCACAGCTCAAAAGCGTCCTTGGCCTCTTTCAGAAGGTCGTCCATGCGCCATCCATGTAAGGTGCGTCCCGGCCGCGTCCCGCCTTACGGGAATACGCCGCTCACGGCCGTGCGAGGGGCCGGGACGATGGGGTGAGCAGCGCCGAACGCCCGAAGCTTGCTGCGGGCAGGGCCGGAACCTCCAGCGGCGCGCCGGGCGCATCTGTCTGGAATAGGAGAATAATGGTCGAGCCTGCCTGACTCGTCAAGACAATGTTCTTGTTTTGTTCAGACTCCTGGGACTCTCGCGAAGCGCCCCAGTGGAGCCTTGGGCGTCTTCGCTGTCCTTACCGTCCTGGCTTCAGAATACTGCGCCACATGGCCGTGAGTATTAGGCCGCCGCAATAGATCAACGCGATGTCCGTCAGCGGGCTCGCGCTGATTGGAAGCGACCACCACGGGAAACTCGAAAAAACGAGCGTCGTCAGCACGATAATCGTTCCCACGTTCAGCGCGTCGTCGAGCCATTGTCTGGCTCTGTGCTCAACGCCCCGAATACGCCGAACAGCCATCAGGATGGTGGCGACGACAACACAGACGATCACAGTCCACGCATCGAAAGACGTCAGATGCGTGCCATCGTGAAGAGACAAAACCTAAAGCGCCTTGCGCTGACGATCCTGGCGAGCGACCACTAAAAGCGCAACAAAACCAGCGGCCGCAGCGCCACCCGTTTCGATGATGTCGGCCACGGTCAAGGCTGGAACAACCGAAGCCATGTGCAAGGTCGAGGTCCATGCGGCGTGCGTAAGCGCGCCAAACGCGCCCGCGCCGAGGAAGGCCCCGGCAAGGAAGGTTTTAAGAATATGCATATTCAGCCCTCCTTCTGAGGTTGGAATCGGGCGCAAATACGGACCCCATGGGGTCTCGCATTTAAGGCGTTAACGCGCCTCAAACAATCCCTCAAAACGCGACTGATTGGCAGATACTCCACATGGTGGAGTTGCGCCAGCATACAGCCCCCTAACCCATCCATCCTCCCCCGCCCGTACGCCCCACCGTCCGGGCCTTACGCGCGGCCTGCGGCTCCTCGTAGGCCGTCATCAGGTAGCGCATGGCGTCGGCCGGATGGCTGGTCCAGTCGTGCAGCGGCCCCAGCGCCACGCGCCGCTTGGGGTCGCTCCGCTCGCGATAGTCGCGCAGGGCCCTAAGGCCTGCCTCGCAGCGCGCCGCGTCGATCCACGCGCGCGGCAACAGCCGCCGCACCGCCTCAATGCCGTCGGCCACGCCGATGCGCGGCGCGATGCGCACCGCAAAGCCCAGGCCCTCCAGCATCTCCGCCCGGCTCTTGCCCGAGCCCAGTTCCCGCGCCCGCGCATCGTGCGGCAAGATCAGCGGCGCATACAGGTACGGGCGCTCGCGCAGGGCCCGGGCGTACCAGTCGAGCGCCACGCCGCTGTTTTCGATGTAGTCAATCAGCCGGATCTCGCGGCCCACAAACTGCGCCAGCCAGATCGCCGTGGCGTCCGCTATGCCCAGATCGAAGGCGGCATGCACCTCCGCCGCCGGATCGTGCGCCACGCGGCCGATCCGGCCCTCCCCTTCGGCCGTGGTCAGGGCGGCGGCGTAATAGGCGCCGGCGATGGCCGCATCGAAGCTGGTCTCCATCTCCCGCGCATATTCGTCGGCCGACAGCTCCGCCTTCAGCGCCGCCAGCTCGGCCGGCGCCAACAGGCCCGTTTGCGAGGCCTTCAGCCGCAGGGCGAACCAGTCCGGCGCGGCTTCCGCCCGTTCATACAGCTCCCAAAAGGCGTTTCGCCCCTTGGGCGTGCCGATGAAGGCCGCCCAACCCTGCCGGTCGGCCAGGGCCGGACGGATCACCTCGGACCAGGCGCGCGGATCCATATCGGCGAACTCGTCCAGCACGACCCCATCCAAGTAGATTCCCCGCAAACGGTTATAATTATCAGCCCCATAGAGCCTGATCCGCCCGCCGTTGGGCAGATCGACCCTTAGCTCCGACACGCTCACCGCCACGCCGGGGATCGGCGCGGTGTATTGCTTCAGATAGCTCCAGGCCACGTCCTTGGCTTGGCTGGTGAAGGGCGCCACATAGGCGAAGCGAGGCTCGGGCCGCTCGCACACCAACGCCGCCCGGATCAGATCGTTGATGGCGGCGACGGTCTTGCCCGCCCGCCGATGCGCCACGATACAGGCCCAGCGCTGGCGGCGCTGATGGAAGGCCGAGAAGGCCGGCCTGGGCGCATAGGGGATCAGGACTTTGTGGGATCGAGCCATGTGAATGTCAGACTGACGCCTTGTCCATCTTCGGGATTGTCCCCGCCAACCCGCACCGCCGGCGCCGCGCGCCCATACGCCCGGTCGATCAGGGCATTGGCCGCCGACACCCGCACCGCCTCGGAATTGGCGTTCTGCATGAGGCGCTCCAGTTCCTTGAGCGCGTCGAGCGCATACCCCTGCGCGGCCTGGCGGAAAGCGGTGGCGGGATCGGCGACGTCGGGTTTTTCAAGCGGCTGCACGGGTTCGGCCGACGCCTGCAACGCCGTCACGGTCGCGCTCCGCCGCGGGCTGGCGGTGGGCATGGGAGGTCCTTGAGTATTGGGGGTGCGGATGCCGGATGCGCGCCTGGGTTCAGGCGGTCTCGACGGGGGTTTGGAGAGATGAAGGAAGGCTAGTGACGGCTGCCTGAGTTGGCAAGGTGTTGGTGTTTTTTGCGTGACCTTTGCCTGACCCCTAACATCTCTGTTCGTCGTTTCAGCTCCGCAAATCTATAACTGCACCCACAACGGCTGGGTTCGAATAATCTTCGCGAGCGGCCTTCCATTTCGCCCATTCGAACGCGCGTTGTGGATCAGATTCCCAAAAATATGCGCCTGGACCGAGCCAATCAAAATCTCGCTCGCTTTGAAGAAGCTCGATTTCGCCATTTACAGCTCTCTCGGCGAGAGTACGGTCACAGCCGTGGTATCCGAGCACGAATGACGTGGCGAGACGACTCAAGCGGCGCTTTTTGCCTTCTTAGATGCCCCACCAAACTCAACGCGCAGAGCACCCTTTCGGGTATAAATTCCCTCGTCAATCAGCGCCTTCCGAGCTTCAGCCTTGGTAGCGGCATACTTATCAGTATGCCCCTTAATTAAGGCGCGGATTTCGTCGTCCGGTTTGTCAGTTGATCGTCGATTGCACGACAAAGACCGGGGCAGCGCAACTTTGCAGACGCCCTCACCTCAACCCCCGCTCCCGCGCGATCGCCCCCAGCGCTTCCATCAGCGCCTTGGTGTTGGCCAGCCGCGCCGAGCCGCCCGGCGCAATCGAGTTGATCGTGCGGCCCTGCCCGGCCACCAGCCGGAGCACCCACACGGCCCGCCCTGTCCGGGCCAACGTTTCCCACTGCCGCAGCTTCTCCGCCCGAAACGCGCGTAGTTCGGCGAAGCCTTCCGCCCCCGCCTCGCTGAACCCGCGCATCGGCGCGCCGAAATCGCGGTTCAGGTTGGACTTGGGACCCGCGCACAGCGTCTCGAAACAGCGGCGGTACATCATGCCCGCCTCATATTCCGGCCGCTCCAGCCCGCCCTGCTCGAACAGGGTCTGCAGGCCGTCGCGCGAGGTCACGCACAGCCTACCGTTCGCCTGAACCACCGCCTCGCCCCGCTCCCGCGCCAGGGCCGCGGTCTGCGCCAGCCCCTCGGCATGCGCGCGCGCCTGCGCCCGCTCGGCCGTCAGCCGCGCCAGATCCTGGGCGCTCAAACCCCTTCCCTTACGCTTGCCCGCCATGCTCAAGCCGCCCTGCGCGCGATGGCCACGATGGCTTCCAGATCGGGCTCGCTTAGGGCGCTGTTGGCCTGGGCCATCAGGGCGCGGTGCGGCGGGCAATAGGTGGCCCCGCCGGTGGGGGCGCCGCAGCACATCTGCCGGCCCGGACTATCCGGTTCGCCCAGGGGATACGCGCATTGGCCCGTCTGGCGCTCGGTCCACAGCATGGGGCGGCTGTCCGCCTCGACCTCTCGCAGTGGCGGCAGGGGGCCGTCCGGCAGGGGCTTGAACCACCGGATCGGGCCGGCGCGAGCCTTGGGAAAACTGCGCGCGGCGGGCGCGGCGGGCGGCGACGCGGCGGGCTTGGTCCAGCCCAGGCGCTGGGCCTTGCCCAGCACGGCGTTGCGCGTGGGCGCGCCGCTACCCAAGGCGCGGTGCAGGGCCTGGGCGGTCTGCGCCGCGCTCAGGCCTTCGCGCACATAGAACCGGTTGAGCAGGCCGACAGCCTGGTCCGTCCACACAAAAGACATGCGGGGTCGCGCTCCGAAAGCGGGGTCAAAAGGATGGATTTGAGGCGCCGGCGGCTGGCCCTCCTCGAGGGCGCTGGCGGTCGGGACCGGAAGGGCTTGCCTTCAGTCTATTTGTATACTATGCATTATTGCATGGCAAGCAATTTTGCATGTGGCGCCGTTTTCTCTCGGCCCCCAAGGGGAGCATGATCCAGCATGCCCAAGAAGGCCCGCCCCCATCCCAAACCCGCCCGCCGGCCCACCTTTATCCGCGCCTGGCGCAAGCATCGCGGCCTGACCCTGACCCAATTGGCTGACCGCCTGGCCACCGAGCTAGAGGTGGATATCTCCGAGGGCCAGATCTCTCGCATAGAGCGGGGGGAAACGCCCTATTCCCAAGACATTTTGGAGGCCATCGCCGCCGCCTTGCGCTGCGAGCCGGCCGACCTTCTGGTGCGCGATCCCACCGCCACGGACGCCATTTGGAGCCTGTGGGACACCTTGAAGCCCGTCGAACGGATCCAGGCGGTGGAAATCCTCAAGACCCTGCGTCGCACGGGAACCGAAGACTGACCCCGGAGGCCTGCATCAATGCCGTAATTTGTATTGTACACAAGTTATGGGTTGCGGCTCAATTTGTACTTGATGCAAAATTTGGGACACATCGCGGAGCTCGCCATGTCCCATGAAAGTCCCTCCCCCCGCTCTATCCAGAACACTTTCCTTGATGCCGGCCTGTCCTTGTCCGCAAAGCGCGCCCAGGACCTGGCGGCGGAAATTCAGCTCTATGGCGGGCTTGAGCCCGCCATGAAGGGCCTGGCCCAGGACGAGGCTTTCGATGGGCTGAAGGACGCCTTGGCCTATCGCGACCTGCTGGGCGAACTGGATCGGCCCACCCTCAGGATCGCGCGGCTGCTGCGTGAAGCCGAGAGTCTGGAAGCTCGCGCCGTTCCGGCTTGGGCGGAGGCCAGCGACCTTCGCGGGCGAGGGACATATCGCCGGGTCCGGGGCGAGACGACCCTGGCCTGTGAGCTGGGGGTCCGGGCACAGGCCGCTGAGCGTTTCGCCGCTCGTCTGGAGGCCCAGGCTCTGCGTCATCGCCTCCAGGCCGCCGAGCTTCAGGCCGGCGTCGCCCTGCAGGAGGCCCTGGCCGAACTCGCAGCCTGAGTTCTTGCGGCGCCAAAGACTACTGAAGAGCTAGGTCCTGGCCAAAATCGCACTATATTCGAAACGGACGTCATCCGGGAAATGAACCTTGGCTAGGAAACCCAGCGCCCCGCCTGCCGCAACGGAGCGGCCTGCCGAACGGCAGTCCGAAACCGGGCTGGATGTGGCCAGCGTCGCCCCATGGATTCTGTTCTGGGGGTGGGTGGCCCTGGATAGCGCCTTAGCCTATCGCAAGAGCCAGGCGGTGCTGGAACAGGCGGCGCTCGTCGAGCGCGAGCCTCCGTCGGAGCCCGCGCCGGAGGAAGCGCCCCATATCCGGCACTGGTGGTTCACCTCACCTATGAATCTGGACGGCCTGCGCGAGGTCAAGCGGCGCGCCCGCACGGCCATGATTGGGGCGCCCATCATCGCCTTGCTGGGTCCTGTGCTCCTGAAAAAGCTGTTGCGCCGCAACAAGTCTTGAGCGGACGACGTTCCGACATCGGACGACAATCGGATCGCGGCGCGGAAAAGGACGCCCGATTCTCCGCCGGAAAAGCGCCGGAACGGCTTGACCTGACGGGGAAAGCCGGTCATTCGCCAATGGTTGCCGCCCCTCCAAAGGCCACAGGCTTGGTCGTCGGGAACGTCAGACAGGTTTAGGCGACGAGCCGTACGTAGGCGCCAGGCGGAGCATGAGTTAGCCCCGCCCTCCGACTGCGTGCGCTTGCATTAAAGGAGGCGCGCATGGTGTTGCTGCAGCCCCAGGGCCGCGTGAGCGGTCCCCCCACCTTGGGCGCCCTTGGCCGGGCTTACCTGCCCAATGCCTTCGACGTCCTGGCCTTCTGCCTGATCGCCGGCGCGGCGGCCATGATCGCCCATGGCGGCCATGAGATGAACCGGCCGCTGTCGGCGCTCAATGCGACCATGAGTCTGGATCTGGCCCAGTTGCCGGGCTACGCGGTGCTCACCACGCTGCGCATGTTCGCCGCCCTGGGCGCCTCGCTCATCTTCACTTTCGTGGTGGCGACTCTGGCCGCCAAGAGCCGCAAGGCCGAGCTGGTCATCGTGCCGATGCTGGACATTCTCCAGTCGGTGCCGGTGCTGGGCTTTCTCACCTTCACCATCACCTTCTTCATGGATCTGTTCCCAGCCCGCGAACTGGGCCTGGAATGCGCCTCGATCTTCGCCATCTTCACCGCCCAGGCGTGGAACATGACCTTCAGCATGTACCAGTCCCTGCGCACCCTCCCGCCCGACCTGGAGGAAGCCAGCCAGATGTTCGGCCTGTCGGCTTGGCGCCGGTTCTGGCGGCTGGACCTGCCCTTCGCCATGCCCGGCCTGATCTGGAACATGATGATGTCTATGTCCGGGGCCTGGTTCTTCGTGGTGGCGTCCGAGGCCATCACCGTGCGCGGCCAGACTGTGGCCCTGCCCGGCATCGGCTCATGGCTGTCCCTGGCCATCCAGCGGCAGAACTTCCAGGCCGTCGCCTGGGCGGTGGCGGCCATGATCGTGGTGATCTTGCTGTACGATCAATTGCTGTTCCGTCCCATCGTGGCCTGGGCCGACAAGTTCCGCTTCGAACTGATCGCTTCGGAGACCCAACCAACCTCCTGGCTCTATGACGCCTTGCGCCGCACGCGCCTGTTCCGCCGCCTGCGCGATGCCGGCGAAAAGCTCATCCGCCGCCTGCAAGCGCTTGAGCGCCCCCGCGCGCCGCGCGCGCCCAGCTTCAAGCTCGATCCGGCGGTCGATCGAACCTTGGACAAGGTGTGGCTGAGCCTGGTGGTCGCCGCCGCGGCTTTCGGAGCCTGGCAGGTGTTCCTCTACATTCAGGCCCACCTGCACTGGAGCGACGTGATCACAGCGGTAGGCCTCGGGTTCCTCACCCTGGCGAGGGTGCTCGTGCTGATCGTCTTGGCCAGTCTGGTGTGGACGCCCATCGGGGTGTGGATCGGCCTGCGCCCCGCCTTGGCGGAGCGTGTCCAGGCCTTGGCCCAGATTCTCGCGGCGTTTCCGGCTAACGTCCTGTTTCCCTTCGCGGTGATGGCCATCGTCGCCTTCCACCTGGACCCCAACATCTGGCTCTCGCCTCTGATGGTGCTGGGCACCCAATGGTACATCCTGTTCAACGTCATCGCGGGCGCCAGCGCCCTGCCCGGCGACCTGCGCGAGGCGGCCAAGGTCTATAAGGTGCGGTCTTGGGCCTGGTGGCGCGACGTGGCCCTGCCCGGTATTTTCCCCTACTATGTCACCGGCGCCCTGACTGCATCCGGCGGTTCCTGGAACGCCAGCATCGTGGCCGAGGTAGCCAGTTGGGGTAAAACCCAGGTCCAGGCCGCCGGCCTGGGCGCCTATATCGCCAATGCGACGGCTGCCGGCGATTTCCCCCGCGTGGTTACCGGCGTCGCGGTGATGTCAATTTTCGTTATCGCTCTGAACCGCACTTTGTGGCGGCCACTGTACGCCCTGGCCGAGCGCCGATTCCGGCTGAACTAGGAGACGACCATGCTGGCCGAAGCTCTCTCCGACCAACCACTGGTGGACATCCGCCACGTCAAGCATTTCTACCGCAAGGGCGGCGCAGCCGACCTTCTGGTGCTGGACGACGTCAACCTACAGCTCAGGGACAATGAAATCGTCGGCCTTTTGGGCCGCTCGGGCTCGGGCAAATCCACTCTGCTGCGCTCCATCGCCGGCCTGCTGAAGCCCCGCGAAGGCGAGATCCTGTTCCAGGGGCAGCCGATCGACGGGCCGGCGGAAGGCCTGTCCATGGTGTTCCAAAGCTTCGCACTGTTCCCCTGGCTCACCGTGCAGCAGAACGTGGAGTTGGGGCTGGAAGCCAAACGGGTGCCCCCCGAGGAGCGCCGTCAAAGGGCCCTGGCGGCGATCGACTTGATCGGCCTGGACGGCTTCGAGAACGCCTATCCCAAGGAACTGTCCGGCGGCATGCGCCAGCGCGTGGGCCTCGCCCGCGCCTTGGTGGTGCGCCCGGCCCTGCTGCTCATGGACGAGCCCTTCTCGGCCTTGGATGTCCTCACCGCCGAGACCCTGCGTACCGACCTTCTGGATCTTTGGTGTGAAGGGCGCATGCCGATCCGTTCCATCCTGATGGTCACGCACAACATCGAGGAGGCCGTCCTCATGTGCGATCGGGTGCTGGTGTTCTCCTCCAACCCCGGCCGCATCGCCGCGGAAATCCGCATCGACCTGCCTCAACCGCGCAATCGCCAGTCCCCCGCCTTCCGCGCCCTGGTCGAAGAACTCTACAGCCTGATGACCGCGCGTGCGCTGGGGGCGCCGGCCCGTGAAGGCCTGTTCCCGGGCATGGGCATCGGCATGGTGCTGCCGGAAGTTTCCACAAACTCTCTGGCGGGGTTGTTGGAAACGCTGCAGGAGGCGCCTCACAACGGCTCAGCAGCGTTGAACGCCCTGTCGGACGATGTCGGCCTGGACGCGGACGAACTGTTCCCCATCGCCGACACCCTGCAACTCTTCCGCCTGGTGGAACTGGAGGGGAACCGCATTCGCCTGACCACCGCCGGCCGCCGGTACGCCGTGTCCGACGTGGACGCGCGCAAACAGCTCTTCTCCCAGCACCTGCTGTCCTTCGTGCCCCTCGCCAGCCACATTCGGCGGGTGTTGGACGAACGTCCCAACCATCAGGCGCCGGCCCGCCGCTTCCGCGACGAGTTGGAGGACTACATGTCCGAGGATTACGCCGACCAGACGCTGAAAGCGGTCACCAACTGGGGCCGCTACGGGGAAGCCTTCGCCTACGACGAGGCCAGCGACCTGTTCAGCCTTGAGAATCCGACTTAAGCGTGATGGCGTTGAACTTGGCGATCAGGTCGGGGTTCAGCGTCCCGTCCGCCGCCTGTCCCAGCGTCTTTTGATAGGACGCGATCGCCAGGCGTAAGGCTGGCGAGTTGGCGCCGTCCGTCGGGCCCTTGTAGTAGCCCAGCTTGGACAGAGCCTTTTGCGCCAAGGCCAGGTTAGCGTCCGCCGCCGCGGGGGTGGCGGCCGCCGTCTGAACGGGCGCAGCGCTTTCGGTGCGGAACGCCGAGGCCGCGCGCTCTGCGGCGTCCTGGGCGCTTACCGACAACTGCTGCTTAAGGCGCTCCGCGCTGGCCTTGGATTCCCCGTCGCCGGCCTTGGCGGCGATCAAGAACCACTTATAGGCCTCCGCCGGATTCTGGCTCACGCCCAGGCCCTGCTCATAGAGCTGAGCCAAGTTGTATTGGCTGTCCACCAAGCCCAGATCCGCCGCGCGCCGGAACCAGGTCGCGGCCACCGCGACATTCTTGACGCCGCCGTCTCCGTGAAAATAGTAGAGGCCGAGGTTGTGCATGGCCTTGGGATCGCCGCCAGTGGCCGCGCGCTCGGTCCAGCGTCGCGCCTCGACCGGGTCCTTCTTCACGCCGGCGTCACCGTCCTCGTAGAGCTTGGCCAGATAGAATTGCGCGGGAGCGTAACCGAGATTGGCCGCCTTGCGCATCATATCTAGGCCGGACGGGTCGTTGGCTTTGATCTTGTCCTTGGCCTGGTTGTACAGGTCCGAATCGTCATTCGAAACCGCAGCCGCGCCGACCCCATTATCCTGCGTCGGCGGAGCCATATCCGTGGTCAGGTTGGCTGCGATTGGCCCGCTGTCCGGCGCAGGCGCCGCAGGCAGGGCGGAAATTGACGTGTGAGGCGCGGAACTGCCCTTGTCGGCGCCCTTTGACCAACCGGCAATAAGGTCTGGGCGGTACAGCACATAGCTGGCGGCGGACACGCCGAGCAAGGCTACAGCGCCGGACGCCAGCAGCGCGTTGCGCACGCTGTTGTCCCTCTTCTTGCCGAACCGACCAAAGGGCCCGCCGCCGCCCGCATTGGCCTTGGCTTCCTTTTCCGGAGGCTGGGACGCCTGGCGCGCCGCGGCGCGCGCGGCCGCGATCAGTTCTCGCGTGGAAGCGCTGCGCGTCGCCGCAGAATCGAAATCGGCGGCGGGAGCGGCCGGCTCGGGCTCCGTTGCCCCAATGGGTTCGTACGCAGAGGCGTCGTGCGAGAAGGCTTGAGCTGCGTCGAAGTCCTCGGCGGCGAAGGCCGGAGGGTCCTGTTCGCTGGGGAACGCTGCAGGAAAGGGTTCAGCCGCAGCTGAAGCGCCATACGGCGCAGACGCGAAGTGCTCATCTTCAAATTCATTGCCCCTGAATTCATTGGCTCTGAATTCATGGGCGATGAAATCCGCCCCTCGGAAATCGTCGGGCTCGGAAGGCATAGGAGCGGACTCGCCCGCAGCCGGCCCGGAGCGCGATGTCGAAGGACGTTCGGAGAAGGGCGCCGAAGCGAAGGGGTCGTATCCCTCTGCGAACGGGGTGCCGGCGAAGGGATCCTGCTGAACGACCGGCGGCGCAGAGTCTGCCCGCGCCGGCGCGGTAGGCGGTGAGGTTATGGTCCGCGCCGGGTCCGCCAGGCCTTTTTGCGTGTCGGTCAGACGGCGGTCGATCCGCTCGCGCGCCTCTTCCAGCAAGCGGGCCGTGCGCTCCTCACTTTGACGCATCCGGTCGAGCAGATCAGTGGAGGCGCGCTCCTGGCGCTGGTTAATTCGCTCCGTCACGCGCGCCATCTGCTCGCCGACGTCATCTATGGCCTGGGCAGACCGCCGTTCGGCGCTAGCGATCCTTTCGGCCAGCCGCTCGGTGATGCGCGCAATTTCTCCACCCAGCTTCTCAAGGGCTTCGGCCTGAGCGCCGTCAGCGCGCCGCAGCTTCTGTTCTACGGCGTTGGCGACCCGTTGGACCTCGGCGCCAATCTGATCCATGGCCTCGGCGCCGCGCTGCTCTGAGGCCTGTACCTTCTGGTTGAGGGTATCGGCCATTTGCAGGACCTCCTGCCCCATCCGCTCGACCGCCTGCGTGGATTTCTGCCCGGCAGCCTGAACATGGGCCGACATTTCACGCAAGCTCCGGTCGAGCTTATCGATGCGACCATCGGCGGCTGCCTTTATCTGGTCAGCCATGTCCAGCCGCGCCTGTTCGACCTTGTCGGACAGATCGCGGGCCAGTTGCTCCAGACGCTGTTGAGAAGAACCGTTATCAAGTTGGGCCTCGGCTCCGCGCAGCCGATTGTCCAGGCTCGCAAAGGAGCCTTCCAGGCCGCGCATCGCTTCGACGGAGCCGGCTTCGGCGCGCTCGAGGCGCTCAGCGATGCGCGCGACGACGGCGTCAACCAGAACCTGCGCGCCGGTGTCGGCCGTAGACGCCTTCAGCGCCAATTGGTCCATGTCGCGCCGAAGAACGCCGATGGCCTCGCGGGTGCGGGTTTCGCCTTCGTACAGGTGGCCGGCCACCTTGTTCAGCGCCGATTCCAGAGCCCTCATCGCCTCGGCGGAGCGGTGGCCCGTCGATTCCTGCTCAATGCGGCGCAGGCGCTCCGCGGCGCGCGCCTGATCGATGCGCACCTCGTCCAGCGCGCCTTCGAAGCGGGCCGCCACCTGGACCTGTTCGCGTTCGGCGGTCTCCATCCTCGCCAACACGCCGAGCACTGACTGGTCGATGCCGCTGATGGCCAGGGTCGAGCGATGTTCGGCCGTCTCGATGCGCGCCGTCAGCCGTTCCAGGCTCTCGATCACGCGATCCAACTCGTCCGCTTGCGCCGGAGCCGCTTCAAGCCGCCCTCCCGGGGCCGCATAGGCCGTCGAAAGGGCCTGGGGCGAGGCTGACGCCATCGGACGGCGGCCCGGCTCCGGCGCCGGCTCGCTGTCGTCGAGAATCATCTGATTGAGCCACTCGCCGAGAGTCATCCCGGAACGGCGAGCGAGATCCTTCGCGATCTCACGCGCTTTCGGATCGATTCCCTTCACTGACCAGGGCGCGCCCGATGACATCCGAATCGAACTCCAAGGCTTGATAGGGAAGGTTAGTCATCGATTCCTAGTGTGTAAACGCGCCGTTAACCCAAGATGTAGCGTGCGACCACATCTCCTGTGGAGAAGAGCGCCTAGGCGGCGGCCCCAGGTCGGTTAGCGCCTCCCGCCGCGGGGCGGCGTTTGCTAAGCAATGTTCAGGACAGGAGCCTTGCGCGATGAGCATCGATGGCCAGTACGACGGCGACAACGTTTTCGCCAAGATTCTCAGAGGCGATATTCCTGCCGCGAAGGTTTTCGAGGACGGCCACGTCCTGGCCTTCATGGACGTTTTTCCCCAGTCGCGCGGTCATCTCTTGGTGATCTCCAAGGAATCCAAGGCTCTCAATATCTTAGACGTCGAAACTGACGTCCTGTCGCACATGATTCTCGGCGTGCAGCGTCTGGCCAAGGCCGTGCGCGCGGCGCTCGATCCCGATGGGATCGTCATTACCCAGTTCAACGGCGCCGCGGCCGGGCAGAGCGTGTTTCACCTGCACTTCCACATCATTCCACGCTGGGCTGGGCAGCCCCTGCGCGCCCACGGCGAGGGCGGGATGGCCGATACCAACGAACTGGCTGATCTGGCTCGGCGCATTGCGGCGATGATCGATTAGGACGGGCCCCGATACGGAAAAGCCCGATCGGGGCGAACCGACCGGGCTTGGCGTCTTCCGACGATTGATAGCGCAGCGTTATTCCGCCAGAGCGGGCTCCTCGGGAATAGCTGCATCCTGACCGGATTCACCATCGGCATCGATTCGGAAGGCTAGCTTGCCGTCCACCAGTTCGACTTTCACATGGCCCCCGCGGATCAGGCGTCCGAACAGGATTTCGTCCGCCAGCGGCTTCTTGATATGCTCCTGGATCACCCGGGCCAGGGGCCGGGCGCCGTATAGTTCGTCGAAGCCATTTTTGGCCAACCAGTCGGTCGCCTCTTCGGTGGTCTCGATCGTCACGTGGCGGTCGGCCAGTTGGGCCTCCAGTTGCATGATGAACTTCTGCACCACCTGGCGAATGATCTCCTGCGTCAGGCCCTTGAAGGCCACCACCGCGTCCAGGCGGTTGCGGAACTCCGGCGAGAACACCCGCTTGATGGCCTCGCTCTCCTCGTCCGCCGCACGGCCACGACCAAAACCGATGGAATGCCGCTGAGCGTCCGCCGCGCCGGCGTTGGTGGTCATGATCAGTATGATGTTGCGGAAGTCGACCTTCTTGCCCACGGCGTCGGTCAGCACCCCGTGGTCCATGACCTGCAACAGGATGTTGTAGACGTCCGGATGCGCCTTCTCGATCTCGTCGAGCAGCACCACCGCGTGAGGGTGCTGATCCACGGCGTCGGTCAGAAGGCCGCCCTGGTCATGGCCAACATAGCCAGGAGGCGCGCCGATCAGCCGCGAGACGGTGTGCCGCTCCATATATTCGGACATGTCGAAGCGCAGCATCTCGATGCCCAGGGTTTGGGCCAACTGCTTTGCGGTTTCGGTCTTGCCGGTGCCGGTAGGACCCGAGAACAGGTAGCAGCCGATAGGCTTGTGGGCGTCGCGCAGGCCGGCGCGAGCCATCTTCATCGCCGCCGACAACTGGAGGATCGCGTCGTCCTGGCCGAACACCACCCGCTTCAGGTCCGCCTCGAGTTGCCTCAGCGATTCGGCGTCGGACTTGGACACCGACTTGGGCGGGATGCGCGCGATCTTGGCCACCACGGCCTCGACCTCCTTTACCCCGATGGTCTTCTTGCGCTTGCTCTCCGGCAGCAGCATCTGCGATGCGCCCGCCTCGTCGATGATGTCGATCGCCTTGTCCGGCAGCTTGCGGTCGGTGATGTATTTGGCCGACAGCTCCACCGCGACCTTCAGCGCCTCGGCCGTGTACTTCAGCTTGTGGAAGTCCTCGTAGTAGGTTTTCAGGCCCTTGAGGATCTTGATGGTGTCCTCGACGGTCGGCTCATTCACGTCAATCTTCTGGAACCGGCGCACCAGGGCGCGGTCCTTTTCGAAGTGTTGGCGAAACTCTTTGTAGGTGGTCGAGCCCATGCACCGCAGGGAGCCGGACGCTAGGGCCGGCTTGAGAAGGTTGGAGGCGTCCATCGCCCCGCCAGACGTCGCGCCCGCACCGATCACGGTGTGAATCTCGTCGATGAACAGGATGGCGTTGGGGTGGTTCTCCAACTCCTTGACCACCTGCTTGACCCGTTCCTCGAAGTCCCCCCGGTAGCGGGTGCCGGCCAGGAGCGCGCCCATGTCCAGCGAAAAGATCGTGGCGCCGGCTAGGACGTCGGGCACCTGGTGGTTGACGATCTTACGCGCCAGACCCTCCGCGATGGCGGTCTTGCCCACGCCCGGTTCACCCACCAGAAGGGG
>PLRV01000055.1:60840-77079 GCA_003164925.1 Caulobacteraceae bacterium
TTTTCCTCGGCGTCCTGCTCGGTCGCGCCCTTGACCGCGCGCGTCTCCGAAGCCCCCGCCTTCTTGGCGATGCCGTGGGCGATGAAGTTCACCGCATCGTAGCGCGTCATGTCCTGCTCTTGCAGGAAGTAGGCGGCGTGGCTTTCCCGCTCCGAGAAGATGGCCACCAGGACATTGGCGCCGGTCACCTCCTCGCGGCCGGATGACTGCACGTGGATGACCGCACGCTGGATCACCCGCTGGAAGCCCGCGGTCGGCTTGGCGTCCTCGCCGTCGTCCACGACCAGGGACTTAAGCTCCGTGTCCAGGTAGTTGAGGACGTTTTTCTTCAGGACCGCCAGATCCACGTCGCAGGCCAGCATGACGCCCTTGGCGTCCGTGTCGTCGGCGAGGGAAAGCAGCAGATGCTCAAGAGTGGCGTACTCGTGCTTACGGTCGTTAGCGAACTTGACCGCCTTGTGCAGAGTGTCTTCCAGATTTCTCGAGAAAGATGGCAAGAGCGACCTCTCAATCCTTTTCCATAGTGCACTGCAGCGGATGCTGGTGTCGACGAGCCGTGTCGATCACCTGCGCAACTTTCGTCTCAGCCACCTCATAGGTAAACACGCCGCACACACCCACGCCGTGCTGATGCACATGCAGCATGATACGAGTCGCATCTTCCCGCGATTTGTTGAAAAACCGCTCAAGCACGTAAACGACGAACTCCATCGGCGTATAATCGTCGTTTAGCAGCAGGACTCGGTATAAAGACGGCTTCTGAGTTTTTGGCTTGGCCTGCGTGACCACAGCAGAGCCGGCGCCGGTTCCAATATCCTCGCCAATCCTGCCTGGCTTGCGCTCAGCCATCTAACGCCCTTGATCCGCTGCGCCGAACGAACTGTCCGGTTCGCTGATTAGATATGGAATCGCGGCGCATTTGAAAGGGCTCTATGCCGCAGGCGCGAGACTAAAACGCGCAAGGGCCTGCTTTGACGACCTTCACCTGCCGCCAAAGCTGCGCTGCGCGCTGGGACCAATGCAAAAGGGGCCCGGAACGTCGCCGTTCCGAGCCCCTACGCAAAACGCCCAAACTGTACGCGGGCGGGTAAACTTATCGGGCGCTCTGGAACTGCTCGACCGCGGCGCTGACCCGTTCATTGATCGGGCGGAGCGATTCGCGCACCGAACCGGACACGATGTCGGACCACTTGTTCAACTCGGCCAGATAGGCGTCCAGCGACGTCTTGGCGAAGGTGGTTTGCAGCTCCACCGCTTCCTGCAGGCTCTTGGCGCTGCTCAAGGTCTTTGCGGCGGCCACTTGGTCTTCCACGGACTTCTTGGAGAAGGCCATGGCCTGGGCGCCCAGGGTTTCCGCACCCTTGGTCGCCGCGGTCACCGAAGCCACGACGGCTTCCAAGTTGCGCTTGGCTTGGGTGTTGATGTCGGTGAAAGCTGCCATGGATTTCTCAACGTTTTCCTTGAAAACCTGATTGCCGGTCTCGGCAAACCGCTCGGCGGTCGCCTTTGCTGTTTCAGCTGCTGTCGCCATCGGGATCTCCTCAATAAGGCGAGTTCGGGTGACGTACGCGGCGAAAAGTTCAAGGCAGTCCGTGCGTCGCAGCGTCTCAATAGGCGAACTTGCCTCCGGGGTCAAGAAAAAATTGTGCGGTGCACAATCGCAACTGCGAAGGTTGTCAAACTGCGGCGGCGCGTCTCGCTCACCAGTTGTTTACTTTGGCGAAAGGCCTGTAACGTCATGCTATAGGCTTGTACGGCGGCGCCAGGCCGCTGCAGCTCCCGACGGATGCCGGCTGATGCAAAAGTTCGCTTGCCGCGTAGTTAACGCACTTTTTGTAGCGTTTCTGACGATGGCTCCGGCCCAGGCGGTCCGGGCCCAGATTCCCTTCTTCACCTCCCAGCCGAAGTATGCGGCGATCGTGGTCGACGCCAAAACCGGCGAGGTGCTCTACGCTCATGAAGCCGACAGCCCGCGCTATCCGGCCTCAATCACCAAGGTCATGACGCTGTATCTGGCCTTCGAGGCCCTGGCGAACGGCCGGCTTTCGCCCAACGAATTGATCACCGTATCACCCCGCGCGGCCGCCCAGGCTCCTACGAAGCTGGGCCTGCGCGCGGGTCAGACAATCAGCGTGACCGACGCCATGAACGCGATGGCGGTGATGTCGGCCAATGACATGGCCGTGGCCATCGCCGAGAAGATCGGCGGCAGCGAAAGCCGGTTCGCCGCCATGATGACGTTGAAGGCCCAGGAGTTGGGCATGAACAACTCGCATTTCGTCAACGCGAACGGCCTGCCCGACACGCGCCAACTGACCACCGCCCGCGACATTGCGATTCTGTCGCGCGCGGTCATGCGCGACTATCCGCAATATTATACCCTGTTCGGCCGCAGAGAGTTCGTCTGGCGCGGCCGCGCCACCGCCAACCACAATGGACTGCTGGGCAAGATGCCGGGGGTGGATGGCATCAAGACCGGCTTCACCAGCGCCTCGGGCTACAACCTCGCCGCCTCCGCCGTACGCGACAACCGCCGTCTGATCGCGGTGGTCATGGGCGGCAATTCCGTGGCCGCCCGGGATTCCCATGTGGCGGACCTGCTCGAGACTGGCTTCACCGTGCTGCGCAAGCGCGATCATGGGGAGACGACCACCATCGCGCAGAACCTGTCCGAGCCGGCGCCGATCGGGCCTTTGGTGCGTCCCTCCACTGAACAGGGCGACGGCGAACAAGCGAGTCTGAAGATCGTGGTCGCTGAAAATAATCTGCGCGGTTCGCAGGCCCCTCAGGCCACAGCCGCACCAGCGCCGGTCGCCAATGTGACCGCTTCCACGCCCGTTCCCAATCCGCCGGAGCCCGCGGTCCAGCAGGCCCGCGGCGCCCGCGGGCGCCTTGAGCTGGCGACCGGCGGAGCCTGGCAAGTCCAGCTCGGCTCCTATAGGGACCGGCGTCTGGCGCGGGAGGAACTCGGCAAGCTGAACGCGAAGTTCGCCGCCGTGCTCAAAGCCGCCCATGGCCGCGTCGACCGTTCCGCCGGCAACTACCGTGTGCGTTTCGCGGGCCTGTCCGCTGGCCGGGCCAGGGAAACCTGTGAAACCATCAAGGCCAGGGGCGCGGACTGCCTCACCTTGGGGCCGGGCTGATTTTCACCTTCGCCTTGCCCTCAACGGCCAGCCAGCAGACGATCCCGCGCCGCGTTGAGCTTTGACGCCAGGCCCGACGTTCCGCCCTGGTCAGGGTGATTGCGTTTCATAAGTCGCATATAGGCCGCCTTGATCCGCTCGGGGTCAGCGTCTTCGTCCACGCCCAGGATCGACCGCGCCTCCACCACGCTCATGGCCTCGGCCTGCGTCGCCATAGAGGCCTTGTCGCGCTGACGTGCGCCCCGCTTAGAGCGCCCCAGCAGAGCCATGACCAGACCCGCCGCCGTTACCGGCAGGCCGACCCACTCGTCGCCGCGAAGCGCCAGGATGATCCCGACCACCACCAGCAGCAGCGCCAGAAGGCCTGCGCCCACCCGCCAGCCTCCGGCGCGAATAGGCGCCGAGGATTTCCACCCGACATATGCGAGCAACAGGCCGACCAGGACAAGGATCAGGCTCAAGCGGCGGTCACGAAACGGCCAGGCTGGGCTCGTCCGCCTCCTCTTCGGCGTCCATGATCGGAATGTCTGGGGCGTCGCCTTGCGCCAAGCCCAGGCACTGCATCAGCGACCGCAGCTCCTGGCGCGCCGCGACGTGGGTCAGGGACACCGGCGCCGGGCGCACCTGCGGCGAAAGGTCCGCCACCGTCAGGCCGAACGGAAACAGTTCGCGATAGATCACCCGGTCGCGCAGACCCGGCCCGATGCGAAAGCCCACCCGCCGGCTTAAGGCTTGCACCCTTTCGTCCAATCGACGTCGGTTGCGGGCCTCGGTGGTAGCCAGGCGGTTGCGCAGTACGATCCAGTCAATCGAGCGGCGCGTGGACATCGCGCGGATCTTGCGGGCCTCCCACACCGCTTCGGAATAGAGACTGGGTTTCTTCAGATCGAGCGTCACGGGGTCGATTTGGCCCAGCATGTCGAAGTCCACGAAGCTGTCGTTCATGGGCGTGACGATCACGTCCGCGTCCTGGTGCGCGCGCCGCGCCAGGGCCGTGTCGGCGCCTGGCGTGTCGATCACCACAAACTGGGCCTGCGCCGCCGCCTCCCGCAGCAGGTCCTCGAAGCGGCTCGGTTGTTCATCCACCGGCGTCTGCAGCAGCAGCTCCGCCGCCTCGCCGGTGGGCGTCGTTGGCTCGGGCACCTTGGCGCCGGACGCTTGCGCCCAAGTGCGCCGGTTGGACAGGAAGCGGTTCATGGATTGCTGGCGCAGATCCAGGTCGATCACCGCCACCTTAGCGCCAGCGTGCAGCAAGGCGGTGACCAGATGAATGGCTATGGTGGACTTGCCCGCCCCGCCCTTCTCGTTGCCCACGACGATCACGCGCGCTTCGGCCACGATTGAACTCCATGCACTCGGGTCGCCGGGCGGTCGCCCTTGACCGTTCCTGAGCTCGACCAGACACGGGAGCGCGGGCCACGTCAACGCGACTTAACGAAACACTAACAGCTAAGCGGGCGCGCAAATCCGCTAGTGTGCTGGATCTGAAGTTCACCTGCACAGTGGGTTAGCCTCGGAGCGAACTTCAGATTCAAAAAAGCACACTAGAATCATATATTTCTAGTGTGCTGTAGATTCAGAAATTCGCTCCGCGCGCTCCACAAGCCGCAGGCGAATTTCTGAATCGCCACACTGGACGGCCGCCGCTGGCTCCGGTCATAAGCCTGCATGGACGCCGCCTTGCCCATTGTCCGCACCGTACCGGACCTGCGCCGCAGGCTCGACGCCTGGCGCGCCGAGGGCCAACGAATCGGCCTTGTCCCCACCATGGGGGCCCTGCACGAAGGCCATCTGTCCCTCATCGCCCAAGCCAGGGCGCGGGCGGACCGGGTCATCGCCAGCCTCTTCGTCAATCCAACGCAGTTCGCGCCGGGTGAGGACTTTGAGGCCTATCCGCGCAGCGAGGCCCAGGACGCCGCCCTCTTGGCTGGCGCCGGGTGTGATCTGCTGTTCGCGCCCACGCCGGACCAGATTTATCCGCCAGGCTTTTCCACCACCATCACCGTCTCTGGCGTATCGGCGCCTCTGGAAGGCGAGAACCGCCCAAGCCACTTCTCGGGCGTGGCCACGGTGGTGGCCAAGCTCCTGATCCAGGCCCGGCCCGACGTGGCGGTGTTCGGCGAGAAGGACTACCAGCAGCTCCAGGTGATCAAGCGCCTGGCCCGCGACCTGGACCTGCCGACGCGGATCATCGGCGCGCCCACCGTTCGCGCCCCCGACGGCCTGGCCCTGTCCTCCCGCAACGCCTACCTGACGCCCCCTGAGCGTGAGATCGCGGCCAACCTCAACAGGGTGCTGCTCAATCTCGCACGCGTCTTGGCGCAGGGCGAGCCGGTCGCGGCCGCCGAAGCAGAGGCCGCCGAGGCGCTGATGTCTGCGGGGTTCGATGTCCTGGAGTATGTGCAGGCGCGACACGCCGAGGACCTCTCGCGCCTGGGCCCCGGCCCCATCGGCGCCGCCCCCGCCCGCGTCCTCGCGGCCGTGCGCCTCGGCAAGACGCGGCTGATCGACAACCGGGCGGTTTAGACTCTCACCACGCGCCCAGCTCGCGCAGCTTTCCGGCCAGGGCCTGGGGCAAGGCGCCGTCCGCGCCCGCCGTCGCCAGGTCGTCCGGCGCGTCCTTGGCTTCCAGATAACGCCAGCCCTGGAAAGCCCGTCGCGGCGTGGGCTGGGTCAGGACGATCTCGGGATCGAGGGCGATGTGGCAGCGGGCGTCCTGGCCGCCCCCCACAGTATCGATAGCCAAGATGCGCTGGCGGCACAGCACCACGCCCTTGAACACCCGATAGACCGACCCACCATCGATCAATTCGGCCGCGCGCTTGGGCGTCTGGCGCGTGTGCAAGATCCAAGGCTGGCCGGCGCGGTGGGCGTCATGCCATTCCACAAGCGCCTCAACCGTGTCGCAGCCCACGCACAGCTTGATCAGGTTGAGGCCCACGGATCAGTCCGCGGTCCAGTTCGGCCTGCGGCCTTCCAGCACGGCGGTCAGGCCCTCGCGTCCCTCCTCGCTGAAGCGGCTTTGCGCGAACCTGTGGGCGATCTCACGGATCAGAGCATGGTCCTGGACCTTGTCCCACACGTCCCACACCATACGCTTGCTTTCGGCCACCGCAGCCGGCCCCGTCGCTAGGGCCTGCTCGGTCAGGCGCTCGGCCGCGGCGTTAAGGCCGTCGGCGTCCTCCACCAGCTCCTGCACCAGGCCGATCCTCTCCGCATAGGCCGCGTCGAAGACGCGCCCGGTTGCGAACAAGGCCTTGGCCTGGCGCGGGCCGATGGCGTTGACCACGAAGGGCGCCGCCAGCCATCCCGCCGCGCCCGTGGTCGCTTCGCTGAGCGCAAAACGGGCGTCGCGCGTGGCGACGGCCAGGTCGCAGGCGGCCGCAAGGCCCACGCCCATGCCGACCGCCTCGCCCTGAACCAGCGCCACGGTCAGCGCCGGCACAGCCGTTAGGGCCTTAAGCATGCCCGCCAGAAGCTCCCCCTCGTTCCTCAGGTCCGCCTCGCTCCAGTCGGTAGCGGCAACCTTGAAGCGCGCATGGTCGAGGCCCGCGCAGAACGCGCCGCCGGGCCCTCTGATGAACACGATGCGCACGTGGTCCGCGCCGTGCAGAGTCTCGAAGGCTTCGGTCAGGGCCGCAGCCGTGGCGCCCGACATGACCGGCTTGTTGAGGGTGACGGTGACGGCGCCGTCCGGGTGCGTGTGCAGGCGGATCAGCCCGTCCAGCTCTCCGGTATCAACGTCTTCGACCAGGGGAGTGGCGATGGGATTGGACATGAAGGGCCTCCTTTGGCGCACACCCTAGAATAAGGCGCGAGCAGAGGGGAGGTTCTAACGCGCAATACGCGCGTCGATCTCGATTTCCAGTTTCATGCGGTCGTCCACCAAGCCGCACACGATAGCGGTGGCCGCGGGTCGTGCTTCGCCCAGGTGCTGGCCGAAGATCGGCGCCAGGGCTTCGAACTGGGACGGATCGGTCAGCAGATAGCGCACGCGCACCACATGCTCCAGCCCGCCGCCGGCCTGCTCCAACACCTTGGCGATGTTGGCGAAGCACTGGCGCGCCTGAGCTTCGGCGTCCGGTTCAATGGTCATGGTCTGGTAGTTGAACCCGGTAACGCCCGAGATCAGCACCTCGGCGTAGCCGTCGTGCTCCACCACAATGGCGCGGGAATAGCCGGCGACAGCCTCAAAGCTCGAACCGGAAGAAATGCGGGCGGTTTTCATGGCCGCCTTTCAACCCGATTCAAGCGCGAAACACCAGTCCCAAACCCTGTCCCCAAAATGGGACAAACCTAGTCTTCCCGTTCGCCCAGGCGTTCCAGATAGACGTAGACCGCGCTGACCACGCACAGAATGCCGATCAGGCCCAGGATCCAGCTCGCCACACCTGTCCCCTTGGTGCTCATTCCCCAAACTATGCCGCCGGCGAACACCGCCAGTCCCGCCAGGAACAGAGCCATCAGCCACAGCGGCGAGACGCCGCTGAGCCCGTCGCCCAGCAGGCGCGACGCCTCCGTCTCCATGGGCGCCTCGCGCCACACCACGCGCCGCGATAGATCCTCCGGATCGCGCTCAGGAATGTCGAAATGCTTGTCGTGCGACAGCGACGGTTCGGTCAGCGGTTGGGGCGGAGCCGATTCAGGCGTCGGATCCACCGTTAATTCGAGCGTCGCCGCAGGCGCCGGCGTGGCAGCCTGCGTCCCAAATATCGCGCCAAACAAGGCCGGGGCGGCCAGATAGGACGGTGAGGCCACAGCCTCTGCCAAGGCGGCCGTCCGGGGCGGCTCGTCCGGCCCGACCACAGGCTGAGCCTCGACAGGCGCAGACTCGACAGGCAAAGGTGCGGAGATCACCGGTTCAGCGATCATCTGCTGAGGAATAGCCGGCGCGACCATGGACCCGGCCGTCACGGGCGCCTGTGCTGTTTCCGGCAGGATCTCGTTCAGGCGCGCCTTCACCGCCTCGGCCGCCGCCAGGCTGGCCGGAGCGGTTTCCGGCGGGGCGGCCTGCGGCCGGTGCGCCTCGGCCACGTCCCCGCTCATGGCGCTCTCCAGCTCGGTAGAGGCCTTCGGCAGGGCGTAGCCCACGTCATAGTCCACCCGTGCGCGCAGAATCGGCGACGGCGCGGGAATCCATCCGTCCTCAGGGGTGAGAAACAGGGTTTTTTCGGCCGCCCGGCGGCGCACCAGGGCGTCCACCACAATCCGCTCGCCCTCGAAATCGGCTTTGCGCCACATCTCGATCGCGCAAGCGGCCTGGATCAGGTTGCCTTCATTCACATGTCGCAACACCGCCGAGCGCCGGAAATTATCCAGACCGATGCCGTAAGCAAACGCGACCAGCGCGTCGAACTGGTTCTGTGTCAGGGGGGTATAGGCCAGCTCGTTCACCAGCGCCGCGATCGGGCGCAGGTCATAGAGCAGCAGGGCTTCAGCATCGTCCTGCGAAACCGCGGCGCCCTCGCGCGCCGTCTGCGTGTGCCCATAGCCGATGGTCCAGCGCCCATCGGCAAGACGGGCCGCCCTGGGACGAAATCCCTCGAAGCGCATGATCAACTCGAGGGCGGTTCGGGAAAACTGATGGCGCGCAGTCATGGCCTTGGTGATCCAGAATGGGACAGACGCCGGAGCGTCACATCCCATTCCAGCAAGATCGACGCCGCGCCATCATGGGACCCAACGCTTCGCGGCGAGAAAGGATCGCACGCCCAAGGGCCCGGCGCGAACACGCCTCAGGAACGAGAGGCTTTGCTGATTGAACTGGCCGGGCGCGAAGGCGTCTTGCCCAGTTGAAAACGGAGCTCTGGAATATCCGCCGGAAAACTGCTCGGCCAGGAGGATCAAGCCTACCGTGAAAAGCGACCGGTTGTCTGGCAGCTCACCGTCGCTCCCGAGTCGGAGAAGGCCCGCTCCGCCAGGGCGAGCAGAATTGAGGCCCCTTTCTTGCTTTCGGTTGCTCTCTAACATCTGCTAGGAGTGGCCCTAAGCCCGTTGGAATCGGTTATTACGTCAGGGCTTGGTTATCTTCCGTTTACCGAAGCAGGGGGGGGCTTCGGGCGAATTCCGCGAGAGCTAAAGCGTCGAGACGCGCGCTCCGGGGGACCCGCTTAGCAATCCTTCGAAGGTCCATAAACTCGCCTGCACAAAGGCAGGCATAGAGGGGAAATACATGAAACGAATTCAATTTCTGTTGTCGACCACGCTGCTGGGGTGCGCCGTCGTCGCTCATCCGGCGTTCGCCCAGAACGCTCCCGCCCCGGCGGCGGCTCAGCCTCAGGTGCTGCAAGAGGTGGTGGTCACCGCCGAGCACCGCACCAGCACGGCCCAGAAGACGGCCGCTTCGGTCAGCGTCAGGTCCGGTAAGGACATGCTCACCCAGGGCCGCTACCAGCTGGCCGACATCATCGAGGACGTGCCCGGAATCAGCGGCGGGGCCGCCAACGGGGTGAACACGGGCATCCAAGGCCTCGGCTCGGACAACCCGGCCACGAGCCTGGTCATCCGCGGCGTGCCGTCCAACACCGGCGCCGGCGGCAGCGCCATCACCACCGCCGCGTCGGCGGCCATCTATGTGGACGACGTCTATAACGGCATCGGCGGCAGCTACGACCTCGACCGCGTCGAGGTCCTGCGCGGGCCGCAGGGCACGCTCTACGGCCGCAGCGCGACGGCGGGCGTGGTCGCCATCCACACCGGCGATCCCAACACCACGGCGCTCAGCGGCCAAGTCACCGCGGAATACGGCAACTATGACCTGCGTCACGTGACCGGCGACGTGAACGTCCCGCTCATTCAGGACAAGCTGGCGGTGCGGCTGTCAGGCAACGAGTACGAGCGGGACGGCTACTATTCGGCCGATGGGGGCGCCGTCGCGTCCGCGGACACCAGGGTCAAGGTGCTTTGGACCCCGACCGACAATTTCTCAGCCCTGCTTGGCTATGCGCAGGAGTACAACGTGAACCATACGGGGGGCATATCGATCGACCCCCAGTCGACGTACCCCAGTCAGGGCAACGCGGGCGCCTTTAAATACACCTCGCAGCCGGTGCCGCCGCCGAGCGAAAACAACTTCCATCAGTATTGGGGCAACTTCAATCTGAACCTCGGGCCGGTGGCGATCACCTACATCCCGGCCTATCGCACCTGGTACCAGAACGCGGGCGTCACTGTGCATAGCGCCGGCCTAGACGCCGTCCAGACGGTCAAAACACCGACCGACCGGTTCATGACCCAAGAACTGCGGATTCGTAATACGGACAACGATGCGAAGCTCAAATGGCAGGCCGGGTTCCTGTACTACGACAACAGCCTCAGCAACTCGGACAACCTTTATAGCCAGACTCCGCTCCCGCCCCTGGGCTTCATGCCAGGATACCTATTCCAGTCGGCCACGACCAAATCCACCACCGCTGAAGGCGGCTTCGCCGAAGCCACCTATGCCTTCGCGCCCGACACCCGCCTGACTGGGGGACTCCGCTACGACCACACCCAGGTTATCAATTCCGAGGTTTACTCGGCCTTTCAGGGCGCGCCCCTATCGCTGGCCCCCGCTCAGGGCACGCGGGACTTCAGCAATCTCACCTATAAGGTGCGGCTGGAGCACGATCTGACCCCGCGCAATCTGCTGTATGCGATGATCTCCACCGGCGCCTCACCCGGCGACGTCACCATCACCACGGACTCTTCCAACCAGCCCGAAGTGCAAGCGCTGAAGGCTGAAACCCTGACGGCCTATGAGCTCGGTTCGAAGAACCGGTTCTTGGACAACCGCCTGCAGGTGAACGGCGACGTCTATTTCAACGACTATGCGGGCTTCCAGACCGTTGGGGAAAACGTCACGCCCAGTGCGTCGTTTCCGACTTTCGAAACGCTCGTCTCGCCAATGAAGTCCTACGGCGCGGAATTGGAAGTGATCGCGCGCCCCTGGGACAACGGCACGATCACCGCCAACGGGTCCTATACCAACGCCCGGTTTGGCAACTTCGCTCAAGTACCTGGCTTTGACCCAAACACCCTGTTCTCCACGAAGGTCGTCCCCAAGGTGGCCCCGTTCCAGGGCAGCGTGGCCTATGACCATCGCATTCCCATCGGTGACAACACTCTGCTGCTGCACGGCGACGTTCACTTCTTCACGGCTCACGACACCGCGTCCATCCCCGTAGCTTGGCAGGCGGCAGGCGTCGAACCCTTTGACCACGTCCCGAACGAGGCCGTCGGAGACTTCGTCGCGACCCTGTTGTTCGGACCCCACTACTCGATCTCCGCCTACGTCCGGAATATCGCCGACACCCGATTCATTCCGGACACCTACAGCGTCAATTATGCCTCCCCCCAGACTGGCGGTCCGCCCATCCTAACCGCAGGCGAACCCAACCTGAGCGATCCGCGGACCTTCGGGGTGATCCTCACCGCCAAGTACTAAGGCTCTGACGCCTTAGCCGCTAAACCGGCCGGCGTTGTCAGGCAGAAAACCTGACAACGCTGCAGCTGGGGCCTCCGGAAATTATGGCGGAGGCGAACACGATGACGACCGCCGGACGGACCAAACCTAGTGGGGTTCAGGCATGACCACCTCATCTTTCGGTACTGCATCGGTAATGCCCCACCAAAACGACGGTTCGGCCGCTCCGCGCGATCGCTACACGCGGGTCGCGATTGTTCTGCACTGGGCGATCGCCGCCTTCATCATCTTCAATCTGTTCACCGGCTTCTTCATGAAAAGCTGGCCGCCGGCGATCAAATGGGCGGCTGCGGGACTGCACGTTTCGTCGGGAGTGACGGTGCTGGCGCTCACCGTGGCGCGGGTAGCCTGGAGGCTGCTCAACGAGCCGCCGCCCTATCCAGCCGGAATGACGCCGTGGGAGCGCCACACGGCGCACTTCGTCCAATTCCTGCTCTACGCCGCGATGGTGCTCATGCCGCTCTCCGGCTGGGCGATCGTTTCGGCGCATCCGCCGCCGGGCTCCCGCGGCGAGGCCGTTGCATTCGCCCCTCCCGCCGCGCCGCCGGGGATGAAGCCCGGGGCGGCTCCCCCCGGGTCCATGCCTGGGCCGCCGCCAGGGCCGCCGCCGGGCATCACGGTTTGGAACCTGATTCCACTGCCATCGATCGCTCCCATCGAGGCGATCGGCGAGGAGCCGGGCGGGGTCGCGCCGCAGAACAAGCTGAGTGAGGAACTCGTCAGCTGGCATATGGCAGGCGGTTGGCTGCTGATCGGCCTGCTCATTTTGCATATTGCCGGCGCGCTCAAGCACCAGTTCATCGACAAACAGTCCGAGTTTGCGCGGATGGGGGTCGGGATCAGGTCGCACTGAATCCGAGCCTTTGACCGGCCCGACGGCCATCGCCCGGTTCTCGACATGGAGGCGATCGACAGCTTGCCGGAATTGGTGAGCGTGAACATGGGTGCGGACTTTTGGCTCACGGCTTCAGGACAAAGACGAAAAGAATTCCGCCCCCTATCTTGCTCTCTTGGGCCCTCTAGCATCGCGGTTGAGATTTTCGTCGCCTGCCAGGCGTCTTTCGGGGTGGATCCTCGGCTTCAGATTCTGAGACTTTGACTCCTTTTTAGTCCTGGACCGGCCAGCCTTGTCAGGCGGCGGACCTGACGACGCTTCAGCCGAGATCACGGCGCAGTTGGAGACGGCAAATGAAGGGTTTTCGACTCCAGCGTGGCCTCGCTGTTGCGGCCAGCGCCATCCTGGCCGCAGCTCCGGTCGGATGCGCGCCGCTGCAGGCGCGCGCTTCGTCGGACGCCGCCCCTCCGGCGGAACCTACGCGGTCGGCGGGTGAGAAGATCTTCGACAAATGGTGCAGCGATTGTCACAGCACCGCAGAGGGGCCGGGCAGCGCGGCTCTCCAGCGGAAGTACCAGGGCAAACGCCCCGCGATTCTGGAACAGCGGAGCGACCTGCGTCCCAATTACGTAAAGCTGGCGGTCCGGCATGGCGTTTCGTTCATGCCCTCCTTCCGCAAGACAGAGATCAGCGACGACGATCTGGCGCTTGTGGCCGCCTACCTCACGCCTTCGCAGGGACGTACGCCTTGAGTGACAAAGCGGCTCTGGACAAGGCCAGTGGGGAGCAGGCGCAAATGGTGACGAGACGGACTGCTATCGGCGCTGGCCTGGCCTTCGGGTCTGTGGCCTGGGCCGCCGGTTTCGGCGTCTATGGCGCGACCGTGCAAGGCCGCAGCGAGGCGCGATCTGTCGATGTCCTGCTCATCGACGATAGCCTTGAGATGTCCGGCCAAATGGCCGCGTTCATCCAGGCCGGCAGGCGGGCCTTGCCCGTCGTGGGATTCCAGCTCGATGCGGCAGGCCACGCCGGATTGATGCGCGTCTTGAACAAGAGCCAGGCCATCGCCGGCATCAGTTCCGGCGCCACCCTGTTCTGTTTGGAGCGGATCGCCTGGGATCACGGCTTCCGCCTGACGGGGCGGAGTGAAGGCTACGCCAGCGACCCGGGCGACGACGCGTTTCGGCAAGACGTGGTTGTCTTTATAAGCGGGACGGAGCCTGCCGCCGCAAGCGCTTCGCCCCTTGCCCGCGCTTACCGACCGTCGCGCGCGGACGGAATGCTGCACGCCTGGATCATGCAAAAATCCGGCCCTCAACTTCGCCAGCACCGCCGGGAGGCCTGACCATGAAATTGCCGCCCAATGTCAGCGAGGCCGATTTCACGGCAGCCCTTAAGGCGTTCGCGAGTATCGTCGGAGACCAATGGCTCTTCACGACCGACGAGGACCTGGAGCTCTATCGCGACTCCTACTCGATCTTGTGGGGCGAAGCGGATGAGCGCACCGCGTCTGCGGCGGTGGCGCCGGACAATGCGGATCAGGTCGTCGAGCTGGTCAAGATCGCCGACCGGTATCGCATTCCCATCTACCCCATCTCAACCGGCAAGAATTTGGGCTACGGCGGGGCCGCCCCGGCCCTCACGGGCAGCGTCGTTTTCGACCTGAAGCGGATGAACCGCATCGTCGAGATCGACGAACAGCATGGCTACGTCGTGGTGGAACCGGGCGTAAGCTATTTCGACCTGTACAATTACATTCAGGAAAAGGGCTTGAAGCTTTGGATCGACGTCCCGAGCCCAGGCTGGGGCAGCGTGCTAGGCAATGCTCTGGACGGCGGAGTCGGCGTCACCCTCGCGCCATACCGCAGCCATTTTGACGCCCATTGCGGCATGGAGGTGGTCCTGCCCAACGGCAGGATGATGCGCACCGGTATGGGCGCTATGCCTGGCGCCAAGACCTGGCAGCAGTTCAAGCCGGGATTCGGTCCTCGCATCGACGGCCTGTTCAAGCAGTCGAACTACGGTGTTGTGACCAAGATGGGCTTCTGGCTCATGCCTTCGCCAGAGAACTTCGCCACCGGCGTCGTCACGGTCCCGAAGTTCCACGATCTCATTCCGCTCGTCGACATCGTCGGCCAGCTGGAGCAGAGCCAGATCGTGCAAGGCCTGTGGAATCTATCGAGCCCCACAACAGGCACCCCCGCCTTCGCCGCTCATGAGTCCGGGCCGCCCAAGCCGCTGGATTCCACGATCGCCGCCATCCTGAACGATCCAGGTGGCGTCGACATGAATAAGCTCGACGCCGCGGCCCAGTCCAAGGGCTTGCCCTTCTGGGCCTGCGACTTCAACTTCTACGGCCCGGAGAAACTCATTAAAGCGCAGTGGGACTGCGTCTGCGATGCCTTGAGAGCCATTCCGGGCGCGAAATTCAAGCTGGGCGAGATCCGCAGCCTGCCTCTTTCACTGGAAGAGCAGGCGAAGACGCGCGATCTCGGCCCCTTCGGCATTCCAACGCTGAAGACCTTCGACCTCGGCCCCATGTATTCCTATGAGGGAGCGGATGTTGTCGGCCACATCTTCTTTTCGCCGGTCATCCCCAGGACGGGCGAGGCCGCGATCGAGGCCATGGATGTGTTTGCCGCGATCGGGCGCAAGTACAAGCTGCCCGGCCCGCCGCTTCAGTTTCCCTCGACCATCTTCCAGAGGGCTTTCCTGTTCGCGGTCGGCTTGCCGGTTACTCGCTCTCCCACCGTCAACGCCAAAATACGGGACATCATCCGGGAACTCGTCGCGGTCTCCGCCGAACGCGGCTGGGGCGAATATCGAACGGCGCCCGCCTTCTACGACCTCATCATGGGGACCTATTCTTACAACGACCATGCGCTGCGCGGGCTTCTGGAGACGATCAAGGACGCGGTTGATCCGAACGGCATCATGTCTCCTGGCCGCTATGCGATCAGGTCGCGCCATCCTGGAGAAGGCGCCGGCTGAACCGGCGCCGGCGGGAACGCCGGGCTTAAGCTGCCGGCCCTCCGCTTAACTCGGTGCGGACGGTAGGGCGAATACAAGCGGCTCAGACCGCTTCCATCCGCCAGGGCTGCAGGATTTCCGGCGGCGGACCCTTGATCTCGGCGATCAGGCCTTGGGCGTTCAAAACATAGAGAAGGGCGCCGTGTGTCCGCTGGACCTCGCCAGCCTTCAGGGCGCGGCCAAAGATCGTGGTGTCGTCGCAATCCTTAAGGCAAAGCAATTTGCTGCGCACCTCTGCGGCTGCGCCCGTGGCGTCGGAACAGAAAAACAAGACTTCGAGTGACTCTCTCACGTAGGGGCGTTGGCGGGCATAGAAATTCAGCACGTCGGCCTTGCCGCGCATGTTCATCACGTACCTGATGTCGTCGGCGTAATAATCGACGAACCTCAAATCCCCTGCATTCATAAGGCCGACATAGCGGTCGTAAGCCGCCCTATCGAACAGCACGCGGCGCGCGACCGCCCAACCTGGGAGCGCCGGCAGCGTTGCCGCGCCGGCCAGCGAGGCCAGTAGAAACCTGCGTCGGTGGGGCTCTGCCCATCCGGATGTCGTCATCCTGTTGCCTCCGTCACCATTCAGTGGCCAACGGCGTCCCCGAATTCTTGCGGGGCTGCCGCAAAAATCCGAGCTGCTCCTGTGGGCGCAAGCGCAACCATCATCTTAAGGCGTCGCTCTACCGGCTCTCGGACATGACCTTCACGTTGTATTCCAGCTTGCCGGTCGAATGATCGAAGTAGTCACGATTGTCCGTGCAAGCCCACTCCTG
>PLRV01000092.1 GCA_003164925.1 Caulobacteraceae bacterium
AGCTCCTGGGCTCTGGCCCTTCGGTGAAGGGGTCGCGCAGTCGGTCGTCCCCACGCCCCATCGACCTGGCTGCAGAAACCCGAGTCGAGGGCAGCGCGACATCTGTTGGCCCCGCAACGCTACGGTCGATCGAACCCTGAATTGAACGCGGTTCGCTCTACCGCTGGGTCTGCACGCCGACCTCAGTCGAGCCTACTGCTGGTCGGCCATCGTGTGACGGCTGGGCCAGCTCTGTTGGCTATGCAGCGCCTTCATCGAGAAGCCGGTCGGCGGCGGCGACCCACGGATAGGGTGAAGGGGCGCCCGTAAAATACCAGGCGGCTAGACCCAGATCGCAGATCGCGCAGCCTGCCGATGACATTGGCAGGAAGGGCACGATCGGGTTGCCGTACAGATGGTGCACAACATCCCAAAGGGTGTGGAGAACCCAACCCGCTCCTATGAATCGGTAATCTTGTAGCCCCCGATAGGCGATAAATGTGAGCAGAGCGCAGAACCCGAACTCCCAAATGCCGAGGCCGCCGCCAAGGTATGCGGCGCCTGCCCCCGCTATCATGATGGCGCTGAAATGCCGACGAGCCGGTTCTTTCAACAAGCCGCAAAGCAGGATGAACCCGCCGGCGACGACAAGCGGTGAGATCATCAGGGGCAAGGTGAACGGGGGCCGGGGCTGGAGGGTCATTGTTCCTCTGGGGCGGAGAGCGGGGGGCTCGGGCCTCTGGGCCATGGGCCTTGAGCCCTGCGAAGGAGGGCCTCAAAGGCGGTCAATGCGCGGCGATCGGCGCCTGGATCTCTCAGGAACCGGCTGGAGGCGTGATGGCTCAGGTAGATCCCGCACAGCTCCCAGACAAACTGGTCGACGTCCAGGTCAACGCTCAGCTCACGCGAGGCCACGGCCTCGCAGACGAGCGCTTTTAGCAGCTCGCGCCACCGCCCCTCCATGGCGACGACCTCGGCGCGGACGTCTCCGTCGATGTCGTCCAGCTCAAACAGAGCCGCGGCGACCGGACAGCCTCCGCGCAAGCCGGCCTTTCTGCTCCAGCCCAGCCAATTTTCGACCAGTGTCGTCAGACGAGCCAACCCTGGCGGCTGCTCCAATGCTGGCGCGACGACCACGGCGTTGGCCAGCTGCGCCATTTGCCGCAGCAGGGCGAGCTGAACAGCTTCCTTGGAGCGAAAGTGAGCGAACAGGCCGCTCTTCGACATGCCCACGTCAGCGGCCAGGACGCCGAGGGTGACGCCCGATAGCCCAACCGCGCTCAGCAGGTCGAGCCCGTGTTCCAAAATCCTGTCCCGCGTCGCCGGGTTGGTCGTTGCCATCCCCATTAAGTACGACCGGTCGTACTATTTGCCAAGCGCTTTGATGCTTGAGCGCTTCCTCGGAGTCCGCTGGCCACCTGACTCAAGCCGCACTAGCGTTCGCTATCAAGCGGTTGGCTTGACAAAGGCGACCGCACCTAAACCAGGAAGGAAGATGGTCATGAAGTTTTCGATCGCCCGCTGGCTCACCGGCCCGATCGCCCTGGCGGCGCTGGCCTTTGGCGGCGGCGTCAGTCCGGCGGCGGCCAAACCAGCCTATACGCCGACGATGGCGGACATGATGTCCATCCAAAGGACCATCCACCACTACATGCTCGGACTCGAGAAACACGACACCAAGGCCGAGGCGAGCGCCTTCACCGACGACGGGGTCTTGGCGGTTTTCCACTATGATCGGGAAGTGGTGCGCCTTTCGGGCCGCAAGGCCATCGAGGGCGCGATGTCGGCCGACGAAATCTGGGATTTCTACGGCAACGATTACTTCGAGTTCCAAAGCCCGACGCACGCCACCCACTACGCCTATTGGCTCGACGTGCATCCGCCCAAAGGCGGCGGCGATGACCCGAGCCTTGCCCAGTCGTCGACGGTCGGCATTCCCGGCCATTACGAAGACGTCCTGGTGAAGGAGCGCGGCGAATGGCTGTTCAAACAGCGCCTCGTCTATGTGGGAGTGAAATAGAGCACTCTTCCATCCGATGAGGCCGGATCCCCGTCAGACGCACCCGAGCGCCGCCGCGGGCGCCGTCAGTCCAACGACAACTTGTCTCCTCTTGGCCGCAGTTAGGTCCGGGGAATTGTGGCCTGAGGCCATGACCTGCCGCCACTCGGCCAGGGCGGCTGAGCGGTGCTGGCAGTCTAGGGTCCGGCTTTTACCGATTCCCATGCGGGCGAATTCGGCGTGTTTGTCGATCATCTGGTGCTTGAGGGCGCCGGCTATGTGCAGGAAGAGTAAGCCGAGCAGCAGCCAACCGCCCACGGTATGCCAGCTGACAAATTCCTCATGCAGTTTGTGTTGGGGCGGGAGCCCGCCCGGCTGCTCGCCGACCGCCTCGATGGGAGTGATCGCGGGCATGGGGATCACGTACCAGATCATCAGCCCCCCGCCTTGCGGTCGCGCCGACATGGCCACAGGGGGAGCAGCGCCAAGCTTCAGTCCTACCCGCGGGGCGGCGGGCGTCGGTCGGCTGGCGGCGGCCCTGGCGGCCGCGCCGGGAGAGCCCGGAGGCGGATGCGCCGAGAGAATGGCCCAGCCCGTGAGCGGCATCAGCACCATGGCCGCATAAAGCAAGAAGTGGGCGAAGTGCGCCGTGTGTCGCTCCCAAGGCTTCATTCCGGCCGGATAGGGCGGCGGCGGATTGACAAGTCTCCAGACGACCCGCGCCACGGTGAGCGCCAGCACCGTCAATCCCGACGAAAGATGTAGCTGCAGAGCGAACAATCTGACCGGGGTCGGCCAGCTTTCCATGAAAAAGCCGGTGGCAAGATTGAAGATGATGAAGGCGGCGATCGCCCAGTGAAGCGCGATCGCGACCCGCGTGTACCGGTCGCTGCGCGAGCGGGCGTTTTCGGAATCCACATTGGCGGGTGCACTGCCGGCGCGTGAAATGGTCATGTCTCGTCCTGAGAGTCTGACTTCTGTAACGGGCCTTCCAGTGTCAATCCCTTTTGCGCTTCATCCTGTCGCCGGGGTCTTGCTTCTGTACGCAGTCGACGCAAGGCCGCTGCTCTATGGGGTCGGAGAGGATAAGCTGGCCTATCTCAACAAGCGCAGTCATCTTGCGAGCTGCGTCAGACTCTGCGGCCTAACTTGATCCATCGTCCCGGCGAAGGGACTGAGCTGGGAGGGCTGATGGTGATGGCCCGCCCGAAGATGTGTCGTCTCCTCTCGGTCTAGGCGGCGGCCATAATTGGCGCGGCCTTGTGGGTGACGAAGTCGGTTTGGTCGCGCAGCATCCGATGCAGCACGACGGAAAGCTTGCGCGCGAGGGCTACTTTCGCCTTGCGCATACCGGCGCGCTTGGCGACGCCCAGCGCCCAGGTCTTCAGATCTGATCCCCTGACCGGTTTGGTCAGGATGACCTGCGCTGCTTCGTAGAGCGCGGTTCGGACGCTGGCGTCGCCGATCTTGGAAATACGTCCGGTGTAGTCCGTCTCGCCCGATTGATACTTCTTCGGCGTCAGGCCGAAGTGGGCGCCAACCATCCGAGACGATCGGAACCGGTCGGTCTCGTCGATGGCCGAGACATAGGTCAGGGACACGAGCACGCCGATCCCTGGCGTGGTCATCAGACGCCGAGCTCGTTCATCGTCGCGGGCCATCTTGCGTACGCGGCGCTCAAAGCCGCGCAGTTCGTCGGCCAGGACCCCACGCGCCTTCAATAGCGCCTCGGTGATCACCTCGAGCGTGGGGTGGCCTTCCGCCAAGGCCTGGACTCGCGGAGCATAGGTCCTCGGCGTCGTCGGGCCCACCTTCAATCCAAAGCCCCGCAAGATCCCCCGTATGCTCATTTCGACGTCGTGAAGCTTGCCCTGCAGCAGCTTGCGCGCCGTCAGCACCGCGCGCACTTCCTGGGCCGGCAGCGACTTGCAATGCACCGAGCGGAACCATCCCAGGCGCATCAATTGCGCAATCCCGCGGGCGTCTTTCTTGTCTGTCTTCACCGGCATGATCTTGAAGGCGGTGCGCACATGGCGGGTCTCAAGCAGCTCCACCGCTAAGCCCGCCTTCGCCATCGCTGCATAGAGCCACTGTGACAACGGTCCAGCTTCCAGGCCAATCCGCTCCATAGGCGCCTCGTGTTTGCTAAACCAGGCGATCAGCGCCTCCGGCTCGCTAGCCACTTTCGTCTCCCGGACAATCTTGCCCTGCGCGTCCACAACGCAAACGCTGGAGGTTTCCAATGAGACGTCGATTCCTGCATAGTGCTGCATGGTCGTTCCTCGGTGATGCTTGGCGCAGGCCCAACACCTGACGCCGTTGCTGATGACACCATCATTCTGAGGGACGACCACCCAACCTCAAGAGGTCAGGGCTTCCGGCCGGCCCGTTACCCCATCTCATAACTCGCTGGGAAGTTCTACGGCCTGACGATCCGTCGCGTTAGTCGGCGGATATGGGCGATGAATATCCACGCTGCGGCGCTTTCGATGGTGGCTTCGAAGTCCTTGGCGAGCCTGCGGCAGCGGCCAAGCCAGGCGAAGGTGCGCTCGACCACCCAGCGGCGGGGAAGCAGTTCAAACCCCTTGGCGACGTCGGACCGCTTGATGATCTCGATGGTCCATTTTCCAATCTGGGCCAGGGCGTCACGCAGTTTGTCGCCGGCATAGCCGCCATCGGCGAAGACGTGCCGCAGCCACGGATAGAGCGAACGGATCGAGGCCAGGACATCGACCGCACCGTCGCGATCCTGGATGTCGGCGGAATGGACCAGCAGCCCGACGAGATTACCCTCGGTGTCGGTCACGATGTGTCGCTTGCGGCCTTTGATCTTCTTGCCGGCGTCGAAGCCTCTGGGACCACCGCATTCGGTCGTTTTCACCGACTGACTGTCGATGACGCCGCCCGACGGGCTGGCCTCGCGCCCACCTTCTCTCGCAGCGCCATGACCAGCATGTGATTGATCTACGCCAACAATCCCCGGTGCGACCACGCGTAGAAATAACCCTGCACTGTCGAATAGGGTGGAAACTCCTTGGGAATGGCGCGCCATTGGCAGCCGGTCGAAGCCATATACAGGATCGCCTCGACCAGCCTGCGCAGATCGGTCTTGCGCGGACGCCCCACCTTCGCCGGCGCCGGCAGAAACGGTTCGATCAGCGCCCATTCCGCATCCGTCAGATCGCTTGCATAGCGCAGACCCTCGCGCCGATACTGCCGCCGGGTGGTTTCGGTCCAAGCCATCGTGTCCTCCATTGAGCTTCGCAACCCAACGGAATCACAACCGATTGAAATCACCCACCTTCTTTTTCAGTCAGCCTCTGAGGGCTATCGATTACGGCGCTCGGTCTCAGCATTGCCCGCAGCCTTGCACCCCTGACGCCAGTCAAGATCGTTGAGAGATAGCTTGACCAGAAACTTAGCTGCTTGTCCCCACAGTTTTCCATCCGACTGAACCAATGCAGCTATGCGCGAAGCCCAAAAGGCAAAGGCTCATGGCCGCGCGCGCGGACATCGGCCGGCAACAATGGGTGCGGCAAACTCATAGCTGCTTTGCAAAAGATGCCGTGTTTGGCGCTGAGGATGGCGCCTATCCTACTTGAATAAGTTGACGCGAAAGAGGGCGCTAAATGAGCGTCCTGTTCGCGGCTTGAAGCCTGCTTGAGAAGCGGTGGATGCGTTCCTGTCGCGTCCATCGAGAGACGCTATAGGGAAGGGACGTTGATGGTAATGCGTAATCGCCAGGGATGGAGCCGTCTTGCGTCGAGCTTGATCGGCTTGGGATTGGCAGCGACCGCCCCTTTCCCCTTGGCTACGATCGCCGCGTACGCTCATCACTCCACCGCTCTATTCGACGCAACGCGTCGGGAGACAGTGACCGGCACGGTCTCGAAGGTCGAGTGGGCCAACCCGCACACCTATATTTTCATGGTGGTCAATAAGGATGGCGTCGACCAGACTTGGTCGATCATTTCAGGAACGCCGCAGCTCAACATACGCAATGGTTGGAAGCGCGATGACGTGAAGGTCGGCGACAAAGTGACCATCGTGATCAATCCGCAGCGCGACGGCGGCCCAGCGGGCATCCTGTGCAGCATTAAACTGCCTGACGGCCGTACGCTCGAAGGGCCGCGTGATTTTCTTGTCGTTCCCAAGGCGGGATAGACCTCAAGGGCCGCGCGCCGGACCATCGGATCATTAAGTGTTTTTCGGAGGGAATGAGTGAGGATCGTCCTGGGCTGTCTGCTTGGCCTGTGCGTAGGGGCAGGAGCCGTTGGCGACGCCAGCGCGCAGCCCGCGATGTCGTCATTTCCCATTCCAGGCGCCGCCAGCAGCGCGCCGAGAATTCCTTACTTTTCCGGCGATGTGATCACGCCGCTGGAGGCAGGGTTGCCGCTGCCTTCCAAGAATCCGCGTAACTTCGAGGGGACTTGGGCTAGTCTCGGCCACCCGATCAATGCGGACGGCACGCCGCCTCCCTACCGGCCGGACATTCTGGCCGAGATGACGCGGCTGAGAAAGCTCAACGACGCGGGCATGCCGGAGGTGGCGAAGAATACGCTCTGCCGGCCCAATGGTCCTATCGCCATGACTGGCAATCAATTCCCCACGCAAATACTTCAGCGCCCGGAGAAGATACTCTTCTTGGCAGAGGAGGGGCGGACGATATGGGAGGTCGACATGAGCGGTCGGCCTTCCTCCGACACGAAGCTGGCCTACGGCGGCCACAATGTCGGGCATTGGGAAGGCAATACCCTGGTGATCGAATCCAAGGGCCACAAGCCGCATATTCCCAGCATTTTCTCTGCCGGAAACTCGGACAAGCTGCATATCGTAACGAGGATCACGCGCGCCAATACGGGCGATCCGCTTAATGACGAGCGACTGGTGATCTATCAGACAATCGACGATCCCGGCGTCTATACCAAGCCCTGGACGGCGGTGAACGTCGCCCGCTGGCGGCCTGATATGCAGGTTCTCGAATTCAATTGCGAGGAGAGCTCAGACGAGGACGTGAGCCGGGGGCTGACGGTGAAATGAGCGCTGCATCCCTAACTGCTCTGTCGCCGAGGTGACCGCAATGTTGAAGACAAACGGACTGGTGTTGTGCGCGGTCGGCCTGTTCCTTGCCGGGCCGGCGTTCGCGGCCCCGGACTTTACCGGAGTTTGGCGCCTCGATGGCGATGCGACAGCCCTGCGGTCGATTTCCGGAAAAACGCCGCCGCTCACGTCGTGGGGCCGCGAGCAGTACGAGCACAATCAGGCGGCCTTCGCGCGCAAAGACTATAGCGGCGATCTGACCCGGCTACAGTGCGCGAGCGCTGGCGCGGTCCGCTTGATAACGCTGCCTTATCCGGTGGAATTCTTCCAACGCCCCTTTCAGCTAACGATGCTGTTCGGCTGGAATCACGAATATCGACTGATCAATCTCAGACCGACGGCCATGACGACGCCCTATGAGTTGGCGATCGGCATCTCGAACGGCCATTGGGAGGGCGACACGTTGGTCGTGCGCACCACCGACCTGACGGACAATACGCTTCTCGACTCCGCCGGCCTTCCTCATGGCGACAAGACGATCGTGACCGAGCGGATTCGCATGCTCGACCGACGCCACATGGAAGACGTCGTGACGATCACCGACCCCAAGGCCTATTCACGGGATTGGTCGTTTCGGCTTGGCTATCACAAGACGGCGGCTAAAGGCGTGGCCGAGGATGTTTGCCTCGACCGCATGGCGGCCGGTGGTCCTGCGCTAGAGAATCCGCAGTGACGGATCGAGACCGGTCGACAATGGCGGATATGCTCGGCCAACCGAGCGGAGATGGAGAGACTATGCAGTCCTTGAAGGCTTTTTCGGCGACATGCGCTTCCGCCGTGTTCGTATTGGCGGCTGCAAGCACGCCCCTTCATGCCCAACCGGCCAATCCTTCGTCGGCGGCGCCCGGCCCCGCGGCCGGTTCGATGGCCCCACTGCCGGGGGCGATGACCGAGAAGCTGGCGGATGCGAAACCCGGCGAGCTGCGCGTGTTCGCGAGCGCCGCCATGTACCTGCCGTTGGAATCGGTCAGGAAGCAGGCTGAAAGCGCCGTGGGAGCGCCGGTGCGCATTCAGTACGGTTCCGCCCGTGGCGACCTCAAATCTCATATATCCGACGGTCAGGCGTTCGATGTCGCCATCCTGTTGCCCGACGTCATTCATGACCCAGGCGTCGCCAGCAAGGTCGACCCCCACGAGTATCCTTTAGCCACCATTCCGGTCGGCATCGCCATGCGCGGCGACGCACCGTCGCCGGACGTGAGCACGCCGGCCGCGCTCCGAACCGCGCTGCTCAATTCGCGCGCCGTGAAATACGCCCCGACCGGGGCGGCGCGAGCCACGGTCGATCGCGTGCTCTCCTCCCTGGGCGTCGCGGACAAGATCAACGACGTGAGCGGCGTGCTCTCCAACGTCACCCTGGCGCCGGGCGAATATGAGATCGACTTCTTTCCTATCAGCGAGATTTTGCCGAACCACCGGCTCAAGAACCTGGGCCTTGTGCCGGAGCCGCTTCAAGTTCCCGTTCAGATCGAGGCCGTGATCGCGCGTGGAGCCGACGTTGGCGCTGCGCAAGCCTTTGTGCGGTTTCTGGAGGGGCCGGCCATCGACCCGCAGTTGAAATCAAGCGGGATGGTCAAGGCGCGCTGACTTTCGCCAAAACTGGGGGCTGCGCTCGCCGAAATTGATCCTCGGCGCGGTCATGGCCCCGGCGTCGGTTTCGCCCTTTCGACATCTTGCGGTCAGGCGCAGCTGGAACACAGCCGGGCCATTCGTGGAGAGAAGACGCGATGAACAGCAGCGGGCGATCTGGCTCACGGGTGATGGCGGCGGCGTGCGTGATGGGAAGCCTGCTCCTGTCGCCGGCGGCGGCGCAGGCGCAGCGCCGCATGGATCCCATCCCGGCCGACAAGTTTACCGCCGAGCAGAAAGCGGCTCTGCAGATCTATCAGGACACACGCGGCCGGCCGCTGACCCGTTCGCTCTTCATGGACCTGCTGCGCGTGCCTGATGCGATGATCGCCACCCTGCGGCTACGCGAGCACGTCCAGAACCGCAACCTGTTCGGTGACAAACTCACCGAGTTTGCGCTGCTCATCACCCTTCGAGAATGGTCGCAGCGGCAGGAATGGAGCGGCCACGCCTTCGTCGCCGAGCGTGTCGGCCTTGAGCCGGAGGTCGTCAATGCGCTCGCCGAAGGCCGCTATCCCCGGACGATGACCGACGAGGAATCGATCATCTACGATTTCACGACCGAGCTGGAGCGGACGCACGGCGTCAGCGACGAGACCTACAACCGGATGGTGCGACGCTTCGGCGAGGAGGGCGTGATCGAAGCGATCACCATCGCCTCGCTCTACACGACGGTTGGCATGACGCTGAACACCGTGCGTGAGCCCATTCCGGCCAGATACAACGAACTGCCCGATCTGCCGCAGGAGCACTCCTTGCCGGCGGGCGTCTACGAGCATCCCATCGCGCAGACGGATCCGCCGCCGCCGATGACGCCCTTCCGACCGACGCCGCCGCCGCCGCAGCCACAGCCACAGCACTGAGCTCGCGCGCTCAGCGCAGCCGCGAATAGGGCATGGGGCGATGAAGGTCGATCGTCTCGGTGGGATAGATGGCTCGCATCGCCGCCTGCAGCTGGACGGCGTCGGCTGATCTGGCGATCGCGTCGCGCGAGGACCAGTAATGGTCCATGCTTCGGTAGCGCCAGACATGCAGCATGTATGACGGGGTCCAACCGAAGAAGGTTTCGAAGGCTCCGTGCAGTTCCGCACCCGTACTGGCGGCGAGCGCCAGGTATTCGCCCATCAGGCGCGCATGAGATTGCCCGTCCCTCATCAGCGGCCGCACGATGCGGTGGGTGACGATGACGCTGTCGTCGCCGTGCGTCGCCGGGAGCGGCTGCTCCGGATGATAGGGCAGGGGCGTCATCACAGCCGAGAACAACACCTCCTCGATCGGCACCACGGCCGCCGCCGCGGCGCCGCCGGCGCGCGGGTTCGATCGCACCTTCGCCATGGCCTGGTAGTGCGCCAGATCGCGATAGGCCCATTGGTGCGTCGCTGCATCCTGTTGGCCGGTAAGGCCGTACCAAGCGGCCCACAGCGACTGGCCGCGCGCTTCGAGCGACACGACGTTCTGGGTCCAGAACTTGATCCAGTCCTCAAGCTTTCCGGCGGGATAGCGGACGTAGATGTCGAACATCATGCCGCCCGGCGCGTCCGATATCGGCGCACTGGTCTGCGCGGCGGCGCCATCGGCCAGAGCCGCCGTCATGGCCGTTCCACCGGCCACGGCGGTCAGGAACAGATCGCGCCGGGTCGTCCCCAAGGCGTTTTCTGCCCTATTTTCGATGGCGGCCATTTTTCTCTCCTTTGAACAGCCCGCGTTCGGGGACTGCGCGTTCCGTTCAGCTCCAAGCGAGCTTGAGGCCGGGGCGCGGCCATCTGAGCCGGACCAACTTGCCGGCGGGAGTCATGGTTGCGTAGACGGTTCGGCGATCGGGCCCGGCAAAGGCGAGATTGGTCACCCAGCCGGGGAAGGGGACGCGCTCGACGAAATCCCCATCCGGCGACAGCACGGTCAACGCACCTTGCTGCAGCGTGCCCACGACGATATTTCCGCACGCCTCGACTTTCATCGAATCGAACTCGATGTCGCCGCCGAGGCTGGCGAGGATGCGGCGCGCGGGCCGGCCGTTTGGCAGGGTCGTGACCGTTCCTGGTTGGGTGATCGTATAGGCGAGCACTTGGCGTGTGTCGGTCAATGCGACGTAGAGCGTCCGCCCGTCCGGCGACAAGGCGACGCCGTTTGGGGTTATGAGGCCCCGGTCGATCTCGCGACATTCCGATCCATCCGCGCGGGCCCAACAGAGGCTGCCCAGATCCATGCTGCGCTGGCCGATCTTGCCCATGTCGGTGAACCAGAAGCCGCCATCGGCGTCGAACACCAGATCGTTGGGGGCGCGCAGCTGCTGCTCGCCGACGCGGTCGTATAGCGTCGTCACCGCCCCGCTGGCCAGATCGACACGCTGGATTGAGCCGTTCGGCGGCGGCGGTGCGCCGCCTTCACCGAATTGCATCACGCGCTTGCCGTTGACCATCTTGCTCAGATAGCCGCCGTTGTTGGCGACGAAGCAGGCGCCGCCAGGGCCGATCGCAGCGCCGTTCGGCCCCCCGCCGGTCTGGGCGACGACCCGCCGGCTGCCGTCCGGCAGGATCTTCGTCAGCCGACCACCCAATATCTCGCAAACGAGCACCGACCCGTCGTCGAAGGCGATCGGCCCCTCTGGCGCCTCAAGGCCATCCGCCACCACGTTCGCCGAGGTGATCGCTAAGGGCGCCGCAAGGGCGCTTCCCGTCGTGGAGGCCAGGGCGGCGGCGCCTAGCCCCCGGAGGAAGGTGCGTCGACCGGGTCTTTCGGCCGGATACAGGGCGTTATCGGAGGGTGAAATGGTTATGCCTCATGGTGGCGAAGGCGGTCATTATCGTTGGCGGAGAACTTCGCTGTTTGGCCGCCGGTTTTCCATCCGGCTGAGCCAAAACAGCTATGCGCAAAGCTCATGGCCTCGGTGTCGCTGCTGGTGTGGATCGCGGCGATTTTCTGCCGACGCGGGATCGCCTACGCGATCTGAAACGGCCCTGTGCAGTCCATTGAGAGCAATTCCATGACTTGGGCCACTATCCTGCAGAGCATCTACGATTCCCCAGTGGGATCGAGCATTCGCCAAAGCGGCGTGCGCATGCTGCGACCAGCTGTCTAACGACCAATTCGTCCAGGCCCAGCGCCGGGCCATGCTCAAGCAAAACCGGATTTTCGTCCGACGGCCAAAGCCTATTCCGAACTCATAAAAAGCAACACCCGGCTTTGGGCTTTGCGCATAGCTGTTTTGGCTCAGCCGGATTGAAAACCGGCGGCCGAACAGCCAAGTTCCAAACCGGCTTACATGTCAGGGGTGACATCGAGGACGTCTCGCTGATGGTGCAAATCGCGTCGCCTATGTCGCATGGGCGGCGGAGTTGTTCTTTTCGCGCAAGTGTCATGCAAGTTGTTCATGCGCCATGCGAAAGAAGTCTGCATAAGTAGCGTAGAGTTACCGCCTACAGCTCGTGATTGGTCCTATTTCACAGCTGGATGGCGGGCATATAGCGAAGGACGCGTAAGGCGTTCGGGATTTCACACAATATGGGGAAACATCATGAAGAGTAGATTCAAAGGCATTATTCTGAGCAGCTCATGCGCAACCGCGCTGGCCGTCTTTATGCTTCCGGTCGGAGCGGCGAACGCCCAGACGACCACGAGCCCCCAAGCTGGCGCCGCGCACGTAGAAACCTTGGGCGAAGTCGTCGTGACCGCCGAGCGGCGTACGAGCACGGCGCAGAAGACCGCCGCGTCGGTCAGCGTCCGCTCGGGAACCCAGCTGCTTCAGCAGGGCAGATATCAGCTCAGCAACATTATTGAAGATGTTCCGGGCATCGCCGGCGGCGCCAAAGTGGATGGCGGCAGCTCTGCCATCCCGGGAAGCGACAATCCGGCCGCAGGTTTGATCATCCGCGGCATCCCGTCCAACACACCGGGGGGCGGCTCCATCACCTCGGCCGCTGCGGCGGCGGCGCTCTACGTCGACGATGTCTACAACGGCGTCGGCGGCGGCTATGACCTCGACCGGGTTGAGGTGCTGCGCGGACCGCAGGGCACGCTCTACGGTCGCAGCGCCACCACGGGCGTCGTGGCGATCCACACCGGCGATCCAGATCTGCACAAACTCGGCGGCAATATCTCCGCCGAGGACGGCACCGCCAATCTGCACCGCGTTTCCGGTGCGGTGGATGTGCCGATCATCGACGACAAGGTCGCCCTCCGCATTTCGGGCAGCCGGTATGAGCGGGACGGCTTCGATACGCCTCAAGGCGCCCGTACCACCAGCTCCGATGGGCGTGTGAAACTCCTGGTCAAGCCGACCGACAATTTCACCGCTCTGTTCGGCGCGGCATGGGAGGACAATATGCTCAGGACCGGCGGCCTGAACATGACTGAGTTTCCGCTGGGCGTTTATACCTATACGCCCGTCGGCATTCAGGAAGTCGACACCCGGAATCGTCAGCTCTGGACGAATATGAACCTCGACCTTGGCGGCGTGGGCCTGACCTATATCGGCGCCTATCGCAATTTCCAGGCGAGCGGCGGGGCTAACCTTGGCACCCTCAACCAGACCATCAGCGTGCCGTCGGATCATTTCTGGACGAACGAATTCCGCGTCCATTCGCAGAATGACTCCACCCTGCAATGGCAGGCGGGGGTGACCAGCTATTTGAACGATATGCACGACCAGAATTTGATCGTAAGTCCCTCCACCGGAACGACCAGCGCCGATTCTATCGAGCATAAGAAAACCACCGCCGTAGGCGCCTTCGCCGAAGCGACGTGGCACGTCTTGCCCAACACGCGGATCACCGGCGGCCTTCGCTACGACTATACCGACGTGCAAAACGACGAGATCTACAGCCAGTCGATTTCTTCGTTTCCGCCCATCCCGGCGTTGATCACCTCCACGATCTCCGGAGACACCGGGCACCGGACGTTCGGCAACGTCACTTACAAGGCCCGCATCGAGCAGGACCTTACCCCGGTGAACATGCTCTACGCCATGGCTTCAACCGGCTTTTCGCCGGGCGATGTCGCTCTGGCGACCAATGCCGGCGGCGCCCCGGTGGTGACCAGCTTCCAGGCCGAGACCCTGTACGCCTATGAGGCCGGTTCCAAGAATCGCTTCTTCGACAACCGCCTGGAGGTCAACGCCGACGTCTATTACGAGGACTACGGCGGCTTTCAGACTGCGGTCAACGTCGGCTCGGCTTTTGCGGGCATCTATAGGTCGGTCCTCACACCGATCACCGCCTATGGCGGGGAATTTGAGGCTATTGCGCGGCCCTGGACGGGCGGTCAGATCGGCTTAAATATGGACTATGTGTTCTCGCGCTACCACAATATCGATCCGCTGTTCCAGCCTTTCTTTGCCCGCAGTGAGATCGTCGGCGTCGTCCCATTCAAGCTGACGCTGTCGGGGGATCAGGCCTTCCCGCTGGGGGAAAGCACCACCTTCTCGGTGCATGGCGACCTTCGCTACCACTCAGCCTATGATGCGGCCCGGCTTCAGACGAATCAGCTGGCCTGGTTGCCCTATGCGGTGGACCCGGCCGGCGTGATCGAAGATATCAGCGCGACGTTGTCGTTCGACCACAACCGCTACGCTCTGACCGGCTATGTCCGCAACGTCGGCAATCTGCGGCAGCTGAACGCCAACGTTCCTTTCGTCTTCATTTCGAACACCCCCGCCGCCAGCCCCCTGCCCACGCCCCCCTTCCTACCCGCGAGCAGCGGCATGCAGCTGACCGATCCGCGGACCTTCGGGGTCGTGGCCACGGCGAAGTTCTAGGGAGCGTCATCGCGTCTTAAGTCTCAGGGCGAGGACGGCGAAGAGCTAGCGCCCTTTGTCGTCCTCGTCTTGCGTTTTGCGGGCGCCAAGGCGAGGTGGTCCATCAGTCATGCCAACTATCGCAAGCCATATGGATGCTGATCGGCCGAGCCAGCATTCATTCATGTTGCTCGTCGTAAAAACTCAATTATAGCGCTTTTGAGCCTTGGATTTGCCGGTCCTGACCGGCGAGCCGGTAATCTTCGTTGGAGAGTTCCATGAAACATCGATCTATTGCCTATCAGCTGGGCCTTTCCGCGGCGGCGATCGTGTCCCACTCCGTGGTGTAACTGCGACGTGGTGATCGCCACGATCTCCGGCGGGGCCGGATCGGTCAGGCTGCCGCTATGGGCAGGCTGACGAAGGGATCATCGCTCAGCGGGGCGACACTTTCCACTGTCATGTAGCGCGACCTCTGGACGGCCCACTCGTCGTTCTGTTCGAGCAGGATGGCGCCGACGAGGCGGGTGATGGCGGCCTCGTTGGGGAAGATGCCGACCACGTCGGTGCGCCGCTTGATCTCGCCGTTGACCCGCTCGATCGGATTGTTGGAGTGCAGCTTGGTGCGATGCTCCTTTGGGAAGGTCATGTAGGCGAGCACGTCGGTCTCGGCCTCATCCATGACGGCGGCGAGCTTGGGCACGCGAGGCCGCAGCTGATCGGCGACCTGCCGCCATTGAGCCTTGGCGGCGGCCTCGTCATCCTGGGCGAAGGCTGTTCCGACGAAGGCGGAGACGACCCGGCGCTGGGTCTTGCCGGCGTGGGCCAGGGCGTTGCGCATGAAGTGCACGCGGCAACGCTGCCAGGTCGCGCTGAGCACGCGGGACACGGCCGCCTTGATGCCTTCGTGAGCATCGGAGACCACCAGCTTGACGCCGCGCAGGCCGCGCCGAGTGAGCTTACGCAGGAACTCGATCCAGAACGTCGCCGCCTCCGAGACACCGATGTCCATGCCCAGGATCTCGCGCCGGCCGTCGCTGTTGACGCCCACGGCGATGATCACCGCCACCGAGACGATGCGCCCGTTCTGGCGGACCTTCAGATAGGTGGCGTCGATCCAGATGTAGGGCCAGTCGCCCTCGATCGGCCGATCCAGAAAGGTGTGGACCCGCTCGTCGATCTCCTCGCAGAGCCGCGAGACTTGGCTCTTGGAGATGCCGCTCATCCCCATGGCCTTGACCAGGTCATCCACCGAGCGGGTCGAGATTCCCTGGATGTAGGCCTCCTGGATCACCGCCGTCAGCGCCTTCTCCGCCAGCCGCCGCGGCTCCAGGAAGCCGGGGAAGTACGATCCCTTCCTCAGCTTGGGGATGCGCAACTCCACCGTCCCGGCCCGGGTCTCCCAGTCACGATCGCGGTAGCCGTTGCGCTGAACCAGCCGCTCGGCGCTCTTCTCGCCGTGGACGGCCCCGGTCAGGGCGCCCACCTCCAGTTCCATCAACCGCTCCGCGGCGAAGCCGATCATCTCGCGCAAGATATCGGTGTCCGCGCTCTTCTCCATCAGCCCACGCAGGGCCATCATGTCGTTGGTCATCTTCGGTCTCTCAGTTGGGGTGTGTGTTGCAACCCAACCCTACCGAAGATCGTGGATGACCACCGCGCAGCCGCTCACTCGCTACGGCGCCCAATGGGGGCGCGCTTCGCGAGCGGCTCCGCTACCGTCGGCGAGCTACACCACGTCCGGGGACACGACCGCGGCGCATGGCAGCCTTCGCGGCCGCTCCGGCCTTCGCCCACCACTCCTTCAACGCCTATGATATGAGCAAGACCGAGGCGGCGTCGGGCTCCATTAAGGAGTTTCGCTGGGGCGCGCCCCATTCGTCGGTGGTGCTGCTTTTCCTGGACAAGGACGGTCAGCAGCAGACCATGTCCTTGGTCAGCGGCAGCCCGTTGGCGTTCTCCAAGCAAGGGTTCGCGCCGCGCGATTTTCATCGCGGGGATAAGGTGACCGTCAGCTACCATCCCAACACCGGCGGCGCTCCCGGCGGGGCCCTGGCCAGCCTGACCCTGCCCGATGGCAAGACCTACAAGGACGCCGAAGTCGCCGCCGCGCCTGCCGATGCGGCCGCTCCCGCTGGTCCTCCAGGCAAGTAGGCGGAGTTCCGCCTACGAGGCCGTCGCGCCGTCCTGGCCGGCGCCCTCGTGGCCGCCGGATCACATCGTCGCCATTCAGGTCGCGATTGTCTTGCGCGCAGATGCGCCGCCGGGCGCAAGCACGCCGGACGGGCTGTTCAATGCGGCGCCGTGTTCGCGCGCACGCTCTGGTTCTGACCGCTTCATTGCAGCGGCCGCGCATCACCGCCAGGCGATGCGTAGCCGCTCTCGCCTCTTAATCAGTCCTTCGGCTCGGGGATCAGGCCGGCGTCGGCGTCGACGCTCGGATCGCCAATCTGCTCCTCGCAGTTATACTCCTTCATCACCGCGCGGTTCGGGCGCCAGTGATAGCGCCGCGCGACGGTCCAGGGCCGCGTGTAGTAGGTCGGATCGTCGATGGTGATCAGAACCTGCAGATAGGGGTTGCGGTCGCCCGTATTCACCTTGCGGATGCGGTACGTCAGCTTCCCGGACGCGGAAAAAGGGGTCCCGTCTGCGTCGAGCCAGAAATCATGCGCAAAGTCCTTGGTCTCGACCACCAGGGTGTCGCCTTCCCAATGTCCCTCCGAGCGGCCCATGTAGGCTTTTTCCTTGGGGACCGGCACGGCGCGCGGATCCAGAACAACGTTCCAGGTTCCATGGAATTCCTCGAACACCCACTCCATCCCCAGCTTCGATTGGAAGATATGGAAGGGGAAGTTCAGGTCGAGCTGCCAGAACTGGCCGGGCGGACGGCAGATCGCTGAAGCGTTGATGTACGGCGATTTAGACTTCACCCGCCGCGCCAGGACCTTGGCGCCCGCGTCGTTGAACGGCGGGTAAAGCGCGTACATGTCGCGCACATTGCGGAAGATCAGGTCGTCAATGTGCATCCACGTGCCGGAGAAATCGTGCGGATCGGCCGACGGCATGGGCGCATTGGCCGGAAGCGGCGGCGGTTGCCGATTATCGAGAGGTTTGGGAGGCCGCAGGCCGGTGACCGTCTGCAGGGCGGGCGAGAGAGGCGGATGTGTGAACTGCGCCAGGGCGCTGTCGCAAAAGGCAAGTTGCGAGGCGACGGCGAGCCACAGGCTGGTTTGCCGGGCGGACAGGGCTGTACGAAGTCTCATTGAATATCTCCTAAGCCGCTGCGGTCACTTGCCCGCCAATATCGCGTCGTAGCTCTTCAGCCGGTCCAGGCAGACGTCCTCCGGGAACATCGCCGCGGGCTGGCGCTTGTAGGTGATCACGCCGCCCCAGGGATGGGTGTAATAGGCCGGATCCTCGACGGTGATGCGGTCTTCCAGGGTGTCGTGATCCACAAGGCGGAAGCGCTCGATGATCTTGGCGTCGAAAGAGCGCGGGGTAAGGTCGTCCAGCAGCGCCCGTTCCGATCCGTCCGTGGTCGTTGCGACCAGGGTGGCGCCGTCCCAGCGGCCGATCGAACGGCCGGTCATCGTCGGCGCGTCCAAGGGCGGGGTGTCGATCCCGCGCATGTCGATCTGGCGCTGCGCGCGATTCCATTCATAGACGAAGGTCAGCACCCCTTGCCGCTGCCAGATCTTGAAGCGCAGCGGCGTCAAGCCAAGGCGTGGAACGCCGGGGTTGGAGCAACGCGACGTGTAGATGTCGTAATCGTCGTAGTCGCCCTTGGCGCGATAGGCCTTGTTCTCGTCGTACTCCTTGCGGCCCGCAGGGGTGAAGGGGATCGCTTCGGCCGGCTGCAGCGTCGACCGCGGCTTGGCGATCTTCCACACCCCTTCAAAGTTGGCGCCGGCCCGAGGTATCGCCGAATCCTTTGGCGCCACCATCGATTCCGGCGCCATTTGGGCATGTACCGGCGCAGCCAGCATGGCCGCGGCCCACAGGCCAACGGCGACCCTGCCCGCCCATCCCAAACGCAAGTCGATCATCGTCATCGGTTTCCTCATGTCCACGCCGAAGCGGCGAGCGGCCCGTTTCTCACTTCACCTCAGGCGACGCGGCGGTGGCCATGAAGCCCTTTCCGTGTTGGGTGCCAAAAGCATCGGACATCACCGTGATCTTCTCCTTGATCCTCCGGCCTATCTCGCTGTTCGTCGCTTCAAGACTGCGGCTATAGAAGTGGAAGATCACCAAGTAGCGAGGGAAGTCGGTCTCTCCGCCAATCCGAATGAAGCGTTGCGCCGAGGCGAAGCCAGGCACGCGCAAAACGTCGGGCACGTGTTGGAGATCGTACCAACGATTGTAAGCGTCTTCCTTTTCTGGCGTGGCCGGATCGCTGAAGACCACGAGGTAATGATCCTGCAGCGGACCGTCGCCGAGCGGCGTGGGATTTGTGCCGGGGATCTGCTTGGCAAGGACGACGGGCCAAAGCGGACGCAACAAAACGCGTTGGGTTTGCGCGGGGTCAACAGAAGGGTCCTGAGAAAGGCGACCATCCTTCGTGAGCTGTTCGATCCGCTGGTCTAGTCTGGACGTCTCGCCGGCCTTGACCACATAGAACGTCACACTGGCGGGCAGATTGTGATGGGCGTTGCCGGTCAGCTCGATGTTGTATCGCTGGCCGCTGACGACGCCTGGAACAGCCGCCAAGTCTCGCAGATGGCGTTCAGACCATTGGGCGAAGGCCTGCTCTTGACCCGGCTTGGCTTGGCCGAACTCCACCCATAGATCCTGATCTGACGTCACCGGCACGGTTACGGAGGCGGGCGCGACCGTCTGCGCGTTGGGCGCTGTCGGAGCCGCGAACAGCGCCGCCGCGAAGGCCACGGAACGGAATAGGGCGGGCGCTTTCATTAGGCGACTCATGCGTTCGTCTTCCTGGTCAAGGTCGAGCGTGTGGCAATGGAGTTAGACCGCGCTCTGCGCCGAAAGCGGGCAGGCGGCGCAATCGCATGATGTCCGGCCGAAATCTTGAAGACCCGCAGAGCCGCCCTGCCTTGTCGGCGCGTCGGCTAAGAAGATCGACAATGAATCAATAAACCGCCGGATCAAGAATAGCTCCAGCGCCTCCTCCGACGATTATTTTGCTGACAGAGCAGCTATGTAGCTTTGCTAACACTGTCGCCGGAGCACTAGCAATCGAAACCAAATTGCATTTTGAGCATATCTGCTTTGATTTTGGTTGTCGGCTAAGGTGTTCCGATATCGCCGAGTGCTCTGAAGGTCTTCGCATCATAGTGAGCGAGGCATCGGCGCGCCCGCTCTTCGGGCTGGCTGGCTAGGATGAACGGAAGCGCGGCGTCCGTGAACGCAGCGGGTTGATCCCATTGCGGCGTATGCGACGCGTTCTCCAGCACGACCAATCGTGCATCGTGCATCTTCTCCACCATTCTCGCCCCTTCAGCCGGCGATTTTCCATGGTCCTCGGCGCCCTGGATGATCAATGTCGGCGCCGTAATTTCCCCGAGGCGCTCATAGGTGCTCCAGTTCTGGTTCGAGGTGTCGGCCTCCACACCCGCATCACGGTTCATGCGGTCGAACGCCTCGTAGAAGAGGCCGGCGTACGCCTTTGGCGGCTTTTTGGCGAAAAAGAACCCGTCAATCGTCGCGGACGTGCGCCAGGAGGCAAGCTGGGCCTCGCGGGTTCGTGGCGCGGGGTAGGTCGACCGAGAGGCGGTCGCGATGAGCACAAGTCTCTCGGTCAGGTCCGGATGATTCAACGCCACGTATTGCGCGACCGTGCTGCCCATCGCGCCGCCGACGAGGGTTGCCGAGCTAAGACCGCGCGCCTGCATGAATTGCGCGATCGTTTCCGCCAGCGCCGGGATCGTATACGGCCCAGGCGCGTCGGCTGACCGCCCGAAGCCGGGAAGATCAAAAGCGATGGCGTGAACGCCGCAATCGCCCAGGAGCTGCATCCAGGGCGTCCAATAGTCGGCGGATTGGCCAAATCCATGAATGAAGATCACGGCGTGCGCGCCATGCCCGCGCTCGACATAGCGCATGCTCGTGGCGCCGGCGCCCGCCGCCATGGCCGGGCCCACGACCCCGGCGAACAGCGCGCCCGCCATCAGAGCCTTTAGGAATGTGCGCAGGATCATCATGTTCCCCGTCGCTGGTTCAAGGTAGAGGCATCTTGCCGGCGTCCCGGCGGTCCAGGCACACGTCCTCTGGGAAAGCTAAGTCCGGTTGGCGCTGGTAGGTCGCCTGCGTGTGCCAAGGGCGGGTAAAAAACGCGGGATCGCTAATGGTGATTTGATCGCGGAGGGTGTTTGGACCCGTAAGGCTCCAGCGCTCCTCCACGACCATGTCCGAGTCGTGCGGCGTCAGGTTGTCGATCAGCGTGTTCTCGTCGAAGTACTGCGACTTGATGACGAGCGTCTTGCCTTCCCAATGACCCCGCGAAACCCCGACCGCCGGGCCGACAAACGGCTGTTCGGCAGTGCGGCCTGTCATGTCCACTTCGCGGTGAAGCCGGTTCCATTCGTATTCAAACACCACGAACCGCGCACGCGGCCAGATGCGGAACCGCCAGGGCGTCAAGGAAAGCCGTGGCACGCCGGGCGAAGCGCAGCGCGACTGGGTGCGGTCGAAGCTGAAATCGCCTTTGGCCAGGGCGGCCTTGTTCTGCTCGTAGGCTGTTTGGCCCGCCGCGGTGAAGGGGATCGGGCCATCGATCGGCGTGAAGGCGCTCCGGGGGCTGGTGATTTTCCAGACGCCTTCGAGACCATTGTCCCGAGAGGCTGCGTGGGACGAAAGCGGCAGCAAGGCCAACGCCAGCGCCGCAACGACCAAGCCTCGGGCGGAAGGTGCGGTCCTCATTGTGCGTCCTCCGGCGGCTCTGGCACAAGGCCAGCATCGGCGGGCACAGATTTGTCGCCAATCTGCGTCTCGCAATCATACTCTTCCAATACTTCCATGTCTGGCCGCCAAGCGAAGGTTTGCATCAAACTCCATGGGTGGGTGTAATAAACGGGGTCATCAATAGTCGTTACAATTTCCAGGAACCAATGGCCCTGATGAACCTTGCGAATGCGCTGGGTGATGATGGCGTCCGCCGAGGCGGGCGTGCCGACAGCGTCCAGCAAGGTTGGGATCTTCATTCCTTTGGTGACGACCACCAGGGTGTCGCCAACCCAGTGGCCGACGGAAACCCCCATGTAGCTCTTGTGATCCGCCGGCGGCGCTTTAGCGGGATCTAGATAGATCGTCTCGCGCCCGTGATAATCCTGAAACAGCAGCTCCAGCCGATCCTTGGATTGGAGCAGCACGAAGGGATAGTTTATTTCCTGCTGCCAGAGCACGCCGGGCGGGCGACATAGGGCAGCGGCGTTGGAATAGGGCTTGCCGATCCCCTGCGCCTTCACACGGCGCGCAAGCAGTTTGTGGCCGCGCGCCGTGTAGGGCGGCGGGTTGTCGTACATGTCGTGCTGGAATTCGAAGCCCAGCATTTGGTCGTGGACCCACGCTCCTTCCAGATTGTGCGGATCGGGAGAAGGATCGGGCAGCCCCGCCGGGAGCGGCGGCACCAGTTGGGCCAGCAGCCTCTTTCCGCTCAGCCCGGGATGCAGTTCTTTGGGCGGCGGCGGCTTCAGGTCGGCGTTCTCAGGGATGTCCCAAGGCTGAGCGCCCACAGCTGGGGGAGGAGCACCGCCGGCGGGAGGAGCGCCGCTGACGCCTGGACCCGACGGTTGACCTTGCGCGGCGGGGGCGGCGAGCAACGCCAGGCCCATGGCCGCCGTGCAAAATAGGGCCGACGGGACACCCGGGCGAAGATGATTGAGCATTCGGCGAATGGGCTTTTCCTTCATGTCGTGGAGATCATTCCTGGTTTCGCGAACCGGGCCCGCATCGGCGCTTCCACCTGAGCCGACGGAACATCCCGATCCGATGGGTTGATTACTGCGATGGGCCCGTTGGCGGAGCGCCGGCGGAGGACGAACGTATCGGCGGCCCGCCCGAGGCGCCATCCCAATGCTCGACGAGCTTGCCATCCGCCACACGGAATACGTTGAAGATGAAGGCTTGCTTGGACTGTCCGGTGGCCGGGTCTAGTGTTTCACGGTCGGTCATCATCATGACGCGATCTCCGTCCGCCATGAGGGCCAAGGTCTTTGGCGTAGGCGTGGGGCTGGCTGATGGCGTGCGCGACTGGAACATCCGCATGAGTTTGTCGCGCGGGGTGCCCGGGCCGGGAAGATGGGCATACACCTCGGAATGCTGTGTATAGTCGGGGCTCAGGTATCGCTCGACGATGCCTTGAGCCTTCTCCTTCATCGTTCCGGTGGCTTCAGCCTCGTTCAACGCGGCGTAGAAGTCGCGCACAGCCTGCATATTGGCCTTTTCCGCCGGCGTGTATTCGGCGCCCACTGCCGGTGAGGCAACCGCCACACCGAGTGTCAGCAGCAAGCCCAGCCCGTAAAGGCGCAGAGATTTGAGCGGATAGCGCACGAATGTTCTCCTCAGGAACTAGAGCCTGATCGGTCCAGATCGGAACGATCTGGCGCGTGAATCAGGCTCTAAATGTTTGAATTAGAGCAAGGATTCACGCCTAGGATTGATTCAATCCAAGGCGATCTTGCTCTAGGGCAATGGGAAAAACGTGGATTGGGCATGGCTCCAGATTTTTCATTCCCCCCGCCCGGCTCCCACATTTGTGTTGGTCGGTGATTATATCATCGGAAGCCCCGATGTTGGCGCGCAAGAAGATAGCGGATTTCGGCCGCGAACCAATGGGCCTGAAACCTCATCCTCCCGGTCCGGAGGAGGATAATGAACCGCTCAAGCGGAAGAGCGTTAGCTCAGACAAGAAAAAAGCCTAATATAAGGCAATATATGTGTCAACTCGTGGCAAAAATAATGAATTCACGCGTCCATTTCATAATTGTGGCGCCATGTTTTTGCCGAATATGAGACGCGACATCGCGCTTGTTGAATGCCCAAATCAGCTTTGCATAGAATTCATTTCTGCGGCGCGCCGGCCGAAGCGTGCTCCGCTGCTCAGCCGCGGCCAAGCGCAACGAAACGTCTTGTGGCTTTTGCATGGCTGAATTGACCCACCACGCTTGAGCCCGCGCGGGCTGCGGATAACGTCTGGCCGCGCCTATCAAAGCTGCGGTTGCGCACGACAGCGAGCCCGGTTTGGCTGTCGCATTTGCCGCGCAATTACGAGGGAGGATTTGGTTTGCAGCAGTCCAGGATAAGCGCTGGTGCGCTCAAGGTAGGAAGAATTGGGATGCGTGGCTATTTAACCGCGCTTGCCGCCGCCGTCAGCCTCGGCGCTCTGGCGGGTTACGCGAGCGCGGACACGCCGCCGGGCGCATCTGCTGTGGAGGCCTCTGGGCCTTCAGGCATCGGACCGCACGGCAAGAAGCTTTATTACTTCATGGTGTTTGCCAGCGCGACGCCTGGTCAGGATGAGGAATTCAATCGCTGGTACGACCGTATCCACGCGCCGGTGATGATCGAGACCGGGGATTTCATCTGGGCTCAGCGTTTTAAATTGAGCGCGGAGCAATTCGTTCCGGAGCGGTTGGGCAAGGACGCGCCAGCCGAGTCGAGTCGTCGTCAGTACCTCGTCATCTTCGCGGTCGAGACCGACGACATCAAGAAAGTGATCGCAGACGCAAATCGCCGCTTGGCCTTGCCGCGCAATGTCTCCAGCAAGGCGATCCAATACGGGACGCTGCAAGGCCCCCTCTACGAGGCGCTCGGCCCGCAAATCACCCAGAAGCAGGCGCAGGCCATGCTCGCCGAGGAAACCGCCGCCGGTCGGGTGCCGGGACCGGATGTGCCTGCTCCCCCGAAAAAGAAGAGCTTCCCGATCGGAAACGATGCGGCAGGAACAGGGCCGGCGTCGGGAACGCCACCGCAATAGGCGCGGCGATCGTTTCGCTGCCGCCGCCAATGGATTTGAGCGGCGCAGACTAGAGCCTGATCGGTTCAGATTGGAACGATCTGGAGCGTGAATCCTTGCTCTAGGCGGAAACAAAAACAGGCGCTGATCTCGAGGAGATCAGCGCCTGGATTCATTGGGGTCGAGAAAGGGAGGTGAGGATTTCAACCGAAACCCCAAGGCGACAATTCAGCGTCGGCTTACGGCTTGGCCGACTGACCGAGGTTTTTATCCAGGAACGCGAAGAAGGTATCGAGAACTTGCTTGGCCTGCTCCCTGGTCGCGCCGTTGAAATAATGGTTGGCGCCCTTGATGACCTCGATCTGGGCCGGAACACCTTTGGCGCGCAGCGCATCATACAGGATCTGGCTCTGCTGCCACGGCGTCGCCTCATCGACGCTGCCCGCCTGAAGCAGGAAGGGGGTGTGGTCCGCGCCGCCCTGAGCGACATAGTACAACACGTTGGCCCTTTGCACCGTGGCCGCATCGCAGGTTGTGTTGAGAGCACACCCCAAAACGCGAGATTGCGAGGAAACGGGCGTGTTATGGACCAGCTTGGCGAACGACTCGCTCTGCGCGTCGAGTTTTGAGAAGTCGGTGGTGGCATGCCACCCCACGGCCGCCTGCACACAACTGGATTGGCTGGCGAACTGGTCCTGCAACGCCGGAAAACTATTGCCGTAAATGCCCCGGTTTTCCTGCTTATCAAACTCCTTGACGCCGCAGGTCGCTCCCACCATCGCGGCGATGTGGCCGCCGGAGGATTCACCCCATACGCCGATACGTTGCGGATCCACGCCGTATTTGTCGGCATTGCCCCGCACCCAGCGGATCGCGGCCTTCACATCCTCAAGCTGAGCGGGCCATTTGGCTTCGTCCGCGAGCCGATAGGTAACCGCGATCACCACATAACCGTGCGACGCGATGTAGGCCATGAAGGCGTCTTCTTCGCCGAAAACCGGGTTGATGTCGTTCCGGGGATCGCCGGCGACGTAGCTGCCGCCATGAACATAGATAATCGCCGGCTTTGGTCCCGCATTGGGCACGCGATAGATGTCGAGCGTCAGAGGCCGTGCGCCCGACACGTGGGCATAGGTCAGATCGAAAGTTGCTTCGACGTTGCCTGGGTACTGCTCGGTGAAAGCCTGCCGCACAAAGCCCGGAGAGACGAACTCCTTGCCTACCGGCTTGGATACGACGGGCAGTGATCGACTGCGGGGCGGCGGCTGACTAGAGGGCGTCTGGGCCAAGCCCGCGCTCGCCGCAGTCAAGCAGACCAGAGCCATTAGTCCTGATTTCAAAGCCCTACGCATGCGTTCCTCTTTAAGTCTTGGTTTTATTTTGCGGGCAAATTAGCTGGCCAAATCCTGCCGTCGAGAAGCTCATCGCCAATTCAGCTTTGCGATTTGCAGAAGACGCACGCCAGGAAAGACGCGGGCTGACGCCTCATCTTCACCCTAGCCCAGATATGGGCGGCGCGTCCGACCGCATGGTTTCAACCAAAACTGATATGCGCGAAGCTCAAGTTGTATTCCGACGCGTCCGATGGGCCTTTGGCTTGGTGGAAAACTCGACCTCCCGTTCAGGATTTTTTGATGCCAATTCGGCTGCCTTGGGGGCCGCGCAAAGACGCCAAAAACCCTTTCGGCGCAAGGCCTAGGCCTTAAGTCCTCTTTCCCGAATGCCGGATCGACACGGCCCTTGGTCGCGCGGAAGGCGGGCGTGACCCGAGCCGATCGGGCGGCTCTTGATCTGTGCCAATGGCCTTTTTTCCTGCCGGGAGCGGCCGTTGATTTCTGAAATTGGCTGGGTCTAAAGGTCGAGGAAATTGCGGTTGTCAATTGCGCCTGCCGATCCGGCAGGTGGAAGGAGTTTGCTGTGTCAGGTCGTCGCCCCGTAAGGGATGGGCTCTTGGTTGGGAACCTGGAAACGGGGGAGGCCGTCGGACTGGCCGGCGCCCGATGCAGGGCCTGCGGCGAGGCCACCCTGGGCCGTAATCTGCTGTGCCCCAATTGTGGCAGCGAGGACGTCGAACCGCTCGCACTGTCCGCAAAGGGCAAGGTCTGGACCTATACCGTGGTCCGCTACCCGCCCCCAGGCGACTACAAGGGAGCGGACCCGTTCCGTCCTTTCGCGCTTGGCCTGGTCGAACTTCCTGATGGCCTGAGGGTCCTAGCGCCGCTCGCCTGCGCGCCTGAGGAAGTCCGAATTGGCATGGATGTTGTTTTTCAGCCCCGGGTTCGGCCTGACGGGGTCGTCCAGTTCGAATATGCGTTGGCTAGCGAAGGGACGGCTCAATGAGTGACGTTGTCATCATCGGCGCGGGCATTCACCCCTTCGGGCGTTTCGACAAAAGCGCGGAAGAGATCGGGTCGTTCGCGGCTCGGGCGGCGCTGCAGGACGCCGGGGTCGCATGGGCGGATGTCCAGGCCTCGTACCTGTCCAGGATGTATCTGCCGGCCACCTCAGGCGCACGGATTCTGCGGCGGCTGGGTGGAACAGACATGCCGATCGTCGACGTCGAGGCGGCGTGCGCGAGCGGGGGCGCGGCCCTTCATCAGGCGCTGCTGGCCATCCGCTCCGGCGAATGCGAGGTCGTCATGGTGCTCGGAGCGGAAAAGATGCCGCGCGGTTTCATGGATCCGCGCATGATCTACGCCGACTGGCAGATCGAGATGGGCATGTCGCTCAACCCGGCCTATTGGTCGATGCGCGCCATGCGCCACATGTATGAATTCGGCACGACCGAACTGCAGATCGCCAAGATCGCCCACAAGAACCACAACAATAGCGTCCACAATCCAAACGCGATGTACCAGAAGGCCTTCTCCCTGGAGGAGATCTTGAACTCGCCGCTGGTCTGCGACCCCATCCGGAGGCTGGAAATCTGCGCGCCTGACGATGGGGCGGCCGCGGTGGTCGTCGCGTCGGCCGACTTCGCCAGACGGATCGGCGCGCGCAAGCCGATCCGGATCGCCGCCTGCGTCCACACGATCGCGCGGTATTCCGCCGACTTCCGCTGTCCGGCCGACAGCATGAGCGCGACAGCCCATAACGATGGGCCGACGGAAGTCACTGCCGCCAAGGCTTACGAAAGGGCAGGCCTGGGAGCGTCCGACGTCAACTGCTTCGAGGTTCAGGACACCGATGCATTTTGCGAGCTGGAGATTTACGAGGAGCTGCAGCTTTGCCCTCTGGGCGAGGGCGGGCGACTCATCGACGAAGGCGTGACGGAGATCGGCGGCAAGCACCCGGTGAACATGAGCGGCGGGCTGATCAGCAAGGGCGAGCCCGTGGGCGCGTCCCATCTGGGACAGGTTGTCGAACTGGTGGCTCAGCTGCGAGGGGAAGCGGGGCCGCGCCAGGTTGAAGGGGCGAAGGTCGGGTTGGGCCACGTGCTCGGGGCCGGCGGCAACTGCGCCGTGACGATCCTCCAGCGCTGATACGCGCGCCTACGGTCCCGCATCCGCCGACGGCCGATTAGGCCTGCCCCTTGCGACCTAAAGGCCTCTCGCTTCGCGCCAAACCTGCTTTGCGGATGGCCTGACGCGGAGGTCGACGAGGCCCGACACTATGGCTTCGTTGGCGAACGGGATCGGTCAATGGCATGGGGATCGATTTCGGTTCCTTGTTGTCGCTTCCGGTCTCGGGCATCCACCGCTTGTCTCGCCGACCTCCCGGGCGAGGGACAAGCCCTTAGCCGCGGCCCTCGGGCCGCGGCTCCTTTCGATCCAAGCGTCAATGAGCGTTGAGGAAAGCCACAAGGGCTTTGTTGTACGCGTCCGGGGCCTCCCAATAGGCCGTGTGCCCGCTGTCGGGGATGACAGCCCCTTGGGCGCCTTTCAAGCGGGCCACGAACTCACGCATGATGCCCGGCGGCGTATAGGGATCAGCGTCGCCGGTAATCATCTCGACCGGAACGGTGAGCTGGTCCAGCCTCGCCCAAGTCACGGGGGGAAGACCAGCGCCGGGAGGTTGGGACGGGGCCGTCGGGCTCGGGGCCGTCGGCATTGGGGCGCTCCCCTCGGCCTTGGGCTGCTGAGCAGCCACGAGCGGCGCTGGGGGCGAGGCGACCATCTCCAACCACTGCTTCACCCCATCGGGGTGGAGCGCGCGATAGGTCGGTCCCAACTCCTTCCATTCGCGGGGCATGGCGTCAAACTGGGGAGAGCGCAACCGCGCCTCGATCTCGTTGAAGTCCTTGTCCCTGAGGCCCGCCAAGCTATTGCTGACCACCAGGCTGCGAACCTGGTCCGGATGCTCCAACGCGAACTGGGTGGCGGCCACGCTTCCGCCTGCCGTGCCCACCAGATGGAATCGGGGCAGGGCGAGCGCCTGGACCGTCTGCTCTATGCGCGTATTAGAACTCACCCCGGCTGGCAGGGCAGGACCCCCAGGGCCACGGTAGTCGATGGAAATGAAGCGGTATCCGGCCTTGATTAAGGCCGGGATTTGCTGGTCCCACATCATGCCGTTGATCGGATGAAGGAACACGACAGGCACGCCGCGCCCACCGGAATCCCTGACGAAGACAGGTCCGCTGTCCAGCATGAGAACCTGGTTCGTCACCTGAGGGGGCGGCGCGGCAACCGCCGAGGACAGTCCCACGACCGCCGCCAGAAGCACTGCGTAGCGGAAGGCCCTGATCGAAGGCGCCGCCATCCCTCGACACATTCGCTGGGTTGAACCTATCCAAAGCTCGAGGACGTCCTTCATGAAGTCACGCATCTGTATCTGCATAGGCGGTGACCAAGCCCGCTGGGGCAGTCGAAGGGGCTTGCTGGCTCCCGCATCAGCGAGCGCCAGCGCCGCTGCTGGGGCTCTGATTCCCGCTCGCGCCCTACGCCGGTGTCCCATCGCCGTGGCTCCGCGTGAATTTGGGCAGGCGAGTCAGAAGCACCATGCCGAGCACGGTGACTACGACCAACACCCCGAGGGGAGGGCCGAAATGGCCGGTCACCGCGGCGCCCCACGACAGCACTAGGGGACCCGTACTGCTTCCCACTGCATAAAGGGCGAACTGGGTGGCGTAGATGACGCCGAAGTGCCGAAGCCCGAAATAGCGACCGAGCAGATAAGCCAACACATCGCCTTCCGCCCCGGTCGCCACACCCACCAGCATCGCCGCGCCGAACGCCGCCGGACCGTGGGCGCCGAGCGCCAGCATCGCCGCGCCAATGACGCAGGGCGTCAGGAAGGCCAAGGCGACCCGGGGGGCGAAGAAGCGGTCCATCAGCCAGCCCGTGCTCAGGCGCCCTAGGACCATCGCTGACCAGATGGAGGCTTGCGCCGCGGCCGCGGTTTGCGCGGTGACGCCTTCGCTGCGAAGGATGCTGACCAGATTTAGCTGCACGCCGTAGGTGACGCAGGCGATCGTGAAGAAGGTCGCCAGGACCAGCCAGTAGCGGTAGTCCCGCATGGCTTGGGGCAGGGTCAGACCCCAAACTTCAGCCTTGACCCCACCCTCCGCAGGCGCCTCGCCATCGGGCGCCTGGCCCATGGCTTCCGGTGAATTCTTGAGAACCAGCAGCATGGCGGGAAAGAGAACCACCACCAGGAACGCGCCCATATAGAGGAAGGCGTCCCGCCAGCCCACGGCGTCGAACAGCCATTGGGTGATGAGCGACCAGGCGGCGCCGCCGACGCCGACGCCGGCAAAAGCGATGCCCAAGGCCAAACCGCGCCTCTTGTCGAACCAGCGCGAGATCACGGCGGAGAAGGCCACCGCAGTCGTCCCCGTACACAACGCCGCCAACGCGAAATAGCGTGCGTAGAAGAACCAGATATTGCCGTCGACATAGTGCATGGACGCAATGATCAGGCCTTCGATGAGAAAGGATAGGGCGATGATCCGTCTCGGCCCGAAGCGGTCGACCAGTGCTCCGGTCAGGGGGGCGGCGGGCACGGTGAACACGGTCGCGAAGATGAGGGCGAACATCACCTGCGGCGGGCTCCAGCCAAATGCCTCGCGAAAGGGCGAGACCAGCAGGCCGGTGGTCGCTGGAATGAAAACTGAGATCCCGAAGGCCAGTCCAACAGCGGAAGCGAAGGCCACTACCCAGCCATAGAAGGGCTGCCGCGGGGCCAACCGGCTGTCGGCGCCCCGCAGCGTTGGGGAGGGGGCGTTCTGGCTGTCGGACGGCATGGTTGTCTCTTCACAAGTGAGCGGCGGCGAAACGCGGGCCTTTACCGATGGGGATCACGTCCTGATCGCGGGGAGGTCTTCGTCAGGAAATCGTTCAAGATGGGGATCACCAACTCGGGTGCGGCGATGGTTGCGAAATGTCCCGTTTCGACAGGCACAATCCGGCCCCTCGGAATGGCGTCGGAGAGTTCCTTGAAAGACGCGAACGAACGCATCCACATCGTGGTGGCCACGATGGTCACGGGGCAGCGAATCTTCGGCAGGACATCGGCAAACCCGAAGGAATAGACAGCGCGCGTGCTTGGCGCGCCGCCGCTGGCGCCCGAGGCCGTGATCGCCAGGTACTTGGCGTAGCGATCCGGATGGGCCTTTTGCAGCACCAGGGGGTAGGCGGGATCGTCTGCGCCGGGGGCGCGGACGTTCGAGGCAGGACCCGGCTGGTTAGGATCTGCGGACGCTTTGAGCCGGTCCAGCTGGGGCGTCATGTAGGCTGCGGGGCTGATCGCGACAACGCCCTCGACCTCGTCCGGGTAGGTCGCGGCGTAGAGCAAGGCGATCGCGCCCCCGATGGCCCCACCGATCAGAGTGACCTTGCCCTTGAGGCCGAGCGCGGCGAGCAAGGCGCGCAAATCCTCGACCTCATCGGCCAGGGTGATCTCGCCCCGGATGCGCTCGGATAGGCCGAAACCTCTCAGGTCGTAACGCAACACACGGTAATGCCGGGCCAAGGCCGGGGCGATTACATCCCAGCTTTCCATGGTCGTGGTCATTTCGTGTAGCAGCACGACGGTGCGGGGGCCGGCCCCCGAAAGTTCGTACCTTAGAAAGACGCCATTGGCCTTAGCCCAGGCGGTGGTCTTGGGCGCTGAAGGCCGATCGGCCGCCTGCGCCGTGACGAAGCCGCTCGGCAAAAGCGCGGCCAGGCTCAAAGCTGCGAGAAGCGTTCGCCTGGATGGCGTCATTGCGGTCTCCTGCGGGGATTTAAATCCAAGCCCAACTCAGGGCTTGGAAGGCGCACCTACGGTGGAGTCGAGAAAGCCGATCGTCGTATTCAGGATGTCGCGGCCCTGTTCCACGGTCCCCTTATCGAAATAGTGACCCACCCCGGGGACTAGGACGAGCTTCGCCGGCACGTCCCGCTTGCGCAGTTCGTCATAGAGCAACTGGGACTGCTTCCAGGAGACGGCGCTGTCCGAGGTCCCGTGCACGATCAGGAACGAGACCTTCTTGGTTCGATCGTCGATGTAATGGATCGGATTGGCTCTTTGCACGACCTCCGAAGGGCAGGTGTAGTGCAAGACGCAGCCCAAGGTCTGGCTCTGAGTAGAGTCGGCGCTGAAATGCACCAGATAAGGCGATATTTCGGGTGTGGACGCGGCCATGGTGTCCAGCTGGGACATGTCAGACACGCCGAACCAGCTGACCGCCGCCTTGACGCAGCTGGACTGATCCGAATTAGCGCCTTTCAACGTGGGCTCGTCGAACTCCGCATAGCCGCAGGTCGTGCCGATCAGCGACGCCAGGCTGCCGCCCACCGAGTCTCCAAAGACCGCGATACGGTCTGGATCCACGTTGTACTTCGCCGCGTTGGCCCGCACCCAGCGGATCGCGGCCTTGACGTCTTGCAGCTGTGCTGGGTAGCGGGCTTCGGCGGCCAGCCGATACTCGGGGCCGAACACCACATAGCCATGCGACGCTAGCAGGGCCATCAATCCATCCGCGCTGCCCATCAGACCATTGGCCATCCGATTGCTGCCGGCCTGGAAACCTCCGCCGTGGGTGTACACCACGGCCGGCCGCAGCCCCGTGGCCGCCTTGGGGCGATAGATATCCAAAGTCAGCGGCCGGTACCCGGAGCGGACTAGATAGGGGATGTCCAGCAGAGCTTCGACGCCGTTTTGCAGTTGGAGCACCGGCGCCGGGGGACGGACAATCTCCGGAACGGAGACCGTCGACATCTGGGCGTACGCAACAGCAAATGGCGCGGTCAGCGCGGCCGCAGCGGCGAGCCCAACAGCCCGCAGCGAAAGTTTACTCAAGATCGTCATCATTGTTCCTTTCCGGCGACCTTGGCCCGCCGGCTCCCCCCACCTAGTTCGGTCCGCCCCAACCCGCGGCCACTCGGCCGCCTCAGGACGCATGACCTGCGCCGCCAAGACTGACGCTCGGCTGGTCCAACGCTATCGTTCCGCTCCAAAGGCGTTCCAATCAACGGCCTGAGCACCAAAGCGGGTTTGCTCAATGCGCAAATGGGCTCGTCACGACGAGACTATCGCAGCCGAAAAGCGCAACATCGCTTAGAACGATTTTGACGTCCAGAAGGCCTCGGGCGAGGTCTTTCTCCATGCCCTACGCGCAATGCTGTTTTGGTCCTCGCGCCGCCAATCGCCTGCGCCGTAATGCTATGGATTTAGGGTCGGAGCAGCGACCTCGGACGCCGAACCAGAGCAAGGCCGACCGACGGGCGAAGCCGAAATCAGCGGCCGCTCCAGACAACAACTTCCGAAGGGAGGCCCTATGCCCAGCCGGAGAAATCTGTTGAATTTGGCCGTCGTAGCGGCGGCCGGCGTCCCCTTCCTTCGCTCAAGGGCCTCAGCGCAGGCCGCGCCTGTCGAATTGGACACTCCGCCCGTTCTTGGCCGCAGCCGGGGCAGTCCTCCGGGGCCCTGGGAGCTGCCTAGCGACCACCCCGATCTCAGCAAGGCCGCCGGCTTTCGTCCGGCGCCGGCGGGTCAATCCATCAAACATGCGGAATTCGCGCTGTCGCTGGACTCCGATCCGATCCAGCTGTTCGTGACCTGGTTCAAAGCGGCCCGCACCGCGGGCGAGGCCGCGCCCGAAGCGATGGTGTTGTCGACCGTGGACGGCCAGGGCATGCCCGACTCTCGCATGATGCTGCTGCATTGGATTAATGACGGTCGCTTCCAGTTCTCCAGTTATTCGACCTCGACCAAGGGCAAGGAGCTGAGCGCCAACCCGAAGGCGGCGCTGCTGTTCTATTGGAAGGCGACCGGCCAACAGGTTCGGGTGCGCGGAACAGTCACGCCGTTCTCTGGGCCGCAGAACGAAGAATTGCGGCCTTTCAAGCGTCCCACCACCGACCTGAGGCTTCACGACTGGGCGTTGCACCAATCGGAGGTCTTCCACTCCGCCGAGGAACTGGAGACGCAGTTGAGCCAAGCCCGCGCCCGATTCCAAGGCGATGTGCCGATCCGCGATTGGACGGGATACTTTCTCGTCCCGGAGAGCATCGAATTCTTCCGACCAGTCGCGGCCGACGTGAACGCCGAGCGTGTACGTTATTTCCGCCGTTCCCGCAGCGCGTCGTGGGCGGCCGAACGGCTGGTTCCGTAGCGTGGGCCGCAGCCGGCGGGACGTCAGCGGCCGACAAAAACCGGGGTGCGCTTTTCGACAAAGGCTCGGGCGGCCTCGCGCCCGTCCTCGGCGCGCATCAGTTTGGTGCTGAAAGCCTGCTCGCAGGCGTAGCCCTCTTCGAGAGGCAGCGTCTCAGCCAAACCCAAGGCCTGTTTGCCAAGCCGCAGACCCAGCGGACTCTTGCTTGCGATCGCCGCCGCCAGGGCCTGGGCCTCGTCCAAGAGCCGCTCGGGTTCCACCAGGACATCCACCAGGCCTATGCGATAGGCCTCGGCCGCGCTGATGGGCTCGCCGGTAAAGGCCATCCGCCGCAATGCGCCCTGGGGAATCAAACGGCCCAAATGCGCGCCGCCGCCACAGCGCCCCACATTGATTTCGGGCAGGCCGAAGGTGGCTTTTGGGGAGGCCATCCGAATGTCGCACACCGAAGCAATCACGCAGCCGGCGCCGAGCGCGGGACCATTGACGACCGCGATCACAGGAATGTGGCAGTGGAGGATGGCGGAAAAAGCGGTCCGGACAATCAGCGCTTGGGCCGGATCGTCTTCGACCGTCGTCGCCAGAAACTCATTGAGATCCTTGCCGGCGCTGAACGCCTTCTCGGAGGCTGAAACAAGCAGAGCGCAATGCACCGACATGTCCTTGCCCAGCAGGTTGAACAGTTCGCCGAGCTCGACATAGAGCGCCGATGTCAGAGCGTTCACGGGCGGACGGTCCAGGGTGACTGTCGCAACGCCGCCGCGGTTTTCAGCTCTGATCATGGG
>PLRV01000006.1 GCA_003164925.1 Caulobacteraceae bacterium
TACGCACTACTCTTGTCATGACCCCGACTCACTCGGCTTTGTGACGATCGTCGGCCACGGGATGCCTCAGTCTTTGACGGCCGAAATCTATTCGTCCGGACTGAGTTTTTTTGAACAGTCCCTCGAACGCAAACTGGCATGGGCCTCCAACGAGGCTCACCAGGGACCAGCCGGCTACATCAGGCTATTTGGCGAAACCGTCGGCAAAACGCGGGGCGGCGCCTACCAACCCGATGTCTCCGAGTCTCTCTCATTTGCGGAACCGGCCGCCCAAGGCGGACTTGATGGCAGACGCTGGCCGCAAACACCGCCCGGTTTGCCCGAGCTGGCCAAGCGTTACGCGCTTTGCGCCTGTGACCTCGGCCACCGCCTTATGCGACTGAGCGCGTTGGCTTTGGATCTGCCCGAAGACTATTTCGAGCCGTTCTATTCACCCATGTCTCATCTGCTCCGCCTCGCCTATTACCCTGAACAGCTTGCCGATCCGGCCCCGGGCCAGCTGCGCAACGCTGCCCATACCGACTTCGGCGGCTTCACGATCTTGCGCCAGGATGACGCCCCCGGAGGACTTCAAGTCCTCACACCGAACGGGGATTGGATTGATGTGCCGGCAACCCCCGGCGCTCTTGTGATCAATACCGGGGATTTGATTCAGCGGTGGACCAATGATCGTTGGATTTCGAACCTTCACCGCGTCGTCAATCCTCCGCGCCACCACAATGGACCAACGCGACGGCTTTCGATCGTGATGTTCACCGGCCCCCGTCCGGATGCTGAGATCGCCTGTTTGCCGACCTGCCAGACGCCGGAAAGGCCTGCGCGCTACGCGCCGACTCTCGCTTCTGACCACATCAATTTGAAGCTCGCCCAAACCTATGGCTCGCCCGAAACGGAATATCGCGCCTAGCAGGCGAAGTGGAGGTGTTGTCACGCCAAACGCCTGACGGCCGGCGATGGGCGGGTTCCAGCCTCAGCGCCGCGGCGACCTTCTTGCGGGCGATTTCAGCGGCGGAGGCTTCAAGCTGGCCAGTGACATCGACCTTGGGATCTGACAGGCATATTTCGAACATCCGCTAACTCCTAAAAACCTCCGATACCGGTGAAAAACTCGCCGCGCGGCGCTGGGTCGGGCGCCAAGTTGAGCTGAGCGGATGGGCCTCCTGATTGCGGCTGCCGGAGCGGGATGTATCTCCGCCTCAAGCGGGAGCAAACCGGGTTTTCGGCTTGGTCGGCATGGTGAGTTTGACCAGCTTCCGCAGGTTCTGGGCGGTGGCGGCGAGCAGGAACTCTTCCGAGGCGCCCTCGAGTCCCCGTAGTCGGAGCCGGGTGAGCCCGAGGTGTCGTTTTAGGTGGGCGAACAGCATCTCGACCTTCTTCCGCTTTCGAGCGGAGACCGCGAACGCCTCGGTCGTCCGCAGTTCGCGTACGTGTTCTCGCGCGCCTTCGTCGAAGTGGCGCACGACGGTGCGCACCTTTCCTCTGGTGCAGCCCAACCGGCTTGGGCAGCCGGCGCAGTCCTCAGGCTTGGTTCGATAGGTATCAGTGCGCGTGGTGTAGGAAGCGCCTTGGTAGGTCAGAGCACGGCCTTCGGGACAGATGAAGCGGTTGGCGTCGGCGTCGAAGGTGAAGTCATCGCGCGTCAGCTTGCCCTCGGTCTGATGTTTGCGGTCGAGGACCGGAACGTGCGGTTCGACGCCGCGGGCGATCAACCAGCTGAGGAAGGCGCCCGTGCCGTACGCACCCGTCGGCTGCCAAGCGCTTGGGTCGCCAGCCGAGCCGCTCGCGGCTACGGTCCAGCATCGTCCTGGCGGCGACGATCTCCTGGCTCAGGCGCGCGGGTAACTGCTCACGTGGTTGGCGGTTGACCGCCTCAAGCGACGGCGAAGGTTCCGTCGACGAGGGAGCGGATGGCCTCAAGGGGGGTGTGGCCTTTCAGCCGCGCGGTTCCGGTCACGGATCGATACCCAGCATGGATTTGCGCACCCCATTCCGAGCGGAACCCATTGGTGACCTTGCGGAAGACCACGGATGGGCGGATTTCCCGTTCGGAGATGTTGTTGGTGGCCGGCACGTTTCGGTGGGTCATGAACACGAAGAACTTGGTGCGCCAGCCCTTGATCTGCTTCTTCAGAACGGCGCCGGCAGGGTGGGCCGCTGGGATGGCGAGGAGCCGGTCGAGGCGATCCTCGGCCTTCGCGGCATAGGCCTTGAGCGTGGCGTCCTTCAACGCCTCGCGCCGGCGCCCGACGCGGATGCACCATCGAAGGTGATCGCGGATCTTGGGGGCGAACACGGCGTCGCCGCAGTCGATGGCGTATTGAACGTCGCGCAGAACGTGAGCCAGGCAGACCTGGTGAGCATCGGCGAGGTCCTGCTGTCCGGCATAGCGGTCCGAGACCCAGACCTTGGGCCGCGCTCCGGCCATCACCTCTTCGGCCACTGCCTTGGCGCGCCGCCGCGCGATGGCGTGAAGCACGGCCTTGTCGCTGATGAAGGCCCACTGCCAGCAGGTCTGTCCACGGATCCGTGTCGTGGTCTCATCGGACGCGACCACGTCCGCCTTGCGGATCTCCGCGGCGATTTCGTCGCGCGCCGCCGCCATCTGGCCGGTGAAGCGCTGGAAGATGTTGGCGATCGCGCCTTCGGAGACCTTCAGGCCGAACAGCTCGCCCATCACCCGCGACAGGCGCTCAAAGCTGATGTGGTGGGCGTGGTGCAGGTACATCACAAGCGTGCGGATACCGGGGCCGAAGGGCGAGCCCGGCGGCATTCCCGCCGGAGCCTCGGCCCGGAACCGGTGGCCGCACCGGCAGCGCCCGCCCATCAACTCCACACGCGTGATGATCGGACGGATCGGCGGCAGATCGATGTGGTCGTAGCGCGCCCGCATCCGCCTTGCGAGCATGCTCTACGCGCGCATCCTTCGGCCACCTGCGCATGGCGCGAGCTTGGTTGAAGTCGACACCTTGGCTGCAGATAGGCGAGGCTACCGCGCCAGGGCGTGGGAGGATGCGCCGGGTCTTGGCTTTTCGACCCCCCAGGTTCGGATCGAACGCCGAACCCATGCGTTGATATGGGGCGTCGTTCCTGGCGCGGCCTTAGCAGTTCGCCAGCACAGGGCTGGGAATGGGAGCGGCTGTGAATCACCCCGACTGGTATTTTGGATGGAGTTGGCTCCTATGGCTCGGTTTCCTCGTCCTCATGTTCAGCTCGCTGGGCAACTGGGGCTACACCTACCGCGCGCACCGGAAATATGACTGGCCGCCGAGCAAGGACGCAATCGATTGCCTCAACGAGCGTTACGCCCGCGGCGAGATTACCCGCGACCAATACCGGGAAATCAAGGCCGAGATATCGACGCCCAAATAGGCCGCTCAGCCAGGCCTCGGCGCCCAAGCCTAACTTCACTTTTGCAGCGCATGAGCCGTCCAAAGATGTCGGCGCCCGCTGCAGGCCTTCGGGTGGCGGGAATTGACGGTCATCAAGGCAGACGGAGCACGGCCGGACCAGGCTTCGCCGTCTGACTTTGTTCAGGTCCCCGAGGAAGGGCGAGTCCATGATCAAGACCATTCTCGTTCACCTCCTGGGCGATGGCCAGGACGAGTTCGCCCTTAAGGCGGCCTATGAGTTGGCTCGGCCGTTTGGAGCCCATATTGAAGCGCTGCATCTCAGGCGAGGTCTTGGTGCAGCCGCCTGGCGGGCCCCACCCGACGCCGTGCTCGGAGCCGCTCTCACGGGCGGACTCGCGGAACAACTGGGCGAGGTCGATGAAACCCACGCCCGTAGCGCGCGCACTGCTTTCGACGACCTTTGCTCGCGAGAGAACCTTATGCTGGCGGACACCCCCGGGCCTGACGCCGTGAGCGCGGAATGGAGCGACTTGCGGGGCGGTCTTGATCGATTGTTGGATCGGGCGCGGTTCAACGACATGCTGCTGACGCGCCGCTCACCGGGTGCTCCGGATGGGGCGGATGAAGACATCGGCCGGCTGATCATGGAATGTAGCCGGCCCGTCCTGGTGGTCCCCGACGGCGGCGGCCCTGTCTCCCTGCTTGGAACCATCGCCGTCGCATGGAAGGACACCGACGAGTCGGCGAGGGCGCTGTCAGCAGCCCTTCCGATGCTACAGAAGGCGAACCGGGTCGTCCTGCTCTGCGCGGCCGATCAAAGCGAAGCGGCGCCGGACGCTTCCGACGCCCTGCGCCTGCTGGCCTGGCATGGGATCGGAGCTGAAGCGCGCTCGGTACTGTTGGAGGTGGGCCAGTCTCCGGCGCGGGCGGTCCTGGATGCGGCTGTGGGGGCTGGCGCTGGCCTATTGGTGCTGGGTGGTTATGGACATCCGCGCGTCCTGGAGTGGATGCTCGGCGGCTTCACCCAGGACGTGCTCGACGACGCGCGGATCAGCGTCCTCATAGTGCACTGAGCGGCGACGAACCGTTAAGCCGTCCCTCTTCTTGCCGAGAAGGTGTAGATGGACGTCGAATTGGTTTCGGATTTTCGACCCAAATTCACGCGACTATTCGATCGAGCGCTAGGCGGCCGGGAGGAACCGGGGCTCAAATCCCCCCGCGTACCAAGCGTAACCCTGGTCTTCCCAATAGCCGCCCTTGCCCTCGCCGACCCGCGAAAGGCTGTCGACCGCCTCGATGCGCATGACGAACTTGGCGTGCTTGTAGCCGAGTTGCCGTTCGACGCGCAGACGAACCGGCGCGCCATGGCCGATTTCCAGCGGTTGGTCGTTGAGCGCGTAGGCCAGGATGGTCTGGGATGGAAGGCATCGAACAGGTCAATGCTCTCATAATAGAGCGCTTGGCCGGCGGTGGAACTGTCCATGTCATCGGCGCAGTGGAAGACGATGTAGCGGGCCGACGGCTGCAATCCGGCGGTCATCAGCACCTGCGCTAGCGGCGCGCCGGTCCATTTGCCGATCGCGCTCCAGCCCTCCACACAGTCGTGGCGCGTGATCTGACTGCGCCCGGGCAGGGCGCGAAGGTCGGCCAGGGTCAGCCGCAAGGGACGCTGCACAAAGCCATCTACGGCCAGGCGCCAATCTGCGAACCCACTCGCCGCCAGGGCCTGATAGGTCGAGTCAACCGGCAAGGTGCTGCCGTTGGTGCGAAATGTCGGCGACCGGTCGCGGGGGGCGAATTCGCGCGCCAGGGGCTGGCCGGCAAGCAGCAGCCTCTGCGCGCCGAACGAAAGAATTTCGCCCGACTGCAGGAACCGGCGGAAATCGGGCGCCTCGGACAGCCTGTCACAGCCGGGGAGAAGCAGCCCGCCGGCCCCCGCCGCGCCCGTGAGGATCAGTCTTCGCCGCGATAGGGAGAGGACACGCCTCATGGCTCGTCGCCGGGGATGACGAACCACCCGGTGATCATCGAACGGACCTCGTTCCAGGGCCCCGAGACCAGCACCTCGAACAGGTGGACCGCCACGAACAATACGATCAAATTGGCCGTCACGAAGTGCAGAGTACGGGCTGACTGGCGGCCGCCGAATAGGTCCAGCAGGAAGGGACAGGCCGCATCCATGCCCGGCGACATGGTCAAGCCGGTGAGCAGCATCAGGGGCGCGAGGCCGAAGACCACCACCAGATAGGCCATCTTCTGCAGGGTGTTGTAGCGCGAGGCCGCCGCCCCGACGGGGCGCCTCAATCGGATGTGATCCCAGATGTCTCGCAGGATATGGCGCGGATGGCGTTCCCTGCGGTCCAGCCACAGATCCTTGCGGAAATGCCCGCTCAGCGCCCCGTAGAGCCAATAGAGCGCGCTGTTGGTCACGATGAGCCAAGCGAACATGAAGTGCCAGTGTCGCCCCGTGGCCAGATCTTGCTCGCTGGGCAGGGTGGCCCAGCGGGGAAAGCCCCGCTCGGTCCAGTTTCCCTGCGCATCCTTGGAAGCCCCCAGCACTCCGGTGGTGTGGAAGGTCCACGGTCCGACGCGGGTCAGCCCCAAGGCGCGGCCCTGGCTGTCCTGGACAGCGCCCATTTCCAGCAGGGCGGGATCGGCGTTGGCGCCGTACTGGCCCCAATAGAGCCGGGGATGGGCATTGAATATCTGCAAGCCGCTCATGAGCAGCAAAAGGAGGCACAGCGCATTGATCCAATGACCGACACGAACGAACAGGCGATGGCGATAGATCGCCTCGCCGGACGGTTTGAATGGCGCACGGATCGTCCGTTCGGGAGCCTGGCTCAGCAGCTTTCTCTTCCTTGAGACGGCGGGGGACTCCGTACGAAACGTGCATCCCGTGCACCCGTTGCACAGATCAGCGGCACGTCAAATTCGCCCTATTTCCGATCGGCCTTCTCGGCGCGCTGATCGGCGGCGCGCAAGGCGCGACAGTCGGCGGAACGGTCTGCCCTCAAGGCCATGTAAGCATCATGGGACGCGCCATATGGGGGCCCGCGTCTCCTGCGGCGGCCCGGAGGGTCTGCATAAGCTCCGCCACCTGTTTGCCCATAATCGAGTCCGCCAATATTTTCAGGACTCTCGCGCTGCGGGCAGCAGCTTCCTCGGGCGGAATCCAAACCCACCCGACCGTGACCCGGTAGGCCATCGAACCGCCTGGCGGCGACGCGGGTGTAGTGAGCCGTGTGCTTGGGATCGCGATGCCCCAGATAACCCTAGATCAGCCGTAGGTCATGGCCACGGTTGGCGAGGGAGAAGCCGCAGGAATGACGCAGCGTGCGCGGATGCACACCCATCAGGCTGGCGCGCTCGGCGGCCCGGGCGACGATGTAGTTGGAGAGCATGAGGAAGTGTGGGGTGGGTCACGCGGCCTGAGCAGGCGGTCAACCGCCGCTTCCTGCTGATGGCGGACCACCACATGTTCGAGCCGACGGCCTGCACGCCGTGCCTCGGGCTGGGAGAAGGGCCAGGTCGAGAACCAGGTGAAGATCAGCCGAGACCGGTTCTTCAAGCCGCGGTTGAGGTTTTCCAGCCTGGAGGAGCTCAACGGTTGGTTGGAAGCGGCAGGTTGCTTGTCGTCAAGGTTTAGCCGGAAAAGTTGTGCGTGCGGCTTCCAACGCCGACATTTTGATGGGCAAACAGGGTCGACTCGATGAGCAGCGGGAGCGAGGCGGAGCGGATCGCGGCCCTCAGGACGTCAGATTTCGACCTGGCTTCCCAGTTCGATGACTCGGTTTACCGGCAGGTGGAAGGTGGTCATGGGCGTCGCAGCCAGGCGCGTCATGGCGGCGAACAAGTGCTCACGCCCGATTTGCATTCCGCGGCTGCGCACCGGCAGAACGATCTGGCGGTTAAGGAAATAGGTCGTGGTCATGGAATCGATCTTCTCGCCGAGATCGGAGAGCCGACGCAGGGCCGACGGCACGTCGGGCTCCTCCATGAAGCCAAAGCGCAGAACCACCCGGGCCATGCCCTCTCCTAGTTCGGTCAATTCGACACGGGCGGCGTCTGCCACCGTCGGGGTCATCTCGGTCTCGATCGTAAGCAGATAGACGCGCCTGTGCAGGACGTGATTGTGCTTGAGATTGTGCAGAAGGGCCGGCGGAACGCCTTCGCGGCTGCTGGTCAGGTAGACTGCCAGTCCCGGAACGCGTGTCGCTCTGGCGCATGATCGCATGAAGAGTTGGATGGGCATGGCGTTCTTGTCGAGCTCTTCGGTCACCTGTTGTCGGCCCCTCCGCCAGGTGTCGAACAAGAATGCCAGCACGAGAGCCACGCTTGCCGGCAGCCAGCCCCCGTCGGTGAACTTGGTGGCCGAGGCGGCGAATAGGGCGACGTCGAGCATCAGCAGCACCGCATAGACCGGCGCGGCCCAAAGGGCGTTCCAGCGCCAGATGCGGAAGACAATGAAGCCGACCATCAGGGTGGTGAGCGCCATGGTGGCAGTTACCGTCAAACCGAATGCGGCGGCCAGGGCGGAGGAGCTGCGGAATCCCAGCACCAGCCCGATGACGGCAAGGAAGAGCACAGCGTTGACGCCCGGAACGTAGATTTGCCCCTCCGCATCGCTTGACGTGTGCAGGATGCGCATGCGCGGGGCGTACCCTAGTCGAACCGCCTGTTGGGTCACGGAAAATGCGCCGCTGATGATCGACTGGCTGGCCACGACGGTCGCCAGCGAGGCCAGGATGATCAGGGGTGTCAGGGCCCAGCCGGCGGCCATCAGGTAGAAGGGCGAGCGGATCGCCTCGGGGGTGCGCAACACCAGAGCAGACTGGCCGGCGTAGCAAAGCAGCAGAGAAGGCAGGGCCAAGAAGAGCCAGGCGCGGCTGATCGGCAAGCGCCCGAAGTGGCCCATGTCAGCGAACAGTGCCTCTGCGCCCGTCACCGCCAGGACCACGGTCCCTAAGGTGAAGAACGCGCGCAGCGGATCATCCAGAACGAAGCCAATAGCCCAGGTCGGGCTTACGGCGCTGAGGACCGCAGGCTCCTGCGTGATCTGGATGGCGCCCAGCACCGCTATGGTCAGGAACCACAGCGTCATGATCGGACCGAAAGCGGCGCCAAGGACCCCAGTTCCCCGCCGCTGAACGACGAACAGCAGGGCCACGATGATGAGGGTCACCGGCATGATGTAGGCTGAAAAGCCGCTGTTGATGTCGGTCATGCCCTCCACTGCCGAGAGGATCGAGATCGCCGGCGTGATCATGGCGTCGCCGTAGAACAACGCGGTGGCGAGAAGCGCGGCGGCCGCAATCACGGGGAGGGCGCGCGACTCAGGCGCCTTGCGTCTGATGAGCGCCAGCAGAGCGAAGCTGCCCCCTTCGCCCCGGTTGTCCGCGCGCATGGTCACGAGCACGTACTTGACCGTGACCACCAGGATCAGCGCCCACACCAGCATGGAAAGCACGCCCAGCACATGAGGCTGGTCCAGCGGCAACCGGTGCCTGCCGATGAAGCTCTCGCGAAAGGCGTAGAGCGGACTGGTGCCGATATCGCCGAATACGACACCCGTGGCCGCCAGCGAAAGCCGCCATGCATTGTTCTGGGTAGTCATCGGTCCCTATGGCCTGCCCCCGAGGGGTATTCCGGTTTCAATGTTAGTTCATGGCCCGGATGCTCGCATAGCGCCTGGATCAAAATCTGGGGGACCCTCAACTCAAGTTCGGGTCAGTGATCGAAAAAGTGAGGGCGACCCGCGTCAGCGCGGGGCTATTCGATGCGCCCTCGGCATCGACTTGAACCGCAAAGGCAGTCGAACGGATGGCTGAGGCGACGCTCGGTGGTCCTATAGTCGAACGTAATCGGCTCCCCAGAGGGGATGAATCTCACCGTGATCAGCGCGCGGTCTGGAAACGAGACCCGGCAGTTCGGCTCGCAGCTGTGTGTGGTCTTGGCCAAGACCGGATCGAAGAGGTGCCCCCCGAAGGGGTGTTCAACTGTGTATCGATCCCGCTCCGGTCGCCAGTCCACCTGTCGGAACTCCAGGACCATCTCGCCAGGGTGGTAGTTCCGCCCTGCGTATAGGCCTTCGCCAGTGCGGTCTTTCTTCAAGATCAATGGGGACATGGATGCTCTCTCGATGGAGTGGAATGCCGGCACGCGAGGCAGGTCAGCCGCGCCAAGCGGCGGCGAGGGCCCGCGCGGCGTCAAGAAAGTGAAAAAGCGGCTCTTGACGGTTCGAAAGGCGCCAGACGGCGTGGAACGAGATCGTCCCAACCGGCGCGGCGAGGGGCCGATACGCCACGCCGGGATGGAAGGCGCCCAGGGCGGAGCCAGTCGTCAGCGCCAGTCCGAAACCTAAGCCGACCAGATCGCTCACGGTCGCCTGATCGACAGGAAGGGTGCGGACAGCCGGCGTCCAACCGATGGCTTGGTTCAAGAACTCAGTGTGAAACGCATGTTCGGCCTTGTCGCCGGCCACTAGGAGGGTTTCGCCCCGCAGGGCCTCCGGCTTCACATCGCTTTCGTTCGCCAGCGGGTGGCCGTCTGGCATGAGGACCATGAGCGGTTCCCGCCATAGCTCTTCGTACTGCAGCCGCGCCCAGTCGTGCTCGCCGTAGACGAAGCCGATGTCGATACCGCCGCGGCTCGCCGCCCTGATGATCTCGTGCGGCGAGCCTGTCAGGAAGGTTAGCGGCGCGCCCCGGGACTCGGAGCCAACCTGACGGATTAGGTTGCGCAAGTAGCCCCAACTTAGGGACGAGCACAGACCGATCCGTAGCGTCGGTCTGTGCTCGTCGATGGATGGAAACGGATTGCCCATCTCTCGATAGCCAAACGCAGCGGCCGCCCGTTCGAAGCCCGTGGCTGACGGGTTTCGAGATCCGGGCGGATGATCGCGGTCGTCGTCATCACACACGCCTTGCGATGAGGTCGGCGTCATCGTTAGGCCGCTTTCTTGAAGTCGACGCCGCCACGGCGGGCGATGCAGACATTCCGGCCTTTGTCGGACCAACGGTGTTCCACCTGATAGCCCAGCGGCTGAAGTAGGTCAGGGATGCGGTCTTGGCCTTGGCCGGACCCGTTCGGCAGGGCCTGAACGATCAGCGCGCCGCCCTCGCGCAGGCACGCGCCGCCTTTGAGCAGATCGGCCAACTCCTGGGCGCCGCAAGCGTGCGGAATCAGTAAGACGTCGGCGGAGCCCATCGTGGCGACCCAATGGGCGTGGACGTAGGCCGCGTCTTCGTAACCGTGCCGGCAAAGCCACAGCACGGTCGTGGGACCGTCCGGGCCGGTGACGCGGACATTGCTGTCCTTCGCAACGCCCGCCCGTTGCAGGACACGGGTCAAGGCGGCTCCATCGGTTGCGAGGGGCAGGGTGGGTTGTAAAGCAAAGGTGGCCATCGAAGCACCACAGTCATGCGCCGACGCACCACAGCCCAAGATGGGCGGCAGCCGTCAGCAATCGGGTCTTAAGATGACAAAATTCTGCATAAAGATTCGATGGGGATCGGAGCCCTTCGTATAATCGAAAAGTAAAATCGCAGCGGGTGCAGATCAGACTAGCACCGGGGATGACTGTGGGAGGGCGCTGTCGGTCCTGCGCGAACTTGTCTTCGCTCAGGGCCTGAGAAGGCCATGGTGGAGCAGAGGTTTGGTGCGACCTGTCCCGTTCAGGTGACACGGGCTTCCTGCGGCGCCTCTGAGTCGACGCTCCGCTTCAGATGGGTCTGCTAAAGGTCGAGGCCTCTAGAGGAGCGTTCCGTGCAGGATCACCAACGCCACGCTGAAATAGATGATCAGACCGGTCACATCGCCCAAGGTCGCGACGAACGGCGCTGAGGCGTTGGCCGGATCGAAGCCCAGGCGTTTGAGCGCGAACGGAAGCATCGAGCCCACCAGCGAGCCGAAGGTGACGATCCCGACCAGACCTATGCCGCCCGTCAAGGCGACCAGAGGCCAGTGCGGGCCGTAATCGAAGAAGTGCAGGGACTGCCAGACCGTGATGCGGGCGATGCCGATCACCCCGAGGATGGCGCCGAGGACAAGGCCCGTGGGCAACTCGCGCACGGCCACGCGCCACCAGTCGCGCAGGCGCAGCTCGCCCAGGGCAAGCGCCCGGATTAGGAGCGAAGTGGCCTGAGAGCCGGAGTTTCCGCAGCGGGGAGATAATGTACTCGCGGATCTGAGCCAACACGCTGTGAAGCACCGTCAGGATCGGCGTGGCGAACGCTGCGTACGCGGGGTCTCTATCAACAACCGAGGCCGCTCGGTGCGTAAACGTCCGCCCAGCGGTCTTGTCCGTGATCAGGCCAAAGCGCTTCACGCCGCCCCGCAGGGTGTTCTCAAGCGTCCGCTTTGTCTGAAGCAATAGCCGTCGACCAAGCAACAGGCTGCGAATGGCGTTGGCGGACGCGCCACGAATCCATGCCTCGCGATACCAGCCCACCCGCATGAGCTCGGCCAGGCCTCGGGCGTCGTTGCGGTCGGTCTTATTGGTCCTGGCCGAAAGGGCCCGGTGCGCATGCCGCGTCTCCAGACAGAGGATTGGCAGCTCAGCGGCCTTGAGCGCCCGGAACAACACGCCGGCCGTCTGGCCCGTCTCCATGCCGACGCGCTCGGCATCGCCGGCATGTTTGCGCAGGCAATTGATCAGATCGTCCGGCCTGGTCTTCACCTTGCCTTCGAATCTGACGCTGCCGTCGCCGCCCAGCACGCACACACTCGTCTCCGCCAAGGAGACGTCTAAACCGACATAGCTCGTCATGGGTGATCCTCCGGTCAAAGCGGACAGCGGAGCCTGCGAGCGCCGGCGGATCAAGCGCCAGGCGGTCGCCCGCTGTTACCCCATGTCACCCGACAGGGCAGAGACGCCCATCGGCGGCTCGGTCGGAGCGCGGAGATAGAGCGCGGTCCCTTCGGGACGCGCCCAGGTCCGCACCCCCATCACCCACCATTGACAACTATGCGAATGCTTATATATTCTGCCCGTGTCCAAGCCACCTAAGCCCCTGCGTTTTCTAGGCGATTCTCACGATGTGCTGGCGACCTTCCCGGAGGAGGCGAAGCGTAGCGCGGGTTTCGCCCTCTACATGGTGCAAATCGGACGGGACCCTGACGACTGGAAGCCGATGGCGACGATCGGCCCCGGCGTTCGGGAAATTCGGGTGAGGGACGAATCCGGCGCGTTCCGGCTGATCTACATCGCCAAGTTTCTGGAGGCGGTTTACGTCCTTCACTGCTTCAACAAGAAATCGCAGCAGACGGCGGCAAAGGATATCGCACTAAGCCGGAAACGGCTCAAAGAACTCTTAGAGGACAGAAATCAATGACTTCTACCGGAAAGACGTTCGCCACGGCTTGGGATGCGATCACTGAGACACCCGAAGAAGCCGCCGTCCTGAAGGCGAGGGCTGACCTCATGATCGCCTTGACCGATCACATCAAGGCGCAAGGCTGGACCCAAGCCGAGGCGGCGAAACACCTGGGCGTGACGCAGCCGCGCATCTCCGATTTGGTGCGCGGCAAGTTCAACCTGTTCGGACTGGATCACCTGGCGACGATGCTGGCCAGGGCAGGACGGCAGGTCGAGATTCGTGTGAAGAAAGCCAGTCCACGTAAGCACGCGGCTTGATCGACCCCGGCGGCAAGCACTGACTGAGGCCGTGTAAAAACTCGGCCGCAAGCGTGGGCGCTAACGGACGAGCGGCGTTGGCGATCAGGCCTTCATCGCCGCCATCAGCGGACCGGTCCCGAGGATCTGCATCACACGCTTCATGTTGTAGGCCAGCACGTGGAGGCCGATCTCGGTCTTCACGTTTTTCAGCCGCCGCATCAGCAAGTGCGGGTTGCCCATCCAGCTTTTGATCGTCCCGAAGGGGTGTTCGACGATCCGCCGTCGTGCGCGCATCGCGTAGGGCGCCAGATCCATCCGCCGCTGCATCGCGTCGATGATGTCCTCGTGCTCCCAGCGTGTGACGCGACGGTTCGGGCTGGGCGTGCACTGGGGTTTGAGCGCACAGGCCCGGCAGCTCGCCAGGTCCCAGTAACGATGCAGCGTCATGCCCTTCTCGACGGTCGTCATGTGGTACGGGAGCAGATTACCGGCCGGGCAGCGGTATGCGTCCTGCTCGGGGACGTACGCAAAGTCCTGCTTGCCGAAGCGCCCATCGGCCTTGGCGGTGGAGGTAAGCGGCTTTGGGACGTAGGGCGTGATGCCCATCGCCTCACAGGTTCGGATCTCCTCGCCCGAGAAGTAGCCGCGGTCGGCCAGCACATCAAGGTGCTCCACGCCCATGGCGGCCTTGGCCTTCGTGCTGATTGAGGTCAGCTGCTGGCGGTCGGTCGGGGTCATGACGACATCGTGGGCGACGATCAGGTGATGCTCGGCGTCGACGGCGCTCTGGAGATTGTAGCCGACGATCCCGCTGCCGCGGCCGTTCGTGGCCATGGCCCGCGCGTCCGGGTCGGTCAGCGAGACCTGGCCGTCCGGCGACGCCGCCACCTGGGTCTCCATGGCCTTCAGCATCTGCATCTGGGCGCGGAGGGTCGTGATCTTGTCTTTCAGCTTCGCTGAGCGTGCTTCGACCGCATCGCCCTCCATGCGATCGGCGGTGTCCAGCTCCTGCAGGTATCCGGCGATATGGTCGGCAACCTGCTCGATGCGCTTCTTCAGCTTGGTCGGTGTGAAGTTCTTGTCGCGCGTGTTCACCGCCTTGAACTTGCTGCCGTCCACCGCCGCCACAGCCTGAGTGAAGAGACCGATCTGGCGGCACAGCACGATGAAGTGCGCGCACGCGGCCTGGATCGCCGGGCCGTTGTCCTTCCGGAAGTTGGCGATGGTCTTGTGATCAGGCGCCAGTTTGCCCGTCAGCCACATCAGCTCGACGTTGCGTTGGCTCTCGCGCTCCAGGCGGCGGCTGGACTGCACCCGGTTCAGGTATCCATAGATGTAGAGCTTGATCAGCGTGCCCGGATGGTAGGCTGGCCGCCCCGTCGCCGCCGGCGTCACGCCGAAGCCCAGAGCGTCCAGATCGAGCTCGTCAACGAAGACGTCGATCACTCGGGCCGGATTGTCCTCGCCCACATAGTCATCAAGACAACTGGGCAGCAGAGCCGGCTGGCGCCGATCCTCGCCCTCGACGAAACGGCTCATCTCAAGCCCTCCGACACCGCGATGTCAGGAGTCTGAACTGCTTCGCGTTTTTACACAGCCTCGACTCGTAGACGAACTTGGGGGAGTCCACTTGGAGCTCGGTCGGCGAGAGCATCGTACCAACGGAATCCGTCACCTTTGGCGACCCGGCCCGTGAAGCTTTGCTGAGACGGATCGCGTCGATCACTACGGAGTCGATCACCCGAACCTATGCGTTTAGCTCGGTGGTATCCGCCAGCAGTTCCGCCAGCAGTTCGTCGTTGATCGCAATCAGCAGCGGTAGTTGTTCGCCGACCTCTCTTGAAGGTTGAAGGCAGGAATCCACCTGCTATCCTCTGGGTGCCTATCAACAGATCAATGGCGATCAGTCCAGCTTGGCCGATCTGCCATAGGTCCGACTTCACAAGCCGATCTTCCTCAAAATCAAAGTAGGTCGTGTGGATTTCCGGCCGTTCGCCAGCCACCAACGCGAAATTATGGGCACTGGTAGTGACGTTGGCGTGCGCGGTCTGCGCGTTGATTCCGTCCTTCATCCCCTTGATAGCTTTGGATGATTCGGGAAAGGCATCATTGATCCAGCTGTAGACGACGGGGTTCGCATCCTGCGGATTCCTCACCCGCTTGTTTTCGTGGTCGAGATAGATGTCAGTGTCGGTGTTAGCCAGCGAGTATGCGGCGTGGACCGTGGATTCCAAAAAGAACCGCATATCCATTTTGGCTTGAATGCGGTGCATCCGAATCGTTGAGAGCACAGACATGTGTGGTGTTTTGTCATCTGCGACAAGTTGACCAAAATCAACCTGGACCAGGTGCGCGTTTGTTAATGATTATTAACAGGCAGCTCGTCCTCCATGAGCTGCGGGCGCGGAGGCAGACTCATGCAGGCGACTCTCTTGCACGAAACGGGCGGCAAGATCGTGCCACCGCTTTCGACGGCGCCGTTCATCGGTTTCGCAAGCCCGCGCAATGACGGCAGCCTCATGGCGGAGGCCGACCACCGGATCGGAAACCACTTGGCCTTGCTGACTGCCTACGTGCATTTGAAGGCTGCCGATCTTGCCCGGCAGCCCGCAGAGCCCAGCCGCGCCTCCATGGGCCTCCTCCTTCAGGGGGTGGGCGCCCAGGTGACGGCCATCTCGCGGTTGCATCGCGCCCTGGCGAACGACGGATCAGGCGTATCCGCCGATCTGGGCGACTTCCTACACGATATCTGCGCGTCTTTTACCGATGGGTTGTCAGGCGCGGCCAAACTCACTGAGAACTTCGCGCCCGGATGTGTCGTGCGGCCAGAACAGGCGCTGGCGCTGGGGCGGATCGTGTCGGAAGTGATCACCAACGCCATAAAATATGGGCATGATGGCGAGACCATCATCGTCCACTGCTGCCAGGACAGCGCCGGAGCAGTGCTGATCGAGATCGTCGATGACGGGCCCGGCCTGCCCGAGGCCTTCGATCCCCTGACCGATGGCGGGCTGGGCTTTCGCTTGTTGCGCCGGCTCGGCGAACAGCTCGGCGCGCTGATCACGTTTCAATCCACCGACACCGGCCTTCGCTTCCGCCTCACGCTCCCGGCGGACAAATAGGTCGTCAGCGGCCCCGCTCGGGCCAATTCAGCAAGGGCGCAATCAGCGCCGACACCGCGTTTGCGCGCGCAATAAATGGAGATGAGCCATGGGCCTTATTCTGCTCGTCTTGGTGCTGGTCCTGCTGTTCGGCGGCGGCGGTGGCTATTATGCGCACCGGACCTATGGGCTGCCGGGTCTCGGCGGCGTCGTCGGCCTGATCCTGCTCATTCTGGTCCTGCTGTGGCTGTTCGGCGGCCTAGGCGCGGCCCGCTTCTAGCCGGGTAAATTTCAAACCTAGGCGTCGCTGCCCCCCAATCGAGGACGATCGACATGAGATTCCCGGCAAAGGGGCAGACCATGAAACAAGCCATCAAGATCGCCGGCGCGGTGGTCGTCGTTCTGGCCCTCGCCGCCTGCGCGGCGGGATCGGGGGAATCGCAACACGCCGCCATGGGTGGTTTGCTGTCGCAACTCCTGCTCGGCTTCTGGCACGGGATCATCGCGCCGGTGACGCTGATCATCGAGATCGTCAACCGGCTGGCCCCGCACCTCTTGCCGTGGTCGGTGCGCCTCTATGAGGCGAGGGGCACAGGGGTCGTCTATGACGTCGGCTTCTATCTCGGCCTGGCCGGAAGCCCGATCGTCATCAGGACCGGCTGGTCGCGGCGCCAGCCCTGAACCCCCCAACTTGGCCTGCCAACCCTTATCAGCCGATCCTTGTCCAGATGCGCGTCTTGCCGAATAGGGGCAGCAGCACATAGGTGCGCAGGCGCAGGTCGCCATTGTCCTGGATCGTGATCAGGGCCTCATAATTCACGCCGTCCTGGGGATTGTAGATCTTGCCGTCCACCCACCTGTTCTCGTCGGCGCGGCGAAGGCCGGTGAGAATGGTGAGCCCCAGCAAGGATCGCCTGCGCAACGCCGGGTCCGTGTTCTTCAAGTCGAGCAGGGGCTCGCCCTGGGCGTTGTTGGGCGATTTGAACCACACGATCTTGCCGCACAGTTGCGCGCCGCAGGGCGCGATCTCGACCCAAATGCGGCTGCTGGCATCCTGCCATACCCCGATCGGCGTAAGGCTTTGCGCGGTCGCCGAGGGCGCCGCGAGCAAAAACAACAGCAGAATGGCAAGCGGGCGATCCATGTCTCAAGTCCGCAGCCAACAGGATCGGGTCGATGCAAGGGCCACGCTTTCGACCGCGACGCCTGGGCGAACAATTGCAGCGCCAATGGGCCGGCGGCAAGGCCTCTATTGGCGCCCCTGGCGGCGTCTCGCCGCCTCCAGCCAGTTCGGCGTTTGTCAGCCGAGAAGCCTTGGCGAGCGCCGACAACGACAATGGCGCCGACATACCCAATGCACTAACATCAACATTGAACGGTCCCTCGAGCACAGAACACTCGCCGCCGGCGACGCAAACGTGGGCGCCGATCTCGTCCCAGTCGTCGCTTGGTGACGTAATGGAAGAAAGTGGATTTCGGTTTCATTGATGAAACAGCTTTCCTTCCTTATCCCCTATCTACTAGCCGACAAATATCTTGGCATATTCCTGCTAAACTATATTACGTCGGTTATCGTCCCCCTTCCTGGCGCTGCGATACTCGTAGTTATCGGAACACTGTCGCATAGGGGATACGTAAACCCATTTCTTTCGTTCCTAGTTGCCCTTCCGGCGACTGTCCTGGGTGATTTTAGCGGCTATATGTTCATGAGGTTATTCGGGTCAAAAGAGCGTCTTGACCGCTATCGCCGCAATAATCGTGCATTCGAACTCATCGATAAGTATATCCATACTCATCCATTCGCCACAATATTTGTCTCTCGATTTGTTGGGTTTACCACGACGGCGGCCAATTTTGCATCCGGCTTTGTCAAGATGCCAATTCGGACATTCATCGTCGCCGACATCGTATCTAACAGTCTATGTGTCACGCTATATTTAGGCATAGGATACGCTGTTGGCAGCATTTGGAGCCGAGCGAATATATTGTTACTGACTAGCCTTGCCATTCTTGTGTTTAGTGTTTTCTACATAGTGATATTGGTCATGATGCACCTACTACGCAGCCGTTCTCGCGTGGAACACGGCAGGTAATCGAAAGGTGCCGGGTTTGATGAACAAGGCCGGGCGCAGAACTGCCTTAGCAATATGCTGAATCGCGAAGGCCACCGCCTGTCCCATTGTTGATCTGAGTCAAGGCGCCAAGGCCGGTTTGACCTAATCTCGACGCATATGGCGACAGCGCTTGTGCGGTCTCCACGATTTTCCAGTGAAAGACAGCGAAAGGATCGTCATGCGGAAGCACCTCATTGGGACGACAGTGGCATTGCTCTTGAGCGCTTCGGTTGCCATCGGCCACGCCGAAGCTGCGCCGTCAGGCCAGTATATCTTTGGCGTCGATAGAGCCGGCGAACTACCGTCGCTGGACCGTGTTCAGTTCATCTTCGGCGGACGGAATTTCTGCTGGTACGATAACGGCTGGCGTGGCCCGGGCTTCTACTGGTGCGGCTACGCCTTCCGCAGTGGATATGGTTGGGGCGGCGTCGCCGGCTGGAACGGATGGCGCGGCGGCGGTGGTGGTTCGCGAGCAATCGGCGGTCGCAGCGGCGGCGCTCGTTCCGCAGTCGGTCGGCAGGCTAGCGGTCGTGCGAGCGGCGGTCATGCCGGCGGTGGGCGTGCAAGCGGCGGTCGCGGTGGCGGTCATGCCGGCGGCGGCGGCCATGGCGGCGGCGGCCAGAAGCACGGGAAATAACTGAAATTCACGGCCCCAATCAGTAACTTACTGCGTACATCACATCAGAGAAAGGAACACGACTATGAAGACATTAATGATGACTCTTGCGGCGACAGCCGCTCTGCTTAGCATTTCTGTATCTGCGAACGCGGACGGTCCTAACAGAACGGTCACGGGCGCGGCCATCGGAGCGGGCACGGGCGCTGTTGTCGCCGGGCCGCCGGGCGCAGTGATTGGCGGGGTCGTGGGCGCTGTCGTTGGCGGTCCGAAGATCGGTCACCATCGGCATCGCGTTTGCCACATCAGGAACCACCGGCGCGTCTGCTCCTACCGGTAAGGCTGGAGACAGGATTGTCTGGGCGACGCGACGTTGGACGGCCGGCGAGCGCGTCGCTTGGCAACGATGACGTGGGGGAGCAGTTGATCTGCTCCTCCGCTGGTTCCACGTTCAACTGCGAAAGCCCAGGAGCTAGTCTATGATGAGCAAATTTCGAACTTCAATTCTCTCGGTCGCGTTTCGCCGCGATCGCTCTGGCCGGCGCCGCAAAGGCGGAGACGGCCGCCGACCTGAACCGGGAATCCGACAACGCTTTGCAACAACTCTACAGGGCTAATCCCGCCGCCGCCGCCATTGGCAGGCAGGCAGGCAGGCAGGCAGGCAGGCAGGCCAGGGCCATCTTGATCTTCCCTACGATCGTCAAGGCCGGTCTGGTATTCGGTGGGGCCTATGGCGAGGGCGAGCTCAAGCAGGGCTCTTTGGTCGACGGCTATTACAATTCGGCCACCGCGTCCTGGGGCCTGCAGGCGGGTGCGCAATCCTACGGGTATGTGGTGTTCCTGATGAACCGGAAGGCGGTCAATTATGTCCGCCGCACCCATGGTTGGGAAATAGGCGTGGGACCGACCGTGGTGATCGTCGACGAGGGCGTGGCCAGAAACCTGTCCACCTCAACCCTCAAGGATGACGCCTATGCCTTCATCTTCGATCAGAAGGGCCTCATGGCAGGCGTCAGCATCGAGGGCAGCAAGATTTCCCGGATCAAGCCCTGAGTCCTAGACGTCAGGGGGCCGCGGTGGAAATCGTGGCCCCAAGGCGGGCCCTTTAAAGACTCGCCACAAGGCTATCGGACTCTGGAGTCAGGCCATTCGCCTTCGCCTAATCGCCGTCAGCGCCGTCGCCCTGCTCGCCGCTTGCGGCAGGATCGGCGCTCACGTCCCCGCCCGGACCGTCGCGACTATGCCGAAGTCAGCCAACCAAGCGGCCTCGGATTTCGTGAACAGGGCCGTCGGCAATGAGATGTTCGAGGTCCGCACCGCGCCTATTGCCGCAGTCCGCGCCAAGGCCCCGGCCGTAAGGGCTTTCGCTATACTCATGGCGAAGGATCACGCCGCCTCGACGGCAGAGTTGCGGTTGGCCATTGCCGAGTCCGGTCAGAATCTCCCGGCCCCGACCGTCATGTCCGACCATCTTCAATCCCAGCTCGACGAGCTGCGCCGCGGGACGGGGTCCGACTTCGACAAGACCTATATCGAGCAACAGATCGAGGCCCACGAGGACGCACTCGGACTGCTGGCCGCCTACGCCCGGGACGGGGGCATCCCCTCGATCAAGCGGGCGGCAAGTCAACTAGAACCTGCTGTTCGGCCGCGGGCGTTATGGCCGCGCCCACGTCAATCGCCTGGGCCACATCGCGATAGGCCGCGAGCAGCACAGCCTCATTGTCGGCGAGCCGCGCCGCCAGCGAAGCGCCTCTCCGCTCGCCCGGCGTCACGAGCTGCGCGGTCGCGAGGCTGCGCGCGTGCTCTTCCAGCCGTTTTACGCTGAACAGCTCGGCCCGAACGGGAGCCCCGTCGTCCCAGGTCGGATTTTGTCGAACGCCGCCTAACAAGCGCCGTAAAAGCGAACTCAGCACGCCTCTGCGATCGAACCTGCGCCGGCTTGTGAAATGCATCCATCTTAACAAGCATGGTCTTGCGGCCCTTTCACAGGGCCCGACTGCCGACCAAGTCATCGCGCGTCCGGCCAACGACTTGGGCTGAAGGACCGCCGCTCCGCCGAACTTGCCCCGGCCAACTTCTTCGGCATTTCATTCGGGTCGCTGCCATCAACGACTACTTCTGCGACTGCGCCATGGAAACGAATGGCGTCAGCCAGACAGTTCGCCTCGCGAACCGCATGTTCCCTCGACCAGAAAGGCGTTGTCATGGCCTTGCCCGTTCGCACCGCCCATCCATGTTGTTCTTTGACAACATTAAAAGTAATCATCGAACGACATCCTTTACCATATAATATAGGGTCCATACGCCAGAACACTGAAAGCGAAAATCACAGATGATTATTGTTAACCATCACGAAGAATACGCAGCTTTGATTCACATCAAGGGCGAGCGGTTTGAGTGCCCCTTAATTGCCCGACAAGTCTCAAGGGCTTCCAAATCAGGCCGCCCCGTACAGCAACGCTTGAATGTGATGCACGTTCCATAGTTCAGGTCGGCGAAAAGCGGATTGAGCAGCGGGGGCGACCCGACATGTTTTGCGGGCGGAAGGTGGCCATCCGGAGATGTCAGCCTAAGGAAGCAGAGGCGATGCACGTGCCCGACTATGCGATTGAAGTTTTAGAAACGTCGGCCTTTCCAGATCAGCGGCCGGGAACCTCCGGACTGCGCAAAAAGGTTTCGGTCTTCCAGCAGCCGAACTATCTCGAAAATTTCGTTCAATCGATCTTCGACAGCCTGGACCAGCGGGAGGGCAAGACGCTGGTTCTGGGCGGCGATGGGCGTTTCCATAACCTGGAAGCTGTGCAGGTCATCCTCAAGATGGCGGCCGCAAATGGATTTGCCCGCGTCTTGGTCGGCAGAGGCGGCATCCTGTCGACGCCGGCGGCCTCATGTGTGATCCGCAAGCATGGCGCTTGCGGCGGCCTCATCCTTACAGCCAGCCACAATCCGGGCGGCCCGCACGGAGATTTCGGCGTCAAGTTCAATATCTCGAACGGCGGACCAGCCCCGGAGGCGGTCACCGAAGCGATCTACGCGCTAAGCCGTCGTATCCAGCACTATCGAGTTTTTGGCGCGGGCAAGGTGGACATTGACCGCCTCGATGAGGTCCAGCTCGGCAGCATGATCGTCGAGGTTATCGATCCTGTGACAGACTACGCGGCGCTGATGGAGTCGTTGTTTGATTTTAGCCGAATCTCGAAACTGCTGAGGTCTGGGCGATTTCGCATGTGCTTTGATGCGATGCATGCGGTGACGGGCCCATATGCACACGAGATTTTTGAGCGACGGCTAGGCGCGCCCATTGGCACGGTGATCAACGGGCGGCCATTGCCAGATTTCGGCGGACACCACCCAGATCCCAGTCCCGCGAACGCAGTGGAACTTCTGCGGTTGATGAACGGCGCTGATCCGCCGGATTTCGGCGCCGCGTCGGATGGCGACGGCGACCGCAACATGATTCTCGGCGCGAATTTCGTCGTCTCTCCAGGCGACAGCCTGGCGGTTCTCGCGGCGAACTCGGGTCTGGCGCCGGGCTACGCCAAAGGCTTGGCTGGGGTGGGTCGGTCGATGCCCACCAGCCGGGCGGTGGATCGGGTCGCTTCCGAGCTCGGCGTCGCCTGTTATGAAACGCCAACCGGATGGAAGTTTTTCGGCAACCTCCTCGACGACGGACGCATCACCATCTGCGGCGAGGAGAGCTTCGGCACGGGCTCGGATCATCTGCGGGAGAAGGACGGGCTCTGGGCGGTGCTGTTTTGGCTGAACATCCTGGCTGTCTGCGGCCAGCGCGTCGAGGACCTCGTCAGGGCCCACTGGCGTCGGTTTGGTCGGCACTACTATCAACGATATGACTATGAGGATTTAGACGGCGCAATGGCAGAGGCTGTTATGGCCGCGCTGAGGCGACGGCTTGCTGATCTCACGGGCCGGAGCTTTGGCGGGATGACGGTCAGTCGGTGCGATGACTTCGCCTACGTCGATCCGGTGGACCAGTCCGTGACCGAACACCAGGGCGTGCGGATCGTCTTTTCCGATGCGGCGCGGATCGTCTATCGACTGTCCGGGACTGGGACGGGGGCGGCGACGCTTCGTCTCTATCTTGAACGCTTTGAGCCCGATCCTGCGCGGCAAGCGCTCCCCACCCCGCAAACCCTTGCCGACCTCGCGGCCGTCGCCATTGAGATCGCGCAGATGGAAGCCCAGACGGGCCGGGTGTCTCCGTCCACCGTGACCTAGGGTGTCAAGCTCATGCGCCGCGTCCTGGAGCTGCACTTCGACGGAGCCGGCGGCGATTGCGGGGTCTGCCACCGCGCCTCAGCGCCGCTTTAGCGGCCATCGCCTGCCGTCGCCAGCGCCATTCCGAACAGCGGACGCTCCAAACGACCACTGCGGCGGGAATACAGGCATTCGAGATTTTCGGCCTGTCGCCGTCAGCTCAGTTGCGTTTGATCAAGGTGGGATCGCCAGATTGGCTTATCCATTTGGTCCAGAGGCGTTCAATGTCGCTCTACCGGATCAGCCTTTTGGATCAGCAAGACTTGCCACAGGCGGAGCAGATCATCGATTTCGAGCACGATGATGATGCGATCGACCATGCGGGTTCAATCGACCATCCTTACGCCATCGACGTCTGGCAGGCCGATCGTCATGTCGTCCTGTTTCCTCCATGGCCGGCGCCACGGCCGCAGCCTATCCAGCGTTCCAGAAGCGCACACTGAGAAGCAGGTCGCGCAGGCCCTTTTTCACCTATCCGGATCGGTCATCCGGCCGATGGGCTCTTACCCTGGCTCTTACTGCTGCTCCGAGGAAGCGTCATGTTGAGGTGCGGCGCTCAGCCCGCCGGCGCCCATAAGGTCATCCAACTTCGCCCGCTCCTCGGAGAGCATTTTCTCCAGAAACCGGCGCCTAGCCTCATCGGTCTCGTTGGCGAGGAGCTTCTCAAAATGTTGGACATTCGATCTTGCGATGAATTTCTGCATTTGCCACGCCCCCGATCGCACTTCAGCAATCAACGTCAGGCCAAGCGGCCGTCAAACGGCTGCCGACACCATCATGTCGCCACCGCCTCCGGTTCTGAAAGACTCAGAATCTACCTAGTCAGTACCTCGCAGGAGCCAGCCAGAGCGCTGAAAGCCCGTTCAGACGAAGCATAGAGTGGAGGAGGGCGCTGGCCGAGCGCAGCTGGCCGGCTTGATCTGAATCATTCAGGCGCCTTGGCTGGTCGAATAAATGTCCCTGCACGGTGGGCGTTTGACCAACCTGTCTTCGGCGCGTCGGCCTCCTTCGCCACCTGGAGGCCTAATCACTCCTATCGAGGGCTGTAAACGTGACCGATACGCTTCGGGGCCTGCGCGTCCTCATCGCCGAAGACAACTTTCTGATTGGCGAGGCCCTCCGCGAGACTCTGCTCTGTTTCGGCTGCGCCGTCGTTGGACCGATAGCCGACTTAGCAGAGGTGATGGGCGTGATCGAGACCTCCGACATCGACGCCGCCCTGCTCGACGTTCAGCTCGGTGATGCGAACATTCTTCCTGCGGCAAGCGCACTGGCCGCGCGCGGCATTCCCTTCATCGTGACGACGGGCGGGGGAAACCCGATAGGTCTTCCCGCGGTGCTGGCCCGGGCGCCGTGCTTAAAAAAGCCCTTCGGCGCGGAACAGCTGGAGGTGGTGATGAACGCCGCCTTTCCACGCGGCGCAGGTGGTGGGGTGAAGCAAAATTCCGCCGAGTAGAAAGCCTCGCCACATGATAATTGTAGCCGTGCAGCTTGGCCGTTGTGGCGTTGGGGGCGGCTATTGTGGTGAAGAGCACGTCGCCAAAAGGTGGGCCAGGTGAGCCGCTTCAGCCCGTCCGCGCGCCTCGCGTAACGCCAACCTCGAAGCCGCAGGGCAACTTTCCCGTGGTTGGCGTCGGCGCCTCGGCCGGCGGCCTTGAAGCGCTCCGCACGCTCCTCGGCGCGCTGCCCGCCAAGACCGGCATGGCTTTCGTCGTGGTGCAACATCTCGATCCCACGCACGCCAGCATGATGGTCGAGCTGCTGTCACCGCATCTCGCCATGCCGATCGCCGAGGCGATAAACGCTACCCCGCTTGAGCCGGACCACGTCTACGTCATCCGGCCTGGCAAGTTTTTGGCGATCCGGGATGGCGCGATCCGGCTCTCAAGCCCGCCCCGCAGGCCGGCCTTGCGGATGCCCTTCGATTTCCTTCTGCAATCCCTAGCCGATGAGTTTGGCGAACGCGCCGTCGGCGTCATCCTGTCGGGGACCGCCAACGATGGCACGGTCGGCGCCGCGGCGGTCAAGGCGGCGGGGGGTCTGGTCGTCGCCCAGGATCCGGACGAGGCCGAGTATGACGGGATGCCGCGAAGCGCCATCGCCGCCGGCGCTGTCGACCTGGTGCTTTCGCTGACAGAGATCCCCAAGGCGCTGGCGCGGTACGGCGGTCATCGATACCTGCAGGCTCCAGAAGGCGCCGCCTCACCGGCGAATGACGCCTTCGCGCAGATCATCGATCTGCTACGCAAGAAGACGTCCCACGACTTCGCTCTCTACAAGGAAGGCACGCTGAAACGCCGGATCGAGCGGCGCATGGCCCTGCATGGCATAGAGGACGGCCGCAGCTATCTGGAACACCTCACCCAGGACGCGACCGAACTCCAACGCCTTGCGGACGACCTCCTGATCAACGTGACGCGGTTCTTCCGTGACGCCAAGGCGTTCGAACTGCTCGAAGAGAAGGTCTTGCCGGAGCTGGTGCGCATCCAACCGCCGGACCAGCCCATCCGGGTGTGGGTGGCCGGCTGCAGCTCCGGGGAAGAAGCTTATTCCATCGCCATGCTGCTGCTCGATGAGGTCGCCAAGTCACGCCGCAGCATCAGGCTGCAGATCTTTGCGACCGACGTCGATGCGGACGCTGTCGCCTTCGCCCGCGAAGGGCTCTATCCGCAGGCGATCGAGGCCGATGTTCCCGCGACACGCCTGGCGCGCTTCTTCGTCCGTGAAGATCGCAGCTATCGAATCTCACGTGAACTGCGGGCGTCGATCGTCTTCTCGGTGCACGATGTTGTCGCCGACGCGCCTTTCTCACGGCTCGATCTCGTCAGCTGTCGAAACCTGCTCATCTATCTGCGGCCGGAGGTTCAGGAGAAGGTCATTTCCCTGTTCCATTTCGCGCTGCGCGAGGGCGCGATATTGTTCCTCGGTGGGTCCGAGACCATTAGGACCGCCGGAGAACGGTTCGAGCCGATCTCCAAGATACACCGCATCTATCGTCATATTGGACGCAGCCGGCCGGGCGATATCAAGTTGCCCCTGGGCCTCGGCGAGACCGCCCGGGTCCTATGGTCGCGCCCCCCGCGGCCCGCCGCGGATTCGCGCGGCAACCTCCGGGACGTGGTGCAGCGGCTTCTTCTCAAGACTTATGCGCCGGCGTCGGTTCTGGTCAGCCGGAGGCGCCAGGTGCTCTACTACTTTGGCCCGACCGACCTTTACCTGAAGATGCCGACCGGGGAGCCCAATCTCGACGTGTTCGCTGCGGCGCGTGAGGGATTGCGCCCAGCGATAAGAACCTTGCTCGAAGATGCGACCGGCGACGGTGACCGAACCGCCGTTGCCAGACGGGTAAGGCGCAACGGTGGGTTTGTTGCAGTGACCGTCTCCGCGCAGGCGGTGACAGACGCTGGCCAGGAGTTGGTTCTCCTGAGTTTCGTCGACCTACCGGAAGCCAGAAGCCCGGCCGAGGCGCTTCCCGAGCCGCCTGCGGAGACCTCGCGGATCGTCCGGATTGAAGATGAACTGGAAGCGACCCGCAAAGAGCTTGAGGACGCTATCCGGGATCGCGAAATCGCCGAGGAAGAAATTCGCGCGATCAATGAAGAAGCGATGTCGGTGAACGAGGAGTTCCAGACCACCAACGAGGAACTCGAAACGTCACATGAGGAGCTCCAGTCGCTGAACGAAGAACTCACGGCGCTGAACGGACAGCTTCAGGAGACTCTGATCCAGCAACGGGCCACCGCCGACGACCTGCAGAATATCCTCAACAGCTCCGACCTGGCGACGATCTTCCTCAATGCGGACCTCAAAATCCGCTTCTTCACGCCTGCGGCCCAGGCGCTCTTCAGCGTGATCGCTTCGGACGTCGGTCGGCCGCTCGCCGATCTCGTGCACCACTTCGCCAACCCCAACCTGCTGCGCGACGCTCGTGCCGTGCTTTCCACCCTGACGCCGGTGATCCGCGAGGTCGAGGCCGAGAGCGGAGCTTGGTTCAACTGCCGGACGCTGCCTTATCGGACCAAGGACAACCACATCGGAGGGGTGGTGATCACCTTCGCCGACATCAGCGCGCGAAAGCGCGCTGAAGACTTGGCGAACGCGGCCAACGCTCAGGCCCAGAGTGCAAACCTGGGCAAGTCACGGTTCCTCGCCGCCGCCAGCCACGATCTGCGCCAGCCGCTACAGACGCTCAGCCTGCTGCAGGGCCTGCTGGCGAAGAAGGTCAAGGACAACGATGCACGGCAACTGATCGCCCGCAGCGACGAGGCGCTGATGGCGATGTCGGGCATGCTCAACACGCTGCTCGACATCAACCAGCTGGAAGCTGGGGTGATCCGCCCTGAGGTCATCGATTTCCCGGTCAACGACCTGCTCGAAGGCCTGAAGACGGAGTTCGGCTACCACACCAAGGCCAAGGGCGTAGATTGGCGGGTAAGGCCGTGCTCGCTCGTAATCCGCACGGATCCTCGCCTGCTGGACCAGATGGTGCGGAATCTGCTCTCCAACGCGGTGAAGTACACGCGCAAAGGCAAGATCCTGCTCGGCTGCCGCCGTCGCGTGGGAATGCTGCGGATCGAGGTTCACGACACCGGCCTCGGCATCCCGGCCGGCCAGTTGCGCGCGATCTTCGGAGAGTTCCATCAGGTCAACAACCCAGCCCGCGAGCTGAGCCGAGGCCTGGGCCTTGGCTTGGCCATCGTCCAGCGGCTGGCCGATCTTCTGGGGCTCGAGGTCGATGTCCGCTCACGAGAGGGGCGGGGGTCGACCTTCGCCATAGACGTCCCACTGACACCGGCCGGCGCGCGCATGGCGCCCAGAGGGGCGGCCATGGACCTTGCCGAAATTGCCCGCCAGGAGGGCTCGATCCTTATCGTGGAGGACGATCCGGGCCTGCGGGAGTCTCTCGAGCTTTTCCTGAACGCCGAAGGCTATCTGACGAGTTCCGCCGTCGACGGTGAAGATGCAATCCGGCTCGTGGAGCGAAAGGGTCTTCGTCCGGACCTCTTCATTGTCGACTACAACCTGCCGAGGGATCTCACCGGCCTGCAGATTCTGACGCGCCTTCGCGCGACGCTCGGACGCGCCGTGCCGGCGCTGATCCTGACCGGGGACATATCGACGGGCACCCTGCGTGAGATCGCGGCCCAAGGGTACGACCATCGCACCAAGCCCGTGGCCACCGACGATTTGAGCCATCTCGTGCGACGCCTGCTAGCGAACAGCATGCCGATGGCGTCGGATCACGCCTCGTCGCCGTCCCCGGTCGCCGTCGCCGTGCATGATGAGGTCATCTTCCTGATCGACGACGACAATACCTTGCGCGAAACGCTGCGCGACCTCCTGAGAGCCGGTGGCCGATCGGTCGAGGACTTTGCCAGTGCCGAAGCGTTCCTAGCTGCCCATCGCCCCAACGCCACGGGAGTCCTGCTGGTCGATGCCATGATGCCCGGCATGGGCGGATTGGCGTTGCTAGAACGCTTGAAGGCGGACGGCTACCAGCTGCCGGCCATCATGATCACTGGCAATGGCGATGTCAGCATGGCGGTCGATGCCCTGCGTGCAGGGGCACTCGACTTCATCGAGAAGCCCGTCGGGGAGCAAGAGCTGCTCGCCAGCATCGACCGCACGATGGCGCAGTCCCGCCGGATCGCCCACCCGAGTGCGCAGAGCGCGGAAAGCGCAGCGCGCCTGGCTGGGCTCACGCCTCGCCAACGTCAGATTCTGGAGCTGGTTCTAGCCGGCCAGCCAAGCAAAATCATCGCTGCGGACCTCCGCATCAGCCAACGCACGGTCGATGCCCATCGCGCCGCAATTATGAAAAAGACCGGCGCAAAGTCGCTGCCCGAACTGATTCGCTTGGCTGTCGCAGCGAGCTAGGTGTGTGATGGGGTGGACGGCCCCCGACGGCATCGATGTGCCAGACTGGAGTTGTTGCAAACCAGTTAGAGGGAGCCGTCCATGTTGGAGATTAGCACGATCGGTTTGGACCTGGCCAAGTCGGTTTTTCAAGTTCACGGCGCGGATGCATCTGGGGCTGTTGTGTTGAAGAAGAAGCTTCGTCTCGATGCTGTGATGGGCTTTTTCGCGAGGCTGCCGCGCTGCGTGGTGGCGATGGAGGCCTGTGCCGGGTCGCACCATTGGGGCCGGCGGATCGGCGAGTTGGGGCACACGGTGAGGCTGATCGCCCCGGCCTATGTGAAGCCCTTCGTCAAGCGACAGAAGACCGACGCGGCCGATGCCGAGGCGATCTGCGAAGCGGTCTTGCGGCCGGGCATGCGGTTCGTGGCGGTCAAGAGCGAGGCCCAGCAGGCGGCGGCCGTAGTGTTTCGGGCGCGCGATTTGCTGGTGCGGCAGAAGACGCAGGTCATCAACGCCCTACGCCCTACGCGGCCATCTGGCCGAGTATGGGCTGGTGGTCCCCAAGGGACCGGCGCATGTGGCGCGCTTGTTATCGCTGATCGCTGAGCCATCGGGCGTTGCGCCCGAAGCTCGCC
>PLRV01000072.1:0-1121 GCA_003164925.1 Caulobacteraceae bacterium
CGCGCCGTAGGACTTCATCGGCGAGACGAGCGTCGCGTAGGAGGGAAACGACGCACTGGGCGTGACGTCGAAGCCGGCGGTCTGAAAGCCGCCATAGTCGTTGAAATAGACGTCGCCGTTCACCTGCAGGTGGTTGTCCAAGAACCGGTTCTTCGAACCGAGCTCATAGGCCGTCAAGGTTTCAGCCTTCAGCTCTTGCACTAGGGGCTGGTTGGAGGAGTCTGTGGTGATGGTGACGTCACCGGGCGAGGCGCCGGTGGAGATCATCGCGTACAGCAGATTGCGCGGCGTCAGATCATGCTCCAGCCGCACCTTGTAGGTGAGGTTGCTGAAGTTCCGCGTGCCTTGATCAGGTAACAGCGTCAGGGGGGCGCCGCCGAACGCTGAGTAAGCCTCGGAAACGACAACCTGGGTGTGGTCGTAGCGGAGTCCCGCGGTCAGGCGGGTGTCGGGCGCGAAGGCATAGGTGGCTTCGGCGAAGCCGCCTTCGGCGGTGGTGGATTTTTTCGGGGTGACCGACTGGAATATGTATCCAGGGAGGGAGACGGGGGGGACCGGATCCAGGCTGTACAGGCTGGTCACGTTGCTCAGTTGGTTATCGTAGTATAGGAACCCGGCCTGCCACTTGAACTTCGCATCGTTGTCCGTATTGCGGATCCGCACCTCGTGGGTCATGAACCAGTCGGTCGGCGTGTTGACGGTCTGGTTGATGTTGAACGCGCCGCGCTCTTCGACGAGCGCGTTCTGGTACCAGGTGCGATAGGCCGGGATGTAGGTGATCGCCACCGGCCCGAGGTTCAGATTGAAGTTACCCCAATATTGATGGAAGTTGTTATTACCCGGCGGGGATAATAGCTCCGGGCTGAAAACAAAGGTCGTCGGGGAGGCGCCTTGGCTGATCGACACGCCCCCGGAATGGGACACGTTGTATTCTTGCGCATAACCGAGCAGGGCGGAGAAGTTGTCGGTCGGGGTCCACAGCGCCTTGGCCCTGAAGTCCGCGGACGCGAGCGCACCCCCATCGGCCGAATCGTAGCCGTCCCGCTCGTACTCATTGCCTGACAGCCGCACGGCCAGCTTGTCCTGAATGAGCGGGACGTTCACGTCGCCGGTAAAGTGGC
>PLRV01000072.1:1134-23108 GCA_003164925.1 Caulobacteraceae bacterium
GCCGCCGACGCCGCGGTTGAGGTGACGCTCCCGCCGGCGCCGGCGTTGGACTGCACGCCGCGGATGGTCAGGCCCGAGGCCGGGTTGTCCGTGCCCAGGCCTTGGATGGTCGTGCTCACCCCGTTGGCGGCGCCGCCGCTGATGCCGGGCACGTCCTCGAGGATGTCGCTGAGCTGGTAGCGGCCTTGGGTGAGCATGTCCGAGCCGGTCCGGACGCTGACCGAAGCGGCCGTCTTCTGGGCCGTGCTGGTCCGGTGCTCAGCGGTGACCACCACCTCTTGCAGCACCTGAGCCTGAGCCGCCGCCGGGGCGGGCGCGTTCTGGGCGAACGCCGGATGAGCGATGACAGCGCACCCCAGCAGGGTGGTCGACAACAGGAATTGAATTCGATTCATTGTAGTTCCCTCCTTAGCCTGACTTTGTGCAGGCCCTTTTTGCGTTAACCTAATAAAGGAACGTTGGGCCGGTCCGTGATGGGGTCTGCGCCTCGTTTGCCGCGGTCAGGCAGACCAGAGCCATTAGTCCCGATTTTAAAGCCCTGTGCATCCGTCCCATTAAAAATCTCAATGTCAAATTTGCAGGCAGGTTAGCTGGCTTAGTTCCGCCGTCGAGAAGCTCCGCGCCAATTCAGCTTTGCGATTTGGAGAAGGCGCACGTTTGGCAAGGCCAGGACGCCCCTGCCCCCGTTGCGTCTTGACGGCAACTCGTCTCCACTGGCCGCAGGGATGGCAGGGGAGGCGGAGGACTCGGATGGAAAGCTACATGCTCGGGGGCATTTCCAGCAGTTCCCAGTGCTCCACAAGCCTGTCGGCGGCGATACGGAACATGTTGAAAACAAAGTATGTTTTTGTTTGTCCTGTGGCGCTGTCGGGTATCTCTCTGCTGGTCAACACCATGACCTTGTCACCTTTCGCAGCAATGGAGACGAGCTTCGCCGGCGTCGCGGCGGTGGCGCTCATTGGACGTCCCACCGTGGTCTTAAAGAAGCGAACCATCTTGTCTCGGCCGTTTCCAGGGCCCGGCAGATTGGTGAACAGTTCGCCATGTTGGGCGTAGTCGGGCGCCACGTATTTCTCGGCGATCCCGTCGATACGCTGTACGAGCGTTCCGGCTGCCTCCGCGTCATCCAGGGCATGGAAAAAGTCCAGCACGAGCTTCTCATTGGCCGCTTCCCGCGAGTCGGCGGCCGAGGCGGGCGCGGCGAAAGCAAGGCAGGCGGCGACGCAAACGCTCGACGCCCACCAGGCGAACACACGAACTGGGTTTCTCATAGATGCTCCTTCATTTATGTCGGCATGGCGATGTTCGGGCCAGCGCTTTTCAGAAAGCCGGCAAGCAATCCGTAATAGCCGGCGATGGCGATCAGTTCGGTGGTGTCCCGGCGGCCAAACATCTTCACCGCGCGATCCGTCAAATCGCGCGGCTCTTGTCTCAGCGCCGCGGCGCGGCAGAGCGAGATGATCAGGGCTGACTCTTCATCAAGGCCTGCTCCCTCGGCCGCATCGGACAAGGTTGCGGCGATGACGCTGGCGGAAACCCCGCAGTGCTCGGCGATCGGGGCGTGGTATTCCCATTCATAGGCGCATTCGACCGCGCCGGCGGTTGCGAGGATGGCGAGTTCGCGGCGTACGTCGGACAAACTGCCACCGTAGCGGATAGCGGCTCCGACAGCCTGGATCGCGTCGCACAGATCGGGCGCGTCCAGCATCAGCAGAAACGGTGTCGGCACGCTCCCGCGCGGGCCGTTGGCGATCGCGTCATAGGCCGCGCGCTGCGCCACGGTCATCGGGGCGTCGGCGGAGGCCACGCCGATGGCTGAATCCGCCTTCATCGCGCCTGCTCCATTAGGCTGGGCTCCGCCCGCTGCGACGGGACCGCCGCTAGGCGCTGCACCGTCATCTCCGCAGCGCCGAAGCTTTTCGCACCGCCGAAGATGTAGCGATCCGGACGGACCAGCAGCGCACAAATTCCGGAAGGCGGGGAAAATCCCTGCGCGGCGGGAAAAATGGCGACCTGCCTCTCCGCACAGAGCGAGCGGAGCGATTCAGGCAGCGCGCCCGCATCGCTATCCCGCACGATCAATGCGAAATTCTGGCCAACGACGTCGTCCAACCACTGGCCGTCCGCAGCGAGCGGCTGCGCCGCCAGACGGCCTGCGAGCGGATCGTGCGCATCATGTAGTCCCGGCCCCAAACGAGGCGCCGGGGTGTCCATATGCTCGGTCTCGGCGTTGGGCGGAATCTGGCGCGCCGACTGCAGCACCTCGCCGACGCGCACCGCCTGAGCGACGAATTCGCTCACATGCGGCCTCCGCTCGCCCTCATAGCTTTCGAGCAATGTCTCCGCGTCGCCGCGACCGGCTATGGCCCAGGCAAGCTTCCAGGCGAGATTGGCGGCGTCGCGAATGCCTGCGCACAGGCCCTGCCCCAGAAAGGGAGGCGTGCGGTGCGCGGCATCTCCGGCGATAAGCATCCGCCCGCGCCGCCACGGCGTGGCGATCACCGCGTTGAAGCGATAGACGGCCGCGCGTTCCAGCGAGGCGTCTTCGGGCCCGATCCAGCGCGACAGAAGCGACCATAGGAATTCCGGCCGCTCAAGCTGTGTCCGGTCGTCGTCCGGCATCACCATGAATTCCCAACGCCGCCGGTCGCCCGTGCCGCGGGCGAGGGTGGTGGGACGCGCTGGGTCGCAAAGCTGGATGGTCCAGTCCGAAAGGTCGGGCAGGGGGCGCTTCATCAGCACATCGACGACGATCCATTCGGCGTCGCTGTGCAAGTCGATGTAATTCGCACCAATCCATTCGCGCACCACGGAGCGGGCCCCGTCGCAGCCGATCAGGTAGCGGCAGCGGATCGCATCTTCACGGCTCGAACCGCCGGTGCGCACCGTCAGGGTGACGCCCACTTCATCCTCCGCCGCGCCCACCGCTTCGGCGTTGAGCACCACAGTGTGCTGCGCAAAGCGATCCAGTGTGTCGCGCAGCAGCGTTTCCAGGTCGGGCTGATGAAAGCGGTAGCTGGCATGCCAACCCTGGTCTGACACTGCCTGAGGCCGAGGCCACTTGATCAGCAATCGTCCCTGCGGATCAACGAATTGCATCCCCTTGTTGACGAACATGACGGGCGCCAGCGCGTCGGCGATGCCGATCGTCTGAAACACGCGCATGGCCTCGCCATCCAGGTGCACGGCGCGGGGCAACGGATAGGGCGCGCGCTCGCGTTCGATCGCCACGACCGACAGGCCATGCAGTCCTAACAAGTGAGCAAGCGTCGCGCCCACCGGGCCAAGGCCGACAATCGCGACATCAAATGTCCGCCTTGAGGTATTTTTTCTATTCAAGAAAATAGCAGATTAATCCCGATTGAGGCAAAATGTCTTGGACATATTATCATATAGCATTAATTTCGTCGCCATGTCGATCCTCTCTCTTGGCTATGTGGGCTTCTCCTCCAATCATCTTGAGGAATGGTCCCGCTTCGCGTCGGGTCTGCTGGGGCTCGAAGCCGCGGCGGCATCCCGCAACGCGATTTCCCTGCGGTGCGACAACCGCGCGCAGCGACTGTTCGTCGAGCGAGGATCGACCGAGACGATCTCTTGCATAGGCTGGGAGGTCGCGGACGCCGACGCGCTGGCGGCGCTCGCGGCGCGCTTGTCCAATGCCGGCGTAGCGGTGGAGCCCGGATCACCCGAACTGACGGCGCAACGCCGCGTGAAGGCCCTGATCATCTTCCCGGACCCGCTCGGCAATCGACTGGAGGCCTTTCACGGCGGCGAGGATGGCGCCGCGCCCTTTCAGCCCGCGCGGGCTCTCTCCGGCTTTCGCACCGGCGCTCAGGGCCTCGGCCATGTCGTGCTTACGGCGCGCGATGCCGAGACGGTGCTGCCCTTCTATCGCGATCTGCTGGGTTTCCGGCTAAGCGACTATACGTTGCGGCCGTTCAAGGCGTTCTTCTTTCACCTCAATGCCCGCCACCATAGTTTCGCAGTGGTGGAGACGGGGAAGGACGGCTTCCATCACCTGCTACTGGAGTTGAACGCCCTCGACGATGTGGGCCAAGGTTACGACCTTGCCCAGTTGGAGGAAGATCGCGTGGCAGTGACGCTGGGCCGCCACACCAACGACTTCATGACATCCTTCTATGCCCGCTCCCCATCCGGCATACTGATCGAATACGGCTGGGGCGGACGCGCGATCGACCCGGAAAAGTGGGAGCCGTTCGAATGCGATTACGGCCCGAGCTTCTGGGGCCATGAGCGTTCTTGGCTGACGCCTGAAAAGCGCGCCGAAGCACGAGATTTAAGACTAGGCGCGGCTCAGGCGGGCCGACGCGCGCCGGTGCAAGTCCTGCCCGGCCAATATGTGGCGCTGCGCGATGATTAAAGGCGCATCGCCAAGTCGGACGGCCCCATGTCCAGCCTGACCAAGATGCTCGCCATCCTCGATCTATTTCCGATCGAACGCCCGACGCTGACCCTCGACGAGATTGTCAATGCACTCGGGTCCAGCCAGCCCACGGTCTATCGCTATTTGCGCGAACTGGCGTCGGCGGGACTGATCGTTCGCTATGCCCAAGGCTTTGCCCTCGGCCCGCGCGCGGTGGAACTGGACTATATCATCCGCAATTCGAGCCCGCTGCTGCGCGCCAGCGACGAAATCCTGGGCGAGCTTCGCGACAGGCATGGCTGCGACCTGCAATTGCTGGAAATGATGGGGGACCGCATCCTGTGCGTCCATCATGTCAGCGGCGCGCGGGCGGTGACTGTCAGCTTCCGACGCGGCCGCTCCATGCCGCTGCTGCGCGGTTCGGGATCGAAGGCGATCATGAGTCGCCTGCCAGCCGCACGCGTGCGCAAGCTGCTGTCCGAGCATCCGGAGGACTTGGCCAATTCGGCCATTGGCCATGCCGTTCCGGAGGTATTGGCGGAACTGCAGCGTATCCGCCGTGCCCGCGTCTCCCTGTCCCAAGGCGAGCTCGACCCTGAAACTGCCGGCGCGGCCGCCCCGATCGTGCGCGAAGGCAGCGGCGTGAGCTCGGTCGTGATGGTGTTTGCCCGGCGGCAATTCGCCCTGATGGACCAGGATCGCGTCGCCGGGATCGTCCAGGATGCTGCGGCGCAGATCGCGGCCCGGCTTGATGTAATAATCGCGCAGTCTAGCGCGGCTTCCGATCCGTTTGCGCCTCGCGCCGGCGGGAGCGCCACGCAGCCCCTCCGCAAACGAGCGAGCAAATGAACGCCACGGCGCACGATAATTTTGCCCATGACCTCACCCGGCTGAGCGCGCCGACGCGCACCGCGCTGGATCGCGCACCGGCCCATTTCATCGATGGCAAGTGGCTGCCCGCGCAGGCGACTTTGCCGGTGATCGACCCTTCTTCCGGCGCGCCGATCGCGGCGATAGGCGCTGGCGGCGCGGAGGAGATCGACCAGGCCGTGCGCGCGGCGCGGCAGGCGTTCAAATCGCCGGCCTGGGCGCAGATGGGCCCGATGTCGCGCGAGCGGCTACTCCACCGCCTGGCTACACTGATCGAGGACAATGCCGCGACTCTGGCCGAGCTGGAGACTATCGACAATGGCATGCCCTTGTGGGCGGCCCAGGGCCCCGTGGTCGGCGGCGCAGCGCAGGTGTTTCACTACTACGCCGGTTGGCCGAGCAAGCTGGCGGGGCGCACGCAGTCGGTGGAGGGGCCGGTCCCGGGCTTTACCGGCATCGTCCGCCAGGAGCCCGTGGGCGTGGTCGGCGCGATCATTCCCTGGAACATGCCATTGCTGATGGCGGCCTGGAAGCTCGCGCCGGCGCTGGCGGCCGGCTGCACGGTAGTGCTGAAACCGGCCGAGGACACCAGCCTGACCGCCTTGTACCTGGCCGACCTAATTGCCGAAGCCGGCTTTCCGGCGGGAACGGTCAATGTCGTCACCGGCCGCGGGGCGGAAGCGGGTGAAGCGCTGGTGGCCCATCCCGATGTCGCGAAGATCAGCTTCACCGGATCCACGGCCATCGGCCGCCGCATCGGCGCGAGCGCCGGGAGGAGCCTTAAGAAGCATTCGCTGGAATTGGGCGGAAAGTCGCCGACCTTAATCTTCGACGATGCGGACCTGGACGCCGCCGCAGAGGGCGCGGCGAACGGCATCTTCTTCAATTCCGGCCAGATCTGCGTCGCGGGATCGCGGCTCTATGTGCAGGACCGGGTGCATGACGCCGTCGTCGAGCGGCTCTCGCGCCATTTGCCGACGATCGCCGTCGGCGCCGGCCTCAATCCCGGCACGTTCATGGGCCCTCTCGTCAACGCCGCGCAGAAAGCGCGGGTCGGCGGCTATCTGGAGGGCGCGGCGGCCGCCGGATTTGGCGTGATGCGCGGCTGTCCGGTGCCGGATGACAGCGGGTATTTCGTCAGTCCGGCGATCGTCACCGGCGCCGATGTCGATGCCGCCGTCACCCGCGAGGAAATTTTCGGACCCGTGCTCTGCATCTATCGCTTCTCCGACGAAGACGAGGCGATCGCGCTGTCCAACGCCACCGATTACGGGCTCGCGTCCGCGATCTGGTCTCGCGACATAGGGCGCGTGATGCGGGTCTCCGCCGCGCTGGAATGCGGCAAGGTGATGGTGAACAACTCGGGCTTTCCCTACGCCGGCCTGCCCGAAGGCGGCGTGAAGGCGTCGGGCCATGGCCGCGACCTCGGCCCCGAGGGCATCGCCCAATACCTCAAGACCAAATGCATCCTGATCGCACCTTAGCGAGACAGCAAAACAAACGGGAAGGACCAAATGCAACGCGGTTCAGATGGCGCGACGGCGACACCGCGGCGGGAGTTCGCCACGGTGCTGGTGCTTGCGCTGGGCTTTGGTTTGGTTGGTATCGACCGCTTCCTGATCACCACCCTATTCCCGGTCATCTCCAAGGAATTTTCGCTCAACTATAGTGATATCGGCGTCATTAGCGGCGCGCTGTCGATCGCCTGGGGACTGGCCGCCCTATTCGCGGGCAACATCTCTGACCGGATCGGTCGACGGCCAGTGCTGGTGGCGGCCATGCTGCTCTTTTCCATGCTGATCGGCGCGAGCGGTCTGGCGACCGGGCTGATGACCCTGGTCGCCGTGCGGATCGTGATGGGCGTCGCCGATGGGTCCTATACCCCGGCCAGCATCGCGGCGACCTTGCACGTCTCGCCCTATCGCCGACGCGGCCGCAACCTCGGCTTGCAGCAAATGACCTCCACCCTGTTCGGGCTTGGTTTTGCGCCGCTGCTGGTGACGGCGTTGCTACACGTCATCTCCTGGCGATGGATCTTCACGCTGTTCGTGGTTCCGGGTTTCGTGCTGGCGTATCTGGCATGGGTGCTGATCCCGCCCCGCGACTCGGCGCCACGAGCGACCGATGCAGCCGCTGGGCGCCGGACCCTCAAGGGCGACTTTTACGCCGCCATCGGCAATCGCAACATCCGGCTGCTGATGGGTCTTATGTTGGTCTGGCTGACCTGCCTCGTTTCAATCAGCGCCTTCCTCCCCAATTATTTGCTCGACTATCTTCACATCGGTTTCGACCAGATGGGCGCTGTCATGTCGGCGATTGGCTTCGGCTCGGCGGCCGGGACGATCCTGCTGCCCTGGCTTTCGGATCGCATCGGTCGGCGGCCAGTGGCGATGATCGCCGTGGCGGGAGCGCTAGCCGCCATTTTCCTGCTCTCGCGCTGCGGTCCGCAGGTCGCGCCCTTATTCGCCTGCACATTCGTAGCGATGGGTTGCGTGATGGCGGGCATCACGCTGACGGTCGGCCCGATTTGCGAAGAGTCGGTGCCGCTCGGGCTTGGCGCTACCGCCTCCGGCATGGTGATCGCCGTCGGCGAGCTGTTCGGCGGCGGCATTGCCCCAATACTGGTCGGCAGAATCGCCCAACGCTTCGGCATCGAGCACATGCTGTGGCTGCCAATGGCGGCGCTTGTGGTCGGGCTTCTGGTTGCCTTTGCAGTCCAAGAAACGCGAGGCCCTAACTATGCCAAACCCAAGAGCGTTTGTTAGGCCCATGGCGGTGATGGCAGGCTGACGATAAAACGTCGGTGCTGTCAGTCCAATGGCAACTTATCTCCACTCGGCGCAGGGAGGGGAACTGACAACTTAACTCGGCAAGCCCCAAGTGGGCCCTCCCCTCCCCATAATCACGCCGCCGCGGTGGCGGCCGCCAACGCTTCATCGGCCTGGGGTCGTAGGGTTCGAAGTCCGAGTCGGGAGATCAGGTGGGGCTGGATGTTGAAGGTATTGTAGACGGCGGCGTGGCTGGCGAGGAACCTCTGGGCTGAACCTCTCGGTCCGCCGGGACCCGCCCCAGCCATAAACGGAGACCTTCTACACTTCGACTGTCAGCACCGCGGGCGAAGCCATGGCCAGACCCGCCGCCAGAACAAGGCTAACGCCACTCAGTCGCAAAATGTTCGGTGCGTAAGGCATGATGTGCTTCCTTTATCCGGATTCAGTCTTTCGGTTCGGGAACGAGACCCGCATCGGGATCAGTGCTTGGGTCGCCGACCTGTTCTTCGCAGTTGTATTCGTCGAAATACGTCATGCGCGGATTCCAAACGAAGGTGCGGACCACCGACCAGGGCCGGGTGTAGTAGGTCGGGTCGTCGATCGTGGTGATGACCTCGAGGAAGGGCTTACTGTCGCCGTTGTCGACCTTGCGGATACGCTGGATCAGCTTGCCGTTGGCCGACAGCGGCGTGCCGTCGACGTCAAGCCAGAGCGCCTGCTTGAAGTCGCTGGTTTCGACCACCAGAGTGGCGCCGTCCCAATGGCCCACCGAATAGCCCATGTAATCCTTCTGGGCCGGCGGCGGCGCCTTGGCCATATCCAGGGCCACACGCCAGCGGCCGTGATATTCCTCGAACACGAATTCAACCGCATCGTTTGACTGGAAGATCTGGAACGGCATGTTCAGGTCGCGTTGCCACAGCGGACCAGGCGGACGGCAGATGGCCGAGGCGTTGACGAAGGGTTTGCCCGCGTCCTTAGATTTGACGCGGCGTGCGAGGACCTTGGCCCCTTCCATGTTGTAGGGGGCGAGTTCCCCATACATGTCCCGCTGAATGCGCGTCTCGAGCTTCTGGTTGTGATACCAGGTCCCCTGCAGATCACGCGGGTCGGCGGACGACGTCGGCGCATCGGGGCCCAGAGCCGGACCGGGGAACACGACGCCGGGTGAAGGCGGAGCCAGCCCCGCTATCAGCTGCTCAGCCGGCGTCGGCGGGACTTGGGGCATGGCGAATCCGCCCAGCGGGGCGCCGGCTGGCCCACCAGCGGGCAACTGAGGCAGGGCTCCGCCCGACGCACCGCCCGGCAGTGGAGGCAGTCCCCCGCTCGGCAGACCGCCAGCCCCTAACGGCGGAGGACCTGCGGGTTGAGCCCCTGCGGCGCCCGCGCCCAGCGTCAGCGCGGCGGCGACCGCCACGGCGAGACCTTTCAGAGTGCTCCGCGGGAATTCAGTCCTCATGCGGACAAGCTCCAAATCTGAGATGAACCGTGTCATTGCGGGAAGGCCGGTTGCTTCGCCTTGATGCGGTCCAGGCACACGTCCTCGTGGAACAGCGTAGCCGGCTGGCGCTTGAAGGTGAGCACCGCGTCCCAGGGCCGCGTGAAATAGGTGGGGTCATCGATGGTGATGCGGTCTTCCAGGGTGTCGGGGTCCACAAGGCGGAAGTGCTCGGTCACCTTCATGTCCACGGTGTGGGGGACCAGGTCATCGAGCAGGGTGCGTTCGGAGAGGTTGGTGCTCTCGGCGACCAGCGCATCGCCTTCCCAACGGCCCACAGCGGTTCCGGTCGCGCTGGGGACCAGCCGACGTCCGATTCGATCCTCTTTAGGCTCAAGCTTGCTGGCGTTGACCTGACGGATGACTTGGTTCCACTCGAAGTCGAAGGTCACCACCCCGAACCGCTCCCAGATCTTGAAGCGTGAGGGAATCAGCATGAGGCGCGGCGTGCCCGGATTGCTGCACCGCGAGAGGGTGATGTCGTAGTCGTCGTAGTCGCCCTTGGCCTGCAGGCGTTTGTTCTCGTCGTACTGCTTGCGCCCCTCGGCGGTGAAGGGAACCGGCCCACTGACCGGCTTGAGGCTGTTCGTCGGCGCGGCGATCTTCCAGACGCCCTGCAGATTGGGCGTGGCGGGCTGAGCCGTCGCTGACGCTGCGATCCCGGCGGCCAGGAGGGCGCCGACGAGAACGGGGCCGCCCCCGTGGCGAGGGCGAGACTTGATCATGACCATTGCGCCGCGCCTACTTGCCCAGCAGAGGCGGTCGGCGGCGCAGCTGTGAAGGCGGCCATGGCCGCCACGGCAAGGCCCAGCCGATGAGCAAGGGGTCGAAATGTCATGGAAATCTCCAATGAAGATTGTCGGCTCGCCGGCTCTGACAGACCGGCAAATCCAAGGTTCAGAAGCGCGGTGCGGCTCAAGGCGCCTTCCCTGCTTCGAAGCTCCGCCAGATCAGTGCTACCGATGGAATATTTGCCCTCTGCTTGCATGTCGTCGCCGCTTCGCACACTGACCGAGGACGCTGTTTTCTGAACATTTGTAGTCCGGCGCTCTGCCGTGATCACGACTTCGCTCAGCCCCTGAGCCTGCGCTTGGGCAGGGCGGACCCCGGCGCAACCGCGGCCAAGCCCAGGCTCGCCAGAAGCGGCACCAAGCACACCGCACCGAATTTTTCAGCGTTTTTCACAGTTTCCCGCCTAAGGATATTTGTTTCTATCGACAATTTAGACATATATCCCGCGCCGGTGCCACTACGGCCGCTCACCAAAGCAGCTTTGCAGACCGATCATTTCTGCAGCGCGCCCGGCAGCGCGCTGTCTGCGCCGCCGAAGCGGCGCCTGCTGCTCCCTTCTGTAAGAGGCTGACCCGAAATGAAGTTGGGTGATTTCAGCGACTTGTGATTCCGTTGAAGGTGCGAACTACCAACGGACATCGACATGTGGACTGAAACCACCCGGCGCAAGCATGCCCGAAAGGGCCTGCAGTATTCAAGCGATCTGACGGACGAGGAATGGGCGGTTCTGGAGCCGCTGCTGCCTCCGCGATCTCGGCTTGGTCGGCCGGCGAAGTGGTCACTGCGGACGATCACCAACGCCTTGCTATATATTTTGCGCAGCGGGCTGACGATGGACAAATCGAGCACCGCGTCGATCCGTCGGAGCAGGTGATCGGCTGGCACATGCCGCTCCAGACTGAAGTCGTAGAATAGCTGCCCTGGCGCCTCTCGCCGACCCATCATCACGATCATCTCCTCCACCATGAGAAGAGGGAATCACGGGCTCAGAGCCGCTTCAACCCGGAGTTTTTCACCGGTGTCATCCGATATCGGGGTGTTTTCGAAATTGGGGGCGCATAGGCGGTTTTCCCTGAAACCCATCTCCGAAAACTACCTCCGGAAACCGCACTCCGAATATCTGGCGTCAGAGATGAGATTTCGGAGATGCCGGCGCGCGTCGGCGTAGGGCCTGTCACGCTGTGGGCGAATGACCGGATTCCCCCGCTGAGCCGTCGTCGGGGACGTCCGCTATCCGGCTGTAACGTCCAATGTCGATTTCCTACCTAGGTGTGTTCGGTCCAACCCGAGCACAACCGCGGCTGACTTGCGCGCTCTATCCAGCCGATTGCCAAGCCCCCGGAACTCACAACCCGCCCGCGCTGGCCCCCTGCCCCGCCAACTGAACCACTTCAGTATCGACGTCGCCATTGAGAATTCGGTCCAGATACGCAGACCAAGCCTGCACAGCCGCACGGCGCTCAGGATGCATTTCCCAGCGATCATAGTGCCGCGATGACACGTCTGATCTGGCATGGTTCTGCAGGCGGTCCCTGATCTCCTTTGACAGCCCGGCGGCGCCGGCGAGCGTCTTCCATGTGCGGCGTAGCATGCGAGGCGTGAAGTGCGGGACGGCGGGGTGAGCCTTCAAGTAACGCGCAACCAGAGAATTGGGGGCCTCTAGGGTCAAAGGCACTGAGTCATCGGCGCATCCAGGAAAATAGAGCCCGTGCTTGTTCGGGACCAGGATACCCATGATCGTCACAGCCTGCGGCGAGAGTGGGATGTTGTGCGGCTGACCGTTCTTGGTCTTGCCCCAGTCCAGCATCTTGGCGCTGACGTCATACATGGAGGTCGACAGCTTCAGTATCTCGCTGACCCGCTGCCCAATCGCCATGATCAACCTCAGAGTCGGAGCCGATCCGCTCCGGACGTCTTGTTTCATAAGCCAGAACCAGAACTGCCTGAACTCGGCCGGCGTGAGGTGACGATTCCCCGGCTTGATCGCCGACGGGTCGCCCGGAATGGCAAGCACAGGATTGCTCTTCACGCCCCACTCAGCGCTACCGCCGCGGCTCATGTAGCTGTTCCCAGACGCCAAAGCGAAGGCGAACGCCGCGCCGATATAGGCTCGCGCCGACCTAGCCATCACTGGGGATCCACGGCTGTAGATGTTAGCTAGGTGTGGAATGATATTGCTGGTGTTGACATCGGCGGCTCGCATTGTCTCGCCGATCGCTTTGGCGGCGGGGTCAACGCCAGTGAGCAGAATGTTTTCAACGGTCTCGGACGATGCCGCACCCCTGGCCTTCACGACGTAGGCTTTGAATAGGTCTTTCACGGTAACGCCGGTGCGCTGGCGTCGCGCTCGCGGACCGGTCGGGGTTTCACCCCGAGCGATCAAAGGTGCATAGTCCGACGCGAACAGTTTTCGCGCCTCACCGACACCCATGGTCGGATAGGCGCCCAGCTTGGCCATGGAGCGCCGCTTGCCTTGATACCAGACCGCGTACCATTCGGATCTCGTGCGCTCAGCAGAACAACGGACAACCAACGCGAGCCGTCCGTCGCCGCGGGGACCGTCATCCTTCAGCTCGAAGACCTTCCGTCCCGAATTCGGGGCCGCCTTGATCGCCACGTCCGTCAGCATCTTCTGTTCTCCCGATGCGGTAATGCTGGCGGTTCAGCCAATCCTTACCGACGCTAAGCGTCCAAAGGAATCTACCCTATGCCGGCCGAAAATACCTCTGGATATCCAGGAATTTCAGGATGTTACAAGGAAAGTTCGGGACAATGCGGGACAGTGAACTCTATGACGCCTTGTCAGGAAGGGCGGACGTGGGTGTAATTTGCGCATGACCTCCGCCGCAGACGACCTGACCGAGACCGCGGTCCGCTTCACCGAAGCCGCCGCCGCGGCCGTTCCCCATCCTGAGATCGAACCGGAGCTGATGAGCTCGTCCGAGCGGTTCTTCAACCGCGAAGTATCCTGGTTGAACTTCAACGAACGCGTGCTGGAGGAAGCGGAAAACCCGCGCCATCCCCTGCTGGAGCGCCTGCGGTTCCTGTCCATCTCGGGCAACAACCTCGATGAATTCTATATGGTGCGCGTGGCCGGCCTGAAAGGCCAGGTGCGCGAAGGCGTGCGGGTGGTCAGCCAGGACGGGCTGACGCCGACCGAGCAGCTGGAGCAGGTCAATGCCGGCGCCGCCCAGCTGGTGGGCGCTCAGCAGCGCCAGTGGCGCAAGCTCCGGGCCGAACTGGCCACGGCGGGGCTGAAGGTCATCGATCCATCGGAAGCCACCAAGGCCGACCTCGCCTGGCTAGAGGAGATCTTCCTCAGCCAGCTTTTCCCCATCCTCACGCCGCTGGCGATCGATCCGGCGCACCCCTTCCCGTTCATTCCCAACCTGGCCTTCTGCATGGCGCTGAAGCTCAAGCGCCTGGGCGACGGCAAGTCGTTCTACGCCCTCACGCCGGTGCCCACCCAGGTGGCGCGTTTCTGGGAGCTGCCGCAGGAGGCCCGGCGAGGTTCGGCCAAGCCCAGGCGGCGATTCCTGGCGCTGGAGGGATTGCTGTCGCTGTTCCTCGACCATCTGTTCCCCGGCTGCGAAGTGGAGATGCAAGGCGTGTTCCGCCTGCTGCGGGACAGCGATGTGGAAATCGAGGAAGAGGCCGAAGACCTGGTGCGCGAGTTCGAGCAGATGCTCAAGCAGCGTCGGTTGGGCTTGGTGGTGCGGGTAAAAGTCGAGGCGGCCATGCCTGCGGAATTGCGGGATTTCATCCTGCATAGCCTGCACGCCGAGCCGCAGGACGTGATCCTGGTAGACGGCCTTTTGGGCATGGCCCAACTGTCTCAGCTCATCCCGTCCGACCGCTCGGAGCTGAAATTCAAGGCCTTCGAGGCGCGCTATCCCGAGCGCATCCGCGACCACGGCGGCGACTGTTTCGCGGCCATCCGGGAGAAGGACATCCTGGTCCACCACCCCTTCGAGAGCTTCGACGTGGTGGTGCAATTCATCCGCCAGGCGGCCCACGATCCCAATGTCGTGGCGATCAAGCAGACCCTGTATCGCACCTCCAAGGACAGCCCCATCGTGGCCGCCCTGATCGAGGCGGCCGACAACGGCAAGAACGTCACCGCCCTGGTGGAGATAAAGGCGCGCTTTGATGAGGCGGCCAACCTGAAATGGGCGCGCGACCTGGAACGGGCGGGCGTGCACGTGGTCTTCGGCTTCGTGGAGTACAAGACCCACGCCAAGCTGTCGCTGGTGGTGCGGCGCGAGGGCGACGCCCTGCGCACCTACTGCCACTTCGGCACGGGCAACTACCACCCGATCACGGCCAAGATCTACACCGACCTGTCGCTGTTCACCTGCGACGCGGCGCTCGGCCGGGACTGCGGGCGGCTGTTCAACTTCATCACCGGCTACGCCCGGCCCGAACAGTTGGAGAAGCTGTCCTTCTCGCCGGTCACGCTGAAGGCGGACCTGCTGCACCTGGTTAGCAAGGAGATCGAGAACGCCAAGGGGGGCAAGCCGGCGGCCATCTGGGCCAAGCTCAACGCCCTGGTGGATCCGGTGATCATCGACGCGCTTTACCGCGCCAGCCAGGCCGGGGTGTCGATCGAACTGGTCATCCGCGGCATCTGCTGCCTGCGCCCGGGCGTGCCGGGCCTGTCGGACAACATCCGTGTAAAGAGTATCGTCGGCCGCTTCCTGGAACATGCGCGCATCGTAGCCTTCGCCAATGGCGGCCCGATGCCCGGACCGCAAGCGCGGGTGTTCATCTCCTCGGCCGACTGGATGCCGCGCAACCTCGATCGCCGGGTCGAATCGCTGGTGCCGATCGAGAACCCCACGGTGCATCAGCAGGTGCTGCAGCAGATCATGGTCGCCAATCTCAAGGACGAGGCGCAGAGCTGGCGGCTGGACGGAGACGGCGCCTACCAGCGCGACCCCCGTTGGCAAAACGCCAAGGCCTTTTCCGCCCACGAGTACTTCATGACCAACCCCAGCCTATCCGGGCGAGGACACAAGGTTCGCAACTTGCCAAGGGCGCTCGATCAGGCCGGGAAGATTCCCCCCGGCTCGAATTGAAGTCTTTCGCTTCGCTTCGGCCGAGCGAAGCGTTTAGAAGGACGCCGTGACCTCCGACGATAACAGCGCGATGCCCATGGAACGCGGCATCTCCCGCCTGCGGCCCGTGCGCGCCGAGGGGGCGTTCGACGCGGCTGTGCTCGATGTCGGCTCCAATTCCGTGCGCCTGGTGATCTATCGGGTCGAAGGGCGAGCGATCTGGAGCCTGTTCAACGAAAAGCTGCTGGCGGGGCTGGGCCGCGAGGGCGCCAAGAACGGACGGATGTCGCCCGCCGGGATCGAGACCGCACTGTCGGCCCTGCGCCGATTCCGGGCTGTGCTGGATGCGGTCAAGCCCGCGGCGATTCATGCCGCCGCCACCGCCGCCGTGCGCGAAGCGCCGGAGGGGCCCGCTTTCGTGGCCCGGGTCAAGGCCGAGACGGGCTTTGAGCTGAACATCCTCACCGGCGAGCAGGAAGCGCGCTTCGCCGCCCTGGGCGTGACAGCCGGCATTCCCGGCGCCCACGGGGTGGTGGGCGATCTAGGCGGGCTCAGCCTGGAACTGGTGCGACTGGACCACGGTCGTCCGGAATCGGGCATAACCTTGCCGCTGGGCCCCTTCGCCCTCGGACTTGGCAAGGGCTTCGACGCCAGCGCAGTGTACAAGGAAGCCGCCCGGCGCCTGGCTAAGGTGGTCGGGCTTCAGACCCCGGTATTCTACGCCGTTGGCGGCGCATGGCGCAGCCTGGCCCTGCTGCACATGCGCATGGCCGACTACCCGCTGGAGATCCTCCAGCAATATGAAATCAGCGCCAACGAGGCGATCGAGGCCTGCCGCTTCGCCGCGCGCCAGTCACGCAGCTCGCTGGAACGCATCGAGGGCCTGTCGCGCAAGCGCGTGGAGGCCCTGCCCTTCGCTGCGGTCGTGTTGGAGAGCGTCATCGAGCGGCTGGACGTGGAGCGGGTGTGCATCTCCGCCTACGGCCTGCGCGAAGGCCTGGTGCTGGACGCCATGACGCCGGAGCTCAGGGCGCGTGACCCGCTGATTGAGGGGTGCGCGGCGCTGGGCGCCCGCCAGGAGATCGCCGAGGACCTGGGCCACGCGCTGGACCTGTGGCTGAGGCCGGCTCTTGGCGCCCTGCCGCCGGTATTCGAGGCCGGACGCGACGAGGTGCTGGCCGCCGCCGCCTGCCGACTGGCCGACCTTGGCTCGCGCCTGCATCCGGACCATCGCGCCGACCTGGTGTTCGAGCAGGTGCTGCGCGCGCCTATCGCCGGCATGAATCACCCCGAGCGCGCGTTCCTGGCCCTGGCGCTGTTCGCCCGCCATACGGCCTCGGCCAACACGCCCGAGCCGCGCATCATTGGCCGGTTGCTCAGCCCCGAGCACCAACAGCGCGCCCGCGCCCTGGGCGCGGCGATGCGCCTGGGCTGCGATCTGTCGGGCCGCAGCGCTGCGTTGCTGGCCAAGGCGAGCCTGTCGCTTGACGGGGGCCTGGTGCAGGTGAGCGCCGCGCCCGACGCTGCGGACCTTCTGCTGGGCGAACTGACAACCCGGCGCGCCGGGACCTTGGCCAACCTGTTGGACCGCCCCCTGAAGCTGTCCGTCGACGAAGCGCGGACCCGGCTCTAACCGGCGTGGGCCGCGCGGGTGTCGAACAGCCAGCCGAACAGCCCGGCGCCCGCCAAGGCCCCGACGATCTGCCACGCCATGAACGCCGGCGCCGCCGAGGGCGCGATGCCAGCGAAGGTGTCGCTCAACGAGCGGGCGAGGGTCACGGCGGGATTGGCGAAGGACGTCGAGGCCGTGAACCAGTAGGCGGCGGTGATGTACAGGCCCACCAGCGCCGGCGTCGCCTGGGGCCGAAACCGCAGGGCGCCCAGAATGGTCCCGATCAGCCCGAACGTGGCCACGGCCTCCGACAGACCCTGGGCGGGACCTTCGCGCAGCTTGGTCGAGAGCTGCAGCATGGGCTCGGCGAACATCAGATGCGCCAGCCAGACGCCAAGCACCGCACCCAACGCCTGCGCGCCGACATAGGCCGCCGCGTCGCGCCAGCCGATCTGCTTGCGCAGGGCGAACACCAGCGTCACGGCCGGGTTGAAGTGCGCCCCGGACAGCGGCCCGAAAATGGTGATCAGCACGACCAGTCCGGCGCCGGTGGCCAGGGTGTTGCCGAGCAGGGCGATGGCCGTGTTACCGCCCGCCAGGCGCTCGCCCATGATGCCCGAACCGATCACCACAGCCAGCAGCAGCGCGGTCCCCAGCGCCTCGGCTGCGAGCCGCCGGCCAAGGCCGTAGCCCGCCAGCGGCGGCTCCAGGCTGGCGTCGTGGCTCATGCCTTTTCCGCCGCATCCTGGACCTGGCCGATCTCATCCATGCGCCGCTTGATCGCCAGGCTGTCAAGCTTGGCTATGGGCAGGGCCAGGAACAGTTCGATGCGCCTGGACATCTGGCGATAGGCCTCGGCGAACGCCGCGCCCACTTCGGCGGGCGAGCCTTCCACGGCCGCGGGATCGGGAATGCCCCAGTGCGAACGCACCGGCTTGCCCGGCCAGATCGGACAGACCTCGCCCGCCGCATTGTCGCAGACCGTGACAATGAAATCGAACTGCGGCGCGCCCGGCGCCTCGAACTCGTCCCAGGATTTGGAGCGAAAGCCATCGATAGCGTAGCCCAGGCTGTCCAGCAGGCGCAGCGCGGCCGGATGCACATCGCCCTTGGGATGAGAACCGGCGGAATAGGCGACGAAGCGCCCCTTCCCCATCCGGTTCATGATCGCCTCGGCCAGAATCGAACGGGCGGAGTTGCCGGTGCACAGAAACAGGATGTTGTACGGCGCCTGGCTCATGCGTGGGCCTTGTCGGTGAGGGGTTGGCAGCAGGCCGACTGCGCCAGGATGCCCGCCAGAGGCGCGCAGACCTCTGGTGAGCCATTGCAGCAGTCCTGCATCAGGAAGCCCAGCAAGACGCTCATGCGCTCGTAGGCGGCGGTATAGATGATCGAGCGGCCGTCGCGTCGCGCCGAAACCAGGCCAGCGTGGGACAGGACGGTCAGGCTGTTAGACAGGGTGTTGGGCGCAATGCCCACCCGCCGCGCGACCTCGCCGGCCGCCAATCCGTCGGGCCCGGCTTTCACCAGTTCGCGAAAGATCGTCAACCGGCCTTCGTGGGCCAGGGCGGATAGGGCCGTGACGGCTTGTATCGTTTCCATAGTTCATAGATACATGAACTATGCGACAAATAGAAGACGTCTCTGATTTTCCAGCGCTCGACGCCGCGTTCGCGGACCAGCCAAGCCGATCCATCTTGGTCCAAGGCGCGGCGACGCACCCGCCGCGGTTCCTGCTGCTTTACGGTTCGCTGCGAGAGCGCGCCTACAGCCGGCTGCTGATCGAGGAAGCCGATCGCCTCCTGCGCCGCATGGGCGCCGAGACCCGGATTTTCGACCCCCGCGGTCTGCCTCAGCCCGACGATGCGGCGTCGGACCACCCCAAGGTCAAGGAACTGCGAGAGGCGTCTTTGTGGTCGGAAGGCCACGTCTGGTGCAGCCCCGAGCGGCATGGGGCCATGATCGGCATTTTCAAGTCGCAGATCGACTGGCTGCCGCTCGAAAGCGCTGGCGTCAGACCGACGCAAGGACGGACACTGGCCGTCTTGCAGGTGAACGCGGGGTCGCAGTCGTTCAATACCGTGAACCAACTGCGCGTGCTCGGGCGATGGATGCGGATGATCACCATCCCCAACCAGTCCTCGGTCGCCAAGGCTTACGAGGAATTCGATGAGACCGGCCGAATGAAGCCTTCGGCCTACTACGACCGGTTGGTTGACGTGATGGAGGAACTGGTCAAGTTCACCCTGCTCACACGCGGTAACGCGAACTATCTGGTAGATCGCTATAGCGAGCGCAAGTCAGCGGGCCACGAGCCGTCCGGCGCTCAGGCGCTGGGGTCCCTTGGCGACGCGGAAGATTAGGCAAGGCCTCACCCCCTCGGCGCGCGCCGCACCTCGACCGTGCGCACCCGGCCGCCGTCGAACACCAGGGCGAGCTCGCCGCGCTTGAGCTTGAGGGCGTCCTCGCCGAAGGCCTGCAACCGCCAGCCTTCTAGAGCCGGGGTGTCGGCCGCGTCATCACAGGCGATCTTTTCCAGGTCGGCCATGGTGGCGATCAGCTTGGAGGCCACGCCGGCGTCCTCGGACTTGGCCTTGAGCAGCACCTTGAGCAGCTCCACCACCGCGCCGTTGGGCGGGCCGCCGCTGGACTTAGGCTTTTCCAGCACCGGCGCGTAGTCATCCGGCGCGTCCAGGGCGGCCTTGACCGCGTCCAGCAGATCCGGTCCGAAGCGCGAGCCCGAAAAGCCCTTGGGCACCGAACGCAGGCGGTTCAGCGCCTCTGCGTCGGTCGGCGCCTGGGTGGCGATCTCGTCTATGGCCTCGTCCTTGAGGATGCGCCCGCGCGGCTGGTCGCGCGTCTGAGCCGTGCGCTCGCGCCAAGCCGCCACCGACTTGAACACCGCCAGGTACTTGGGCGCGTGTTTGCGCGGCTTGAGCCGCTTCCAGGCGTTATCCGGATTGACGTCATAGTTGGCCGGATCGCTCAGGGCCTGCATCTCGCCCGCCACCCAGGCCATGCGTCCATCGGCTTCAAGGCGGTCACGCAGTTTGGGATAGAGCTTGGCCAGATAGGTCACATCGGCCACGGCGTATTCGAACTGGGCGCTGGTTAGCGGCCGGCGCGCCCAGTCGGTGAAGCGGCTGGACTTGTCCAGCTCCACCTTCAGCATCTGGCGCACCAGGGCGTCATAGGCCACCTGCTCGCCGAAGCCCGCCGCCATGGCCGCGATCTGGCTGTCGAACAGAGGCGCGGGCATCACGCCCAGGTTATTGAAGATTTCCAGGTCCTGGCGGGCCGCGTGGAACACCTTCATGATCTTGGGATCGGCCAGCACATCCAGGAACGGCTTGAGGTCTAATCCCTCGGCCAACGGGTCGATGGCGGCTTCAATCTCGAGGTTCCCCGCCTGGATCAAGCATAGCTTGGGCCAGTAGGTGGTCTCCCGCATGAACTCGGTGTCGACGGCCACAAAGGGCTGGCGGCGCAATTGGTCGCAAAAAGCGGCGAGGTCCGTAGTGGCGGTGATCAAGGTCATCGGCTAGCTATAGCCCGCCAGCGCGCGGGTAAGGCAAGTGCTTATGCGTGCATTTAGGCGATGCGAGTGCGTGGAGCGGTCATGACGGAACGGCCAGAGGACCTTGCTGGGGGCCTCACCTATGCCCAGGCGGGCGTGGATATCGATGCGGGCGAGGCCCTGGTCGAGGCGATCAAGCCCTTGGCCAAGGCCACGCGACGCCCGGGCGCGGATGCGGCGCTGGGGGGATTCGGCGCCCTGTTCGACCTGAAGGCGGCCGGCTACGCCGACCCTCTGCTGGTCACCACCACCGATGGGGTCGGCACCAAGCTGAAAATCGCCATCGAATCGGGCCGTCACGACACGGTGGGCATCGACCTGGTGGCCATGTGCGTGGACGACCTCGTGTGTGTGGGGGCGGAGCCACTGTTCATGCTCGATTACATCGCCACCGGTAAAGTGGACCCCGAGCAGGTGGCGACCGTGGTGGCCGGGGTGCACGAGGGCTGTCGCCAAGCGGGTTGCGCCTTGATCGGCGGGGAGACGGCCGAACATGCCGGCGTGATGCCGAGTGACGAGCTCGACCTGGCCGGATTCGCCGTCGGCGTGGTCGAACAGGGGACCCAACTCGGTCCCGCGCGCGTGCGCGCCGGCGACGCCATCATCGGATTGCCCTCGCCGGGCCTGCGTTCGAACGGCTACACACTGGCCCGACACGTGCTGCTGGAGAGGGCCGGCCTGGCGCTGGGCGACCCCGCCTGGGCCGGGGCGGACCACAGCGTGGCCGACGAGCTGCTGCGGCCGTCGGTGATCTACACCCCGGCGGTGCTGGCCCTGCGCGCCGCGCTGGGCGACGGGTTGCACGCCTGTGCCCACATCACCGGCGGAGGGATCGTCGGCAACCTGCCCCGCGTGCTGCCCGCCGATGTCGGTGCCCTGCTGGAGCGATCCGCCTGGGCGGAGCCGCAGGTGTTCGCCGAAATTCAGCGCCTGGGTCGGGTGGTCGAGGAGGAGATGGACCGGGTCTTCAACCGCGGCCTCGGCATGGCGCTGGTGCTCGACGCCNNTCGTTCGACGAGCTGCGCGACCACCTGCTGGCCCATTCGGTCAAGACGGGTGACTTCACGCTCAAGTCCGGCCGCAAGAGCAGTTGGTTCATCGACTCCAAGCAGACCGTCTGTCGGCCCGAGGCCATGCTCCTCGTGGCGGATGCCGTGCTGTCGGTGCTGCCGCCCGACGTCACGGCCATCGGCGGGCTCACCATGGGGGCCGATCCGGTCGCTTTCGTGACAGCCGGCGTGGCGGCGACGCGGGGTCGTCCGCTCAAGGCCTTCAGCGTGCGCAAGGAGGCGAAGGATCATGGCGGCGGCGGTCGCATTGCCGGCGCACTCGACCCGGGTGACAAGGTCGTGGTCACCGAGGACACCGTCACGCGCGGCACGTCGCTGCTCGAAGCGGCCCACGCCGTGCAGG
>PLRV01000088.1 GCA_003164925.1 Caulobacteraceae bacterium
TTGCGGTCGGTCAGCAGCATGGTGATGGCGCCGGCCAGGACGGGCAGCGACAGCAGGAGCAGGAAGGCGGTGACCAGCACCGACCACACGAACAGCGGCATCCGGTGCAGGGTCATGCCCGGCGCGCGCATGTTGAAGATGGTGGTGATGAAGTTGATGGCCCCGAGGATCGAGGAGGCGCCCGCCAAGTGGATCGACAAAATGACGAAATCCATGGCCGGGCCGGTGTGGCCGATGGTGGACAGTGGCGGATAGAGAGTCCAACCACCGCCGAAACCGCGCCCGGGACCGCCGTCGACGAACATTGAGGTGCACAGCAGGGCGAAAGACGCCACCAGGAGCCAGAACGAGATGTTGTTCATCCGGGGGAAGGCCATGTCCGGCGCGCCGATCATCAGCGGCACGAACCAGTTGCCAAAGCCGCCGATCATGGCTGGCATGACCATGAAGAAGATCATGATCAGGGCGTGCGCCGTGACGATCACGTTATAGCCGTGCTTGGAACCCTCGATGATCCCCATCTGGGCCAACCAAGAGTTGGGCTGGAAAATCTGGATGCCCGGTTCGGCCAGCTCCCAGCGGATCAAGCCGGAAAAGGCTCCGCCGATAAGGCCCGCCATGATGGCGAACAGGATGTACAGCGTGCCGATATCCTTGTGGTTGGTCGAGAAGAACCAACGCACGAAGAAGCTGGGCTTGTGGTCGTGATCGGCGTGATCGTCGCCGTGGGCGTGAGCGGTGGCCATGTCTTACTCTTTCCCGATCGGGCGGTTCAGCGCGGCCAGCGTCAAGGCGGGCTTGGCGGCGTCGATCTTGGCTGACGTCTTGGTTACCGCTGGGGCGGCGGCGGCAGGGGCGACTGGAGCCGGCTTAGGCTGCTTGGAGGCCACCCAGGCGTTGAAATCGGCTTGCGACAGCACGTTCACCTGGATCGGCATGAAGGCGTGGTTGATGCCGCATAGCTGCGAGCACTGACCGTAGTAGGAGCCCACCTGCGCGGCCTTGAACCAGGTCTCATTCACCCGGCCCGGAATGGCGTCGATTTTCACGCCGAAGGCCGGCACCGAAAAGGAGTGGATCACGTCCGCGCCGGTCACCAGCACCCGCACCACCTGCCCCACAGGAACGACCATCGGGTTGTCAGCGGCCAACCGATAGAGTTGCGGGGTGGTCTTGTCCTCGGGCGTCACCGTCGAGGTGATCTCGTCGATCTTCTGATCGGGATAGGCATAGCCCCAGTACCACTGATAGCCGGTCGCCTTCACCGTCATGTAGGGCTGCGGCATGTCGTGGTATTTGAACAGCAGCTTGAACGAGAAGATGGCGACGAACATCAGGATCAGCACGGGAATGCCCGTCCAAGCCACCTCGATCGCCGTGTTGTGGCTCCAACGCGCCGGGGTAGGATTGGCCCGACTGTTGAAACGCACGATGCAGATGACCAGCAGCGCCAACACGAACAGCACGATCAAGGTAATGATCGGCAGCAGGATGTCGTTGTGGAAGAACATCACGTCATCGCGCAACGGCGACGCCGAGCGCTGAAGGTCAATCGCTCCGGGCGTCGGCTGACCTAGCAGCTCATCGGCCCGGGCTTGAACGCCGATCGCCGACGCTACGAGCGCCGACCCGACCGCTGTCGCCAGCTTTCCCATCCCTATTAGTGACTTTTTCATTGTCTCCACAGTTCGGCTGTGGCCGCCAGCCCGGCAAGGCCGGTCCGCCGACTCATAACTTAAAGCCTGGGGGCGTTCAGCCTCTGCCCGGCAGCGGATTGTCGCACCGGGCGAAAGCAGACTCCTTGGGGCTTAAGGGCGTGCATACGCGTTCGATTTGCACTTGCCAAGGCGCCGGTAGGCACAGGGTGAAGGTTTCGCTCGGAGCGTCGAACGCTTATGTATACGGGCTCGCCTCCTCAATATGGCGTTTGACCGGATTTTGAGCCCATGACCGCCCAGCCCTCCGCCCTGTCCATCCTGGAAGCCTGCGATGTGGACCCCGGCCGCGCCGCATCCCTGCTGAACGACGCGCTTGACGGGGCGGACGACGGCGAACTTTTCCTGGAGCGTTCGGAAAGCGAATCCTTCGTGTTCGATGACGGCCGCCTGAAATCGGCGGCCTACGACGCGGCTGAGGGCTTTGGCTTGCGCGTGGTGGCGGGCGAGCGGTCGGGCTATGCCCACGCCAGCGAAATTTCGGCGGCGGCGATCGGCCGCGCCGCCCAATCCGCCGCCCTGGCCAAGCGCGGCTATTCCGGCGTCGCCGCTGAGGGTCCCAGGGCGACCAACGCCAAGCTCTACGGCGAGGAGGATCCGCTCGCCTCCCCCCTCTTCTCAGACAAGGTCGCCCTGCTGCAGGAGATCGACGCCTTCGCCCGCGCCCGCGATCCGCGGGTGGTGCAGGTGATGACGTCCCTGGCCGGCGAGCGCCGCCAGATCGAGATTCTGCGCGGCGACGGGCGACTGCTGCGCGACGTGCGCCCCCTGGCTCGCATCAATGTGCAGGTGACCGTCGAGCGCGGGGGTCGGCGGGAGTCCGGCTATTCCGGCGCGGGCGGCCGGGCCGGCTTCGAGGCCTGGATCACGCCGGAGAAATGGCAGGCCGAGGTCGAGGAGGCCCTGCGCCAGGCCCTGGTCAATCTTGACGCCGCGTCCGCTCCCGCCGGCGAGATGGACGTGGTGATGGGCCCCGGCTGGAACGGCGTGCTGCTGCACGAGGCGGTCGGCCACGGCCTGGAGGGCGACTTCAACCGTAAGGGCGTCTCGGCCTTTTCCGGCCGAATCGGCGAGCGGGTGGCCGCGCCGGGCGTGACGGTGTTCGACGACGGCACCGAACTGGGCCGCCGCGGCTCGCTGACCATCGACGACGAAGGCACGCCCACCGAACGCACCATCCTGATCGAGGACGGCATCCTGGTGGGCTATATGCACGACCGTTTGAGCGCCCGGCTCATGGGGCTCAAGCCCACCGGCAACGGCCGGCGCGAATCCTACGCCCACATGCCCCTGCCGCGCATGACCAACACCGGCATGCTGGCGGGCGACGCCTCGCGCGAAGACATGATCAAATCGGTCAAGCGGGGCATCTACGCCGCCCACTTCGGCGGCGGCCAGGTGGACATCACCAACGGCAAGTTCGTGTTCCAGTGCACCGAGGCCTATCTGATCGAGGACGGCAAGATCACCACCCCGGTCAAGGGCGCCACCCTGATCGGCGACGGGCCCAGCGCCCTGACCCGTGTGGAAATGATCGGCGACGACTTCTGCTTCGACCCGGGCGTGGGCGTGTGCGGCAAGGCCGGCCAGGGCGTCCCGGTGGGCGTGGGTCAGCCCAGCATGAAGATCAAGGGCCTGACCGTTGGCGGGACGAACGTTTAGTCAGCCTAGTCCGCCAGCCCTGTCGCTAAGGCCAATAGCCTGTTCAACGCCAACATGGTGGACGAATCAATCCGACCGATCACCGGACCGCACCGGTCTCGCCGCACGGCCATGATCTTGTCGACCATGACCTGGGACTGTTCGCGCAGACCCGTGGCCCCGACGGCTGGCAGGTCAAGCCGATACAGCGGCGAGTCTCGCAACGTGCTGGTGACGAGGCAGACCAATACGCTATCCGTGTCGGCCAGAAAATCGGACTGGATCACCAGGGCCGGGCGCGGCTTGCCATAATCACCGCTCACGGCCACCGTGATCAGGTCGCCGCGACGCACCCCTCAGTCGCCGAAATCAGCGGCGGATTCGATAAACGCCAGAGCCTCCACTTCCTCCGGGGACCCGCGCAACAGCAGCGCCTGACGTCTGGCCTCCTCGGCAAAGCCGGGCGCATGCGGATCGACTGTCCAAACGCGCAGCAGCTTAAGGCCCCGCGCCTTTCGGCTGGCCCGGTATCGTTGGAACTTGTCCTGATGGGTCTTCGGAAGGGTCAGAGGCACGACTTTTCCAATCGGTAGCGCACTACCTAGTAAGTAGCGCGCTACGGTCTCAGGCGCAAGCTGATGGCGCCAATCGCTCCGTCCGAGACGGGACCACCATCCGACCTAGGTTTGGTGATTCTTGATCGCTGCTATCCGGCGGGTAAGCCGCGGATGGCTTCGGAATATCTCGGTGAGAAAGCCGAAGATGGGCGGGACCATGGTTTCTTGAGCCACGAACGCCTCGCAGTTCATCGACCCGTTCAAGCGGCGGCATCCGCAGCCCAGCATCTGCAACGAACTGCGCGACGCGTTGAAGTCCTTGGCCAGATAGCTCCCGATGCTGTCGCAGCTATATTCGCGGGACCGCGAATAAGCGCTCATCAGAAAGGGCACGACGTGAGCGGGCAATTTCAAAAAATTGAGCCATGGATTCAGATGGCCGGCGGCGTGGTGTCCAAGTTCATGGCCGATGACGAACCGGACCTGATCGTCGCTGTTGGCCTCCACCAGCGCGGATGTCAGGAATACATACCGGCCGCCCATCAGGCGGCGCGCAAACGCATTGAACAGACCGTTTGAGTTATAAAGGAATGTCTTGGGCGGCTCGCTCAGACCGAGCTCCTGAGATCCGGCGACCACCATCGCATGAAGCTCAGGAAACTGGTTCGGGCTCAAAAGGACCATGTTGCCGAAGGCCGTCGCCCGGTAGGCGGCGCTGGACACGAGATAAAAGACCGCGATGCAGGCTCCGTAGAAGAGGTATGTCGCTACCAGGCCGGCAATTGCGGGCTTGCCGCTGGTGAACGCCGCCCAGACGCCCCACGCGATCAGCCCCCACAGAACCACGCCGCAAATGATCGCCGCGCGACAGTAGGCCTTCTCTTTTCCGTTACGCAGCTTACTGATAACACTAGACATTACCCCTCCCCGAAGCTGATTTCCCGTGTCCAAACCACGCGTGAGTTAGCTCGCGTCGAGCCTTACAGCCAAGCTTTTCACAGATACACGCAAGGCAAAAGGCTCAACCGACAGATGCATAGCCATCATCGCACCGACGCACACCCGCGTTCGCCGCGCCGCAGGCAACGCTCAAAACGCCCGCATCACTCACCGTCCGGTTTACCGGCCGCGACCGCTCCCCTGGCGCCTCTAAGCCTCCACCACCCGGGCGCCCACGGGGGCCAGGGAGATCATCGCCAGCTTCAAATGCTGCCAGGCGAAGGGGATGCCGATGATGGTCACGGCCAGGGCCGCGGCCAGCACGAGGTGGTGCAGGGCCAGCCACCATCCGGCCAGGACGATCCAGACGATGTTCAGGATCACGCTGCCGACCCGCGCTGGCGGCTCCACCAGCGTCTTGCCGAACGGCGCGAAGCTGAAGCAGCTGATGCGCACAGCCGCCGGGGTCCAAGGCAGGCCCACGATGGTCACCGCCAGGATCACCGCGGCCAGAAGCCACAGGGCCCCGGAAATCCAGCCGCCGAGGATGAACCAGAGTATGTTGAGCAATAGCCGCATCGGTCGCCTCGCCTTGGCCTGTTGCATGGAACGCTTGGCCTGGCCGCAAGCTTCCTATGTATAGGCCATCGCTTCAAAGGATTTAGCCATGCGCGCGCCGGCCGACCTGGTGAAAATCCGCGACAGCGTGGCCATGGTCGGCCGCCTGTCCGACAACCTGGCGCACATCGGCCCCTTCCGCATCGGGCTAGACGGCGTGCTGAGCTGGATCCCCGGCGTGGGCGAAATCTATAGCGCCTGCGCGGCGGTCTTCATTCTGGGCCAAGCTGTGCGGGCGCGCGTGCCGATCCACGTGCTGCTCGGCTGCGCAGCGCTGATGGCCGCACGCACCGGCGTCAGCGTGGCGCCCTTGGCCGGCCCTCTTGTCGCCGACGTGTTCCTGGCGCACCGCTGGTCGGCCCGCATGGTGGTTCGGGCCATCGACAAGAAGCTTGGCGCCCTGCCGCCGCCGAACAGCGCGGCCGGCGAACTCGAAGGCCTCGGCGCCCTGCGCTAGGTAGGCACGGGCGCTCATCTCTGGCACTGCTGAGGCTGTGTAGGAGAGATGCCGGATGGATGACGCGCCTGCCCCCAAGACCCGCGTGGAACTGACCGCGCGCGGGCTGATCCTGGGCTTCGCCATCACCGTGGTGTTCACCGCGGCTAATGTCTATGCGGGCCTCAAGGTGGCCCTGACCTTCTCCACCTCCATCCCCGCGGCCGTCATCTCCATGGCGGTCCTGCGCTCCTTCAAGGGGCACACGATTTGGGAGAACAACATCGTCCAGACGGTGGCCTCGGCGGCGGGCACCCTGTCTTCGGTGATCTTCGTCCTGCCCGGCCTGTTGATGATCGGCTGGTGGAGCGGCTTTCCGTTCTGGAGCTCCTTTGGCATCTGCGCCATCGGCGGGGTGCTGGGCGTCATGTACACCATCCCCCTGCGCCGGGCCCTGGTGACCCGATCGGACCTGCCCTATCCGGAGGGCGTGGCCGCCGCAGAGGTGCTCAAGGTCGGCATGGCCTCCTCGTTGGCCGCCGACGCGGCGGGCGAAGGACGCGAGGGTCTGCTGGCCCTTACGGCCGGCGCGCTGACGTCGGCCGGAGTGGTCATCCTGTCGGCGCTGAAGCTATTCTCCGATGGGGTCAGCGTCTTTTTCCGGCCCTTTCCCACAGCGGCCACGGGGCTCGGCGCGTCCTTTTCCTTGCTGCTGGTTGGCATAGGCCAACTGATGGGGATAGCGGTCGGCTCAGCCATGGCCGTGGGTCTTCTGATCGCCTGGGGCGTGGCTACGCCCCTGCTCAGCGCGGCCCATCCCGTTGCGGGCGATGCGGCGCACGCCGCCCTCTCCGTCTGGAAGGGTCAGGTCAGACTGATCGGCGCCGGGACGATCGCCGCGGCCGCTCTGTGGACCTTGGGCAAGCTGGCCATCCCGGTCTGGACCGGCCTTATGTCGGCCATCGCCGCCTCACGCCGAAGCCTGGACCCGGAACTGGAGCGATCCGAGCACGATTTGCCCATCTGGATTGTCGGTCTGATCAGCCTGGCCTGTCTGGTTCCCATGGCCTGGCTGCTGCACGCGTTTTTGGATGTCCCGGCCGGCGCCCCGCTGCGGTCGCTCATGGCGCCCCTGGTGGTCGGCGGCGTGGTCTACATCGCCGTGGTCGGCTTTCTGGTAGCTGCGGTGTGTGGCTACATGGCCGGCCTGATTGGCTCATCCAACAGCCCGGTTTCGGGTCTAGCGATCCTGGGCGTGCTCGGCGCAGCGGCTGCGCTGGCGCTCCTGGCTAAGGCCACCGCCGGCCCCGCCGGTCAGCACGCGCTGGTGGCCTTCTCCCTGCTCGTCACCTCCATCCTGGTGGCCGTCGCCACCGTTGCCAACGACAATCTGCAGGACCTGAAGACCGGGCAATTGGTCGGCGCCACGCCCTGGCGCCAGCAGTTGGCCCTGCTGGCGGGTGTGTTCGCCGGCGCCCTGGTGATCCCCTGGACTTGCAATCTGCTGCTCAAATCCAACGGTTTCGTCGGCGTGCCCGGCCACGCCCTGTCCGATACCCCGCTCCAGGCGCCCCAGGCCACGCTCATTTCCACCCTGGCCCGCGGCGTGATCGAGGGTGGGCTGGACTGGCGGCTGATCGGCATGGGCCTGGCCGTTGGCGCGGTGCTTGTGGCGATCGACGAGACCCTGCGCCGGACGACGGGCCGACTGAGCCTGCCGCCGCTGGGCGCCGCCCTGGCCATGTACCTGCCCTCGGACGTGATCGTCCCGGTGATCCTCGGCGCGCTGATCGGCTGGGCTTATGAGCGCTGGACAGGCGCCAAATCCTGGGGCCAGCCCGCCAAGCGCTTGGGCGTGCTGCTAGCTTCCGGTCTCGTGGTGGGCGAGAGTATGATGGCGGTTCTGCTCGCTGGCCTGTCCATCGCCGAAGGCAAGGGCGATCCCTTGGCCCTGCTCGGCTCCGATCCGACCGGTGGACGCGGCGTATGGATCGGAGCCCTCGGCTGCGGGGTTGTACTGGCGACGCTCTACCCGTGGATCGGACGGCTGGCCCGGCGAGGAGCGGAGCGGAGCGATTTTCACATTCGGGCATTCAAGCCGAATAGGGAGCAAACGCCATGACCGGCAACGTCAATCCTGTGCATATCAAGGCGAATCTGAACCACATGCGCGCCGTCTTCCAAGGGCGGGTCATCGCCGACACCAACCACGCCCTGACGGTGCTGGAGGGCGATTACCCGCCCGCGCACTACTTCCCGCGCGAGGACGTGGATATGAGTTGCTTGAGCCAGACCGATCGGCGAACTCGCTGCCCCTACAAGGGCGAGGCCGCATACTTCACCGTCAGCGTGGACGACCAGACTGCCGAGAATGCGGCCTGGAGCTATGAATCCACCCTGCACGACGCCTTGGCGTTGAGAAATTACATCGCCTTCTACCCGGACAGGATCCAGGTCAGCCCGGTCAGTCCCGGCGAGGAAGCGTCCGAGCCGCGGTCTGCGCTGCCGTATTGAATTGAGATTAGTAGGCTAGATCCTCAAAGGCCCGGCTGGCGTCGCCCTGCCAAGGACCGCGATAAAGGTCCAGCAGCCGCTCAGCCGGCGTGATCCCGCTGTCGGCGATCTCCTCCAGCTCGCCCAGGAACACGGTCTCGTCGATCATGCTGGCGTTCAGCTTGGCCCGGCGGCGCAGGCCGGCCTTGGCGATGGCCACCATGTCGCGCGCCACGTCCTGCACGGTGCGGCCGCCGATCTCGCCTTTCAGCCCCGTCCGGGCCGCGTCCAGCCGCAACCGGGCCCGCTGCTCGCTCGTCCAGTCTTTGCAAAGACTCCAGGCCGCCTCCAGGGCGGCATCGTCGTACAAGACGCCCGCCCACAGGGCCGGCAGGGCGCAGATGCGCGAGGCCGGACCCGAATCGGCGCCGCGCATCTCCAGGTACTGTTTCAGCCGCACCTCGGGAAACAGGGTGGTCAGGTGGTCGGCCCAGTCGCCCAAGGTCGGGCGTTCGCCCGGCAGCTCGGGCAACTCGCCCTGCATGAAGGCGCGGAATGAGCGGCCCGCCGTGTCGATGTATCGCTCCGCGCGTTTCACGAAGTACATGGGAACGTCCAGCGCGTAGTCCGCATAGCTCTCAAAGCCGAATCCGTCCTGGAACACGAACTCCAGCATGCCGGTGCGGTCCGGGTCGGTGTCGGTCCATACAGCGGCGCGGCTGGACAGCAGGCCCGATGGCTTGCCCTCGATGAAGGGCGAGTTGGCGAACAGGGCCGTGGCGATGGGCTGCAGCGCCAGGCTCACCCGGAACTTTTTCACCATGTCCGCCTCGGAGGCGAAGTCCAGGTTGGCCTGCACCGTGCAGGTGCGCAGCATCATGTCCAGACCCTTGCCGCCGACCTTGGGCATGTAGGCGCGCATGATGGCGTAGCGGCCCTTGGGCATCACCGGGCAGTCCTCGCGCCGCCAAGTGGGCGTGAAGCCCAGGCCGAGAAAGCCGATGCCAAGCGGATCGGCGATGGCCTTGACCTCATCAAGGTGGTTTTGGGTCTCGCCGCAGATGTCGTGGATCGACTCCAGGGGCGCGCCCGAAAGCTCGAACTGGCCAGCGGGCTCCAGGCTGACGCTCGCCTTGCCCCGCTGCAGGGCGATCAGGGTCTCGCCTTCGTAGACGCCCCGCCATCCGAAGCGCATCAGCCCTTCGAGCAGGGCCTTGATGCCATCGGGCTCATAGGGAACCGTCGCGTGCGAACCGTGGCGGAAAACGAACTTCTCGTGCTCTGCGCCGATCAGGAACGGCCCATCGGGCTTGCAGCCGTCGGCCAGATGCTGGGCCAACCCTTGAGCAGTGAGCGGCCGGTCATCCACAGAGGTTGCGGCCATGCCACGCTCCAAATCCCCACAAGCGACGGTTCTTCACGCCTTTCGGCGCGCGAGAGGCCGTCGCTTCACCTCGCCAGCGGCAGTTAATGGGCCTGGGCCCCAATCTCAAGGGGGCGTCAGCCCGTCCGCCAATCCCCCAGGGCCGCCTGCCACAGGGTCAGCGCGGCGACGGCGGCCGTGTCGGCCCTCAGAATACGCGGACCCAGCGACGCCGGCGTGACGTAGGACAGCCCCTGCAGCCGCGTTCGCTCCTGCGCATCAAAGCCACCCTCGGGCCCGATCAGCACCGCCCATGGCCCGGCTGGCTCCCCCGCCAACGCCCGCAGCGCCGGAACGGCGCGCCCGTTCGGCCCGCCCCAGTCCGCCGCCGGATCATCCCCCGCCTCGTCGCAGAACATCAGCCGCCGCTCCGGGGCCCATCCATTCAGCAGCCGTTCGAGCTTGTCCGGTCCGATGACCTCCGGCGCGTCCAGCCGGCCGGTCTGCTCGGCCGCCTCCGTCGCGATGGCGCTGAGACGGGCAAGATTGGCGTGGTCGGCATTGGTGCGACGGGTGGTGACGAGGCGTATGCGCCGCACGCCCAGTTCGGTCGCCTTCTCCACGATGGTTTCCAGCGGCCCGCGCTTGACCAGGGCCAGGATCAGCTCGAGGTCAGGTCCCAGGGCCTGAGGCCGCGTCTGGGCCACGGTCTCCAGTACGCAGCCACGCTTGGACGTCTCGGCCAGGCGCGCGCGCCACTCCCCATGGCGCCCATTGAAGGCCAAAATCTCGGCTCCCACGCCCAGCCGCATCACCTGAGTCAGGTAGCGCGCCTGTTCTGGCCGGGGCGAAAAGCTTGCGCCCGCCTCTAGATCGTCATCGACAAATAGCCGGATCATGGCGCCTTCTTAGAATGCAGGCATTCAAACCGCGACGACTTTTGCGGCGGCGCTGACAAACCGGGAGTGGAATGAGCCGATCCGAAGACCACGACGCGCAATTCCGCGCCCTGTCCATCGAGCTGGTCAGGACCCAGATTTGGGCGATGAAAGAAGGCCACAAGGCCGTGATCCTGTTCGAGGGGCGCGATGCGGCGGGCAAGGACGGAACGATCCGTCGCCTGACCGAGCACCTGTCCACCCGCGCGACGCGGGTGGTGGCCCTGCCCAAGCCCTCCGACCGAGAGGAGGGCCAGTGGTGGTTTCAGCGCTACGTCCACTTTCTGCCCGGCGCCGGAGAATGGGTCATCTTCAACCGCTCCTGGTACAACCGCGCGGGCGTGGAGACGGTGATGGGCTTTTCCACGCCGCAGCAGCAGGAGCAGTTCCTGATCGACGCGCCGGACTTCGAGCGCATGCTCATCGCCTCGGGCGTGCAGGTGATCAAATACTGGCTCGACGTCTCACAGGACGAGCAGCGCAAGCGCATCGAGGAGCGCGAGACCGACCCGCTCAAGCGGTTGAAAACCGGCCCCATGGACCGCGAGGCGCTCAAGCGCTGGGACGCCTACTCCCAGGCGCGCGACGAGATGCTGATGCGCACCCACACCGCCGCAGCGCCCTGGACCTGCGTGCGGGCCGACCACAAGAAGCGGGCGCACCTCAACATCATGCGCCACCTGCTGCATGCGCTGGCCTGCCCCAAGCTGTCGAAGAAGACGGACAAACCCGATCCCGACGTGCTGTTCCCCTTCGAGGCCAAGGCGCTAGGCGATGGGCGGCTGGCGCGCTGAGGATCAGAACCGCGGCTCGCCGTTCTCCCAGTAGTACCGGCCGGTGACCTGGTCGAAATAGTAGTAGCGGTTTTCGTGCTGGTTGAAGTACTGGCGCCGGTTGGCGATCTTGCTGCAGGGATTGTCCTTGGGGCAGGTCGTGCGCGGGTCCGCGCCGGCCGCAATGGGCGGTTCGGGCTTGTGCTTCCACAAGGCGCATCCCCCCAGCGCCAGGAACGTCGCCGTCAGCACCGCCAAGGCCAGGGTCGGGGCCGTCCGCTTCGCACTCATGTGGTCCTCCGCCGAAATCGCTAGCCGTCGTCAACACAGCACCACCATGCGGCCCCGTTGGCTCGGGTCGTCATAATCGCGCGCGGTCACGGCGTCGACCAGGGTCTTCTGCGGGCGCGAATCGAACAGGTTTGATTTCGTAGTGACGAGCGCCGCTCATCCGTTGCACAAAGCCGCCATGTCCGCCGCCCTTCCAGACGCCGAAGCCGCCAACTGGGTCGACCGGCATGCGCCGCACGGCCTGCGGCCCTGGCTCAGGCTCGGCCGGTTCGACCGGCCGATCGGCGCTTGGCTCCTGCTCCTGCCCGGCTGGCAGGGCGTGGCCCTGGCGGCGGCCCAGATGGGACATTGGCCCGATCCCTGGGTTCTGGCGCGGTTCTTCCTGGGCGCCTTCCTGATGCGAGGCGCCGGCTGCGCCTGGAACGATATCCTCGACCGGGACATCGACGCAAAGGTCGCGCGCACCGCGCAGCGGCCGATCCCTTCCGGACAGATCAGCGTCAAGCAAGCCCTGGCCTTCATAGCCCTGTGCTGCCTTGCGAGCCTGGCCATCCTGCTGACCATGAACCTTCTGGCCATCGCCCTGGGCGCCGGCTCCCTGCTGCTGGTCGCCGCGTACCCTTTGATGAAACGCATCACCTGGTGGCCGCAGGCCTGGCTGGGCCTGACCTTCAACTGGGGCTCCCTTATGGGCTACGCCGCCGTGGCCAGCCGCCTGGGCTGGCCCCCGGCCCTGCTCTATATGGGCGGGTTTTTCTGGACCCTGGGCTACGACACCCTCTACGCCATCCAGGACAAGGAGGACGACGCTTTGGTCGGGGTGAAGTCCTCGGCCCTGCGTCTGGGGGCGGCCACGCCCGGGGCTGTGCTGGCCTTCTACGGCCTGGCCTTCACGCTGGCCCTGGCCGCCGCCTGGAGCGCGCGGCTCGGACCGCTGTTTCTTCCCTTCGCGGGCCTCTACGCGGTCCATCTGTCGCGCCAAGCCGCCAAGGCGCGCATCGACGACGGCTCATTGGCCCTGCGCCTGTTCAAATCCAACCGCAACGCCGCCCTTCTGCTCCTGGCTGGGCTGATGGCAGGCCTGTGGCGCTCGGGCTTAGCCGGCGGCCCATGAGCCGCTTCAGTTCCTTTTTGCGAACTTCGGCTGGAAGTCGCGAGGGGCCCAGGACAGATCTTCCTGCGCGGGCCCGGCCTTGAACACTAGGTTCTCTGCCATGCGTTTTCCCATCTGCGCCGTGGCTCCCTTGAGCAGAGGCTTGGCTATGGCAAAGCCCAAGGCCCACAGCCATTCGGGCGCCGTGACGATCCGCGGTCGCCGGCCCATGCCCTCAAACACCCGTTCGGCCATCTGGCGATAGGTCAAGGTCTCGCCGCCCGGCAGGTCGTAGGCGCGATCATGCGCGGCCGGCCGGACGGCGGCCAGCAAAGCGCCCATCGCCAGATCGTCCGCGTGCACCGGCTGACGCAGACCTTGGCCCGACCCGGCCAGGGGCAGAAAGCCCAGGCGGCGAATCATCCCCGCCAGGCGCGTCACATTCTGGTCGTGGCCCTCGGCGTAGATCAGCGTCGGCCGCAGGATGGTCCAGGCGACGCCGTGCGCCTCGCAGAAAGCCATCGTCGCGGCCTCTCCGCCGGCCAGCTTCTGGGCGACCCTGCGCTCGCCCTCGTCGTCCGAGCCAGCCTTGGTGAACACGCTGGTGGAGGAGAAGGCCACCAGCCGCTGCATGCCTCGGGCCTTCAGCGCCGGCAGGGCCGGCGGCAGGGCCCAGATGGGCGACAGGCTGATCACCGTCGCCGCGTCCGGCAGAGCCGTTCCCAACTGCGGACCATCCAGATCAACCTGCAGCCAACGCAAGGAGCCGTCGGGAGGTCGGGTCGGTTTGCGGCTTAGGGCGATGGCCTCCACGCCCAGCGTCGCCAGTCGCGGGACAAGGAACCGGCCGATCAGGCTGGTGGCGCCCAGCACGAGGACGGGATCGGCTATGGCGGGGGCGCGCGGATTCACGAGCCCGGTTATATCCATCCGCGAGCGATCGCGCGAGCGGTCGAGCTTGGGCGTGGCGATCCGTTTAGGAACGTCGTAGGTGTCGCTTTGAAGCGAGGGCATATGGCTTATCGATCTTTGCGCGATTTCATGGCGATGCTGGAAGCGGCCAGCGAGTTGGTGCGGGTAAAGGAGCCCGTATCGACCGTGCTTGAAATGACCGAGATTCAGACCCGCCTCTTGGCCAGCGGCGGACCGGCCGTCCTGTTCGAGAATCCCATCCGCGCCGACGGTCAGCCCTCGTCCATCCCCTGCCTGGCCAACCTGTTCGGCACGGTGGCCCGTGTGGCCAAGGGCGTGACCCTCCAGGGCAAGGACCGCGCCACCGCTGCAGACCTGCGCGAGGTGGGCGAGCTGCTGGCGTTTCTGCGCCAGCCCCAGCCGCCGCGCGGCCTGTCCGGCGCCATGGAAATGCTGCCCCTGGCCAAGACCGTCCTGTCCATGCGGCCCAAGACGGTGAAGCGCGCGCCCGTGCAGGAGGTGGTGCTGACCGGGGCCGACATCGACCTTGGCAAGCTGCCGATTCAGACCTGTTGGCCCGGCGAGCCCGCCCCGCTCATCACCTGGCCCTTGGTGATCACCCGGGGCCCAGGCGACGCCGCGGAGGACGATTACAACCTCGGCATCTATCGCATGCAGGTGCTGGGGCCCGACAAAACCGTCATGCGCTGGCTGGCTCATCGCGGCGGCGCACAGCATCATCGCCGCTGGAAGGCGGCGGGCAAGCGCGAGCCCCTGCCCGCCTGCGCGGTGCTGGGCGCCGATCCGGGCATGATCCTGGCCGCCGTGACGCCGGTGCCCGACACCCTGTCGGAGTATCAGTTCGCCGGCCTGCTGCGCGGCGCCAAGGTTGAGCTGGTCAAGGCCAAGACCCAGCCCCTGCTGGTTCCGGCCGAGGCCGAGATCGTACTGGAAGGCGTGGTGCACCTGGACGACTACGCCGACGAGGGGCCCTACGGCGACCACACCGGCTACTACAATTCGGTCGAGCGCTTCCCCGTGTTCGAGATCACGGCCATCACCATGCGCAGGGACCCGATCTATCTGACCACCTTCACGGGCCGGCCGCCCGACGAACCCAGCGTGCTGGGCGAGGCCCTCAACGAGGTGTTCATCCCCCTGCTGCGCCAGCAGTTTCCCGAGATCACCGATTTCTGGCTGCCGCCGGAGGGCTGCAGCTACCGCATCGCCGTGGTGTCGATGAAGAAGGCCTATCCGGGCCACGCCAAGCGGGTGATGCTGGGCGTATGGTCCTATCTGCGCCAGTTCATGTACACCAAGTGGGTCATCGTGGTGGACGACGACATAGATGCACGCGACTGGAAGGATGTGATGTGGGCCCTCTCCACCCGCATGGACCCGGCGCGCGACATCACGGTGATCGAGAACACCCCGATCGATTACCTGGACTTCGCCTCGCCCGAGTCCGGCCTAGGCTCGAAGATCGGCCTGGACGCCACCGACAAGTGGCCGCCCGAAACCCACCGCGAATGGGGCCGTAAGATCGCCATGGACCCTGAGGTGGTGCGCGCGGTCAGCGAAAAGTGGGCCACGCTCGGGCTGCCGGGCGAGGGCAAGCCGATCTGGAAGTGAGGCTGGCTCTTGCGGGCCGGGGCCGCCCTGCCCCATATGGCGCGCATGGACGAAAACCTGTTGCATGATCTGGTCGGCGCTGCCCTGAAAGCCGGCGCCGACGCCGCCGAGGCCGTTTGGGCCGAACGTCAATCCTTGTCCGTCAGCGTGCGCCTGGGCGACTTGGAGGAGGTCGAGCGCGAAGAAGCCCGCGACCTGGGCATCCGTGTCTTCATTGGCCAGAAACAGGCCAGCGTTTCCGGCTCCGACGTGTCAACCACGGGCCGCGCCAAGCTGGTGGAGCGGGTCCTCAACATGGCCCGCATGGCCGCCGAAGACCCCTATGCAGGCCTGGCCCCGCAAGACCGTCTGGCCAGGGGGCCCTTCCCTGACCTGCAGCTCTTCGACGCCGCCGAGCCCACGCCGCTGGACCTGGAAGCGCGCGCCCTGGCCGCCGAGGACGCGGCCCGCGCCGTGCAGGGCGTGACCAATTCGGACGGCGGGTCGGCCTCCTGGTCGAGCAGCCGCATCTGCATGGCGACCAGCGGCGGCTTTGCCGGCGCCCACCGCGCCTCGGGCTTCTCACTCTACGCCTCGGCTATTGCCGGAGACGAACATGGCATGGAGCGGGGCGGCGATGGCCGCTCCACCCGCTGGCAATCGGACCTGCCTGCGCCCGAGGAGATCGGCTCCGAAGCGGGCCGCCGGGCAGTGCAGCGGCTGGGCGCCCACAAAATCGAAAGCCAGACCGCCTCGGTGATCTTCGAGAACCGCGTCGCCATGTCGGTGCTCTCGCCGATGCTGGGCGCCGTGTCCGGCCCGGCCATCGCCCGCGGCGCCTCGTTCCTGAAAGCCAAGCTCGGCCAGGCGGTGTTTTCCCCCGCCATCGACATCGTCGACGAGCCCCACCGCCTGCGTGGCCTCGGCTCCAGTCCTTTCGACGATGAGGGCGTGGCCAACAAAGACACCCGCCTGATCGACAAGGGCGTTCTGACCACCTGGCTGCTGAATTCCGCCTCGGCCCGTCAGCTCGGCCTTGAGACCACCGGTCACGCCTCGCGCGGCTTGGCCGGACCGCCGGGGGTGGGGGTTCACAATCTCACGATGAAGCCGGGCGATCTGGACCTGGCTGGCCTGATGCAAGCCGCCGGCAAGGGCCTCTTGGTCACCTCCATGTTCGGACCATCCCTGAACGCCAATACCGGGGACTGGTCCACCGGCGTGTCGGGCTTCTGGTTCGATGAGGGCCAGATCGCCTATCCGGTCAATGAAATCACCGTGGCCGGCAATCTTGTGGACGTCTATGCCCGCCTCGTCGCCGGAGCCGACCTCGAAATTCGCTCCGCCCATAACGCCCCCTCTCTGTTGGTCGAAGGTATGGCGATCGCTGGCCTTTGAGCTGACGGCGGGCGCAGCGAATGCCGCCGTTCTGATCACGTCGCTTCTCGGAGCGGCGTGCGACGTCCAGTCGATTGATTTTATCGACGCCGGCGCCTAATCGAACTGTCGATGGCTAACGCCGTCTTGATTCTCTTGGGAAAGCACGCATGCCCGACGGCAAACATCATCTGCACATCGTCCTGGGCGGCGAGTTGAAGGCTCTCGAGGGCCATCCGCACTTCCGCGACCCCTCCACCGTGGTGTTCGTCGGCGCCTATCCCAACTACGATGAGGCCTATGCGGCCTGGAAGGCCAAGGCCCAGGCGACCGTCGACAACGCCCACGCCCGCTTCTTCATCATCGACGCCGACAAGCTGCTCGATCCGACGATGACGGATTAGGGTCCCCGCGCTAGTGCCCGATGGGTTTAGGCGGAATCGCCTAAACGCTGAATCGTGCTCTAGATTCAAATATTTAGAGCCGGATTCAGACTTCGAGAGAAGTCATCCGGCTCTAACTGACCAGCGTCGGACCTTCGGGGCCGCCAGACCCGCTTTTCACCAGGGCCAGGCCTTCGGACGTTATCTCCCAGCCGGCGCGGGTGCGCCGGGCGAAGCCCAGTTCCGTCAAGGCGCGAGCATCGGCGATATTGATCCAGTCCACATCTGCGCCTCCCTGCTTGTCCACCAGGTTGCGAAGCGCGCTCAGTAGTTTGGGGGAAAGCGTCATGGGCGCCGCCCATACCCGGCGGCGCGCGCGCGGGCAGCGCTCGCTTCCACCCGGATCACGGCCTTCAACAGAGCCGCGCGTTGCAGCGACACTTCCGTCGCCTTGGATTCCAGCCGTGCGCCGAGGAGCACCTCGCCCTGATGACGTCCGCCCAACGCCCAGGTCTCCTTTTTTACATCCCGCGCAAGGACCCTGTAGGACAACGCCTGCCCAAGCAGCGCACGCAAACCACGCAGGGCCCGACGCCCGAATCCGAGGAGGAACGGACCCATCCTAACCCGCCAACCACGCCAGGGCCGCTCGGGCGCCGGCGATGAGCTGCGCGTTGATGGCCAGCAACAGCAGGCCTGCGGGAATGGCCATGAATGGACCGTGGAAATGCGTCCATCCCAGCATCTGCCCCGCCAAGGCAACCAGACCGGCCACGGCGCAAACGGTGATGAACGTGGCCCATAGGCTCATTCGGCCGGCGGTCCTGCGCATCTTCCGGTTTTGCCAGTAGATCAGGCCCGGTTGGCCAAATTGGTGCTCCATGCCCATCAGGCGCCGGACCCTTGCCCGTCCTCGCAACTACGCGCGGCGTGAAGCGCCCGGCCGTGGAAATCCAGATCCATATCGGCCCTCAGGGAGGCTTCCAGGTCGGCGCTGGGCCGTGCGTGCGGCGGCTCGGCGAAGGCCGTCGACAAGACCCGGTGAACCAGCATGGATGAGGCGTTCGGGTCCGCCTGTAGGCCCCGTGCGTACCGGCGCAGCTTTGGCGACAGGGCCAAGAGTTCCAGGTGGCGGCGGATTCGCGACGACATGACGGTCTCCAGGATCAGGCGCGCTCGCCCGAAAAGCGCGGGCCGCTCAAGCCATTTTCGAATGATAGACCTTCACGATATAGCAAAATATTTCTATATGCGACTAAATAGGAGGTGTCATGACAATAAAAATCGGCCACAATTCACGTTTATTTTCGTATCCACCGTGCGAATGATGGCTATCTGACTTAATATGTATTTCGTCAAAATTTATATTGTGTCGCGGAACGTCGAAATAAAAAGGGACGAACCGCCACAAAATGCGCGTTTTAGTGAAACATAGGCGCTCTCACCCTCGCGGGTGTTACCGTTGATCACTTGGAGGACCGGAAGGCCATGAAGGAAAGTAAGGGTAAGAAGAAGCAGTCGCAGCCGCCCAAGGCCAATGCTTCGCAGCCAAGCCAGAAGGGCCTGACCGGCCTGGTGCAGAAGGTCAACAAACCCAGCAAATAGCCGTGGCGCCTACTCCCGCCGGATCAACTGCTCGGTCAACAGCGCGCCCCACCACTTGGCGCGGAAGTCGGCCTTCATTTTCGGCGGGTCGTAGGCTTCGCTGTTCACCCAGTCGGTGAAGCTGAGTCCCTTGGGTTCGGCGTCTTCGAGGTAGCGCTCGAAGGTGTAATCCAGCACCCCCGTCTTGCCGGCCCTCACATGCAGATAGCGCAAAGACAGCTGATCTACCGCCTCGCGGATGGGTTGGCCCAGGCGGAAATGGGCGTAGAGCACGCTCATGACCCCGGCGCGATCCGCGCCGGACTTACAGTGCATCAGGGCGGGATATTGGATGGTCTCGAACAGGGCCTTGGCGCCGAGCACCTGCGCCCGCGAAGGGACCTCGCGCGAGGTGACGGTGAAGTCCACAAGCGTCAGGCCCAGCTCGGCGCAGGCCTCCTTCTCCAGGGCGTAGAAGCTGGCGTCGAAGCCGCCGCGCAGATTGATGATGGTCTTGATGCCGGCGTCGCGCCAAGCTTTCAGCTGGAACGGCCAGGGCTGGTTGGTGCGCACCAGTTCGGGGCTCACCCAGTGCGCGTTCTGGAATTTCAGGCGAAGATAGGCATGGTCGTTCCACAGATAGTTGAGGTAGGTGGAGCGGCGCCCTTTAGGCGTAGAGAGGTCGAAGTCGGCCAAAAAATGCGTCCTGGCTGGATGAGCCGCCCTGATACCCTGCCACGCGCTTCAAAAGAAGACGCCGTCGGGAGCCAGGGCATACGGCGGACCTCAAGCTTGACACCGGATCGGAAAAAAAGCGACCGAACCGCATGAGTTCTCCCACCCCTTCAGCGCCGAAGTCCAAGAGGCCCGCCCATGGCCTCGCCGCCGCGCGGCGGCTGTTCCGCGACTATCTGCGCCCGCGTGGGAAGGAGTTGGCCCTGTCCATGGCGTGCGCGGCCATTGTGGCCGGGACCACCGCCGCCCTCGCGCAATTGCTCGGCCAGACCATCCAGGCGCTGTTCGTCGGCAAGGACGTCCATGCCTTGTGGCTTTTCCCGGGCCTGATCGCCTTAGTGGCGATCCTGCGCGGGCTGGCTCAGGTGGGTCAGGCCGCTCTGGTCAATAAGGTCGGCAACCAGATGGTCGGCCAGATTCAGGTGCAGTTGTTCGCACGTCTGGTGCGCGCCGATCTGGCCCAACTGCGCGAAGCCCACTCCGGCGCCCACCTGTCCAGCATCCTCTATGAGGCGGGCATGGTGCGTGAGGCGGCCACCAACGGCCTGGTCAACTATGTGCAGAACGCCCTGACCATCGCCGCCACGGTGGCGGTCATGCTGCGGCAGGACGTGGGCCTGACCCTGGTCGTCCTGATCGGCGGCCCCATCGCCTCCGGCGTGATGACCCGCTATTCGCGCCGCACGCGCAAGGCGGCCCAGGGCGCCATGAGTGAGACCTCGGCCCTGTCCACAGCCGTGATGGAGAGCCTGGACGGAGTCAAAATCGTCAAGATCGAGAACCGCGAGGCCTTCGAAGAGGACCGCGTGGCCCAGGTGGTGGCCCGGCGCGAGGCGCACCTGATCAAGGGCGCCAACGCGCGCGCCACAGCGGCCCCGGCCACCGAGGTGGTCATGACCCTGATCACCGCCGCCGTGGTCGCCTTCGCTGGCTGGCGGGCGCTGAATGGCGCCTTCACGGTGGGCAACCTGACCGCCTTTCTGGCGGCGATCGGCATGGCCTCCCAATCCCTACGTCAGGTAGCCAATCTGCAGACCGTCATGGGCGAGGGGCTGGCCGCCGCCGAGCGTCTGTTCGTCGCCCTGGACACGCAGCCGCAGATCAAGGACGCGGCCGCCGCCCTGGCCTTGCCGCACAGCGAGGGCCGCATAACCCTGACCGATGTGACCTTCGCCTATGGCCCGGACATTCCAGCGTTGACCGGCGTGAGCCTGGAGGCGCGGCGCGGCGAGACCATTGCCCTAGTCGGGCCCTCGGGCGGGGGCAAGAGCACCATTCTGAACCTGATCCCGCGCTTCTACGACGTGCAGTCCGGGCAGGTGGCCATAGACGGCCACGATGTGCGCGACGTCACCCTGCAGTCCTTGCGCGGCCAGATCGCCCTGGTCACCCAAGAGCCGTTCCTTTTCGACGACACCGTGCGGGGCAACATCGCCTACGCTCGGCCCGAAGCCTCGCCGGGGGAAATCGAGCAGGCGGCCCGCAACGCGGCCGCGCACGAGTTCATCATGGCCCTGCCGCTGGGCTATGAAACGCCGGTGGGTGAACTGGGCTCGCGCCTGTCCGGCGGACAGCGCCAGCGCATCGCCATCGCCAGGGCCTTCTTGAAAGACGCGCCGATCCTGCTGCTGGACGAAGCCACCAGCGCGCTCGACACCGAGAGCGAGGCCAAGGTGCAGGAGGCGCTGGAGCGCCTGATGGCCGGGCGCACCGCCATCCTTATCGCCCATCGCCTGTCCACCGTGCGCGGCGCCGATCGCATCTATGTCATCGACCGAGGCAAGGTGGTGGAGACCGGCCACCACGAGAGCCTGATGGCGCGCGGGGGCCTCTACGCCCGCCTGGCGCGCAGTCAGCAGCTCGACGAAGACTTGCCCGCGTGAAGGCTGTGATCCGCTCCGCGCCCGTTCAGGGCCTGTTGGCTTTCCTGACCTGGGCCTACTTGGGCCTGGTGCTACACACCATCCGCTGGACGCATCTTGGGCTGGACGTCGCCGACGCGGAAATGGCGCGCCAGCGCGGCGCCATCGGCTGCATCTGGCACGGAACCATTCCCCTGGTGATCGGCGCACGGCCGATCCTGCGCGGCCGCGAGGCGCGGGCTCTGATTTCCCTGTCGGCCGACGGCGCGTTCATCACCCGCGCCATCGCCGGCCACGGCATCACCGCCATCCGCGGATCCAAGGCCAAGGGCGCCAAGGCCAAGGGGGGGGCGGCTGCGTTCCGTGAATGCATCGACTGGGTGGTCGGCGGCGGCCTGCTGTTGGTAACGCCGGACGGGCCTCGCGGACCGGCGGAGGTCATGTCCATGGGCGTGGCGCGCATGGCCAAGCTCGCCCAAGCCCCGGTCTACATGATCGGCTTGGCCGCCCGGCCCGCGGCCCGGCTGAAAAGCTGGGACCGCACCTGCCTGCCCAGCCCCTTCGGCCGAGGCGCGGTGGTGTGGGATGGGCCCTACCTGCTGCCCGCCGAGGCCACCGAAGCTGATCTGGAGGCGGCCATCGCCGCATGGACCACGGCTCTGAAAGCGGCCTGCGCACGGGCCGAGGCCGCCCTGTCGTGATGCTCAAGCTTTACAGCCTGGCGATGGGAGCCCTGCAGCCTCTAGCGCCGACGATCCTGCGCATGCGCGCGCGAGCAGGGAAGGAGGACCCCGAGCGGCTGGGCGAACGCCTTGGCCGCGCCTCCCTGCCTCGGCAGCCCGGCCCACTGATCTGGCTGCACGGCGCCAGCGTCGGTGAGACCCTGTCCCTCCTGCCCCTGGTCGAGGCGCTAAGGCGCGAGCGCCCGGACATCGCCTTGCTGGTCACCTCCGGCACGGTGACGTCGACCCGCCTCCTGAGCCTGCGCCTGCCCGCCGGCGTCATCCACCAATACGTTCCCCTAGATACGCCCGCCAACGCGCGCCGATTCTTGAAGCACTGGCGCCCGTCTGTGGCCATCTTCGTGGAGAGCGAGCTTTGGCCCGTCCTGCTGCTGCGGGCCAAGGCCTCGGGCGTGAAGCTCGCCCTGGTTGGCGCTCGCCTGTCGGAGGCTAGCCTGCGGGGATGGGCCAAGGCGCCCGACGCCGCGCGCGCCTTGCTTGGGGTCTTCGATCTGATCCTCGCCCAGGACGAGGTCAGCCGGCAGCGCATCGCGCGGCTGGGCGGAAGAGCCACGGGGGAACTGGACCTGAAAAAGGCTGGCGCTCCCCTCCCCTGCGACGAGGCGGAGCTGGCGCGGTTGAAGGCGGCGGCCGGACGCAGATCGGTGGTGATCGCAGCCAGCACCCATCCGGGCGAGGACGAGATCATCATTGGCGCTTTCGCCGCGTTGCCGGCGCCGGCGCCCCTGCTGATCTTGGTTCCCCGACACCCCGAGCGCGGCTCCGCACTGGCTGCGGCCCTGCGCGAAAACGGCTGGCGCGTGGCCCAACGCAGCTGCGGCGAGCCGCTGACGGACCAGGTGCAGATCTACCTGGCGGACACCCTGGGCGAACTGGGCCTGATGTTCCGGCTGGCCCAGGTGGTGGTGATGGGCGGTGGGTTCGCGGGCGGCGTAGGCGGACACAATCCGCTTGAGCCTGCCCGCCTGGCCTTGCCCATAATCGCTGGACCCGACACGGCGAATTTCCGCGAAGCCTACGCTGGCCTCGCCGCCGACCAGGCCGTGCTCATGGCGCACAACCCCGCCGAGCTTGTGGAGCACATCGGTCAGTTCCTCGCCGACCCGGTCCGCGCGAGCCAGATCGGCCAGAGGGCCAAGGCCTTCGCCGTGCGAGGAGACGCGGTGCTGGACGCCGCGCTGGACGCCCTGCGCCCTCTGCTTCCGGAGCCCGAGACGTGAAGCTGGGCACCCCGCGCTGGTGGTATGTGCGCCGCGGCGCCCCGGCGCCGGTGATCCGCGCCTTGCTCCGCCCGGTCTCCTGGGTGTGGGCCTGGGAGACCCGCCGCAAGATCGCCCGCGCCCGGCCCGTCGATCCCGGCGCGCCCGTGATCTGCGTCGGCAACCTGACCATGGGCGGGACCGGCAAGACCCCCGTCGTGCGAGCCCTGATCCAGCGCTTAGAAGCCCAGGGCGCACGAACGGCCGTTCTGTCGCGTGGTTATGGCGGACGCCTCAAGGGCCCGCTGCGGGTTGACCCCGCCGTGCATGGCGCTGCCGATGTCGGCGATGAGCCGCTCATGCTGGCCATGGCCGGACAGTCGATCTGGATCGCCCGCGACCGGCCGGCGGGCGCTCGCGCCGCAGCGGCGGACGGCGCCCAGGCGATCGTGATGGACGATGGCCATCAGAACCCCAGCCTGAAGAAGGCCCTGTCCCTGGTGGTGGTCGATGGTGAAACCCGGGATGGGGAATGGCCCTTCGGCGACGAGGCCGTGTTTCCCAGCGGGCCCCTGCGCGAACCCTTGACCGAAGGCCTGGCGCGCGCCGACGCGGTGGTGGTCTTGCTGCCCGCCGACCTGCCCTCGGCCGACCCGGAGCTTTTGCGCCTATTCGGGGCCAAGCCAGTGTTGATCGCTCGGCTGGCGCCAGGGGCCGCGCCGCCGCCCGGCCCGCAGATGGCCTTCGCCGGCGTCGGCAAACCCTGGAAGGTGGAGCGAAGCCTGCGGGCGGCCGGTTGTGATCTGGTGGATTTCGCGGGTTTTCCCGATCACGCGGGCTACAGCCCCGGCATCCTGAAAGCGCTGCAAGCGCGCGCTGAGGCCTATGGCGCGGGCCTCTTGACCACCGAAAAGGACTGGGCGCGCTTGCCGCCGGACTGGCGCGCCAAGGTGACGGCCTGGCCTGTGCTTGCGCGATTCGAGGACGAAGCGGCGCTGGACCGATTGCTCGGCGCCGTCCTGCCCCCTTACCCGGCTAGATGAGCGTTGCCTTGATCGCGCGCCGATATTGAGCATGGCCCAGCAATGGGTGCGCCATTGAACCCGTCATGGGGAACTTCTCGCGCAAATTGCAGACCGCGCGTTCATTGCCTGTGTGTCCGGTTGATATATTGACACCGCACGATCTATGCGGGTATCGCTCCCTCCCGGCAAATGTGCTTCCTGTGGCTGATCGCCCAGGCCCAGACAAGTGTACCGATGTATTAAATTCGGAAAAAACGTTCATGTCGAGCGAGACATCAGAATGAATCGATGGTCGGTTATAGCGATATTCTTTGTTTCAGCCATTTCTGCTTGCTATTTAATATCGAAGTTATATTTTTTAGAGAATAAAAGCTATTCTATAGCATATTCCATGATCGGAAAATCTAATAAAATATCGTCAGAAACTGGCGGTATAAGAGACATTAGTTTGAACTTGATCAAATCGAGCCTGTCTGAGTCTAAAGCCTCTGGCCGAGCAACGCTCTGCCTGCAGGTGCTCGGAGAGAGACAGAACCGGGACGTGACGGTGAATTTGCAAAAGCGCGACGGCGCCTGGAGTGTCGTTTCCGCCGCCATGGGCGGCGAACAATTGCGATAGAGCCTATCCGGCGAAAGAGTGGGGGCTCCGCTCGAATAAGCGCTAATTATTTGATTTTCCGTCAGATTCGAATATGCGGAGCCTGATTCAGGCTTCAAGGTGAAGCCATTGGGCTATGCCGATCTAACCTAAGGCGCGCCAGCCGATGTCCCGCCGAAAAAAGCCGCCCGGCCAATCGATGGCGTCCACCGCCGCATAGGCCCGTTCGCGCGCCTCCTTGAGCGTCCGTCCCCGGGCGCAGACATTGAGCACTCGTCCGCCGGCCGCGATTAAGGCGCCGTCCCCATCACGCTCGGTTCCGGCCTGGAACACCACCACGTCTTCGCCGAAATCCTGATCGGCGCCCTTGATGACCGTTCCGGTCTCCGGCGCCTCCGGGTAGCCCTTGGCCGCGAGCACCACGCATATCGCCGCTTCCTCGCGCCACAGGGGCGCGTCCAGCTCACCGAGCCGCCCGGTCGCCGCGCCCATCAAATAGGGCACGATGTCGCTCTTCAATCGCAGCATGAGAGCCTGACACTCCGGGTCGCCGAAGCGGGCGTTGAACTCCACCAGCTTGGGGCCGCTCTCGGTCAACATCAGCCCGGCATAAAGCACGCCCCGATAGGGCCGCCCTTCGGCCGCCATGCCGCTGACTGCCGGATCGATCAGGGTTCGGCGAGCCTGCTCGGTCAGCTCCGGCGTCAGCACAGGCGGCGGCGAGTAGGTTCCCATACCGCCGGTATTGGGACCCTTGTCGCCATCGTAGGCGCGTTTGTGATCCTGCGCCGCGCCGAACAGCAGCGCCGTGGCGCCGTCGCTGAGGGCGAACAGCGAAGCCTCTTCACCGGCCATGAACTCCTCGATCACGACCCGCGCGCCGGCTTGGCCGAACTTGCCGCCGAGCATGTCGTCGATGGCCCCCTCGGCTTCTTGGCGGGTCTCGGCGATCACTACGCCCTTGCCGGCCGCCAGACCGTCGGCCTTGATCACGTAGGGCGGCTGGAACCGGCCCAGGAACGCCTTCGCGGGCGCCGTGTCCTCGAAGACGCCGAACGCGGCGGACGGCAATCCGCGCCGCTCGGCGAAGGCCTTGGAAAACGCCTTGGAGGTTTCCAGCTTCGCCGCCCGTTCTGTGGGGCCGAAACAGGGGATGGCCAGGTCCTCCAAGCGGTCCGCCAAGCCCAACTCCAGCGCGCTTTCCGGGCCCACCACCACCAGATCCGCGGCGATCTCCTGCGCCAGGGCCACCAGACCCGCAACGTCCGTCGCCTTGACCGGGCGGGTCTCGCACAGCGCGGCGATGCCGGGATTGCCGGGCGCGGCCACCAAGCGTTTAAGCAGCGGGCTCTGGGCGATTTTCCAGGCCAGGGCGTGCTCGCGCCCGCCCGATCCGACGAGAAGGATGTTCATGGCTCGCCTGTGGCGCGCGCCGCGAGGAAGGTCAATCCCCGCACCCATTACGCACCCCTGCCGCGACTCAGGTCGAGCGCCTATGTTGAACTCATGACCGACGTGGACCTCACGCACCAGACAGCGTCTGCCCCAGGCGGCAACGCCGAACCCTATTCCGTCTCCGAGCTCGCCTTCGCCCTGAAGCGCACCCTGGAGTCGGCCTATGGCTTCGTGCGCCTGCGTGGGGAGCTGAGCAAGGTGACCCGCCACGCTTCAGGCCACATCTATCTGACGATCAAGGACGACAAGGCCGCCATCGACGGCGTGATCTGGAAAGGCCGTAGCCTGCAATGCCGGCCGGAGCAGGGTCTGGAGGTGATCGTCACCGGCAAGGTGACCACCTATCCGGCCTCCTCCAAGTACCAGCTCGTCATCGACAGCATGGAGCCGGCCGGCGTTGGCGCCCTTTTGGCCCAGCTCGAGCGGTTGAAGGCCAAGCTGGCGGCTGAGGGTCTGTTCGATCCGGCGCGCAAGCGGCCCCTGCCCGCCATGCCCGCAACCATCGGCGTCATCACAAGTCCGACCGGAGCCGTGATCCGCGACATTCTCCACCGCATTCGCGAGCGCTGGCCTTGCCGGGTTGTGGTTTGGCCGGTGGTGGTCCAGGGCGAGGCCGCGGCGGCCCAGGTCGCGGGCGCCATCGCCGGCTTCAACGCCCTGAGCGCCGGGGGCTCGATCCCGCGGCCAGACGTCCTGATCGTCGCGCGCGGCGGGGGTTCGGTGGAGGACCTGTGGCCCTTCAATGACGAAGGCTTGGCGCGGGCGGCCGCCGCCAGCGCCATTCCCCTGATTTCGGCGGTGGGCCATGAGACCGATACGACTCTGATCGATTTCGTTTCCGACCGACGCGCGCCGACCCCGACGGCCGCGGCGGAAATGGCGACGCCCGTGCTTGCGGAGCTGAGAGCCGGCCTGGCCGATAGTCAGCGTCGCTTGGCGCGCGTGGGCGGACGCATGCTGGAGGACCGGCGCAACCGGCTGGCCGCCGCTGCGCGCGGCCTGCCGCGACCGGCGGATATCCTGGCCCTGGCCTCGCAAAGGTTCGATATCGTCGCGGGGCGCCTCTCAGCCGCCATCGAGCGCAACACTCAGGTCCACGCCCAAGCCCTAACGGGAACGGCCGCCCGTTTCACCCTGTCGCTGCTTGAGCGCCCGCGCCGATTGAAGAGCGAACGGCTGGCCGAATTATCGCGCCGCTTCGCCCTGGCTGCTCGGCGCGTCCCAGAACGGGCCACGCAAAACGCGCGCCTGCCGATGCTGGGTCATAGGCTCTCGACCGCCCTCGCCCGACGCCTGGCGACAGCGCGTGATCGCTTGATCCAGCTCGACAAGCTGCGGCTGTCGCTGGACCCGAATCGTCCCCTTGCGCTCGGCTTCGCCCTGGTTCGTCGACCGGACGGCTCGATCGTGCGCGAGGGTTCGGCGCTCAAGCCTGGCGAGGCGGTGAACCTCAAGTTTGCCGACGTCGAACGTGCGGCGGTGATCGGAGGGACATCGACAGCGCCGCCGCCGCGCGGCAAATCTGCGACCAACCCGCCCGGTCCGGGTCAAGGCGATTTATTTTGAGCCGGCGCGGAGTTACATTGACCCCATGAACGCTCACGATCGCGCCTTGCCCGGCGCCCGCTCCGAAGAGGCCAAACTTCACTACGGCGATGGTGAATACGCCATCCTCAAGCCGGGCCGCTATGTCGTCTGCGCCGTGTCCGGTCAGGCCATTCCGCTGGAAGCCCTGCGCTATTGGAACCCCGTGCTGCAGGAAGCCTACGCCGGCCCCGAGGAAGCGCTCCAGCGCTGGCGGGAGCTGAATCCTAAGGCCTGATCTAAACGCGTCGATAACCCTTTGTCAGGGTTTGGTGAACAATGTTCTTCAACATCCATATCGAATCGGCAGAGCTACGGAGGGTGGCTGGTATATGAGCGGTCAATTCTCCAGCCTCAAGATTCTTGTGGCGGACGACAACGCCAACGTCCGGTCGCTCGTCGCTGCGGTCCTGGCCGGCCTTGATATAATTCACGTGCATGAATGCCGCGACGGCGCTCAAGCCCTGGACTTCGTGAAACGCGAGCCGGTCGATATCGCCATAGTGGACTTCCACATGGAGCCCGTTGACGGGGTGCAATTCACCAAACTGATCCGCAAAGGCCCGGATAGTCCCAATCCCATGTTGCCGATCATCATGCTCACCGGCTCCGGGGAAAAGACCCGCGTGTTCGAGGCTCGCGACGCGGGAGTCACGGAATTCATCGTCAAGCCGATGACCACTCGAGCCCTCTACGACCGCATCAACGCCGTGGTCTTTCGGCCTCGGCCCTTTGTCCGCTCCGCGATCTATTTCGGTCCCTGTCGTCGGCGTCGACAGGACCCCGCTTTCACTGGCCCCTTCCGGCGATCAGCCGATGCGCAGGCCCGCAAGGTTACTCGTTGAAAGAGGTGTAGGCCTCCGTCGGCCACCGTTTGTGCACCCAGAACCACTCTTCGGGCCGCTCGCGGATACGCTCCTCGATGAAAGCGTTGATGCGGCGCACGCCGTCCTTGATGTCCCGGCCCCGCTCGCCCGAGCGCTCAAGCACGATCGGCTCGTGGACCACCACCCGGAAACGGGCGCCGCCCATCCTCTGCACTGACATGGGCTGGATCACCCCTGACGAGCGCAAGGCCAGGCGTGTCGGACCGGGCGCAGTGTGGGCGAGCACGCCGAAGAATGGCTCCGCCAGTCCGCCGTTGAACTTCTGGTCGTTCATCAGCGCCACCGATTCCCCACGGCGCAGGGCCTCCAGCACTTCGCGCGACCCGGTTTCGCCCTTGGGCGCGAACAGCTCCACGCCATAACGGGCGCGGTTGGCGATGATGCGCCGGTCGATGTAGGGGTTGTTGGCGGCGCGGTAGGTCACCTGGCAGCGGACCCCTGCGCGCATGATCACGATGGCCATGACTTCCCAATTGGAAAAGTGGCCCGAAATGAACACCACCGCCTCTTCGCTCTTGCGGATGGCCTCCAGCCGTTCACCGCCGACCACCTCGATCCGGCCGCTGTCCGGCGTCAAGCGGCCGAGCATCTGAAATTCCGCGGCCAGCCGGCCCAGGTTTTCCCACTGCGCGGCCAGAAGGCGCTCGCGCTCGGCCTCGCTCATGTCCGGAAACGCGATCATCAGGTTGCCCCGCGCGGTCTTGTGCGCGCCAGTGAGCGGACCGATCAGCTTCAGCACCGCGGCGCCGAGCGCCGAAGCGGCGTCAATCGGCAACAGGAACAACAAGGCCCCCACCAGGTCAAAAGCCAGGGCCTCGATACGCCATGCCAAGTCCTGCGCCGGGGAGGGACGTTTGTCGGGCATGGCCTCCTAATAAGCACTGGCTCTTTCAAGGCAAGAGCTTCGCCTCCGGCGCGAACACGCTGCGGGCGAGCGTGGCGCCGCCTTTGCGGCGAGTTCCGCCATCTGTCCCATGCTGGGACACACGCCTTAAGGAGACTTTCCATGGCGAACGACATCGACCTTCACCTGGGCAAGCGCCTGCGTCGGCGTCGGCGGCTGCTTGGCCTTACCCAACAACAGCTCGCTGTGGCCGTCGGCGTGCGCTTCCAGCAGATTCAGAAATACGAATGCGGCGCCAACCGCATCTCGGCCGCCCGCCTTTGGCAGCTGTCCGAAGCGCTGGAAGTGCCCGTATCCTACTTCTTCGACGGCCTGGCCGAGGCAGTGGAGCGCGCTGGCAACGATCCCTCCGAAGGCGGCGGCGAGATGTTCGCCCGCAAGGAGACCCTGGATCTGGTGCGCGCCTATTACCAGCTCGGCGAACGCCCTCGCCGGCGCCTGCTCGATCTGGCCCGCTCGCTCAATGGCGAGATCGACGCGACCTAGCCTTCGTATGAGCACTCGGCCCTTGGCTTTGAGGTCGAAAAACCTCTAAGCCTTGGCCATGCTCGATTGGCCCCGCAACGCCGCGTCCGACGCTCATCTCGCCGAGCTGGAGTCATTCCTGCTGGCGTTGAATGCGGCGGCTGCGGAGGTCACCCTGCCCCTGTTCCGTGCGGACCTGGGCATGGAAAACAAGGCCGCCTCCGGCGAGGCCTTCGATCCGGTGACGGCGGCCGACCGCGGCGCCGAGGCCGCGATCCGGGCCCTGATCTCGGCCCGGTTTCCGGGTCATGGCGTGATCGGCGAGGAATACGGCGAAGACCGCCCGGACGCCGAATTCGTATGGATCCTGGACCCGGTCGATGGCACGCGGGCCTTCGTCGCCGGCCTCCCGCTGTGGACCCACCTGATCGGCCTGCGTTTTCGAGGCGAGCCGTTGCTGGGCCTGATCGGCCAGCCCTATCTAGATGAGATCTATATCGGTTCTCCGTCCGGCTCGCGCCTTCACGTGCGTGGGCAGACCTTGCCGCTCAAGGTTCGGCCCTGCCCGCAACTGACGGACGCCACAATCGCCTCCACCGACCCGCACGCCTATTTCAATGGGGCGGAGCTGGGCGCTTGGAGCCAGGTGCGGGCCGCCGCGCGGCTCGTGCGGCTAGGCGGCGACGCTTATATCTTCGCGCTTCTCGCGGCCGGGCGCATCGATCTGGTTATCGAATCCGGTCTGAAGCTGTGGGACATCGATCCCATCGTGCCGGTGATCGAGAACGCCGGGGGTCTGGTGACGGACTGGCGCGGCGACAGACTCGGCCGCAGCGGCGGACAGGTCGTGGCGGCCGGCGACCGCTCCTGCCTGGACGAAGCCCTGGTGGCGCTCAGGCGCTCCGCCCGGTGATACGCGCCGCCAGGGCGTCGAACTCGCTCCAGAACGTCGCCCGCACCGGATCGGTCTCCATCAGGATCTCGTGGAAGGCTTGGGCGATCTCCACATAGCGTCCGCTCGACGCGGCCTGGGCGAAAGCTCGCCCGTTGGCGCTCAGCACAAGCCGATCCTGCCCTGCGCCGATCACGCTGACCGGCGCCTCCACGGCCGCCGCGCTCGCGCGCCGCCGCAAAACCGCGCCCGCGCTCAGGGCGTAGTCCAGCCAGCCCCAGGTGGGTCCCCCCAGCGCCAGATCGGGACAGGCCTTGAGCTGGGCCATGTAACGGTCATAGCGGATGCGGTCGTGGGTCAGGACGTTGCCTTCGAACGGTTGCGCGAACGGGTCGTAAGTCTGCAGGAGCGCCGCCGACAGGCCGCAAAGGCACGCCCCACGGGCGATCAAGCCGGCAAGGGGGGGCGGCACGGGAACCGCGCGCAGGCCGATCATGGGCGCGGTGGTGATCACCCCGTCCAAGCGCCGTTCGCCTCGAACGATGGCCAACAGGACCAGACCGCCGCCCATGGAATGAGCCAGGCTGATCCAGGGCCGTGGCAGGTCGCCCCCCAATCGGTCGAGCATCAGGGCGTAGTCCGACAGGAACGGTCCAAAGCCCTTGGCATATCCGCGCAGACGGTCGGGCAGCGCCCGTCCCGATAGCCCCTGGCCGCGCCAGTCATGCGCCACAACGGTCCAGCCCCGCGCCTGCAACTCGCCCACGACTTCGAAGTATTTCTCAATGGGCTCGGTGCGGCCGGGACTGAGCATCACCGTTCCGCAGGCCGCGCCCTGGGCGGGGAACAATGCGGCGCGCAGCGGGATCCCGTCTTCCGCCTCGAGCCAGACAGCACGACCGCCCTCGGGAACCGGCGCGTCGGCGATCCCGATCAGGGGCGCCGCCTCCACCGCCCTAGCCCTTGGCCGCCGACAACATCGGCGCCAGCCGCATGGCCACCGCCATGTCGCCGGTCACCCGCATACGACCACGCATCAGAGCGCCCATGGGGTCGAGCGCGCCCTTGGCCAGCGCCTCCAGATCGTCCTTGGACACCGAAACGGTGCAGTCTGCGGCACGATCCTCGTTGCTGACCGTCTGGCCGTCGAAGAACACGAAACCCTCGCCGCGCAAGTCCAGCTTGAGGGTCCTATCCAGGCCGGCTTGGCCTTCCAAGGCGCGCCTGAACCGCTCGGTGATGTGCTGCAAACTGGCCATGGCTAACCTGGCTTGACAAACCGAAGGGTCATGCGATCGCTTTCGCCGACCGCGTCGTACTTGGCGTGATCGAAGCCTGGATTGTCAGGCTTGCCCTTGGGAGCGGACTGCCGCCACGGCGGCAGGGTCCAGGCGCCGAAGGGGTAGGATCGTGTGTCCTTGGGATTGGCGTTGATCTCGCTGGCCGCGTCGAAGATAAAGCCGGCTTCCTGAGCCAGCCGTTTGACATAAGCCTCCTGGACATAGCCATCCGCCGCCAGGACGTCCTGCACGCCGCCCGGCTCGGCCCGGCTCTCCTCGACCCCCAGGACCCCGCCAGGCTTGAGCGCGGCATAGGCGTCGCGGAAGGCCTTTTCGGCAATACCGGTCGCCATCCAGCAAGCGATGTCGCGCGAGAAGATCGCCAAATCCGCGCTGGCGGCCGGGGCGACGGGCCCGCTGGCGGCGCCAAAGGCGGTGATCGAGGGTTGGCCGTACAGCGCAGGCATGGCGGCGATCTTCTTGGCGTAGGCGTCCGCCAGCCACGCCTCGGCTGGCCGCGCAAGCGCGTCCACCTGGAACTGGGCGGCGTAGAGCTTGCCGCCGTTCGCCGCCAAATACGGCGCCAGAACTTCCGTGTACCAGCCCGCGCCCGGCCAGAACTCCACCACGGTCTGGTTCGGCTTCAGGCCCCAGAACTGGAGGGTCTGCTCGGGGTGACGCCAGATGTCGCGCGCCTTATCGGCCTTCGAACGCCAGTCCCCGGCCACGGCCCAGGCCAGGCTGGAAGGCGCGGGCGCATCGGTCGAGGTCACAGGCGCCTGAGCCGCCGGCGTGGCCGCTTTGCGGCTGCAGGCAGCCAGGGCCAAAGCCATCACGGCAAGGCAGGCGTTGCGGCGGGAAGGATCAGACAGCCAATCGCTCATCGATATGGGGGCCCGGCGAATGGCTGGGCGACACCCGGGGTCGCTTAGCGCGTGCCGGCCTCCGGGTCAAAGGCGCCGGAGCACGACGGAACGTCGGCAACCCCCTTGAACACCGCGAAGACCTACCCAAATTTTGGACGAAGGCGCCGATAGAGGGCCTTCCGGGCGGGCGCGGCGAAGGTGCGCCCGGCTCGTCGGAACACAACCTTGCTTATGCGAAGAAGGATGTCGTCATGCGAACCATCGATTTGTCCCCCCTTTACCGTTCCGCCGTCGGCTTCGACCGATTGGCCTCCCTGCTGGAAACGGCCGCCGGCGCCGACGCGGCTTCTGGCTATCCGCCCTACAACATCGAAACCGTGGGCGAAAACGCCTATCGCATCGAGATCGCGGTCGCGGGATTCCGGCCGGAGGAGCTTAGCCTTGAGGTTCGCGAAAACCTGCTGACCGTGCAGGGCCATAAGGCTCAGGCTGAAGACCCTCGGCGGTTCCTGCACCGCGGACTGGCCGAGCGCAACTTCGAGCGACGTTTCCAATTGGCTGACCATGTGGAGGTGACCGATGCCCAGCTCGCCGACGGCCTGCTGGTGATTTCCCTCAAGCGCGAGATTCCGGAGGTGCTGAAGCCGCGCAAGATCGAGATCAAGTCCAGCGCGAACGGTCAGCTGATCCGGGACAAGGCTGCTTAGAGCACGATGGGTTTAGGCGGAATCGCCTAAACGCTGAATCGTGCTCTAGATTCAAATATCTAGAGCCGGATTCAGACTTCGAGAGAAGTCATCCGGCTCTAGGCGATCCTGCTCAATCGACGAGGGCGGCGTCTCAGCGCCGCCCTTTTTTCATTGTCGTCAGGACCAAGGATCGGTCCTTCAGTGCGCCGATGGCGGCTTCATGAGCATCTTGGGCTTGGGCGCCAGCCAGATCGCGCTGGCGGACACAATCATCAGGGCCGAAACCACGGTGAAGATGTGGTTGGTCGACAGCATGACGGCCTGACCTTGGACCAGATTGTCCAGTAGGCTGGCCGCCTGGTTCTGGGCGAGCCCCATCTGGGTTAGGCCGTTGATCGTATCGCCGGCGCCATTCATCCGTTCCACCAGAGTCTGCCGCGCGGTGGTGGCGTGGTCGTCCCAGGCCGTTGTGGCGATGGAGGTGCCGAAGGCGCCGGCGGTGGTCCGCACGAAGTTGAGCAGGCCGGCCCCCGAGGCGACTTCCTCGGGCTTGAGCGCGCCCATGGCCAACGACATGAGCGGGATAAAGAAGAACGGCATGGCCAGACCCTGGGCGAGCTGCGGCCCGATCAACTGACCGTAGGACATGCTCGAGGTGAAGGTGCTGCGCCAGAACATGTCGCCGGCCAGCCAGAGAATGCCGAAGGTCACCAGGCGGCGCGGATCCACCTTGGTCACCAGGCCCGCGACGATGGGCGCGAAGATCACCGCCAGCACGCCATTGAAACCGGTTACACAGCCTGCCCAGCTGGCCGTGTAGCCCATGTCCAACTGCAGCCAGAGGGGGATGATTACCAGCGATGCATACATGCCGGCGAACGCCAGGGTCATGGCGAAGCAGGCGGCTGTGAAGCCTCGGTAGCGGAAGATGCGCAGGTCCACGATCGGGTGCTCTTCTGTAAGCTCCCAGATCAGGAAAGCGATGAATCCCACCACGGCGACCACCAGAAGGCCGACGATGACCCAGGAAGAGAACCAATCCAGCTCCTTGCCCTTGTCGAGCATGATCTGCAGGGCGCCGACCCATAGGATCAGCAGCCCCAGCCCCACGAAGTCCACCGGCAGCTTCCTGAGCACGTCCACGCGCGGCAGGGCGCGCAGGGCCAGAATCACCAGCCCGAACGCGACCGGCACATTGATGAAGAACACCCAGGACCAGCCCAAATTATCCGAAATCGCCCCGCCCAGCACCGGGCCGGCGATGGGCGCCACCACGGTGGTCATGGCCCAGATGCCCATGGTCTGGCCCCGCAGCTCCGGCGGCGAGAACCGCTGCAGCAGGGTCTGGGACATGGGCAGCAAGGGGCCGCCCGAGAGGCCCTGCATCACCCGGAAGAACACCAGGGCGCCCAGAGAGGGCGACAGGCCGCACATCATGGAAAAGAAGCCGAAGGCGCCGATAGCGATGATGAACACCCGGACCGCCCCGAAGCGACTCGCCAACCACCCGGTGAGCGGCACAGTGATGGCCTCGGCCACCGCATAGGAGGTGATCACCCAGGTGCCTTCCTGGGACGAAACCGCCAGGCCTCCGGCTATGTTGGGCACCGAGACGTTGGCGATGGTCATGTCCAGCACCGCCATGAAGTTGGCGGCGGCCAGGGCGAAGACCGCCAGGACCAGGGCGGAGCCGCGAAGAATGGTTTCGGGTGGCGGGCTGGAGGCCGCGGACGCGGCGCTGGAAGCGTCGGCCATGTCAGCCTCCGTGACTGGGCTCGCCGGATTTGGCGACATCGATCGTCGCCGCCATGGACAGGCCCAAACGCAGCGGGTGCTCCGCCAGTTCGTTGGGATCGAGGCGCACGCGCACCGGCAGGCGCTGCACCACCTTGATCCAATTGCCCGTCGCGTTCTGGGCTGGGATCAGGGAGAAAGCCGATCCGGTGCCGCCCGACACGCCGACCACCACCCCGTGATAGACGACCCGGCCGCCGTAAAGATCGGACTTCAGCGTGACCGGCTGACCCGGCCGCACCCGGCGCAGCTGGCTTTCCTTGAAGTTGGCGTCCACAAAGGCCTGGGTTACCGGAACAATGCTCATCAAGGTGACGCCCACCCCAACGCGCTGTCCGACCTCGACCTGCTTCTTGGAAACGACGCCGTCGAGCGGCGCACGGATCACCGTGCGCTCCAGATCCAGCTTGGCGGCGTCGCGCGCGGCGCGGGCCGCGGCCACCTGCGGGTTGGACTCCACCGCGCCCTGCACCAGGATTTGTTGGGCCTGGAACTGGCCTTCGGCGGCCTTGCGAGCGGCGGCGGCCTGGGCGGCGGCGGCCTGGGCGGCGGCGAGATTGGCTTTGGCGTTGTCGTAGGCGCTCTTGGCCGCGCTCAGCTCATCGCCTGAAACGGCGCCGGAGTCGGCCAGACCCGCCCGACGGTCATAGTCGAGCTTGGCCTTGGCTAGATCGGCCGTCCCGGCGTCGATCTGAGCCTGGGCTCGCGCCAGATCGGCGCCCCGCGCCGTCACCTGGGCCGACAGGGAATCGGCTGTGGCGGCCTCGCCGTTGATCTGGCGCGCCGTCGCCTCGTAGTCGGCCTCGGCCTTTTGATAGGCAAACGTCGCATCGGCGGGGTCCAGCTCAACCAGCACGTCGCCGGCTTTAACCTGGTCGGTCTCATGCACGTGGACGGCCTTGACCGCCCCACCCACCAGCGGCGTCACCTGAGCCACCTCGGCGCCGACATAGGCGTCGTCCGTGGTGACATAATGCGAGGCCACCAGCAGCCACCAGAGCCCGAACAGAACCAAGATCACCGCGCCGGCTGCGCCCAACATGGCGAACATCCGCTGACGCTGCTGCGCGCGATGCTCGTTAGTCCCCGCGGGGGCAGCCGCAGCCTGGGCGGAAGGACCAGATTGATCGTCAGCCATCGGGAAGTCCTTAGGGGTTCGAATAATGCGCCGCGGCGGTTTCATCAAAACCGCCCCCCAGCGCTTGGATGAGGGTGACGTCCGCGCCAATAGCCTGGGCTTTCAGATCGTCGAGCTGGCGGCGGGCGGCGAGCAGGGTGTCTTCCACAGTCAGGACCATCAGGTAGGTCGTCAAACCCGCCTTGTAACGCAAGGTTGCCAGATTGTAGGCGTCCTGACTGGCCGCCAGGGCGAGTTGGGCGTGATCGATGCTCGCCTGGACGCCTTCTCGCACGGTGACGGCGTTGCTGACCTCTTGCAGCGCCCGCACCACGGCCTTGTCATAGCTGGCCACGGCCGCTTCGTATTCGCCGCGGGCGTTGCGCGCCGCGCCCGCCAACTTTCCGCCATCGAATAAGGGCAGGGTCACAGCCGGGCCGACCTGCATCAGTTCGGCGCCATGGCTGAAGAATTCCCCGGGCGTCATGGACAGAGCCAGGCCTGAGGCCACCAAATTGATGTTGGGATAGAAGTCCGCCCGCGCCACCTTCTCACGTTGGGCGGCGGCCTCCACGCGCAGTCGGGCCGCGGCGATGTCGGGACGACGCCCGATCAGATCGGCCGCGAGATGCGGCGGCAGGCCGATCGGCGTGGTTTTCAGCCCGGTGTCCGGCCTCAGATCGAGAAAGGCGTCGGGCCCCACGCCCACCACCGCCGCCAGGGCGTATTTGGCTTGCAGCACCGCGCCCGCCGCCTCGATCATATCCACCCGGCTGGACTCGTGCAGGGCGTTCGACTGGCTATACTCGGCCCGGGTCTCCAGGCCATTCCTTTGTCGATCCGCGACCAGGGCGCGGCTGTTCTCGCGCAGTCGCGTGGCTTCGGCAGCCGCGGCCTCGTCTGTTTCAGCCGTGATCAGCTTGGCGTAGGCCGAAGCGACGGCGGCCGAAAGCTCGAGCCGCGCTTCGTCCAGTTCGAACTGGGCCGCCTTGGCGTCAGAGCTTGCGGCAGCCACCGCCGCGCGGTTCCGGCCGAAAAAATCCAGCTCATAGCTGACGTTGGCGCTCAGCTGGGTGATGGGCTGGGCGGCGGAGGGAAAGGACTGTTTGAGCGACTCCGAGACACCCGGCAAGTTCACATGAGCCCCGGTCTCCTCGATCGATCCCTTGGCCGAGAGGCTGGGAAACAGGCCGGCGCGGACCGTCTCCTGGGCGCCTTGGGCCTGAACCAGTCGCGCCTGCACCGCCTTCAGGTCGGGAGAGGTCTTGAGCGCGCGGTCGATCAGCCCGTTCAGAACGGGATCGTTATAAGCGGTCCACCAGCCCTCCGCAGGCCAGTCTGTTTGGGCTTTGGAGAACGTCCTGGCGGCCGCGTAGTCGGGTGCGGGCCGAATGTTCGAGGCGGGCCCCAGATCCGGCGCGCACCCGGCCAAGGCGCACAGCCCAAGGCCGACAACCGTCGACAGCACCGAATGCGGCATTTGGGCTAACGCCAAACGGAAGGGCATGACGAACCTGATAGACTTGATAATGACCGTACTGTACGGTTGGCGCGGTTAGGTTGTCTCCGCTGCGGCGCAAGCTGTCAAGACGGAACGAGAACAGGAAAGGCCGAAAAGGCATGAACGCCCCTGCAAAGCCCTGCCGGGACGGCCGACGGGAAGGCATTATCGCCATAGCCCGGGAAGTGTTCATGGCGGAGGGTTACGCCGCCGCCTCCATGTCTTCGATCGCGGCCCGCGTGGGCGGTTCCAAAGGCACTTTATACAACTACTTCCGATCCAAGGCCGAACTGTTCGCAGCCGTGATCCAAGACGACTGCGCCAAAAGCCAAGCCGAACTGTTCGACCTGGAGACCGCCAACGGCGACGTGGAAAAACTGTTGCTCAATCTAGGCAAGCGGTTCCTCCCCCTGATGCTGTCGGATCAGGTCATTGCCGTGCATCGCATCGTGGTGGCGGAGTCGGCGCGCTTTCCTGAGGTCGGCGAGGCGCATTTCAAGGCTGGCCCCAAGGAAGGTAAGGAGAGGCTCACCGCCTTGCTCGCGCGGGCCATGGCCGAGGGCAAGCTTAAGCAGGCGGACGCCGGACGGGCCGCCGAGCAGTGCATCGAATTGATGCTGGCCGGCCTCTATCGCCGGCGCCTGTGGAACATGGGTCCGATCCCCACCGCGACTGAGATGGACGCCAACGTAGAGGCCGGCGTCGCTGTATTCATGGCCGCCTACCGCCCGGACTGAGCGCCCAGAACTTGGCCTTTATGCTGCAATGCGGTGTATTTGTGCGCTGCAGCGCTTGTAGGGCGGGAGCCCCCTGCTAGATTGATCCGTGTTCAGCGACCCTTCGCGACCCTTTAGGTCGTCTGGTCGTGGCTAGCGAGCGGCGCTCATGAATCCTTCCACTTGGCTGAAAACGCGATTGGGCCGCGTGGCGGCGGCAGCCGGCGGCGGCGTGGCCATATTGGCCGGCGGCGCGCTGATGGCGGTGGTCTCCACTGCGCCTTCCGACGCCGCCATCGAACGACGCCGCGCCTTCCTGATCGCCGAGCAGGCCCGGGGCGACTTTTCCGAAGCCCGACTGAAGACCATCCTCGGCCATATGCATCCTGGCGACGCCGCCATGGCGGCGCGCTACGACCCGGCGCTCCTCCAAGCCGCGTCGCCGGTAATACCTGCCCGCAAGCTCGACCAGGACATGCTGCGGCTATTGCCCGACCTCAGCTTGCAGCAGGCCGCTGCGGTCAACGCCGGTTTCGCCCTTTCGGACGCGCCTAATCCTCCCGCGCGTCCCTTCTCTCTGAAAGGCGCCAGCGCCCAGGACCGCCAGCGCGCCGCGGACTGCATGAGCCAGGCGATCTATTACGAAGCTGGCTTTGAGCCGCTGGAAGGCGCCCAGGCGGTGGCCCAGGTGATTATCAACCGCGTCCGTCATCCCGCCTTCCCCAAGACCATCTGCGGCGTCGTGTTCGAAGGCTCGACCCAAAAGACNNGAGCGCGCCCTCAACGGCTTTGTCATGGCCAAGATCGGCGGCGCCACGCATTATCACACCCAGGGGGTCGTTCCGTATTGGGCTCCGACCCTGACCAAGGTCAGCCTGGTCGGTTCGCAAATATTTTATCGCTGGCCGGGCGACTGGGGCCTGCCCACAGCCTTCCGAGGCCGGTACGCCGGCGGTGAAAGCCCTGGCGTGGACGTCGGCGGCGAACCCATGGCGGTCCCAGGTTCGCGCGTGACGGCGCAATTGCAGATGGCTCAGCCGGCCGCGCCCGCCCGGATCGTCGCTCAAACCGACCCTGCCCCAACGGCCCTGCAAGCCGTCGCCTCGCCCATCACGGCCTTGGCGGCCCAAGACGCCCCGCCACAGCTCATGATCGGCGCGAGCCCGGAAGTCCGAGGACGCTCGGCCTTAGGCGATCTGCATTGACCTGATCAGGGCCGGCCTAACGCCCAGGCGCGCCTGGCCTCTTCGATGCGTCCGAGCTTTGCGTTGAAGGCGCTCCAGTCATCATCGGCCGCGATGGGCCCCCAGATCGCCTCGATCTCGTCGTACAACAGCTCTTCCGGTTCCGGCGCTGCGAAATAGGGGCTGGTCAAACGGCCAGGCCGGTCGGTTCGATAAGCGGCTAGCCGCTCGCGGAACGCCTTCACGGCTTCGCCCTTGTACAAGGCGCCGCGGCGTCCCGTCACCGCACGACGCTCGGAGTCCAGCCCGCCGAACCAGTCGAAGAAGAACGGCTCCCAACGCGCCTGCGCACCCGCTTCGGCAAGGGCGTGGAACGCCGCCATGGCCAGGCCAGCGTCCTCCTCCGGACCCAGCGGCATAAGACCCAGCCGCCGCACGACCGAGGCCGACAGGGCGCGCTTGTAGGCATCGCCGAAGCCGTTCAAAGCCTCCGCCAGAGGTTCGCTTGGACGCCCCGACGAGGCGAGGGCCACCGCCAATTGCTGCAGGTTCCAGTACACCGCCTCGGGCTGTCGTCCGAAACTGTACAGCCCGGTTTCGTCGAAATAGGCCGCCACGAAGGCCGGATCGCTATTGGGCATGAAGCGGTAGGGGCCGTAGTCGAAGCTCTCGCCCGTAATGTTCATATTGTCGGTGTTGAGCACGCCATGGACGAACCCCGCCGTCATCCAGGCGGCGGCCAGGTTGGCGCTGGCCTCCACCGCGGCGACCATCAAGGCCGCGCTCCGGTCTTCGACCGCCCGCGACGCCAGGGCCGGATAATAGGTCTCCACCACGTGATCGACCAATTGGTTGACCAGATCTGCGCGGCCCAAGGCGGCGTGTCGCTGGAAGGTGCCGAAGCGAATGTGGCTGTGGGATAGGCGCGTCAGCACCGACCCACGCGTGGGACTGGGCTCGTCATGCCGCTGCAGCGCCTCGCCGGTCTCGAACAGGGCGAAGGCGCGGGAGGTTGGGACGCCCAGGGCCTCCAGCATGGCGCTGGCCAGCACCTCGCGCACGCCGCCCTTCAACGTCAGCCGTCCATCCCCGAACCGGGAATAGGGCGTGCGGCCCGAGCCTTTGGTTCCCAAGTCCAGCAATCGGCCATCGTCGTCCCGAAGCTGGGCGAAGAGGAAGCCGCGCCCATCTCCCAGCTCGGCGTTGTACGTGCGGAACTGATGTCCGTGATAGCGCATGGCCAGTGGTTGATCGATGTTGTGCGGCAGCGGTTCAAAATGCGCGAAAGCCGCCGCCCACTCCTCATCGGTCAATTCGTCCAGGCCGACCGATCGGGCCGCCCGCTGATTGCGGAACCGCGCAATCTCGGCCGGAAATCGCGCGGGCTCGACGGGGTCGGCGAATTCCGGCCCCAGGACGGGAAACCTCATGTCGGGCGTGTAACGGAAGGACGTCGGCATGGATCTCCTGCCCGGGCGGTTCGTCGTGACCCGGATGTACAACGCATGTTAGGCACAAGCCCGTCCCAGTTCACCGCCGAAAAGCCCAATGCGCCGACCCACCCTGGAATTTCTGAAAACCGAGGCCGGTTCGGGACTGGTAATGGGTCTGGCGGCGATCCTGGCCCTTTTTTTGGCCAATTCGAGACTGGCTCCGGTCTATTTCGGCCTCCTGCGCGCGCCTTTCACGGTCCAGCTTGGCGTTTTCCGGGAAACGATCTCCGTCGAGGAATGGACCAAGCAAGGGCTTATGGCCGTGTTCTTCCTGGTGGTGGGTCTTGAGCTGAAGTTCGAGGCCCTCAAGGGTGAATTGGCCAACCCGCGCCGGCTGGCGGTGCCGATCCTGGCAGCCATCGGCGGCATGGCCGTTCCCGCCCTGATCTATTGGGCCACGACCTCTGGCGCGCCGCGCATCCCCGGCGCTTGGGCCATTCCGACCCCCACGGACATCGCCTTCGCCCTAGCCGTTCTGGCCGCGTCCTCCAAACGGCTCCCCGGATCGCTGAGGGTGTTCCTGCTTACCCTGGCGATAGTGGACGACCTAGGCGCGGTAGGATTGATCAGTGTTTTGTTCAGCCACGACCTGCACCCCTGGGCCCTGGCGGGCGCGGGCGTCACCCTCGCAGGCCTGGCCGTCCTCGGCCGTTGGCGCGCAGCGCCGACCCTGGCCTATGGCGCAGGGTTCGTGCTGGTGTGGGCCTTCACCCTGAAGTCCGGCGTATCGACGTCAGTCGCGGGGATGCTCACGGCCTTGACCGTGCCTATTGGCCCTCGGCGGCTAGCGCGCGACGGCATGCTGCAACAGATGATGCAGATCCTGCACCCCTACGTCGCCTATCTGATCCTGCCGCTGTTCGCCTTCGCTGCGGCGGGCTTTTCATTACGCGGCGTTTCGTTCGAAACCTTGTCCAAGCCCGCGGTCCTGGGAATCTTCCTTGGCTTGTTCCTGGGCAAACAGATCGGCGTGTTCGTCATGGCTTTTCTGGCGTCGGCCTCGCGGCTGGGGCGCAAGCCCACGGGTGCGACCTGGCTGGAGATGTATGGGGTTTCGCTCCTATGCGGGGTCGGCTTCACCATGAGCCTGTACGTCGGAGAGCTCGCCTTTCCGGGCGACCCCGCGGCTCAAACCGATATTCGACTTAGCGTATTCCTGGCTTCATTGCTGTCTGGTGCTGCGGGCATGGCCATATTGGCATGGGCTGGCGCACGGCGCATCGACGACGCGGGCGAGGACGCGAGGTTGGCAGGCGCCTTGCGAAGGCCGCGGCAGGGGACTAGAGCCGGATAAATCCTGGAGAGTCTTTCATGACCGCGATCCTCGCCATCCTCCTGTTCGTCGTGGCCATCGGCGCCCTGAACCTCTACGAGTTCGGCCGCCTGGATTGACCCGGGCCCGGAGATTTAACGGTGAGGCCTGACCGGGGCGTTGCCCTGATCACCGGCGCCGGTCGCCGAATTGGCCGGACGCTCGCCTTGGCCTTGGCCGGAGCCGGCTTCGACATCGTCGCCCATCATTACCGCTCTGGCGAGGACGCAGAGAGCCTTTGCAACGCCGTGCGCGCCTTGGGACGGAAGGCTCTGCCGGTGGATGCCGATCTTGCCGAGGAGGCCGAAGCCCTGGCGCTTATCGGGCGCAGCGGCGATCTGGGGGCCCTCACCGTCTTAGTGAACAACGCGGCCCTGTTCGAGGACGACCGAATCGAGAGCCTGACGACGGAAAGCTGGCGTCGGCATATGGCCATCAACCTACAGGCGCCGATCCTGCTGAGCCAGGCCTTCGCCGCCGCCCTGCCGCCCGATCGGCAGGGGATCATCCTGAATCTGGTCGACCAGCGCGTGCTGCGGCCCAATCCGCAGTTCTTCAGCTACGGCCTCAGTAAATCGGCTTTGTGGAGCGCCACCCAGACCCTCGCCCAAGCGCTGGCGCCCCGCATCCGCGTGAACGCGATCGGCCCCGGCCCAACACTTCCCTCCATACACCAAAGCCCAGCGCAGTTCGCCGCCGAGGCGGGGGCGGTGCCGCTCGGCCATGGCTCCGCGCCCGAACAGATCGCTTCTGCGGCCCTGTATCTGATTGACGCTCAAGCCGTCACCGGCCAGATGATCGCGGTGGATGGCGGCCAGCATCTGGCTTGGCGCACGCCTGACGTGATTGGCTCCTAGATGAACCAGCCGCCTTTCAGCTTCGGCGCCGTACGCATGACTTCGGCCAAGGTACTGGTGCGCGGCCTCGTGATCGAGGCCGAGATCGGCGTCTATGAACACGAGCATGGCCGCCGCCAACCCCTGGTGATCGAGGTCGAATTGCAACTTGAGCCTGGGCCGTTCGAGCACATCGGCGACACCATCAACTACGAGATCATCGCCGAGCGCGCCCGTCAGATCGCGGCGGCCGGACACCTGAAACTGGTGGAGACCTTCGCCGAACGGCTGGCCCGCGCCTGTCTAAATGACGCGCGCGTCCGGTCTGTACGCGTGCGGGTGGACAAACCAGAAGCTTTGGCCCCGGCGACCGCCGGCGTAGAGCTCACGCTGGAGCGACGCTGAGGTGAGCGATCCTGCGGCCGTTCTGGAACTGCCGCCACGCCTGCTGCGCCCGTCCGAACGTTTCAGCGTGGCGGGCGATATCCTGACCCATAACCAAGGCTGGCGCACGCGCAGCCTGCCGCTCGCGCGTCTGCGGACCTTCACCCTCGGCGTGCGGCGCAGCCCCTACGCCCGGCCCGTGCGCTTTGCGCGGCTCCGCTTCGCGCGCTTTCCGTTCGGCCAGGATGTGGAGACCATCGTCTGTCCTGCCGGCGTGGAGGCCTACGCCGCCTTCATCCGCGCCTTGGCCGAGGCCGCCTGCGACCGGGCGCCCCACGCTCGCTTCGAGGCGGAGGGCGGACGCCTGGCCGGCGCCATGGCGTCCGTGGTGGCCCTGCTGGGCGCCGGAGCCGCCGCCATGGCCGCCGCCGCTGTGATGTCCGGCTTTGCGCCGCTGGGACTGGACTTGGCTTGTCGGCTCATCTTTCTTTTGATCCTGGCATTCGCCATCACGCCCTGGATCGGTCGGGGCGGCGCGCGACGTCTGGATCCACGCGCCTTGCCGACGGAATTGCTCGGCCAGACTTGACCGGATTCTGCTGCGACCCGTAGGTGTTTATGCTAGTGGGGCTAAGAGGATTTCGCCCATGGCCAACAAATCAAACCCCATCGCTCCGGCATTCGGAGCGCTGAGTGAAGACCGCAGTCTGGCCTTCATAATCTATGGCCTGTACCTGCTGGGCATGGCCAATGGCCTGACCATATTGGTGGGGCTGGTGGTGGCCTACGCCAATCGCGATGGAGCGGGCCCCCGCGCGCTTTCGCATTACATCTTCCAGATCCGCACCTTCTGGACAGCCATCGGCTGGTGGATCATCGGCGGGGCGCTGATCCTGCTCGGCTTGCCCCTGTCGCTAGTGTTCGTGGGGGTGCCGATGGTCATGCTGGGCGGCCTTATCTTCGCCGTCGGACACCTATGGTTCGGCCTCCGCTGTCTGACCGGCCTAGTCTATCTGGCCAGGGATGAAGCCTATCCCCGACCCAGGTCCTGGCTATTTTGACGGCGCCTGCGCTAGCTAGACTCCCTATGGCGCGAATAGCATTTTAACTAAAGCTTAATTGGGCGATGAAGGCTGGCCTGTCTTATATAACAGGCTCACGGCCGCATGAATCATGGGGCAGGAAACGGGGGCGTGACATGAATTTCCTGGTGCGCGTGCTCAGCTTATTGGTTGGCGTGGCCACGGCCTTCGCCGGATACTTTATCATGGCGGCGGAAGGGTGGCCCGAACCGCTGGAACACATGTTCGTGGAACGCTCCGCCATTGGCGGATCGGTCGCGCTTCTGGGCGCGGCGCTGTGCTGGTCGGCCTTCAAACCCACGCCGCGGCGGCGCGTTTCGGCGCCGCCAGCCTCGGCCGCGCCCGAACCGGAGGTCTACGTCGCGCCCGAAGCCGCGGTTGCGGAGGCGCCGCCCGTCGGGGCTGAAGACGCGCAACCCCACGCGGTCGAAGTCCATACAACCCCGCCTGACCCCATCGAGCATGAACCGGCGACGGACGCCGCTCCGGCCAACGACGAGACCCGTCCCATCGCCGACCTACTGGCCGCCGGCGACCGCCTGCACGCCGAGGGCCGCTTGGACGACGCCTTGGATTCCTATGCCGAGGCTCTGGACCTGGCCCGCGCCGCCCACGCCGCGCATCCGGACGACGCCGACGCCGCCCGCACCCTCGCCGGCGCCCTCAAGAGCAATGGCGACGTCCACGACGAAGAGGGACGTCTGGATACGGCGATCGAACTCTACGAAGAGGCGCTCGGCTTGAACCGCACCCTGGTCTCCACCGGCGCGCCGGCGGACCGCCGGCGGCTTTCGCTGGTTCTGGAGCGTCTGGGCGATTGCCGCGAGGCCCGCGGCCATCGGTCCCGCGCGGCTGACCTTTATCGGGAAAGCCTCGGCATAGGCGAAGGACTGGTCAGGGACGATCCTGGCAATCCGCTCTACGCCGAAGACCTCGCCGCGACGCAAGCCCGCATTCGGGAACTGGAAGACGTGCTGACGCCGGCTTGAAGTCTTCGCCAGCCGTCCCAAAGGCTCCCTGTGCCTGAGCCTGAGCCCGTCCAGCCTGGGTCTACTTGGCCGTCAAGCGATCACCAACCCAGCTGATTACGCTGACCACGATCGAGCCGAGAAGCGCTGCGATAAAACCCCGGACCACGAAGCCGTGCAGGAACAGGGAAGCACCCCAAAGCATGGCTGCGTTGATCACGAACAGGAACAGTCCGAGGGTCACGATGGTCAGGGGTAGGGTCAGCAGGATTACGATCGGCCGGACGATGGCGTTGAGCAGGCCCAGGATCAGGGCCGCGGCCAGGACGCTGGCGGTGCTGCGCACCTCTATGCCCGGCACAATCTGGGCAGCCAGCCACAGACCGAAAGCCACCATGAAAAACCGTACGATGAACCCCATCATGGACCCGCCCCCTTTCGCCGCTTCGGCTCTGCTTACGCGGATTCATGATAGCGGTCGGTCTCATAATCGTAAATCTGCACCGTCGGCCGGTCGGGCGACCGGTGCGGCGATGTTCTCAATCACGATCGCCGCCGCTTAGACCGTCGCAGCAGCGGAAAGCGCACGCACCCCGACTACAGGCCTGCCGCCTTCAGTTCGGCGCGGGCCGCCTCCAGGTCCGACCGCAGCTCGGGACTGTGCAGCATCTGCACAGTCAGCGCCGTGGCCAGGACCTGGCCGGCAACGGTGTCGCTGTGGAAATGCATGCCGCACACCATCCGGCTGTAAGCGTAGTCGCTGGCCCTCGCCAGGATCGCCTGGGCCTTGTCCGGCATCAGATAGGCCAGGGTCACGCCCAGGGCGTAGCCCACGTCCGCGTGGCCGCTCGGATAGGAACTCATGGGATCGTCGCTGGACTTGATCGTGCAGCCATGAATCGTGGCGTCAGCCGCCCAGGGCCGCATGCGTTTGAAGGCGGTCTTCGCCTGGCCGACCGCGATGGTGTTGTCCTGCTGAACGACAGTCAGCACCCGCGCGGTCGCCGGCAGTTGGGCCAGATCGAACACGGGCCCCAGAGTGGCGACGTATAGGGTCCAGTTCTGATGATCCTGATCCCATTGCGCCTGGGCCAGACGCTCGGGCGTGCGATGGTCCTGGAGGTCGTGCAGTTCCTTCAGTTCCGCAGCTTCGCCGGAGGAGCCGTGCGGCGGCGGCGGCGCAAGCAGTCGAAGGGGTTCGATGTCCTGCGGCGAGAGGACCTGCAGCGTGACCGATTTGGCCTGAGCCGATCCGCCAGCGACGGCAGGCGCGCAAAGGCAAAGGAAGAAACCCAGGAGGACGGCCGGCCGTGTCATCAAGGTTCTCACGTTATGATCCATGCTCGGTCAAGGCGCGTAACTCTTAGACCGATAGGTGACAAGCGATGCACCCATGAACGTTCGCCGTGGGTTATTTCCGGCGTCAGATCGACGACGGATGCGATCAGCGGACCGATCATCCAGGCAGGTCTACCGGTTTTCGAGCGCGCCGACGCCTGCGTCCGGCCCGTCTCTCCTCGTCGCCTTGACATGCATCAAGGACGAATCCGGTCTGAACCCGAGAATGCAGATCTTGAGGAGGGGTGTGGGCTGCGGCAAGCCGCCGGCTTGCATCTGCTTATGCTTCTGATATTCATTCTCATGTTTTAGCCCGGAGCGCCCGTGGACAAAGACTTCCCTCTCCCGAGTAAAACCTACCGGAAAGGTTCGGGCGCGCTCGTGCGCTTGAGCGAGGCCGCGCGCGGGCACCGGGGCGTGGTGCTAGAAGTTACCAGCGACGGCGCGGCCCACGGGGGCGTCGAGCAGGCGGAGCTGGAGCGGCGCCTGCTGGAAATCGGCTTCGTCGAGGGCGCGCGTATCGAGGTGCTGCACGAAGGCTTTATCGGCCGCGACCCGATCGCCGTGAAACTCGACGACATGCGGGTGGCCCTGCGCCGGCGCGAGGCGCGCGGCGTGCTGTTGCAACTGGACGCCGAAGGGCCACCGAGCGCGGGCAAGGCGCGCGCGCGATGACCAAGCCCGTGTCGCTAACCGACGTCCGCGTGGCGTTGGTCGGCAATCCCAACAGCGGCAAGACCGCCCTGTTCAACGCCCTCACCGGTGGCCGCCAGAAGGTGGCCAACTACGCGGGCGTGACGGTCGAGCGCAAGGAAGGGTCGCTGATCACGCCCTCCGGCCGCAAGGTCATGGTGCTGGACCTGCCCGGCACCTACAGCCTGCGCGCGCGCAGCCCGGACGAGGAAGTCACCCGCGACGTCGTGCTGGGCCGCCGGCCGGGCGAAGCCAAGCCTGACCTGTTCGTGTGCGTGGCCGACGCCTCGAACCTGCGTCTGGTGCTGCGCCTGGCGCTGGAGCTGAAGCAGACGGGCCAGCCCATGGTGCTGGTTCTCAACATGATCGACATCGCCGAGCGTCAGGGCCTGAAGATCGACCTGGAGGGCCTGTCGCGCGAACTGGGCGCGCCGGTGACCACCACCGTGGCGGTGCGCAAGCGCGGTGTGGACGAGCTGATCGCCCTGATCGACCGCACAGAACCGCGCGCCCAGGCCGAAGGCGACGTGGACTGGCGCGCGCCCTCCGCCAAGGAGATCCGCGAGGCGCACCGGGAAGCCGAACGCATCTTGAAGCTGACCGTAAAGCCTCCCGAACGGCCGGACACCTGGACCGGCAAGCTCGACGGCGTTCTGCTCCATCCGCTGTGGGGCATACTGATCCTCGTGGCCATCCTGTTCCTGATGTTTCAGGCCGTATTCAGCTGGGCCACGCCAGCGATGGACCTGATCTCCGCCGCCTTCGCCTGGCTACAGGTCCAGGTCAATGCGCATCTGCCCCACGGCATGCTGCAGAGCCTGATCTCCGATGGCCTGATCTCGGGCGTGGGCAGCGTGCTGGTGTTCTTGCCCCAGATCATGATCCTGTTTTTCTTCATCATTCTGCTGGAGGACTTCGGCTACATGGCCCGGGCGGCGTTCCTGATGGACCGGGTGATGGGCGGTGCGGGTCTGCACGGGCGCGCCTTCATTCCCCTGCTGTCCAGCTTCGCCTGCGCCATTCCCGGCATCATGGCCACGCGGGTGATCGATCAGAAGCAGGACCGCCTGACCACCATCCTCGTCGCACCCCTGATGACCTGCTCGGCGCGCATCCCGGTCTATACCCTGATCATCTCCGCCTTCATCCCGCGCCAGAACCTGTGGGGCTGGGTCAATCTGCAAGGCTTGGTGATGTTCGGCCTCTATGCGGCCGGCGCGATCGCGGCGCTCGCGGTAGCCTTCGTATTCCGCAAGATCCTGTGGCGCGGGGCGGCCGAGCCTTTCATCATGGAATTGCCTGCTTATAAGGCGCCCGATCCCAAGAACGTGGCGCGCAACGTCCTGCTTCGCGCGGAGATTTTTCTCAAACGCGCCGGCACCACCATTCTGTCGATGATGGTGTTGATCTGGTTCCTATCCACCGTTCCTCGGCCGCCCGCAGGCGCGAGGGGGCCGGCCATCGACTACAGTTTCGCCGGCCTGATCGGCCACGCCATTCAGCCGCTTTTGGCGCCCATCGGCTTTAACTGGCAGATGTCGGTCGCGCTTGTGCCGGGCATGGCGGCGCGCGAAGTGGTGGTGGGCGCGCTGGGCACCGTCTATGCCATTGGCGAGGATCAGCCGGGACGACTAGCCAATACCCTGGCGGGACACTGGTCCTTGCCTACCGCCCTAGCCTTCCTGGCCTGGTATGTCTTCGCGCCCCAGTGCGCCTCGACCCTGGCGGTGATCCGGCGGGAGACCAATTCCTGGAAATGGGCGGCGGTCACCTTCGTCTACATGCTCGCCCTAGCCTATGTGGCTGCGCTGCTCGTTTACCAAATCGCCATTCGAGTCTGACCCATTGCCCCGCGACGGGGCGGGGCCGAGACGATTTGAGGACTTGTGCTTTGCCAACAGGTCAGCTTGACATGAAAAGGGTTTTGGCGAGGTTCATCGGTGTGTACCCTGGGTGAGGCAGGTACGGAGTCGGTTGAATCTGGTTGCATACAAATGCGTTAATTTCAGGGTATGGAACATCTGCACGGCGCGGGGCCTTTATTGCAGCCTTTCGTTCGGCAGCCGTTTCGGGGCGGCGAAAAATCTTCGCGGTTGATCTGTAGGGCCAAGGTTTGCGAAAAGAGGGGCAGGTTTCCGTCTACAATCTGGGACGTTGGCCCGTGGCGGTGGCGACGAACAATCCTCACCGAGGGGACGTATGAGGCGGAAAGTCGTAATTTCAACAGCGGGCTCGTCGGGTGATCTCAACCCGTTCATCGCCCTGGGACTCGCGCTGAAAGAGCGCGGGTTCGAGCCGCTTATCGCCAGTCAGATCGAATTCCGCGAAAAGGTGGAAGCCGAGGGGCTGAACTTCCATGCCCTGCGTCCCAGCGTTTCGGACGTGAAGGGCGAGCTTGGGCTGGATGTTCAAACCATCTTCCGCCGCGCCACCAATGGCAGTTCGGGCCTGGCTTTCCTGGTCCGCCGCATCGCCATGCCGTTCCTGCGCCGGGCCTATGAAGACATGATGTCGGCCACCGAGGATGCGGCCCTCGTGGTCACCCATCCTTCGGCCTACGCCGCGCGGCTGGCCGCCGACACCCGCGGCCTGATGTGGGTGTCCGCCGTGCTGGCGCCGTTCACGGTGATGTCCGCCTACGATCCGCCGGTGCTGAGCACAGCGCCGGGCATGGCCACGCTCCGCGAGTTGACCGGCGCCCGCTTCGACGCAGTCCTGCTGGGCATGATCAAGCGGATGACCGATCCGTGGACCGCGCCATTCCGCAGCCTGCGCAGCGAGCTGGGCCTGCCGCCGGTGGCCAATCCCCTGTTCGAGGGCCAGTTCTCGCCCTACGCCACCTTAGCCATGTATTCCAAGTGGCTGGGCGAGGTTCAGCCCGACTACCCCACCAACTGCCAGATCACGGGCTTTGCCTTCTACGACAGCCAGGCCGGCGGCAAGGCCGAACTGTCGGAAGATTTGAAGCGATTCCTGGCCGAAGGCGCGCCGCCCCTGGTGTTCACCCTGGGCACCGCGGTGGTGATCGAGCCGGGCGACTTCTGGCGACGCAGCCTGCAAATCGCCCGCAAGCTCGGCCGAAGGGCCGTCCTGGTGGGCGCCTCCAGCGAGGGGCCGGAGCTGGGCCTGAATCACGGCGAGCATCTGCCCAAATGGGCCCACGCGGTGCAGTACGTGCCGCACTCGCTGATTTTCCCCCACGCCGAGGCCATAGTCCATCACGGCGGCGTCGGCACCACCGCCCAAGCCCTCCGATCGGGGCGTCCGCAATTGATCGTGCCCTACATGGGCGACCAGCCCGACAACGCCGCCCGCATGGTCCGCCTGGGCGTCGCGCGCACCCTGCCCCCCAACGCCTACAGCCCCCGCAGGGCCGCCTCCGAACTCAACGCCCTGATGTCCTATCCCTCCTATCGCCTGCGCGCGGCCCAGATCGCGCCTTCGGTCACAGCCGAGGACGGCGCGCGCGCCAGCGCGGAGATCATCGAGAACCTGCTGCTGGCTCAGGACAACCAGCGCCTGCGGGTGCGGGGCTAGGCTCAGCGCCGCAACGGCTCGCCCGAAAGGTCGATCACGCAAACATAGCGATAGACCGGGTGACTGCGGCAGGCCACGCCAGCCCGGCTCAGGGCCGGGTCGAACACGTCGGCCCGGTGCGCGCGGTCGGCTTCTCCGTCATCGATCACCAGCTGCCGCACGACCCGGTCGGCGGTAGGCTCGCCATAGGAGATGATCTCCGCCACCAGGCCGCGGCCCCTTGTGTGGCGCCAGATCCGCTCGCCCAAGCGCGAACCATCCGATCCGACATGGCCAATCTGGCCGGTGCGTGACTGGTCCTCGGCGTGGTCCGCCGCCGCCCGCGCCAGCTCCACGTCAAAGGCCACTGGCGCGATCGGCCGCAGGCCCGAGACGAAGGCGGCGGCCTCCTCGGGCGCACGCCGCCCTTCATTGGTGCCCACGCCAAGATCGCCCGGCGTCTCGTGCGCCACCGACCCGGTGAAGCGGTCGGCATAGTCCTTGAGGCTTTCGGCATAGAGGGCCGGATTGGACCGGGCGAAGTTCAACCGCTCCAGCACCTCGCGTTCGAGGGCGCTGGGCGCCGCCTGAGCCGAAGCGCCGACGACGCCCAGGCTCAGCAGGCCACACAAGGTCAGGGCGGCGGCGATCTTGGTCATGCGCATGCAGGCTTTCAACACCAGCAATGAGGCGTCATCGGGACCCAGGCGGGATCATCCGAGGTCGGGCTGCGGACGAAGGCTCAGAGCAGCCTCCGCCTGATGGCCTGGCCATGGCCGGGATGCAGACACCCATTATGACCGTTCAGGGGGCAAGCGGTCATTTGGGGCGTCCCCCAACCGCGCGTGGCGTCAAAATATCGCCCGCAGATGACTGACGGCCACCGCAATTCCATGAACCCCCAGTGCGATCACGCATGCGGCCGCGATAATGAGGGCATAGCCGGACAGCACGAATAGTCCGTCCTTGCGCGCCAAGCCAACCGCGAACGCCGTCATGGCCAGGGCTGGAATCAGGTTGGCGAACGGTATTGGCAAGATCAGGACCAAGGCGATGAGCGTGCAGGCCACCCCGACGGCGGACGCGCCGATTCTGCCGGTCAGGAAGGACAAGCGCGGTCTCGCCAACCTCTCCACCCTGTCCAAAAGCGGCAGGATGCGCCGCAACAGTTTGACCAACTCGGGACGCTTGATCGACTGGCGCGCCAGCGCCTTCGGCAGCCAAAGGCATCGTCGGCCGACGACGATCTGCGGCGCGACCACCAACAGCGGCAGGGCCAGCACCATCGAAACGCCTGGGGGCAGCGGCAAAAGCACCGGTAGAGTCAACGCAAACAGAACCGGACCCAGGCCGTCGATTCCCTCGATGCCGGCCACCATCTCGCCCAATGTCAGCCTCGCCTTGCGGCTGCTCAGCAACGGCCGCAAGCTGGCGGCCAGGGTATGCGATGCGGGATGGGACATGCTGGCCATGATCCCTAAACGGCCAGTGGCCACGCGCGTTCATAGTGGTCCCAAAATCGGCGTATTAGCGGACGTTCCGGGCATCGGCGAGCGGCTGGGCGCGCCCTGGCTGGGCGTGGCCTGCGGCCATTGTCCCTACTGTCTCCACGCCGCCGAGAACCTGTGCGACGAGCCGCAATTCGCCGGCTCGACGCGCGACGGCGGTTTCGCCGACGTGGCCATCGTCCGGGCGGACTATGTATTCCCCTGCCTGAATCCTATGACCACGACCCGGCCAATGCCCGGTGGGTCTTTGTTTAATGGCCGACAGCAGACCTTGGGAACGGCAGAATCGGGCGGACTGCGGACGTTAGCCCAAGCCGACGTCGTCGCCNNTCGCCGGTGGTGGTGTTGCGGAAGGCCACGTCGTCCAGGCCGCCTGCGCCGTAGACGCCCACGCCGACTGCGGCGTAGGCGATGGAGGTGGGACCCACCGCGTGCCAGGCTTCGCCGCCGCCGGGGGTGATGGTCATGTAGCCCCAGTCCCCGGTGGTGGTGTTGCGGAAGGCCACGTCCTCAAGACCGGAGTTGTCGAAGGCGCCGGCGCCCAGGACGGCGTAGCCGGTTCCGGTGGGGCCGATGGGATGCCAGGTCTCCACGTTCTGGGCGTTCAGGCTCATATAGCCAAAGTCGCCCGTGGCGCTGTTGCGGAAGGCGATCTCGTCCTTGCCCTGGCCGTCGAAGTCGCCCACCGCCGCGTAGGACAGGCCGGCCGCGCCGGTCACCGGGTTCCAGGTCTCGCCGCCGCCGGAATTGACGCTCATATAGCCCCAGGCGCCGGTGCTGTTGTTGCGGAAGGCCAGATCGGCGGTCCCGTCGCCGCTGAAGTCGCCGGCGCCAATCACCGAATAGGCCGTGCTGGACGGCCCCACGGCATGCCAGGTCTCGCCGGGGCCTGAGGTGTTGGGGGCCATGTAGCCCCAGGCGCCGGTGGCGGTGTCGAGGAAGGCGATATCGTCCGCCCCGGCGCCGGTGAAGTCGGCCTCGCCCACCACCGAATAGGCGGTGGAGGTCGGACCCAGGGGGTTCCACACCTCCACGCCGCTGGACGTGGTCATGTAGCCGAAGTCGCCCGTCGTCGGGTTGCGAAAGGCCAGGTCGGAGGCCGAGCCGCCGGTGAAGTCCTCGGCCGGCAATCCAGCCAGCGCGAAGTTAGCCGCCGTCAAGGCGCTCAGCTGCACATTGAGCAGGTCGACCGAAGCCCCCCCGCCCAGATTGAACACCGTGTTGTTCCCCTGCTGGCTGGCGTCCGCCAGGGCCTGGGCCAAGGTCTCAAAGCCGAAAGCCGAGAGGTTCAGCTTGTCGCCCAGGGCCACGGAGAAGTCGGTGATGGTGTCGGCGCCGTCGCCCGGCGCGAACACGAAGGTGTCCGCCCCGCCCCCGCCGGTGAAGGTCTCATTGCCCGAGCCGGCCGTGAAGGTGTCGTTATAGGCCGAGCCGATGACGTTCTGGATGTTGCTCAGGGTGTCCACGCCAAAGCCGGTGTTCTGGGCCACGCCCTGCAGGCCGAGATTGACCGTCACCCCATTGGTGGCGTTGGC
>PLRV01000083.1 GCA_003164925.1 Caulobacteraceae bacterium
CCCCCCGTTTGACGCCTTCCGAAAGTCCCCTCCTTGGCGGAGGCTGCGTGCTGGGGAGCATGGATTTCGCGACTCCGAAAACCTCGTCGAAAATCGGCATTTTTGGGCCTCCGAAAACTCATCCGGAAATCAACCGGCTGCCAATGAAGCCTCCCAAAAACGATTGAGTTTTTCCAGAGAACGAAGCGAGATCGTGGTGGCCGACGATTTCGTCCATCATCCTGAGGTTTTCGGGAATCGGCGGCCGTCAGAAATTTGCTGTCGGCTTCGCGGCCGGCGCCGACCATAATCGAACGGAATTTCGGGGTTTATACGGCCTGAAGGCCAAACTCAGGCCACCAAACCCAGCCCGAACCAACTTTTTGCAACAGAGCCCTCACGATCCGGTCTCTGCTGCGATCATCTTGGCGAGCCTGCGGCGGACACATACCGCGCCCCTGTCGCTCGGGAACATCGCCGGGCGCAACGACCAAAGATCGGTTGTGCCCATGCGCCGTTGCACGGCCTCCACCATCGGCTTGTCTTCGACCTGGAAGGCATGGAGCAGTTGGCCTCGGAGGAAGGCATTGAACCCGGCGTCCTCCAGCTTGAACGACCGCGTATTGCAGGCGAAGTAGTGGCTGCTCGTCTCGGTCGCCGGCGTCATGCTGTGCAGATTGAGGGTATCGAGCATGGCGGCCGGGTCGGCCACCGGATGGCCGCCGGCGCGCACCACCATGACGGCAGGCGCGAACCAATCCACGATGGTCCACAACTTGGCCGGACTGGCGATCTGGAACGCTGGCGGCGCATCCTCGCTGTCGGATTCCCATGCGACGACGACCCGATCTTCAGCTTCGGTGATCCTGGCCTTGGTGCGCGTGTTGAAGCCGCTGCCAAGAGATGTCGGATGCAGATAATCGGCATGGCTGAGGTCGACAATATTGTCGGTCAACAGTTCATAGTGGGCGTCAACCGCCGTGTAGCTGCGGATCTTCGCCGTTTCCGGGCAGGCTTCGATGAAGGACAGGTCCGGGATGGACCCAGGATCGGCCGCGCCCGCGTCGCCCATCCATATCCAAAGCGCATCGTGACGCTCGACCAGCGGATAGCGCTGCACCGCGAGGGAGGCCACGGCGGCGCCATGCGGATTGTGCACGCACATGCCGGTATCTGCGAAACGCAGGCCGTGATAGGGGCAGGTGACCTGTCCGGCCTCCAGTTTACCGAGCGACAAGGGTGCAAACCGGTGCGGGCAGCGATCGCGCAGCGCGGATGCGACGCCCTCATTCCTGAACAGGACGACATCCTCGCCAAGCACGGTTCGCGCCAGCATCGCGTCTTCCGCCAGTTCTTCCGCCCAGGCGATCTGGTGCCAGCAATTTCGAAGACAGTGCATCGCTCTCCTCCCGGTCGGTTTCGATAAACGGGTCTTCAGTCGTCCTCTGCGACGCTCAGCGGAATCAGCCTGTGTGGCCGCCCAAGGTTTCGGCGAACCAGTCGGCGATGTAGTCGCGGCCGAAGGCCATGTTGTCGGCCCCCACATGCTCGACGCCGCCCTCCCGGTCGGTGAAGATTTTCAACTCGCGCTTGGGCGAGGCGGTCAGCTGGTCATAACTGCGCTGGGCGTATTCAAGGGCGATCTGCCGGTCCTTGGCCCCGTGGGTGACCAGGAACGGGACCTTGATCCGCTCCATCACCCCTTCCAGCGTCATGCCCGCCGACTTGCGCAGGAAATCCTCCATGTCGCTGGCTCCGAACACCCAGCGGACGTGCGCCCAATAGTGAGGAACCGGGTTTTCGCCCTCCCGGCGCAGCCGCTTCTGCTGCACCTCGGCCCAGTCATGATTGGCGCCCCAGACAGCGCCGGAGGCGAAGCGCGGTTCGAAGGCGACCGCGCGGGGGGCGTAGTAGCCGCCCAGAGAGATGCCTGTCATGCCGATGCGGCCGGGGTCCACCTCCGGTCGCGCTTCCAGCCAATCGATCCACTTGGAGGCCCAGCGCTCGCTTTCCGGCGTCGCCGGCAGTCCCTGCAGCCGCAGCGCCTCTCCCGTTCCGGGCTGGTCCACGCACAGCGTCGATATCCCGCGTCGGGCGAGAGCGGGCGGCAGTAATGAGAAGTAGAGCAGTTCCTTGGTGCTATCGAGGCCATTGCAATAGATGACGGCCGGCTTTGCGCCGTCGCCCGGCGCCGGCGTCCACAGAGCCGACAGTGTCTTTCCCTCATAGGGGATCTCGACTCGCTGGGTGACGTGGCGACCGAAACGCATGGCCTGATAGAAGCTTTCCAGGGCGCGGGCGTAGGTGGCCTGCCGGCCGGGATGACCGTGACCCTGCATCCGCTCCGCCACCTGGTAATAGAGGCTGGCCCGCTCCAGCTTGGCGCCCGCCGAAAACAGGCGCCCCCGCGCTTCGTCCTCGTCGGCGAGACTGCACAGCTTGTCGGCCATCTTCACCCATTCGGCGAGGAATACAGCCGTGCCCGCGTCCTCGCCGCGTTCGGCGGCCGCCTTGATCGGCGCGCACATGTCGACGATCTCGCCGATCTTGCCGCCGCTTTCGAGCGCGATGGCCAGCGACAGATTCCAGACATAATTGGGAAAATAGTCGAACAGCGCCACGGCTTCAGACCTCCGCCGGCTGGAACAGGCCTTTATCGGCTTCGGGGTGAGGCATGGTCTGCGGGCTGCCCACGCCTGTGCCCCATTGGTCCATCACCTGGAGGCTTGGCTGAAGCACCTTGGCCACGTGATCGTCGAAGTCGACGACTTCCAGCCCTGTGGTGTATTCGACGGCGAAGCCGTTCGGCGTGACAAAATAGCTGAAGATGTTGTCGCCCGCGGTGTGTCGACCGGGGCCCCATTGGATGTCGACGCCCTTGCCCTTCAGGCGCGAGATTCCGCGCATCAGGTCGTCTATCGACTGCATGTCATAGGCGACGTGGTTGATGCAGGGCGGACCGGGCAGGATGGCGATCCGGTGATGCCACTGATTGCACCGCAGGAAGACCATGAAGTCGCCCAGCCAGTCAGACAGGCGAAAGCCCAGGACATCGATGAAGAACTGAGCCGCCGCCTTGTGGTCAGGCGAATGAAGCACGATGTGGCTGATCCGCTCGGGCACGCCATCCCAGCGAGAAAGGGTCCGCGCCGGGCCGCGCGCGACGTCGCTGGAGATTTCGAAGCACATTCCGTCCTTCGAGAAGAAGCGGAAGCCGTAGCCGCCGCCGGGGCCGTCCAGCGGCCTGGGTTCGAAGGCGATCTTACAGCCGGCGGCCTTGACCTTCTCACACAGCGCCTCGACGTCGGCGCGCGTCTCGGTGGCGAGGCCGATGACGTCGATGCGGTTTTCCGCAGTCTGGCGCAGACGAACGACATAGGGTTCGTCATGGCCTTGGGCGGCGAGATAGACCATCCCATCCTTCGCCTCGGCCTGCCTCAGCCCCCAGACGTCGTGATAGAAAGCCTGTTCGGCCCCGAGGTCCGTAACGCCGTAGCCCACATAGCGGATTTCAGTCACGCGGCTCATTTCGCGTCATTCCTTTCCAGGGCGTTTCGAAGGTGCGAAACGCCAGCGTTCAGATCGGCTGGGCCACCACTTCGAACATGCCGCGGGTCGCGCTGGCCTGGTCGACCAGCGGCCCTTCGCCGAGCTGCCCTCGGCAGATGGCGAGGGAGGATTGCACGATGTAGCGGCAGCGCTCGAAGCGGCGATCACGATAGGCCTGGAAAGCCGCTTCGGGCGACGGCGCGCGGGCCAGTTCATCCGCGAGTACGATCGCGTCTTCGATCGCCATGCCGGCGCCCTGGCCCAGATGCGGAGTCGTCCCGTGAACCGCGTCGCCCAGCAGCACTACGCGGCTCCTGTGCCACGGACCTTCCACGAACAGGGTTTCCAGGGGCTTATAGACCACAGCCGCGTCGTCGGTGATCTGCTCGGCCAGGGCGGCTATGCGCGGCGGCGCACAATCCAGCTTCTTGCGCATGGCCTCGGCGAGACCCTCGCGCGGATATCGCGGATTCCCGGGCTCGGGCGTGGTCACATACATGTACATGAGGCTGGCCGAGAGCGGCACCAGGCCCACCCCAACCGGCCCATTATAGATGTGCAGAGTCTGGATATCGTCAGGCCGCTGGAAATTATAGCGCCACACCGCCTGTCCCGTGAACGACGGTTCAAGGGTATCGGCCGGAAAGATCATCGAACGGGTCGAAGAATAGAGGCCGTCGGCGCCGACGACGACATCATAACGGCCACTTGAGCCATCGGAAAAGCGCACGGAGACGCCTTGACCGTCGTCCTCCAGCGCTTCGGCCGTTACGCCGAGCCGCACGTTGGCGCCCGCGCCGATCGCGCGATCACCGAGCACCTTGTGCAAGGCAGGGCGACCGATGCCGATATTGGCGGGATAGCCTGCGACCAGCTTGGGCGTCGGCGCCTGGGCCACATGCTCGCCTGTGGGGGTGAAGATGTCGACGTGGTCGAAGCCGAACCCTGCGCTCAGATAGTCGTCCAGCAGGCCGAGCTGAGCCATGGCGCGAACGACATTGGACTGCTGGATGATGCCGACGCCGTAGACAGTCCAGTTGGGATCGCGCTCGATGAGGTCGACCCCCGCCCCATGAGCGCGCAGCGCGATGGCGGCGGTCAGGCCTCCGATTCCCCCGCCTACGATCAGGACTTTCGGCGCGATCATGAGCGAAACGCCCAGATCAACGAAGCGCTCGTGAACGGCATGCGAGGGGCTCCTCCCAGTCGGGCTTGGCGCCCGCTTTGGTCGGCAAGACTAGTAAGGCCGGTGTCTTTGTAAAATCGATTAATTTTATGCGTATCAATCCATTAATTGGATGATGGGGCGCGGGATGCCTGGACCCGCAGTTCGCCCAGCAACCAGCGCACCCCTTCGTCATTCGAGCGCGACTGATGATGGTGGATCATCTGCCGCATGGGTGGGAACGGGAAGGGCAGGGGCGCGTAGGCGATTGGGAACTGCCTGGCCATGGTCGCCGCCAGCCGTTCATGCATGAGGGCCAGGCGTTGGCTGCCGACCAGGAACAGGGGCGCCATGGTGAAGGTGGAGACGGCGACCTCAACTTTGCGCGGTCGTCCCAGGAGCTCGATCTGGCGGTCCGCGAAACAGAGCGTTCGTCCGGCGCCTATGGCCACCACGACATGCCCGCACTCGAAGATGTCATCCTCATTGATGTCCGCGTCGAAGATCGGGTTTTCCCGCCAACCGCCGACCACGTGCCGCTCCTCGAAGAAAAGCTCGGTCGGGTACTCCCCGATCGCAAACCCCTCCGGACTGATCATCAGATCGACATCCCCGCGGTCGAATTGCCCCTGCGAGGACGGGTCGGGGAAGATGAAATCGAAGGCGACGCCAGGCGCCGTCCGGGACAATCGGTCCAAGAGCGGGACGAAGATCGAACTGACCACCGAATCCGAGGCGACGATTTTGAAAGTGCGATGGGTACTGGCCGGGTCGAAGGTCGAGGAGGCGGCGATAATGCCTCCCGCTGCTTTCAGAAAATCACGGATTTGGGGCCGCAACCCCTCGGCGAAGGGCGTCGGATACATGCTCTTGCCAAGCAGGACGAGGATTTCGTCGTCGAAGAATTCACGCAGTCTCGCCAGGGCGGCGCTGGTCGCGGGCTGGCTGAGGTGAAGGCGCCGCGCGGCGGCGGATACGCTGCGTTCTTCGAGCAAGATATCGAGCGTGACGATCAGGTTCAGGTCAAGGCCCTTGAAGCGCATCCGCCGCCACCTATCCAAAAAATGATTTGATCATGATCTAAACAACAAATTTTCCAAATTTATGTCGTTTGCGTATCGTGTTCGCAACGANNAACGACGCCATTGAGCGAACGGTAGAGGGGGAGACAAATGAGAACACTTCTTTTGGTTGGCTGCGCGATCGGGACCATGGCCGTCGCGCTTGAGGCTCACGCACAGACGGTGACGCCCGCCACAACCACTGCCGGCCCGACGTCTCTGTCCGAGGTCGTGGTGACCGCGCAGCATCGATCCGAGAATCTTCAGAATGCGGCGCTTGCGGTCAGCGCGGTGTCGGGCAACGCCCTGGTCGCCGCGGGCGTGACCCGTCCTTCGGACCTAACGTCAATTGTGCCCGCCCTTCAGGTCGCGCCAGCGGCGGGGCCCATCAGCCTGTTCTACCTCCGCGGCGTTGGCAATTTTAACGGCAACTCCCTGTCCGACCCCGCGATCGCGTTCAACTTCGATGGCGTCTATATCGGCCGCCCATCGAGCACGACCGGCTTCTTCTACGATATCGACCGCGTTGAGGTGCTTAAGGGGCCACAAGGCACGCTCTATGGCCGCAACGCCACCGGCGGGGCGATCAACGTCATCAGTCAGAAGCCGGTTCTTGGCCGTTATGCCGCCGACCTCAGCGCCGAATACGGCAACTATAATGCTGTGGGCCTGGACGGGGCGGTCAATCTGCCCGTGGGCGAGAACGCCGCCGTTCGGGCGGCGGTCAGTTACGTCCGTCACGACGGCTACATGAAGGACGGGACCGACGACCAGAATGATCTCGCCGGCCGCCTCTCTTTCCGTTGGGAGCCAACGGATACCCTATCGATCAATGTGGTCGCCGACTATCTGAGTCAGCGGGGCGAAGGCACCGGCGGCGACATCGTTCAGTCGGGCATAAACAACCGCTACGGCCTCCTGTCACCGCAGGGGCAGGCGTACTATTCAAGCCAACCGAACCTCTTGCTGGGACGCAACTTCGCCCCGCTCACCACCCAGCCATTCATGCGCAACGATTCCGGGGGGATTTCTTCGACGATCGATTGGCGCACCCCGATCGGGACCCTGACCCTGATCCCCGCCTACCGCCAAAGCGACCTTAATTACATGTCCGTGGCGCCGGGATTCTACCTTTGGGAGCGGGAGACCGACCGGCAGGGAAGCCTGGAGGCCCGCCTCGCGTCCAGCGACGAGCATCCCCTGCGCTATCAGTTGGGAGCCTTCTACTACAATGAAAGCGACGACGATCCCTATTACTACGTCAACCAGCAAGCCAATGTGAACAACGACTACTATAAACAGACCGATGAGAACGAAGCGGTCTTCGGTCGGCTGACCTACGCAGTGACCAACGATTTCCGCCTCAACGTCGGCGCCCGTTACACGAACGAGACCAAGGGCTTGGCCGGCGCTCTGACGGGCGACATCAGACCATGTGTCTTTTCGAGCTGTCCAGACGCCTCGCCTCTACCGCTAACGCTAGCCTTGGCGCAGCCCAACTCAAATCCGTTCGCTGGCGCAGGGACCCTGACCCTTCCCTTGCTTGTCGACCGGACCGGCGCAAACGCGCTGCACGCCAGTTTCGACAAGTTGACCTACCGCGCCGGCGCGGATTGGAACGTCACGTCCCACAACCTCCTCTACGCAAGCTACGAGACCGGTTTCAAATCGGGCGGTTTCTTCTTCACTGCAGATAATGGCGTCTATCAGCCAGAAACAATTCAAGCCTATACACTCGGATCGAAGAACAGATTCCTTGACAACCGCTTACAAATCAACGCCGAGTTGTTCTACTGGCTCTACGATAACCAACAAATCAGTCATTTGGTCGCCGACTCGACTGGAGCAGTTATATTGGCGACGCAAAACGTCGGCCACGCGAGTTACAAGGGCATTGAGGTGGAGACCCGCTACCGGGCAACCTCGACGACAGAATTGACCGCCGACATCCAGTATCTTGACGCTCGCTACAGCTCCTTCGTCTATCAGACACCGAACCAGAACGGGGGGGTGAGCAACGGCACGAGCTGCCCCAGCGTCGGCGCAGCAACGACGACCTATACGATCGACTGTTCCGGCAATACACCGCCTTATGCGCCGGAGTGGACGATCAATCTGGGCGGGGAACAGACGGTCCATATCGGCGAAGGTCGCCTTGTCGGTGACCTGCGCGCCCACTGGCAGTCGCTCACTCTGACCGGCCTGGAATTCCTGCCGAGCGAGTATCAGAGCGCCTACTGGCAGGTCGATACCCAGATCGCCTATACGCCGCCGGGCGACCGCTACACCGTGGCGCTCTTCTGCAACAACCTGTTCGACGCGACGGTCATCGGCAACACGTTTCCGACACCCTTCAGCCTCATGACCGCAGCCACGCTCAGGCCGCCCCGCACCTTTGGCGCGCGGGTCAGCGCAAAGTTCTGAAAGCGATGCCGCGCCGGTTCATCGATCTGTCCATCCTACTGGAGAACGATGTGGTCACCGACCCACCGAACATGCGTCCCAAGATCACCTATCTGGCGCATGACGAGACGGTGGGCGAGCTGCAGCATTTCTTCCCGGGCGTGACTGGCGGACAGGTGCCCGGCGGCGGCGGTTTCGCCGCCGCGGAATGGGTCACCCTGACCACCCACAACGGCACCCACCTCGACGCGCCCTGGCACTATCATCCGACCATGAACGGCGGCGAGCGGGCCATCACCATCGACGAGGTGCCGCTGGATTGGTGCTTCCGGCCGGGGGTAAAGCTCGATTTTCGCCACTTCGAAGACGGCCATGTGGCGACGGCCGCTGAGGTGGAGGCGGAACTTGTCCGGATCGGCCACGACCTTCAGCCCCTGGACATCGTCCTCGTCAACACTCGGGCCGGCCAAGCCTTGGGCGACCCGAACTTCGTCAATATCGGCTGCGGCATGGGCTACGAGGCGACGCTCTACCTAACCTCCCGCGCGGTGAGGGTGACGGGCACGGACGCTTGGTCCTGGGATGCGCCCTTCAGCTTCACCGCCGAGAGGGTGCGCGAAACGGGGGATACCTCCCTGATCTGGGAAGGCCACAAGGCGGGCCGCGACATCGGCTACTGCCATTTGGAAAAGCTGCACAATCTAGAAGCGCTTCCGCCTCGCGGCTTTACCGTCTGCTGCTTCCCGCACAAGATCAAAGGCGCCTCCGCCGGCTGGACGCGCGCCGTCGCGATCCTGGACGAGTAGTCCGCCATGCGGCTCGCTACGCTCCCGAACGGGAGAGCCGACGGTCGTCTGGTGGTCGTATCGAACGACCTGTCGCTGTGCGCGCCGGCTGATGCGATCGCGCCCACATTACAGGACGCGCTTGATCGCTGGAGCGTGACGGCGCCAAAGCTTGACGCCTTGCAGCGAAGGCTGGACGCGGGCAACGCAGCCGACTCAAGGCCGTTCGAGCCGATCCACGCCATGGCGCCCCTGCCTCGCGCCTGGCAATGGCTCGACGCCTCGGCCTATCCAAGCCACGGCGAGCTCATGAACAAGGTGCTGGGGATCGCTCCTGCACGACCAGGGACGCCATTGATGTATCAAGGGCTCTCCGATCGCTTTTACGGTCCGCGCGAAGACGTGTCCTTCCCCGATGAAGCCGATGGCATCGATTTCGAGGGCGAATTCGGGGTGATCACCGACGCCGTGCCCATGGGCGTCACGCCCGCGACCGCGCTGGGCCTGATCCGACTGGTCGTGCAGATCAACGACTGGTCGCTGCGCGCGCTGGCGGGACCGGAGATGAAGACGGGCTTCGGCTGGATCCAGGCCAAGCCGGCCTGCAGCATGGCTCCGGTGGCCGTAACGCCGGACGTCCTGGGTCGGGCCTGGCTCGACGGACGACCTGGCCTGGATCTGGCCGTGGACTGGAACGGCGGCCGGTTTGGCCAGGCCAATGGCGCGCCCATGGAATTCGGCTTTCACGAGTTGATCGCTCACGCGGCGCGTACGCGAGCGCTCCCGGCCGGATCGGTAATCGGGTCCGGCACGGTGTCGAACGGCAACTTCCGCGAGGTCGGATCTTCCTGCATCGCCGAGCGTCGGGGCATCGAAATCGTCGATGTGGGGGAAGCCCGGACCGGCTTCATGCGCTTTGGCGACCGCGTTCGGATGGAGGCTCTTGGCCTCGACGGCCGCCCCGTATTCGGAGCCATAGACCAGATCGTTGTGGCTGCGCCGGCCGGGCATTGACGGGTTTGGGCCGGCGAAGGGCTGGAGGCGGCGGTGACGATCCCAGATCTAGGTGAACTATGGCCTTTGAACAGAACCCCTCCTCGACGCCCCCTTGGCCCAGGAATGCCTGGTACGTCGCCTGCACGCCGGATGAGATCGCAGAGCGGCCGCTCGGGCGTCAAATTTGCGGCGAGCGCATGGTCTTCTACCGCGACGGGATGGGACGCGCCCGGGCGCTGGAGGACTTCTGCCCCCATCGTGGCGCGCCTCTATCTTTGGGTTTCCTGCGCGAGGGCGAGTTGGTCTGCGGCTATCACGGCCTGACGATGGGCTGCGAAGGCCGCGCCATGAGCATGCCCGGCCAAGACGTCGCCCGCTTCAACACCATCCAGTCGT
>PLRV01000097.1 GCA_003164925.1 Caulobacteraceae bacterium
CCACCTGCGGCAGCGTGGTGTGATAGCACCAGGCATCAAAGCTCAAGCCCATGGCGCCGAGCCGCGCCAAGCCCGCGCGGAAAGCCGGATCGCCATAAAGCGTGCGTGCGCGCTCACTCATCGGATTGAGCTGGGAGGCATCGTAGGGCGCTGACTGTCTTATGCCTTTCAGGCGCCCCTCGCTCGCCGCGACAAGCGCCTCAAGGGCCTGGGCGGCGTTGGCGCCGCCCAGATCGGCAAAGCCGACGATGCCGCGGGCGACGCGCTTGTCTCGCCGCGATTGCTCGATGACCCATTCAACTTCGCCCACCGGCCGCAGCTCGGCCGGCCCGTCCTTGCGATAATGGCTGCCCACTTCGATGAACACCGTAGCGACGATACGATGCCCGTCGTCCATATCGCGGACCAGATCCTCCACGAGGTAGGCGGGCCTTTTCAGGGCCGCATTAGCCTCCCAAAGATGATGATGCGGGTCGATGATGGGCAAATCCGGCAGCAGGATCGGCTCGGAGGGCTCGGCTGCCGCCGCCGCCGAACGATTGACCAGCAACGATCCTGCTCCGGCTAGAAGCGTACGCCGCGTAAAGTTGATCCCGGCTTCCGTATCCGTGGCCATCACTCGATCCCTCGCGTTGCGACAATGCTTTTCTTCGCGGCTTGCGCCTCGCCCCGGAGGCGTTAGCCGATCACCTGGGCGACGTGCTCGGCGCCGGCGCGGCCCTGCCGGCCAGCGGATTGTAACTTCCCGCAGGGGCAGGCTGACCGACCTTGGGCACCACGCCCTTGGCTTCCTGCACCTTCAGCATCTGCTGAGCCTGTTCTTGAGTGATCACCGGTCCGAGCGCCTGGTAAGTCATGAGGCTCAAGGACTTGTAGTCCATTGCGGGGGAGCCGACGTTGCGCGGACTGGTCATGCGCGCGTTGGCTTCCGCGGCGGTCGCTTTGACATCGTTGCTCTCGAAAGCGAAAATAACCATGTAGCGGCGCTTCTTCAGCTCCGCGTTGCCGACGCCGTCAAACTGCTCGGGGTCGATCATGAAGCGCTGCGCCCAGACGAAATCGCCGCGCTCGATCATCATCGGCGTATGGATCTCGTTGTACCAGCGGTTGAGGTCAGCGTCCTGTCCCGGCTTGGCGTTGACGAAAATCATGAGGTAATGCAGCTTCTTACCGTGCGGTCCCCAGCCTTCCGGCATCGGATTGGCAGGCGGCGGCGTCATATCTGCAGGAGGCTGCGGCGGTCCCGGCGGGGCTGACTGGGCAAGGGCCGCGCCGCTCCAGCCAAGCGCCAGACCGCTCACTGCGGCGAGCACGATTGAAAGTGAACGCATCTGTCGAGTCCTCTTGTTCGAATTCATGATCGTAGTCTCTGGAAGGGGCGCGCCCCATTGTCTGATGCGGCGGACGTCACGCTCTTCCGCGCTTCCCAACGCTTTTGATGAACGAGAGCACCGTCTCGTTGAAAAGGTCCGGCGTTTCCCAATAGCCCGAATGACCAGATGCCGGCAGGCGCATCATCCGGCAATTGGGCAAGTAGGACGCGAAGCGGGCAACCAACGGCGGCGGAGCAAGCATGTCGGCGTCGCCCGCTATCAGCAGCGTTGGCGTCCTAATCGAGCGCAGGTCTTCGAGCGTCAGCCGGTTGCTGGGCGCCGGGGGCGCGGCCTCCCTGCCTGCGGGGGCCGAACCGGGCCCGCCAGATACGGAGCCTGGCTGCGATGAACCCGCCCGAGCGCGCACGCTGCTGCTGCCATGGGTATATTCAATCCACCGCTCGGTCCCGGCCGGGTTACCGGCGCGATAGGCAGGGCCCAGCTCACGCATCTCCACAGGAAGTGTCGCCAGAGCCGACATCTGGAGACCCTTGAGCATGGGATCGAGTTCGGTGCCGCTCACCCCGAGCATGCTGTTGGCAAAGGTTACGCTCTCCAACATCTCCGGCGAAGCGTGAGCGAAATCCACGGCGGTGAAGGCGCCGGCGGCAGTACTGACCAAATGGCAGCGTTTCACATCGAGATGGGCGAGGACCGCGCGAAGGTCATCTGTCGCCGACGTTTTGTCGCCGGGCTGTCCTGCGTCTGAGCCGTCAGCGCCGCGCGCGGAATAGCCGATGACCCGAAAGCCCGCGTCCACGAAGGCTTGCTGTTGATAGCGCCAGATCTTGCCGCTGCCCGTGGCGGGGTGCAGCAGCACCATGGGGACACCTTTTCCTCCGGTGTCCCACCACCACAGCTTGGCCGATCCTGACGTGGCCAAACCGTCCCGCAAAGGCGGGCTGGGCGGCTCAGGACGGGTCTCGATGGTCGATGCCTCGCCGCACGCCGGCAATGTTGCAGCGCTAGCGCCGATCGACGACGCTCCTATCAAGGCCGCCAATCCGAATACGTCGCGCCGACTGTGCATTCCCACTTTCCCTTCTTCTTCTCAGCGGCGCCGACGCTTGCGATACGCTTCGCACAAGGCCGTGAAATCGAAACGGTAACGCGGCTATCTGGCTTTCACCGCGGCCGGGACACTACACACGCTAGTATTGACGAACGACTTAGTCACAGGTTCACTTTTCCGTCACTAATATTCAATCTGTGGAAGACAAAGTAGCTATGCGTAGAACGCATATTATTGAGCTGCTTGCTCTAAGCTGAAATATATAAATGCCAAATTCAGCGCCGCCTCAGCCATCAGCGGATATTCGAGACCAGGCGCCATCCCGGATGAAGGGGAAAAGGCGGTCAGAGCAATTCCCCTGCCCCGCCCTCGCTCCCCAAGCGCTCAGTGCGATTGATCGCCGATCGTCCGACCTAGGAAGTCCATCATGTCGTGATCGATGGACTTGATCTGATCTTTTGTGGCGCCGGTGAAATAGTGACCCACGCCGGGCACGAGCTTCAGTTCGGCGGAAATGCCCTTGGCCTTCAGCGCGTTATAGAAGAGCTCGGACTGGTGATAGGACACAGCGTCGTCATGGGTGCCGTGCATGATCAAGAAGGCGGTCTTCCCAGCGCCCGTGTTCAGGTAATTGATCGGGTTGTACATCTGCACCTGCGCATCCGTACAGGTCGTGCCGATCGCGCATCCCAGGGCCATGGATTGGCTCGAATTCGGACTGCTATGGATGAGGTTGGCCTTCACCTCTGTCGTGGCCGCGGCCATTGCATCCAGCTGAGCCATGTCGATCACGCCGTACCAGTCGATCGCGGCTTTCACGCAATCGGAATAGGGCGACAGGTCGAGCGACCCACCCATACGGGGAGGCAGCTTCTCTTGAAACTGCGGAGCGCCGCAGGTCGTGCCCAACAGCGCGGCGATGCCGCCGCCGGCCGAATCGCCAAAGACGGCGAACCGATCAGAGTCCAGGTTGTACTTGTCGGCATTGGCGCGCAGCCAGCGGATCGAGGCCTTTATATCGAGCACCAAAGCGGGCAGCTTCGCCTCGCTCGACAAGCGATAGTTCACGTTCGCGACGGCGTAGCCGCGGGCCGCGAGCATCGCCGCGAAGCCGTTCATGCCGTTTTGGTTCGCGGAACCCTTCATGCGGCTGTCACCGCCAAGGAAGCTGCCGCCGTGCACATAGATGACCACCGGCAACCGCTTGGCTGAGGCGCGTTTGCGGTACAGGTCCAGTGTGAGCGGACGGTATCCTTGTCGCTCCAGATAGGTGAGGTCCAGCAGCCCTTCGACATTGCCGGGAAGGCTGAGAACGGGATCGGGCACAGCAGGAGTGTCGAATTGGGCCGTCGGCGTCGCGGTCGGCATCTTGGCGCCCGGCGGACGGGCGAGCTGGAATCCGCCGCCGGAGGGGTCCGCCTTCGGCGACCCGGCCGTAGTCGCCGGCTGAGCGAGCGCTGCGGAAGCTCCGGCCAAGACCTGAAGCGCCATAGCGGCCGCGAATGTTGCAATAAAGCCTGTGTGTCTCTTCATTTCGTTTCCCACTGCTTGCATCGCTCCGGCAAGGAGGTTGTTCAAATCATCGGCCGACGAGAAAATTGATCCGGGCCATTAGCGAGAGCCGGACGCTAGCGCGACCGGGCCCGCCGGGACAAACACGCCGCCGCCGCCGCCTTTGCCGCCCCCCAGCAGCGGCGACATCCTGGTGATCCCGGCCTTGATACGGCGTGCGATTTCCGCGCTCGTCGCGTCTGCGTCACGGGTCTTGAACTTGAAGATCACCAGATAGCGCGGCTTGTCCGCATTGCCGCCAATCCGCACGTAACGCTGAGCGGACATGAAGCCCGGAACGCGCAGCACATCAGGGACGTGGGTGTGGTCGTACCAGGCGTTGTAGGCGTCTTCCTGCTCAGGCGGGGATGGATTGCTCATCACGAGCATGTAGTCGATGCTGACGGGACCCGAGCCAATGGGCTCGGGATTGGTCCCGGGCACGTCGCGCGCCATGACGGCGCTCCAAAGCGGCCGATAGAGCAGATGGAAAGTCGAGGAATCGAACAGGTCGTCTCCCTTTGGGAGCCGGCCGTCTTGGAGTCGCGCCTGGACCTCGGCGTCGAGCCCTGACGCAGCAGCGGCGGGCAGTTCATACATGGACAGCTGGCCGACCGCCGAGAGATTTGGGTTTGCGCTACTGTGCCCGAGAAGCAGCTGCCCGGCCTTGACGCCTGGAATGCCCACGAACTGCTTTAGATGCTGTTCGGACCATTGCTGAGCCGCCCCGTCCTGCCCCTCTTTCGGTTGCATGAACTCGAGCAGGAGATCGTCTGACAGCGGAATCGGGAACAACCCGGGCTGCGGCTCAGATGGGCGACTCAGCGCCGGTCCAACCGCCAATGCAGTGATGGCGAGGGTCGTGGCGACGAGACCCAATTTCGCAAAGTCGACGTGTTTCACTGTGCCTCTCCCTAATAGTCCCATTCGCGCATCTTCTGGCGTCTACGGCGAATGACCGACGCCGGCTTCGGTCGTTTCGCGATCGCGTCGCCGCGATCCTCATCTGCTTTGGGCGGGCGCCACGAGACGGGAGGCTATCGGCTCGTCATCGGCCTATGGCGATGGCGGCGTCGCGCCCGATCTGCGCAACACCGGCTCACCTCATTTCGGCACGTTGCCGGCGGCCGTCTCCTCCGCGAGCAGGCGGATGGCGTCCTTCTGAGTGATCGGCGGACCAAGCGCTTTCCAGGAAACCGACTGCAGGCTCTTATAATCAAGCGCCGTGCTTTTCGTATTGCGCGGCAAACGAAGGCGATCATTCACCTCTTTCAGCGACGCATCGACGTCGTTTGTCTCGATCGCAAACATCACAAGGAACTGGCGCGTTTTTAGCGCGGGCGTACCGCCGCCAGCGAATTGTGATGGACTGAGCTCAAAGCGCTGCGCCCAGACGAACTCGCCGCCTTCAATCACGATGGGCGCATGAACGCGGTCATACCAGCGGTTAAACTCATCTTCCTGGCCCGGCGTGGCGTTGCTGTAGACCATGAAAATATACAGCGGCTTGCCGCGCGGTCCCCAACCTGCCTTCGATGAGGTGGCGACAGCGGGGGAGGACCAGCCGGCCGTGCTCGCGCAGCCGGCCAAGGCTATCGCGCAAACGGCGAGCGCCGAAGCTATTGAAATAAAGCGCATGGCTGTCGTATGTCCTCGCGGTTCGGGGCCAGCCGTTTCGGACAGCAAGGCTCAGACCCTCTTCCACCCGACGACGCCTTCCAATCTGCCGAGATTATTACACTTTGCCGGGAATTGGCCTTCCACCCCAGCAAACCAGTTTTGAGTATATTGCTGTGTGGAACGGGCGCCGATTATACTAAACCTTGGTTCTATGTCCGGTTCAGTGGTTGGCAGCCCGGCGCCGCATTGTCCGAAGAATATGGCTGCGCGGAGCAAGTCGGCGATCTGAGTTCGATCCTCGATATGGGCAAACTCCGGAATCCAAAGAGAAATGCAGCCCTGCCGCGTCCCTTCGCCTTCTACACTGCCGGCCGACGGGACGAATCCGGAAAAAGGAGCACCGCCTATGCCCATTCTGTCGCAAAGCCGTCGCGCACTTCAGTGCCTGATCCTTGCCCTTGCCGGGTCGGGCTTCGCGGTGCTAGCCACCGAAGCAAGGGCGCAGCCCGCACAGTCGGAACGATCAAACCCCGCTGGCCGCGTCACCAACCCGGCGCCGGAAAGCATGTCGCCGGAAATCCGTCGCGCCTACGAGATGAACTTGCAGGGCTTTGGCGCGGGCATTGGCCCGCGCGTGCCGTTGTTCAATAGCCCGGAGGTTTATGAAGCTGGACGCCTCGAAAAACCCCTAGCCGTGGGCGTCGGGACATGATTCCCTTTTCGTGAAGGGCATAACGGGGTTGGTCATGAAGGGTCAGCTTGGGTTGTTTGACGTTGAGGATCGGCTGAAGCGGCTGAGTGATCTGGGTGATCAGCTTGAGGCCTATGGTCGGTTGGTGGACTTCGAGCGGTTCCGTCCGGAGCTGGATCTGGCGCTTGGTTACGGGGACGGCGCCAAGGGCGGCCGTCCGCCGTTTGACGCGGTGATGATGTTCAAGATCCTGGTGATCCAGACGCAGAACAACCTGAGCGATGACCGGACTGAGTTCCTGATCAACGATCGGCTGTCGTTCATGCGGTTCCTGGGGCTGACACTGGGCGACAAGGTCCCGGACGCCAAGACCATCTGGGTTTTCCGCGAACGGTTGGTGAAGGCTGGAGCCACTGAGGCGCTGTTCAAGCGTTTCGACGCCATGATCCGCGAGGCGGGCTATATCGCCATGTCCGGCCAACTGATCGACGCCACCGTGGTGGCGGCTCCGAAGCAGCGCAACACCGAAGAGGAGAAGGCTGCGATCCGCAAAGGCGCCATTCCCGAGGCTTGGCGGGCCAAGCCGTCCAAGCTGAGGCAAAAGGATCGGGATGGACGCTGGACGGTGAAGTACACCAAGGCCAAGACGCGGCCGGATGGAACCAAGCCGGCGGTGGACCTGGCCATCCCGGCGTTCGGCTTTAAGAACCATGTGAGCACCGATCGCCGGTTCGGCCTGATCCGGACCTGGACGGCGACGGATGCGGCGGCCTTCGACGGCGCGCGGCTGCCTGAGCTTCTGGATGCTGAGAACACCGCCCGCGTGGTGTGGGCGGACACCGCTTATCGCTCCGCGAAGAACGAAAAGACCATGGCCGACCATGGGTTCCGCTCAGAGGTCCACCACAAGAAGCCGAAAGGCAGGGCTATGGATCGGCGTGTTCGCCGGGCCAATAATCGGAAATCTCAGATCCGCGCCCACATCGAGCACGTCTTCGCCGCGCAAAAGCATCAGATGGGTCTGTTCGTCAGGACCATCGGCATCGAGCGGGCAAGGATGAAGATCGGCCTGGCTAATCTCGCCTACAACATGCGCCGGTTTATCTGGTTGGAAGGGCGGGCGGCGGCCGGATAGCCAGAAAGGGTGGGCTCCGCCCCGCCAGGTGGGCGCTGACCAGAATAGATCCGCATCCGCCGCCCAAATCCGCACTGAACCGTCAGGCCATCGCCTCAATCAGCATCGCGCACGCGGGTTACCGGTTCTTCGAGGTGTCCAGCTTGGGACGCGATGGCCAAGGCGCTGGACAAGTCGCTTCTTCCACGAAAGCTCCGTGAGCTGACGATCCTCACGGTTGGCGCCACATGGAAATCCCAGTTTGAGTGGTATGTTCATGCCCGGACCGCAAAGAAAGAGGGCCTCAGCGACGACGTGATTGAGGCCATTCGGACGGAACGGCTTCCGGCGTTCAAGGACGACGCCCAGCGGATTGTATATGAATACTCGATGGAGCTGCAAAAGAACCATCAGGTCAGTGATGAGACCTATAATGCGGCGCGGAATCTCCTGGGTTCCAAAGCCCTTGTCGAGCTCACCGTGCTTATCGGTCACTACACCAACGTTTCGATGACCCTCAACGCGCACGAGGGGCCCTTACCCGACGGCGTCCCACCGCAGTTTTAACTGTGGCTAGCGGGTCTTAGCGGCTCAAAGGTCCACCCACTCCGCTGCGCCGCTATCTCGAAGCGCAAGTTGGCAGCCCCTGGGACAAGGTCTATTCGGAGATCGCCGCGAACCTGCGCGTGAGCCACCGGCTGGAACAATCCAGGCCTGCGCCTCCAGGTCGATTTCGCTCCAGCGGGCGCCAAGCGCCTTGCCGGTCCGCGCCGCGGTCAGGATCAGGAACCGAAAGGCCGACGACGCCACCCCGGCGGCTCGCCGTGCCCTCGCGGCGCTGCTTACCGGCTTTCTATTGCCCGGAGCTGACCGGCGGCAGGGGCATGTCGCCCAGGGACTTCGGGGGACTCGGTGTGCCCGGCGGCGGCGCGGGCATTGAGGGCGGTTTATCACCGGGCTGTAGAATGTGCGCGCAGTGGAATACGATCATCTGCCAGTGGTTGTCGCGCCAGGCCCACGTTTCGGCATACCCAAGGCGGGTAATGTGATGCGATTTGAGTTCGTCGAAATCCGCATCGCCCCAAATAATGCCAAAGTCGCCATACACACGCGCGAGGGCGCCAACCACAGTTATCTGGTTGTAAAGGGCGCGGCCGCTTTTTGTGTCGCCGAAATGCTGGGCCTTGTTCTGCGCGTTGCCTTGCGAATGGACGTAGATCAGATCGTCGCCGAGCAGACGGTCGAGCGTCGGCCAGTCACGGGCCACCATCGCCGTGTAGCGGGCCTGATCCGCCGCCAGCAGACCCGCGGGGCTTTTGTCCGTCCCGACGGTTGTGGGATCGGCGCCAAGCGCCGTGCCAGCTAGGGACGCGAACACCAGACCAAGCGCAAGAAGTCGTCGCATGCACTTTCCTATCATCTGACGCGGGCCCTATGTGGGGCGGTCCGAGCTTCAAATGTCCCTTGGACCAAGATTGAGCCTGCTCCTCCAGACTTTTTCTTCCTCCCCCCCTCCCGCAAAGCAGATTTGCTGGGCTTCGGTGATTGCGGAGCCACACTCCAAAACGCCGGCGACAAACCAGATATGCTACCGCAGCAATGTAGTTATGGTTGTACCCTTATTTTAGGTCAGTACTATGGTAAGTTAAGGCCCTCCGGGCCAGGAGCCATTGGAGCGCAAAGGCGAATTATTTCAATGCCTGGCCTGAATTGCGACCGTTCCATCATCGTAACTAATTTCACTGGTCTGAACCGATCCACACGTGGGAATATCATTGCCAATGCCGTCTGGCAGTAATCATGGGCGCGACGATCCCTAAGGTGCTTGGAAGGGAAGTGACACCGGGATTATTCCGCTAACTATACAGTAATTGATAATGGGCGGCGAAATTCCCAGCCATTGCTATCAGCTATGTCGCAAACTACTACGGCGGCAAAAGCAGTGATCGACCTCGGAGCATTCGATGAAGGCAAAATCAGCCCAACAGTCCAGGCGCAGCTGGCCTTGTCTGCTCGGGGGCGTCGCTTTGGCGGTGGCGACATGCAACACGGCCGCGCAAGCGCAGCCGTCTGGATCCAACGCAAATGTATCGGGGAATTCCGTCGGCGTCGCGGCCCCTCCACCGCCAACAGCCCGGGCGCCCTGGGACATCCCCGAGAATGCAGATGTGCGGGCTCCCAGCGAGCAGGATGGTCGATCCGGAAAAAAAGTGACCGACGAGAAGGCGATGGTGTCCAAGCTGGTGCCGCCGTTGCCGCCCGGCTTGCCAGTCCCCTCGCTCGATCCGCACGATCTGAGCGGAGCGTGGATCCACGATCAACCGCTCGAACCGATCGCCGATCACGACATGTACGACAATCCGCCGCCCTATAACCCGCGCGGTCACAAGCTGCTGGCGCGCAGGGTGATGTCGCATCGTATCGGCAAACCCTATGCGAACGCCGCCTCCAAATGCCGTCCGCCGGGCGTGCTGGTTCAGCAGGAGATCGCCTTCCCCTTCCTGATCCTTCAGTCGAAGGACCAGATCCACGTCCTGTTCCAAGACTATCACGGCCGTCAGATCATTTATCTGAGCCCCGCCAAGCCTCCGAAGGGCCAGGCGAACTACATGGGCGATTCCTTCGGCCATTGGGAGGGCGATACGCTGGTCGTCGTCACCAAGGGTATGAAAAACCCGATCCAGCTGGATCCGCTCGGCAGTCCGTCCTCGCCAAGCGCCGTGATCACACAGCGCATCCGTAAGGTTCATCAGAACCAATGGTTCTTGGAAATCACGACTACGATCGACGACCCGGTTTACTATACCCACCCTTGGAGCTTCGTACGCACGTTTGGTTGGCGACCCAACATGGAGCTTCTTGGCGAATACGACTGCGAAACGCAGGTCGGAGATAAGTCCGTCAGCCAAGATGCGGGGCTGGTGGCGGAACCCCCGGAGGACCTACATTGAAAGTGCATCTTTTCGCAGCGGCGCTGTTGCTGGCGCCGCTATCGAGCCATGCGGCCACGGCAAACAACGACCTCAATGGCGTTTGGAAGATCAGCAAGCCCCAGAGCGCCTTCGTGCCGCTCGATGGGCCGATCCCATTCACGGCCGAGGGTGAAAAGGCCTATGCGCAAAACAAGGCGGCCTTAGCCAAAAGCGATTTCAGCTATGACAATACCCAGTCGCGCTGCTCCCTGCCGGGCACGCCGCGGATGTCGCTGACACCCATGCCCTTCCGCCTGTGGGTGCGGCCGAGCGAGGTTGTGTTCGAGTATCAATGGAACCGGCAGTACCGCACCGTGGATATGGTGCAACCGCGTGCGGTGAAGTTCGACGAAGATTGGATTCGCGTCCTGCGCACCGGCGTCACGCCAAACCCGATCAACCCGCCGCTCACGGGTACATCCCTGGGCATCGGCCAAGGCCATTGGGAAGGCAAGACCCTCGTCATCGAGTCCCGCTATTTCTCGGACAGCACGCTGATCGATGACCTGGTGCCACACGACTACGACATGGTGGTTGAGGAGCGTTGGAGTCTGATCGACCCCAAAACCTTGCGCGACCAGATCACCATCTCCGATCCCGCCTTCTTCACCCGGCCCTGGCATACGCAGGTGACCTACCGTCGCCAGCCCGACATGGGGTTCACCGAGGATGTATGCCTGGACCGCCACGACGCGGGCCAGATGCCGCTGCCCATCACAGCTGACGAGAAGCACCTGCGATAATTCATCGCCGTCGCGTCACGGGCCGGGGTTGCTCGGACGCATAGAGGCTCCGCCAACAAGGACGCTGTTCGCAAGATGTTCAATCGCTTTCACTCGGTTGCTTTGACGGCGGCCTTCGGCGCTTCGGCAGGCCTTATACTTCTGGCTATGAGCGCTACGGCGCACGGTCAGACGCCGCCAAATCCCACTTCCAGTGTGGGCGCCGCCGCCTCGAACAATTCGTCCTCGGGCCGTCCGCCCAAGGCGCCAGGCGGGACGCCAGCCGATGTGTCCGACGATCCCGAGCTCAGCCCTCCGCCAGGCAGGACCGTTGAGCATAAAAACAAAACCTTGGCGTGGATGGTGCCGCCGCTGCCATCAGGGATGCCCGCCCCTTCCCCCGACCCTCACAACTTCGAGGGCGGCTGGGTTCACGACCAGACGCTGCCCTATCGAATCCAGCAGGACATTTACGGAAACCCGACGCCCTACACACATCGCGCGCACACTTTGATAGCCCATAGATCTGCGGCGGCGCGCGCCGGCAAGCCCTATGCAACCACCGCTGCCAGGTGCCGGCCGCCGGGGGTGGTCATTCAGCAAAAGATCAATCTGCCTTTCCTTGTTCTTCAGACGAAAAGTCAGATGGAGTTCCTCTTTCTAGACTATCACGGACGGGAGACGGTCTATTTGGATCCCGCCAAGGCGCCGCCGGCGGATCATACCGCCTACATGGGCGTCTCAGTCGGCCACTGGGATGGCGACACGCTTGTGGTCGTCACAAAGGGAATGAAGATTCCCCTTTGGTTGGATGGGAGCGGCAGCCCGGTCTCGACCGATGGCGCGATCACTCAGCGCATTCGGAAGGTTTATCAGGGGCACTCGCTTTTAGAAATCGTCACGACGGTCGATGATCCGATCTATTATACGCATCCATTGAGTTGGATGCAGACCTTCGCATGGCGCCCCGATATGGACTTGCTTGGCGAGTATGACTGCGAGACGCAGGCTGGCGACAAATCCGTCAGCCAAGACGCGGGCCTGGCCATCGAGCCGGCCAACGACGACCAGTGAGCAGGGGGTCGCGAGCATCCGGCTCCCAGAAACAGGGAGAGCCTGCCGGCCGGCATCGCGGCCTCACCGCAGATGACGCGAAAACTGCTCGGGATTGGATGCTGCGCATCTCTCTTGACGACCTAGCCAAACAACACGGCTTTGTTCTGAACGTGGGGATGGAAGCGGATTCCCTGCCCATCCAAAAGAACCTGGTCTCAGACGGGTTTGGTTATGCGGTCCTTGGCGCCCAAGCGATCATCAGGGAACGAGACGCTCATCAACTCCGCGCGGCCCGCATCGTCGAGCCCTCCATTGTTCGCACGGCTGTTCTCGCAGCGTCAGCCCAGCGCCCTTACACCGCGGGCATGAGGGTCGTCGCCAAGGCTTTGGAGCCCTTGATCATCGAGGTTCTCGACCCGCGCAGATAGCGCCTGAGCGCGGGAGTCGGGCTGAACGAACGATCAGCTCGCACCTGTGCTTGAGAATTTCTCAAGCACAGGCCGTCAGGCTTCGCCGTTCATCGGTTTTCCAAGCCTCGTCTCCAAACGCGACCCGTTGCGCGGCGATGGCGCGCGCTCCGCGTCTGGCGCTGTTCAGATCGTGTCTTTTCGGCATAGCGGCTTTGCAGGCCAAGGGTAGAGGCCGGACTCCCTGGTCTTACGATCCGTTCCAATGGGTTCGGCTGCACTGCCGCGACGTGACAGGCGAAATTAGGATTGCGCGTCATGGCGGACCAGGGCGCCTCGCCCGCTCGCTTACGGCAGGGCTCCACGAAACAGCCTTTGGGCGGAAGACGATGCGTAAGTGCGTGGCTATTGGATTTGCAATGTTCGCGCTCCTCGTGTCCGCGCCGGCGATCGCGCATTATGCAAGTTGATACAGTGATTAACGCGCCCAAGCTGTTCACCGGGCCGTACAAGACCTCGTTTCAGTTCAAGCGTGATCGTCATTACACGCCAAGTCAGACCACGGTCTGTGTTCCGAATGACCGATCAATCGACCCAGTCACTGGCCGGCAGCGGTTCGATACAACGCCGCTTGACGATCTTCCACCGCCTCCGCCAGGCTGATCCGCGGACAGCGGGATAGGCGCACATTCAATCCAAGGGGAGCGCATGAAACGATTCAAGGCAACGCGACTGACGACACGAGCGGGCATCGCGCTCGCCTTCGGCTTGGCTATCATAGGTCAGGCTGTGTCGACCCCGCAGGGCAAGGCCGCCGAACCGCCCGGCCCTTTTCCGGTGGCGGTGTCTGACGATCTGCTTCTGGTGTTTTCCAAGCCGAAGGCGGGGCGCGAGGCCGAGTTCGAAAAATGGTACGCCCGTCACCTTGAGGAATTTGTACGGATTCCTGGCGTTTCGGCCGCCCAACGGTTCGTCTGGGTCAAACAGGTCAACATCAGCGACGGCTTGTTGGAGGACGTGGCGATGTATCGGATCGCGGCGTCTAACGCGGCTGGATTGGACGCTACCGTACAAGCCAGGATGCAAGATGGACGGATGGAAAATGGCGCCGAGTTTTACGAGCCGTCGATGTTCCATGGCCTTTATCGGCCGCTCGCGCTCGCGACCCCGGCTCGTTCTATCCCTGGCGCCAACCCCAAGCCCCTGGGCGCAGGCCCCGTCAAAGGCGATTTTCTGATGGTGTTCAGCGATCCGAAGACACCTGATCAGGAGGAAGCCTACAACGCCTGGTACGACCATCAGCACATGCCCGACGTCCTGCGCGTTCCCGGATTCGTTGCGGCCCAACGGTTCGTCAGGGTCGGCGGCGATTGGAAACTCCCGCGCTATCTGGTGATCTTCCAGTTCGAGACTGGCGACCCCCAGGTCACCAACCAGGAGATAGGCCGTCGAATTCGTGAGAAGATCACAGTCATGTCGCCCGCCTTCGGTTCGGCCTTGGGGGCTATGGCGACGCCGGCAGGTCCCGCCGCCTTCGCATCGGCGGGCGCGCCAAAATGAACACTCGCGCTCGCTGATGGTTGGACAAGAAAGCCGGGGGCGATTGATCGGCGTATGCTGATCCACTCCGCCGTGGCGGGGACAGTCGGCGCGACTGAAACGGCGCGGGCGGCGACGACGCCGGAAATGTTCAATGCTTCCGTGCTGCGTTTCATAAACCAAAGGCGCGGCGCCTGAGCGGTCAATCGGTCGCGGACCAGTGCAACAAGTTCGTTTGTCTGGGTCGCATAACTGCTTTGTGCCGGTCTAATCGCGCCATCTTCGGAAGCGGTGATACTTGGGGTCGCCCGCTGGCCTCGACTGTGCCCGGCCAGGGGCGAGGAGCGATTGAATGTTGGAAAAGGTCATCATCACCTGTGCGGTGACCGGTTCGACTATGGACGCTTTGCGTATCAATCCCGCCGTGCCGGTCACGCCCAAACAGATCGCCGACGAAGTCATCGCGGCTCACGGCGCCGGCGCCGCGGTGGCCCACATCCATGTTCGTGACCCCGAGACGGGCAAGCCGAGTATGGAGTTCCGCCTCTACGAAGAGGTCGTGAAGCGGATTCGAGATTCCGGTTGCGACGTCCTGATCAATTTGACCACGGGGCCTGGCGCGCGCTTCGCGCCCAGCGAGGACAACCCGATGGTCGCCAGCGCCGACAGCACCATGGCCGCCCCACAAGCCAGGGTGGAGCATGTGGTGCGCCTGCTGCCGGATCTATGCAGTCTTGACGTGGCGACCATGACGTTCCCCAGCTACGCCTTCGTCAACATCCCGCAAGACATCACTCGTATGGCGGAATTGATCCAGGAAGCGGGCGTGAAGCCTGAACTGGGTTCGTCCCGGCAAAGGTAC
>PLRV01000037.1:0-24101 GCA_003164925.1 Caulobacteraceae bacterium
TGGCCACCATGGACATCATCAAGCTGTACGGCGCCGAGCCGGCCAACTTCCTGGATGTCGGCGGCGGGGCCACCAAGGAAAAGGTCACGGCGGCCTTCAAGATCATCACCTCGGACCCCAACGTGAAGGGCATCCTGGTCAACATCTTCGGCGGCATCATGCGTTGCGACATCATCGCCGAGGGCGTGGTTGCGGCCGTCAAGGAAGTGGGCCTGAAGGTGCCCCTGGTGGTGCGCCTGGAAGGCACCAACGTCGACCAGGGCAAGGCCATCCTCAACGGCTCAGGTCTCAACGTCATCGCCGCCAACGATCTGTCCGATGCGGCCGAGAAGGTCGTCAAAGCCGTAAAGGGCGCCGCGTAAAGCCATGTCCATTCTGATCGACAGCAACACCAAGGTCATCTGCCAGGGCTTCACCGGGGCCCAGGGAACCTTCCACTCCGAACAGGCGATCGCCTACGGCACCAAGATGGTCGGGGGCGTGACCCCCGGCAAGGGCGGCCAGGCGCATCTGGGCCTGCCGGTGTTCGACACCGTGGGCGAAGCCATCGGGCAGACCGGCGCGACCGCCTCGGTCATCTACGTGCCGCCGCCGTTCGCCGCGGACTCCATATTGGAGGCCATCGACGCCGAAGTGCCCCTGATCATATGCATCACCGAGGGCATCCCGGTGGAGGACATGGTCAAGGTCAAGCGCTCCCTGTCCGGCTCCAAATCCCGCCTGATCGGCCCCAACTGCCCGGGCGTGCTGACGCCCAATCAGTGCAAGATCGGCATCATGCCGGGAAATATCTTCAAGCCCGGCTCCGTCGGCGTTGTTTCGCGCTCCGGCACCCTTACCTATGAAGCCGTGTTCCAGACCTCAAACGTCGGACTCGGCCAGACCACGGCCGTCGGCATCGGCGGCGACCCGGTCAAGGGCACGGAGTTCATCGACATCCTCGAGATGTTCCTGGCCGACCCAAAGACCGAGTCGATCATCATGATCGGCGAAATCGGCGGCTCGGCCGAAGAAGACGCGGCCGACTTCATTAAGCATTCCAAGGTAAAGAAGCCGATGGTTGGCTTCATCGCCGGCCGCACCGCGCCTCCGGGGCGTCGGATGGGCCATGCGGGCGCCATTATCTCCGGCGGCAAGGGCGGCGCGGAAGACAAGATCGCGGCCATGGAAGCCGCGGGCATACGCGTATCGCCCTCTCCGGCGACGCTTGGACAAACGCTTCTCGAGGTGCTGAAAGGCGCCTGACCCATTGTTGGAGGCGGGCTGAACCAACGGCTTGGACGCCCGCCAAAGGATCAAGACCATGGCTGACGATTCCAGCGGGCTGAATCAGGTTCTCTCCGAGACCGCCTTCCTCTACGGCGGCAACGCGGACTTCGTGGAGGCGCTGTACGCCAAATGGGCGAGCGACCCCGCCTCGGTCGAACCCTCCTGGCAGGCCTTCTTCTCCACCTTGCGCGAGAAGGCCGACGAGGTGACCCGCGCGGCGCAAGAGCCGGCCTGGACTCCCAAGCCGGCCTATCAGGCCCGCCCCGAATGGCTGTCGGCCATGGACGGCCTTTGGCCCGCCGTGGAAGCCAAGCTGGCCAAATCCATCGCCGCCGCTCAGCCGCAGGCCTCCACCGAGGACGTGCGCAAGGCCACCTTGGACTCCCTGCGCGCGGTGATGATGATCCGCGCCTACCGCATGCGCGGCCATCTGGCCGCCAAGCTCGATCCGCTCGGCCTGGAAGAGAAGGCCGACACCTCCGAGCTGGATCCGGCGACCTACGGCTTCGGCCCTGAGGACTACGACCGTCCGATCTTCCTGGACTTCGTGCTCGGCCTGGAAACCTCCACCATCCGCGAGATCCTGTCGATCCTGCGCCGCACCTACTGCGGGACCCTGGGCGTGCAGTACATGCACATCTCGGACCCCCAGGAAAAAGCGTGGCTCCAGCAGCGCATCGAGGGCAAGGACAAGGACATTCAGTTCACCCGGGAAGGCAAGATCGCCATCCTGAAGAAGCTGACGGAGGCGGAAACCTTCGAACGCTTCCTGCACAAGCGTTTCCCCGGCACCAAGCGGTTCGGCCTGGACGGCGGCGAATCCCTGGTCCCGGCCATGGAACAGATCATCAAGCGCGGCGGCTCGCTGGGGGTGAAGGACATCGCCCTGGGCATGCCCCATCGCGGGCGACTCACCGTGCTGGCCGCGGTGATGGGCAAGCCCTACCACGTGATTCTGCACGAGTTCCAAGGCGGCTCCTCGGTGCCTTCGGACATCGAGGGCTCGGGTGACGTGAAGTATCATCTGGGCGCCAGCTCGGACCGCAGCTTTGATGACAACCACGTCCATCTGTCGCTGACCGCTAACCCCAGCCACCTGGAAATCGTCAATCCGGTGGTGCTGGGCAAGGCCCGCGCCAAACAGGCCTTCACCCTGCGCGAACAGCCCGACGCCGGGCGCGGCCATGTGCTGGGCGTTCTGTTGCACGGCGACGCCGCCTTCGCCGGCCAGGGCGTGGTGGCCGAATGCTTCGCCCTGATGGGGCTCAAGGGCTTCCGCACCGGCGGGACGATCCACCTGATCGTCAATAACCAGATCGGCTTCACCACCGACCCGCGCTACTCGCGCTCTTCCCCCTATCCGTCCGATACGGCCCTGATGGTCGAGGCGCCGATCTTCCACGCCAACGGCGACGATCCCGAGGCTGTGACTTTCGCCGCCAAGGTCGCCACCGAGTTCCGCCAGAAGTTCGCCAAGGACGTGGTCATCGACATGTTCTGCTACCGGCGGTACGGGCACAACGAAGGCGACGATCCGACCTTCACCCAGCCGATCATGTATCGGAAGATCAAGGATCAGCTGTCGACCCGTGAGATCTACACCCAGCGCCTGATCGGCGAGGGCGTGATCACAGCCGACCAGGCCCAGGGATGGGTCTCGGAGTTCGAAGCCTTCCTCGACCAGGAATTCGACGCGGCCAAGACCTACAAGCCCAACAAGGCCGACTGGCTTGACGGCAAGTGGTCGCACCTGGGCCTGCCCAACGTGGAAGAACGCGGCGAAACCGCCGTACCGATCAGCCGCCTGCGCGAAATCGGCGACCGGCTGACCGCGATCCCGGAAAGCATCAACGTGCACAAAACGCTGCTGCGCGTGCTCGAGGGCCGGCGCGAGGCGGTCAGGTCGGGCCAGGGCCTGGATTGGTCCACGGCCGAAAGCCTGGCCTTCGCCAGCCTGCTGGACGAGGGCTTCCCGGTGCGCCTGTCCGGCCAGGACTCCAACCGCGGCACCTTCTCGCAGCGTCACGCCGATGTGGTCGACCAGGTGACCGAGGAGCGCTACACCCCGCTCAACCACATCCGTCCCGGCCAAGCCCACTTCGAAGGCATCGATTCGGCCCTGTCGGAAGAGGCGGTGCTGGGCTTCGAATACGGCTACTCCCTGTCTGACCCCAACAGCCTGGTGCTGTGGGAGGCTCAGTTCGGCGACTTCGCCAACGGCGCGCAGGTGGTGTTCGACCAGTTCATCTCGTCGGGCGAACGCAAATGGCTGCGCATGAGCGGCCTGACGGTGCTGCTGCCGCATGGCTATGAAGGCCAGGGTCCGGAGCATTCCTCCGCCCGGCTGGAGCGCTTTTTGCAGATGTGCGCCGAGGACAACCTGGTGGTGGCCAACTGCTCCACCCCGGCCAACTATTTCCATATCCTGCGCCGCCAGTTGCACCGGCAATTCCGCAAGCCGCTGATCCTGATGACGCCCAAGTCGCTGCTGCGGCACAAGAAGGCCGTGTCCGATCTGGCCGAACTGGCGGAGGGCTCGTCCTTCCACCGCATGCTGTGGGACGATGCCCAGCGCGGCACCGGCCTGACCTCCATCAAGCTCAAGGGCGACGATGAGATCCGTCGCGTGGTGCTGTGCTCGGGCAAGGTCTATTACGATCTGCTCGACGAGCGCGAGAAGCGCGGCATCGACGACGTCTATCTGCTGCGGCTGGAACAGTTTTACCCGTGGCCGATGAAGTCCATGTCCACCGAGCTGTCGCGCTTCAAGAACGCTGAACTGGTGTGGTGCCAGGAAGAGCCCAAGAACATGGGCGGCTGGTCCTTCGTCGACCCGTGGCTCGAGCTGACGCTGGCCAAGCTGAAGGTCAAGGCCAAGCGCGCCCGCTACACCGGCCGCCCGGCCTCGGCCTCAACCGCCGCGGGCCTGATGAGTCGGCACCTGAAGGAACTGGCCGCCTTCCTCAACGACGCCCTGGCCCCCAATTGATGACAACAGGCCGGGCCAAGCCTCGGTCAAAGACGATACGATCTGCGGAGTTCTGACATGACCGACATCCTGACCCCGACCCTCGGCGAATCCATCGCCGAGGCCACTGTCGCGCGATGGACCAAGAAGCCCGGCGATCCGGTCAAGAAGGACGAAGTCCTCGTGGAACTGGAAACCGACAAGGTCTCTCTGGAGGTCTCGGCCCCTGCCGACGGGGTGCTGCAGGATATCGCCGCCGCCGAAGGCGCCACCGTGACCCCCGGCCAGGTGCTGGGCGTGGTGACAGCCGGCGCCGCGGGCGCGGCCCCGGCCAAGGCTGCCCCGGCTCCGGCCAAGGTTGAAGCGCCCAAGCCTGCGCCTGCTGCGCCAGCCCCTGCGCCCGCAGCCCAGCCGCTGGCGCCCTCGGTGGCGCGCATCGCCGCCGAGACCGGCCTGGATACGACCGCTGTCGCGGGCACGGGCAAGGACGGCCGCATCACCAAGGGCGACGCCCTGGCCGCGCTGGAAGCGCGCGCCAATGCGCCGGTTTCGGCGCCTGCGCCCGCCGCGCCGCGCCCGCTGCATGAACGCGAGGAGCGGGTGCGCATGACGCGCCTGCGCCAGACCATCGCGCGGCGCCTGAAGGAAGCCCAGAATACGGCCGCCATGCTGACCACCTTCAACGAGGTGGACATGACCGCGGTGATGACCCTGCGCAACACCTACAAGGACGCCTTCGAAAAGCGTCACGGGGTCAAGCTGGGCTTCATGGGCTTCTTTGTGAAGGCGACGATCGCGGCCCTCAAGGAAGTGCCCGCCGTCAACGCCGAGATCGACGGCCAGGACCTCGTCTACAAGAATCACTACGACATCGGCGTGGCCGTGGGCACCGAAAAGGGCCTGGTCGTGCCGGTGGTGCGCGACGCCGACGCCATGAGCCTGGCCGAGGTGGAAAAGGCCATCGCCGCCTATGGCAAAAAGGCCCGCGACGGCCAACTGGCCATAGAGGACCTGCAAGGCGGCACCTTCACCATCTCCAACGGCGGGGTCTACGGCTCGCTGATGTCCACCCCGATCCTGAACGCGCCCCAATCGGGCATCCTGGGCATGCATAAGATCCAGGAGCGTCCGGTTGCGGTGAACGGTCAGGTCGTCATCCGCCCGATGATGTACCTGGCGGTCAGCTACGACCACCGCGTCGTCGACGGCAAGGAAGCGGTGACCTTCCTGGTGCGCATCAAGGAAATCCTGGAAGATCCGGAGCGCCTGCTGCTAGAGGTCTGAGGAGATCGAGCGGTCGCGAAATTGACCTCGCGGCTTTAATTGGGCCATCTTTGCATTGCACCTGCGCTGATAACCGTCATCGATCCAAAAACCGACGACCCAAAGAAAGACATTTATGCGAACCTTCGCTCTTCTGATGCGCGCCGCCGGCGCGGCCGGCTTCGTGCTGGCGGCTGGCGCCGCGGCGGCGCAAACCACCGCGGCCAATGTGCCGACCTACGGCCCGCCCATCGAGGGCGTGTGCGTCTTTTCCAAGGATGCGGCCCTGACCACCTCCGCGGCCGGCGTCTCGGTCAACCAGCAGCTCCAGCAGCTCTCCCAGTCCGCTCAGGCTCCGCTTGACGCCGAGCGCAATGCCATCACCGCGGCGGACAAGGCCCTGACCGCCGAGAAGCCCAAGCTTTCCGCCGCCAAGTACCAGGCTGAGCAGGGCTCCCTGCAGCAGCGGGCGCAAGCTTGGCAGATGACGGTGCAGGCCCGCCAGACCCAGTTCAACCAGGCCCGCGACAAGGCGCTGGATCAGATCGCCGCCACGGTCACACCCGTCCTGGTGGCCACGATCACGGCCCGCCACTGCAGCATCATCGTCGAGCGCGGCGGCATCTATGGCGCCAACCCGGCCATGGATCTGACCCCCGATGTTGTCCAGAAGCTGAACACCATCTTGCCCGCCGTGGTCGTCAGCCTGCCGGTGGAAGCGGCTCAAGGCCAACACTAATACCTTATGGCTCCGCCGCTCGCGGTGGCAAGGGTTGAGGGGGGGCAGATTCCGCACGCCCCCTCAGATCGCCAGCGCCCGCACGCCCGCCTCGGTCAGCGCGGCCATCTCCTCGCCGGCGTCGGCCGCGCCGGTGATGCGAACCACCTGCAGACCCTGCTCGGCCAGGTCCGCCAGGGCCGTGGGCGACGCCTCGGCCGGTGAAAGTCTGCGCGCGTCGCGCCGGGCCAGCACGACCACCGCCTTGTCCGCATCCGCGTCGGCCGCCACCACATCGGCTTCCGCCAAGGCGCGGGCGGCGGCGAGGCTGAGGCCATCGGCGGGTCCTCGGCCATCCACATAGCGCACCTGGCCGATGGACGGCGCGTGCTGGGTCAGGGAGGCGCGCAGCAAGGCTTCCGCCCGGTCCATCTGGCCCGCCGCGGCCGCCTCGGCGGCGGGGCTCGACAGGGACGCCCTAAGGAACGCCCGCCGCTGCGCTTGATCGGGAAAGGCTTCGCGCACCTCGCCCTGCAGGCGCCCCAAAAGCGCGGCCACGCGTCCGGCGCCGGGCGGCACGCGAGCCTCGATGTCGCTGCGCAGGAGCGAGGCCAGGATCGGCGCCGCGCCGCTGGTGCCCACGGCGGCCACCACCTCGTCGCGGTCGATCACCGCGGGGGTGAAGAAGTCGCTGAGCGCGGGCCGGTCAATCACGTTTACCGGCACCCCGGCATCCCGCGCAGCCTTGGCCGCGCGCGCCGCCAGGGCGTCGTCGGCCACGCACACGAAGGCCAGCACCGCCCCGGCGTAGGTTTGCGGATCGGCCGCGCGCTCGTCCTCGCTGACCAGGACAATTTCGGCGGGCGCGGTCTCGAACAGGCGCGCCTTGGTCCGGGCGGCCTCGCCTTCGCCGACGATCACCACCGTGCGGCCCGACAGGGGAAAATAGGCGGGAAAGGCATGCATGGGTGGAACCTCGCTCAGGCGGCAGCCTATCGCGCGCTAACGATACCGCTTCGTTAAACTATTTGCGCGACTGTGAACCTCCTTCGAGGGATCGAAGGGTCGCGAGACGCGCCTGGGCCGCCGCGGCGTTGTCACAATGGTGGGTGGCGCATGAACTATCCGACGACGTCTTTTCCGGCCAGGTCCGGCGCGGCGCGGCCCGGCGAGCCGGCGGCCAGGGCCAAGACCTTCCCGGAAAAGCTCGGTCTGGGCGCCGGCCAGCTCGGGCTGGACCAGCCGCCCTCCACCTACCGTGGCCGCTCGCCTGAAAAGGAGAGCGCCGAGATCCTGTCCATCGCGGCGCGCGCCGGCATCTCCGTGCTCGACGCCCAGGTCTCCTTCGGCCAGGCCGAGACCACCATCGGCCGCATCATGCCGCGCCCCTGCCCCTTCCGGGTGACGATCAAGGCCGGGCGCTGCGACCGCGGACCGGACTATATCGAGGATGAGGCGCGCGCGGCTCTGCGCCGCCTGCGCCTGGACAAGGCCGACGCCATCATGGTGCAGGCGGCCGGCGACCTGTTCGGCCAGCATGGCGAGGCCGTGTGGGACCGTCTGCGCACCCTGCGTGACGAGGGCCTGTTCCGCGCAGTGGGCGTGTCCTGTTTCGCCTCGGACGATCCGGTGGGCCTGACCCGCCGCTTCAAGCCGGACATCATCCAGGCTCCCGTATCCCTGCTCGACCAGCGCCTGATCGTGTCCGGCGCCCTGGCCGAGATCGCCGGCATGGGCGTGGAGGTGCATCTGCGCTCCATCTTCCTGCAGGGCCTGTTGTTCCTGCCCCCCGACCGCATGCCCACGGCGCTCAAGGGCGCCTCAGGGCCGCTGTCGCGCGTGCGCCGGATGATCGCCGAGGGCCGCAGCGACCCTCTGCAAGCGGCCCTCGGCTTTGCATTGTCGCGGCCCGAAGCCTCCAGCGTGATCGTCGGCGTGGCCTCGGCGGCCGAGCTGCAGGCGGTGATCGCCGCCGCCGCCAGCCCGCCGCCGGACCTGGACTGGGACGAAATGGCCCTGGAAGACCCCGCGCCCCTGGCCGACAAGGGCTGGGCGGCAGCTTAAATCGAGCGCGGACGGCGCACTGCTCTTCGCCGCAGCGACCACCGTTCTGAATCTGAACGCCCAGCGCTCAGGCGAAATAATGACCCGGAACCCGTTCGTCCTACTCCAACGCTCCAAAGACCCCGTCTGGTTTCGGCTCAACCTCACTGGGAGGTAGGTCATTGTCGTAGTGCTGCTTGGTTTGGCCGTAGCGCAGCCAAAGGCGGACTGTTGCCGAAGCCGCACTGAGGCGAGTCAGACCTCAGGCTATGGCGACAGCTTTTTGCAAAAGCTGGCCCGCCCTGAAGCCCTTGGTGAGATTGGAGCTAGGGCCCGAAACCAAGTCAAGGCCGGCCCTTCGGGCCGCCGCTGCGCGGTCGCCGAAGGCGCGCCTTGAGTTGATTTCGGGCTCTAGCAAAACTACTCGCCATGAACTTAAGGGCAAATCGGCTCGGTGCGCGGAGCCGCTTACGCCAGCCCCCTCAACGCATCCGCCAAATCCGTCTTCTCCCACGAGAAGCCGCCGTCGGCGTCAGGCGTGCGGCCGAAGTGGCCATAGGCGCTGGTGCGCGCATAGACCGGGCGGTTCAGCTTGAGGTGTTCGCGGATGGCGCGCGGGGTGGCGCCGCCCACCAGCTCGGGCAGGGCCTTTTCCAGCTTGGCCGGGTCGATCTGGCCATTCGTAAGGTCCACGTAGAAGCTGAGCGGCTTGGACACGCCGATGGCGTAGCCGATCTGGATCACGCACTTGTCCGCCAGACCCGCGGCCACCACGTTCTTGGCCAGGTAGCGGGCCATATAGGCCGCCGAGCGGTCCACCTTGGTCGGGTCCTTGCCTGAGAAGGCGCCGCCGCCGTGGGGCGCCGCCCCGCCGTAGGTGTCCACGATGATCTTGCGCCCGGTCAGGCCGCAGTCGCCGTCCGGTCCGCCGATCACGAAATTGCCGGTGGGATTGACGTGCCATTCGGTGGCCGCGTCGATGAAGCCCTCGGGCAGGACGCTGACGATATAGGGCCGCACGATGTCGGACACGTCCGCCGGGGTCAGGCCGTCCTTGTGCTGGGTCGACAGCACGATGGACGTAGCCCGCACCGGCTTGCCGTTCTCGTACTGCAGGGTCACCTGGCTCTTGGCGTCCGGTTCAAGCCCCGACTCCTCGCCGGATTTGCGCGCCTTGGCCAGCACGGACAGGATGTTCTGGGAATACTGCAGGGTGGCCGGCATCAGCTCGGGGGTCTCGTTCGTCGCATAGCCGAACATGATGCCCTGGTCGCCGGCGCCCTCGTCCTTGTTGCCCGAGGCGTCCACGCCCATGGCGATGTCGGCGGACTGCGAATGCAGGTAGCAGGCGTACTCCGCATGCTTCCAGTGGAAGCCCTCCTGCTCGTAGCCGATGTCCTTCACCGCGGCGCGAACCTTGTCCTCCAGGCTCTCCACCACGCCTGCGGGCCCGCGCACTTCCCCGGCCAGGATAATGCGGTTGGTGGTGACCATGGTCTCGCACGCCACCCGCGCATAGGGGTCGGCCTGCAGGAAGGCGTCGACCACGGTGTCGGAGATGCGGTCGGCGACCTTGTCCGGATGGCCTTCGGACACGCTTTCGCTGGTGAAGATGTAGGACGAACGGCTCAAAGGCGCGGCTCCATGAACGAAGGCCGCCCGGACGGCCACTAGGCCGAGCAACATATAAAGATATCTTTATGTCCGCAAGCGAGCTGCGAAGGGGCGCAACCGCGTCAACGCCGCCAGCAACGACAGGCCGAGCATCAGGGCGAACACCGTGTCGCCGAAGCGGTCGTAGAGGGTGGGCGCCAGGGCGGGCGGCAGAGGCGCATCGATCACCCCTTGCTCGCCCAGGCCCAGCCTGAGGGACCGCGGGTTGCGGCCATAGGCGTCGATCACCGCCGACACGCCGGTGGGCGTGGCCCGCACCAGGGGCAGGCCCTCCTCGATGGCGCGGTAGCTCGACAGGTTCAAATGCTGCCACGGCCCGGACGTACGGCCGAACCAGGCGTCGTCGGACACATTGACGATCCAGCGCGCTCTCACGCCTGTAAGCTGGCCGCCCTGGCGCACAAAGCCGGGGAACAGGGCCTCATAGCAGATCAGAGGCTGCATCGCTGGCGCGCCGGGCGCCACGATGGGCGCGGGCCGCGGCCCCGAGGCGAAGCCGTCGCCCACATGCACCAGCTTCTTGATCCCCAGCCGGCCCAAGAGCTTGTCCATCGGCAGGTACTCGCCGAAGGGGACCAGGCGATACTTGTCGTAGAAGGTCTTGAGCGCCAGCTTCGGCCCGTTCGCGTCGTCCTGCCGGCGCAAGGCCAACAGGCTGTTGCGGTATTCCGGCGCGGCGGCCGGGCCCAGCACGCGATAGGAGCCGATCAGCAGAAGCTGGTCCGGCCCCAGGCTCTGGGCGATTGCCGAGGCGACCCATGAGCCGGGCGCCAGCATGTCATTGGCCGACTCCGGCAAGGCGCCCTCGGGCCAGATGACGATGGTCGGACGCCGCCCGGCAGGCTGGGCGGTCAGGCGCAGGTAGCGCGACAGGATGGTTGGGAAGCTCGACCCGTCCTCCAGCAGGGTCTGGGGCACGTTGGCCTGGACGATGCGCAATTGCGGCGCGGTCGGATCGGCCGGCGCGGCATGGTCCAGGCGCTGAAGGCCGAGAAGGTAGAGCCCAGCGATGACGATGGCGCCCCAGTACGCGGTCCTCCAGGTTTGGCGGTCTCGCCCCCCGATCAGGGGCATGGCCAGCGCCGCGACAGCCGCCAGGGTCAACCATGTGAGGCCGTAGGCGCCGATAACCGAGGCGGCCTGAGACGGCGCCGAGCCGGCCGCCCAGGTCTCGCCGGGCAGGTCCCAGGGGAAGCCGGTGAACACATGGCCGCGCAGCCATTCCATCGCCGACAGGGCGCCGGCGAACACCAGGACCTTCCACAGGGGATTGGCCGGCTTAAGCCAGATATAGAGCGCCCCAGCCGCCCCCCAAAACAGGCCCAGCCCCCCCGCCAGTAGGAGGACGGCGAAGGGCGCCATCCAGCCCTGCTCCAGGGCGTCCACCAGGAAGGCCTCGGCCACCCACCAGCAGCCGATCAGGAAATAGGCGCTTCCCGCAAGCCAGCCGCGCCAGAAGGCCGACCGCAGGGGCTTGGCCCTATCGGCGCGCTCCAACATGGCCAGCAGCAGCGGGTAGCCCATCAGGCCGGGCAGAAAGCCGAAGGGCGGATGGGCCAGGGCCGCGACGGCGCCCACCGCCAGCGCCAGACCGGCGTCTCTCGCGAAGCGTGGCGGAAGGCTCACCCGCCGGCTTCGGCCGGCAGCGTGCGGGCGGGCCGCACGCGCACGCGCTTGATGCGGCGCGGGTCCGCATCGGTGACCTCGAACTCCAGCCCGTCCGGATGAGCGATCACCTCGCCGCGCTGAGGCACCCGTCCGGCCAAGGCCGAGACCAAACCGCCGACGGTGTCGATATCCTCGTCGGCCAGGTCGTCAGGCGTCAGTTGGCGGCCGAGCGCCTCTTCCAACGCCTCCAAGGAAGCGCGCGCGTCGGCTTCGACCACCCCGCCGGGCCGCACGTCGATCGGCGCGGGACCCGCCTCGTCGTGTTCGTCGGCGATATCGCCCACCACCGCCTCGACCAGATCCTCCAGGGACACCAGGCCGTCGGTGCCGCCGAACTCGTCGATCACCAGGGCCAGGTGGATGCGTGTGCTCTGCATGCGCACCAGAAGGTCGGCCGCGCGCATGGAGCCGGGCACATAGAGGACGTCGCGCCGCAGGCGGTGCAGCACCGGATCGCGGGGCGCGGGCCCGCCGCCGTCCTCGGCCAGGAGCTTGAACACGTCCTTGATGTGCACCACGCCGACCGGATCATCGAGCGTCTCGCGGTAGACCGGCATGCGCGAGTGCTCCACCTCGGCGAACTGGCGCACGACCTCCTCGAACGGCGAGGAGATTTCGATGGCCATGATGTCGGCGCGCGGAGTCATCACCTCCGATACATGGAGGGTCTTGAAGGCCTGGGCCTGGTCGACGATGTCCACCTGCGCCGCCGTGGCCTGCGCCTGGGCCAATGCCACGGGACCGAGTGTCTGATGTCCGTCGGTTTTGGTCGACCGGCGGAAGCGACGCAATATGGCGCGCACGCCTCGGCTCATGCCGGGGGCCGCGGACGGGGGAGGATCGGAGAACGGTTCGTCGGCGCTGGGCATCGCGCGCTCAGCGCTCCAGCTCGACGGCGTAGGGATCGGGCACGCCCAAAGCCTCCAGCACGGCGCGCTCCACAGCCTCCATGGCCTCGGCCTCGCCGTCGTCCTGATGATCGTAGCCCAGAAGATGCAAAACACCATGCACTGTCAGATGTGAAAGGTGCTGGGACAGGGTTTTGCCCTGTTCGCCGGCTTCCCGGGCGCATACGCCGTAAGCCAGGGCGATATCGCCCAGATGACGGTCGGGATTGGCCGGCGCGGGGAAGGACAGCACGTTGGTGGGCTTATCCTTGCCCAGAAAGCGGGCGTTAAGCTCGCGCAGGGTTTCGTCGTCCGTGAGCAGGATGGCGAAGCTCCCTCCCCCCTCGACGGTTTCAAGCGCCGCCTCGGCCGCCTTCAGCGTCACCGTCTCGACCTCCGGCAAAGCCTTGGTCCAGGCGTCCGCCTCAACCTCCACCTCGATCATCGGTCAGTCCCCGCCGCGGATCGGCAAGCCGGCCTGGCGCGCGGCATCCGCGTCGTAGGCGCGCACGATCCGCTCGACCAGCGGGTGACGCACCACGTCCTCGGCGCGGAAGCGGGCCACGCCCACGCCCTTGGTCCCATCCAATATGCCCACCGCGTGAGCCAGGCCTGAATCGCCCGGATTGGGCAGGTCCACCTGACTGGGATCGCCCGTCACCGCCATGCGCGCGCCCTCGCCCAGGCGGGTCAGCACCATCTTCATCTGCAGACGCGAGGCGTTCTGCGCCTCGTCCACCACGATGAAGGCCTGATTGAGCGTGCGCCCGCGCATGAAGGCGATGGGCGCCACCTCGATTTCGCCCTTGTCCCGGCGACGGCGCAGTTGCTCGGCGCCCAGGATATCCGACAGCGCCTCCCACACCGGCGCCATATAGGGATCGACCTTTTCGGTCAGGTCGCCGGGCAAGAAGCCCAGCCGCTCGCCCGCCTCCACCGCCGGCCGCGTGACCACCAGCCGGTCCACCTGGCCGCGCAGCAGCAAGGACGCGCCGTGCGCCACCGCCAGGAAGGTCTTGCCGGTGCCGGCCGGGCCGACGCCGAACACCAGCTCGTTGGAGGCCAAAAGCTCCAGATAGGCCGCCTGCGCCGCCGTCTTTGCCAGGATCGGCCCGCGCTTGCCCAGCGGCAGGGCCGCCCCGCCGGGACCCGGCTCGCCCTTGAGGGCCGCCGAAATCGCCACCCGCACATCCGCCTCGGCGATTTCGGCGCCGGAAAGGACCTGCTGGGCGATAGTCTTGACCGCCCGCTTGGCTGCCGCGCGGTTCTTGGCCCCGCCGCGCAGGGACACCCCGCCGCCGGGGGTTTCCACCAGCACGTCGAAAGCGTCCTCGATCAGAGCCGCGTGACGCCCGGCCGCCCCGGCAATGGCGCGCGCGGCGGCGTCAGGCAGGGGCAGGAACTCTTCGCCGGGGGCGCTCAAGCGAGGACCCGCGCAAGCTCGCTCGCCACAAGCTCGCCAGTGAGGCTGTTCATGGCCGCCGCTCCGATCTTCACCGGCGCGACCTGGCCGATCAGCGTCTGCGGGCCTTGCACATGCACCGCCTGCAGGAAGGGGCTGCGGCCGAGAATCTGGCCTTCATGGCGTCCAGGCCGCTCGAACAACACATCAACGGTGCGCCCGACCTGGGCGGCGTTGAAGGCGCGCTGCTGCTGCTCCAAAAGCTCCAGCAGCCGCGCCAGGCGCTGTTCCTTGACGCTTTCGTCCACCTGGCCGGCCATGGACGCGGCGGGAGTGCCAGGGCGGCGCGAATATTTGAAAGCGAAGGCGGAGGCATAGCCAACGTCGCGCATCAGGCTGAGGGTGGCCTCGAAATCGGCGTCGGTCTCGCCGGGGAAGCCGACAATGAAATCACAGGACAGGGCGATATCGGACCGCGCCGCGCGGATCTTGTCGATCAGCTTGCGGTAATCCTCGATGGTGTGGCCCCGGTTCATGGCGCGCAAGATGCGGTCCGAGCCGGACTGCACCGGCAGGTGCAGATAGGGCATCAGTTGCGGAACCTCCGCATGCGCCGCGATCAGCGCCTCGTCCATCTCACGCGGGTGGCTGGTGGTGTAGCGGATGCGCTCCAGCCCCTCGATCCGGGCCAGACGCCGCACCAGCGCAGCCAAGCCGCCGGAACTGCCTTCGTCTTTCCCGCCATAGGCGTTGACGTTTTGGCCCAGCAGGGTCAGCTCGCGCACGCCCTGCGCCACCAGCCCGCGCGCCTCGGCCTCGATGGCGTCGGCCGGCCGTGAATACTCCCCGCCGCGGGTATAGGGCACCACGCAGAAGGTGCAGAACTTGTCGCAGCCCTCCTGCACGGTCAGGAAGGCGGATACGCCGCCGGCCTCGCGCGCCTTGGGCAGGGCGTCGAACTTTTCCTCCGGCGTGAAGTCAGCGGCCAGGCGCTCGCCCATCTGCCGGCTGGCCCGCGCGATCAACTCGGGCAACTTATGATAGGCCTGAGGCCCCACGACCAGGTCCACCACCGGGGCGCGGCGGATGATCTCCTCGCCCTCGGCCTGGGCCACGCAGCCGGCCACCACCACGCCCATGCGGCCCTGTCCGGCCTCGGCCTTTTCCGCCCGCATCTCCTTGAGGCGGCCAAGCTCGGAATAGACCTTCTCGGCGGCCTTCTCGCGGATATGGCAGGTGTTGAGCACCACCAGGTCCGCGCCCTCGGGCCGGTCGGTCAGGGCATACCCCAGCGGACGCAGGACCTCGGCCATGCGCTCGGAATCATAGACGTTCATCTGGCAGCCGTAAGACTTGATGAACAGCCGCTTGGCTGGGGGATCACTCATGCACGGGTAAGGGGGTCAGCTCTCGCGCTCATCCAGGGGCACGCCATACAACTCCAGCCGGTGATCCACCAGCTTGAAGCCCAGGCGCTTGGCGATGGCGGTCTGCAGGGCCTCGATCTCCTCGTCGACGAACTCCACCACCTTGCCGGTGCGCATATTGATAAGATGGTCGTGGTGCACATCGGGCGCTTCCTCGTAGCGGGAGCGACCGTCGCGGAAGTCGTGACGCTCAATGATGCCGGCTTCCTCGAACAGACGCACCGTGCGGTAGACCGTGGCGATGGAGATGTGCGGATCGATCTTCTGCGCCCGGTGGTGCAGATCTTCCACGTCGGGATGATCCTTGGACGTGGACAGGATGCGCGCCACGACCCGACGCTGGTCGGTCATGCGCAGGCCCTTCTCGATACAGATTTTCTCGATGCGGTCCAACGATGCGCCTCGCCCAAAGCCCAGGCCGTTAGGATAGACGCAAGCTGGGGTGCTGTTAAGCGTCACCAGGCTCCAAGGTTCGCGACAGCACCAGAGCGTCCGCCTGGGAGCCGAATGGACGGGCGTAATATCCGGGACGGCGGCCAACGCGCGAAAAGCCGGCGCGCTCATAAAGGGCGATCGCGGCGATATTGTCATGCGCCACCTCGAGGAACGCCTTCCGGGCGCCGTGCGCAAAGGCCAACCGCTGCGCGGCGTCCAGCAGAGCGCGGGCCACGCCCCGACGGCGCCGGCCTGGCGTCGTGGCCAGGGTCAGCACCTCCGCCTCTCCGGCGATAGCGCGCATGAGGATCAGGCCGCAGAGCCGCTCGGCGCCCAGAACGCCCCTTTCCTCCATTCCCAGGGCAAACACGCCGGGTCCATCCAGCAGGGCGGCGAAGGCCTTGGCGTCCCACGGGGCGGCGAAGGCCAAGGCGTGCAGGGCGGCCATGTCATGGGCGCGCGTGGCGTCGAGCGGCGCCAGCGTCACGGGTCGATCCCGCCGGGAAGCTTGGCGTCGGGAGCTCTCAGATAGAGCGGGCGCGGCGGGATAGCGGGCTTGGCGGCGGCCAGGCGGGTCACGGCCACAGGATCGGGCGCCGCGCGCGGAATGATCCTCGCTCCGACCGCCAGCCCCTCCAGCAGGAGCGCGCCCGAACCCACGATGGCGATTCCGTCCCCGCCAAAAAGCTCCGCGGCGCGGGCGGCGGCGGTCTCCAACGGCAGGACATCGGGCGCCATGACCGCGCGGCCGTCGCGGAAGGCTTGCAGATAGACCTGCCCCCGGCGAGCGTCGATCACGGCCAGGACCAGGCCGCCAAACGGTTCCGAAGCCGCCAGGGCCTCCAGAACGCCCACGCCCACAACCGATTTGCCGAGGGCCAGACCCAGGCCCTTGGCGAAAGCCAGACCCACGCGCAGACCGGTGAACGAGCCGGGGCCCACGGTCACGCCGATGCGGTCCAAGGCGGAAAAGGGCACGCCGGCCTGGTCCATCGCGTCACGGACCATGGAGGCCAGGCGCTCTTGATGGCCGCGCACCATGGGCTCGCTGAGCACGGCGAGCGGCTGCCCGTCGGACAGCACCGCTACGGAGCAGGCCCCGACGGCCGTATCGAGCCCCAGCACGATCATGGCGAGGCTTTAGCCCCCTTTGGCCTGCCTTAGAAGCGCGCCGCTAAAGGACGGTGTTGGCTTCCTCGAAGGCCAGGCGCGGGCCGCGAGGGGGCAGATCATCTCCGGCGGCGTGACCGACGGCGGCGATGAAATTGGACCTGACTGTGGTTCCGGCGAAGAATTCACGGTCCACGCCGGCGTTGTCAAAGCCCGACATGGGTCCGACATCCAGGCCGAGCGCCCGGGCGGCGATGATGAGATAGGCGCCTTGCAGCGAGCCGTTGCGGAAAGCGTGAATGGCGCGGGCCTCCGCCTCGGCGAACATGTCCTTGACGCCGGGCGCGTGGGGGAAAAGCTTGGGCAACTGCTCGTTCCAGTCCAAATCGTGCCCGATGATCACGATCACCGGGGCCGCCAGCGCCTTGTAGTTGCCAGGCGCCAGATAGGGCTTGATGCGGGCCTTGGCCTCGTCGCTTTTGAGCCAGACGAACCGGCCGGGCGATCCGTTGAGCGAAGTCGGACCGAACTTCATCAGGTCATAGATCTCTCCGATCTGCGCGTCGGTGACGGGTTCGGGCGACCAGCCCTTGCGCGTGCGCGCCGTGCGAAAAATCAGGTCCTGTCCGGCGGCGTCAAGGATGGCCACGGCGATGTCTCCTGCATTTAGCAACTTCAGCTGTTGCAGATAGCATCCGTGGCCAGGAGATCAAGGCCCGTCTTAATTTTTCGGCGCGGCGCCTGACGGCTTCGTTTGACGCCCAATTCGGACTGCGGATTTTTGAATTTAAAGCGCGGCTTCGACCCGAGTCACTTCCGGCACATAGTGCTTGAGCATGTTCTCCACCCCGGCGCGCAGGGTGGCCGAAGACGAGGGGCAGCCTGAGCACGCGCCGCGCATGTGCAGGAACACCACGCCCGTGGCCGCGTCGAAGCGGTTGAACAGAATGTCGCCGCCGTCCTTGGCCACCGCCGGGCGAATACGGGAATCCAGCAGATCCTTGATCTCGGCCACCACCTGGGCGGTATCGCCCTCGTAGACGTCGTCGTCGTGCGAGACGGCCTCGCCCGTGCCCGCCAGCAGGGGCGCGCCGGAGGTGAAGTGCTCCATGATCGCCGCCAGGATCGGCGCCTTGAGCTGGCGCCAGTCCAGATCGTCGTCCGCACGGGTGACGGTGAGAAAATCCGGGCCGAAGAACACCCGCTCCACGCCGGCAACCTCGAAGATCGCGTGCGCCAAGGGCGAGGCCTCGGCCTCCTCGGCGCGAAACTCCCGCGTGCCCTCTCCCATGACCTCGCGGCCGGGCAGGAACTTCAGGACATTCGGGTTGGGCGTGGTTTCGGTCTGAATGAACATGAGCGATAGATGGCGCCGCCTCTTCCGCCGCGCAACAGGTTGCGGCTCTTTACCCCGCTCAGACGCTGAACGACTCGGCCGGATAACCCTGAAAGTAAAGCAGCGCCGTAAGATCGGCATGGTCGATACGGGCATCGGCCTGGGCGGCCACCACGGGCTTGGCGCGATAGGCCACGCCCAGCCCCGCCGCCTCGATCATGGCCAGGTCGTTGGCGCCGTCGCCGATCGCCGCGGAGGCCCCCATGCCGATCTCCAGCAACTGGGCCTGCTGGCGCAAGGTCTCCAGCTTGGCTTCGCGCCCCAGAATGGGATCTTCGACCTGGCCTGCAAGCTTGCCGCCGTGCTCCACGAAGCGGTTGGCGCGCTGTTGGTGGAAGCCCACCGCCTCGGCCACGCGTTCGGTGAAGAAGGTGAACCCGCCCGACACCAGCACGCAATGCACGCCATGGGCCCGCAGGGTCTGCACCAGGGTGCGCGCGCCCGGATTGAGCTGCACGCGTTGATCGTAGCACTGCTGCAGGGCGCCTATCGGCAGGCCTTCGAGCATGGCGACCCGCTCGCGCAGGGCGCCCTCGAAGTCGATCTCCCCGCGCATGGCCCGCTCGGTGATGGCTGAAACCTGCGCCTTGACCCCGGCGAAGTCGGCCAGCTCGTCCAGGCATTCGCAGCCGATGATGGTGGAATCCATATCCGCCAGGAACAGCCGTTTCCTGCGGCCCGCCGTAGGCTGCACGGCCGTGTCGACCGGCAGACCCGCCAGCACGCCGTCGAGGTCGCGCCGCACCGCCCGGATCACCTCGGCGGCGTCCAAGGTGAGGTCGACGTCGATTTCGAGGTCCAGCGCCCCGGGACCCAGCAGGGTTCTCGACCGCACAACGGCGCTGGCGGCGGGCAGAATCAGCTCCACCCGCTCCTGGGCGGCGGGCAGGACGGAGGGGTCGGGCGCGACGAGGGTGATGGCCAACTGCATGGCCTGCGGGTTAGACCGCAAGCCATGGCTCAGCAAGCCCCCACGGTGTTCCTCATCGCCGGTCCGACCGCCAGCGGCAAGTCCGCCCTGGCGCTGCGCTTGGCTGAGCGGCTGGATGCGGAAATCGTCAACGCCGACGCCCTGCAGCTCTACGGCGATCTGCGCCTGCTGACCGCCCGGCCGAGCGCACAGGACGAGGGCCGCGCGCACCATCATCTATACGGCGTGGCCGATGGGGCGGATGGCTGGTCGGCGGGCCGCTGGCTGCGGGCCGCCAGCGCTGTGCTGAACGAGATCGCAGGGCGGGGCCGGCCGGCCGTGGTGGTAGGCGGCACAGGTCTGTATTTCCGCGCGCTCACCGTGGGCCTGGCCGAAATTCCGCCGATCCCCCGCGCCCAACGCGACAAGGCCGAGGCTCTGCTCGAGGCGCTGGGCGAGACCGAATTTCGCGCCGCCCTGGCCAAGATCGATCCGGCAGCGGCGCAACGCATCGCGCCGGGCGACCGCCAGCGCCTGGTGCGGGCCATGGAGGTGCAGACCGCCACGGGCCGGGCGATCAGTCAGTGGCAGGCCGATACGCGGCCGGCCCTGCCGGAAGGCCGCTGGCGCGCCGCCGCGCTGGAGCCGGACCGGGCGACGCTCTACGCCCGCTGCGACGCGCGGCTAGAGGCCATCGTGCGCGAAGGCGCCCTGGAGGAGGTGGGCGCCCTGATGGCGCGGGCGCTCTCGCCTGCCTTGCCTGTGATGAAGGCCGTGGGCGTGCGCGAACTGGCCGCGCACCTGACCGGCCAAACCAGCCTGAAGGACGCCCTCGCCCTGGCCCAGCAGCAGACCCGCCGCTACGCCAAGCGTCAATCGACCTGGCTCAGAAACCAGACCCCCGATTGGCCAAGGCTGAGAACCGACCGCGAGGTCGAGGATTTCCTGGCGGCGGTTTCGAGCCGGGCGGCTTCATCCTGAGCCCCAATCCGCATCTCACTTTGATGTTTCAAGGCGTCGGCCACCGGCATAAATCGTCGCTGAAATCGCCTTTGTCCCATCCCGCCCGCGCTTGACCACATACCCCGACCGTGGCATCACATAAGCCTCTCAAGGAGATGCACGCGTGCGCGCGAACCTCGTAGTATTGGAGCGACCGACCGCGGAATGATCTTTTGATCACGCCGTAATCGGTCGCATGCTCAGGCCCCTAGCGGGCCTTTTTTCATGCCTTAAATAACCTATCCCCTCCCCCGAGGAGCCCGTCATGACCACCCAGACCGCCACCGACACGAAAACCCAGATCCAGGCCCAGCCCGAGATTCTGACCGGCGCCCAGATTCTCGTGCGCGCCCTGGTGGACCAAGGCGTGGACACTCTGTTCGGCTATCCGGGCGGGGCGGTGCTGCCGATCTACGACGCGCTGTACGACGAACCACGCCTGCGACACGTTCTGGTCCGCCACGAGCAGGGCGCGACCCACGCGGCGGAGGGCTATGCCCGCTCCACCGGCAAGCCGGGGGTGGTGCTGGTCACCTCCGGGCCCGGCGCCACCAATGCGGTCACCGGCATCGTCGACGCCCTGATGGATTCCATTCCTCTGGTGGTCATCACCGGCCAGGTCGCCACCCATCTGATCGGATCGGACGCCTTCCAGGAAGCCGACACCGTTGGCATCACCCGCTCGTGCACCAAGCACAACTACCTGGTCAAACGGGTTGAGGACCTGGCGCGCGTCGTGCACGAGGCCTTCCACATCGCCACCTCGGGCCGGCCGGGACCGGTGGTCATCGACATTCCCAAGGATGTGCAGTTCCTGCCCGGCCCCTATGTCGGGCCAGAGGCGGCGCGGCCGACGTTCAGCTACAACCCGCGCACCCGGGGCGATCAGGCCAAGATCGCCGAGGCGGTGGAGCTGATCGCAGCCGCCCGGCGGCCGATCTTCTACACCGGCGGCGGCATCATCAACGCCGGCCCCAAGGCCAGCGAGGCCCTGCGCGAGCTGGCGCATCTGACCGGCGCGCCGGTCACCTCGACCCTGATGGGCCTGGGCGCCTTCCCGGCGGCCGATCCGCAGTGGCTGGGCATGCTGGGCATGCACGGCAGCTTCGAGGCCAACAACGCCATGCACGACTGCGACGTGATGGTGTGCCTGGGCGCGCGCTTCGATGACCGCATCACCGGACGGCTGGACGCCTTCTCGCCGGGCTCCAAGAAGATTCACGTCGATATCGACCCCTCGTCCATCAACAAGAACGTGCTGGTGGATCTGGGCATCGTCGGCGACGTGGGCTCGGTCATGCGCGACATGCTGGCCGCCTGGAAGGCCAAGGGCCACGAGGGCGCGGACCTGACCGCCTGGCGGGCCCAGATCGAGACCTGGCGCGCGCGCAACGGCTTCGCCTACCGCAAGGACCCGAAGATCATCAAGCCGCAGTACGCCATCGAGCGGCTGTACGCCCTGACCAAGGACCGCGACACCTACATCAGCACCGAGGTGGGCCAGCACCAGATGTGGGCCGCCCAGTTCTACCGTTTCGAGGAGCCCAACCGCTGGATGACCTCCGGAGGGCTGGGCACCATGGGCTATGGTCTGCCCGCGGCGGTCGGCGCCCAGATGGCCCATCCGGACTCCCTGGTGATCGATATCGCCGGCGAGGCCTCGGTGCAGATGACCATGCAGGAGTTCTCCACGGCGGTGCAGTTCGACCTGCCGATCAAGATCTTCATCCTCAACAACGAATGGATGGGCATGGTGCGCCAGTGGCAGCAGCTGCTGCACGGGGAACGCTACAGCCACTCCTATTCGGAAAGCCTGCCGGACTTCGTCAAGCTGGCCGAGGCCATGGGCGGCGTGGGCATTCGCGCCTCGACGCCCGACGAGCTGGACGCCAAGATCATGCAGATGATCGACACCCGCCGTCCGGTGCTGTTCGACTGCCGCGTGGCCAAGGCGGAGAACTGCTTCCCCATGATCCCCTCCGGCCGCGCCCACAACGACATGCTGCTGGGCGATTCCGGCGTGGATCTGGACTCCGCCATCGACGACGAAGGCAAGATGCTGGTGTAATCCCGCGCTAAAGCAGCGAAGCGGTAGCGCAAATTAGAATTGGAACCACGAAGAACACGACGGACACAAAGAGCGCGGCGCATCCTTCGTGTTCTTTGTGATCTTTGTGGTTAGAAAAATCCGGCCAGCGCCCGGAAAGAGAGAAAGACTTCGATGCCCCCTCGCCTGAACGAAGCCGTGGAAAAGCGCACCTTCGCCGTGCTGGTCAACAACGAGCCGGGCGTCTTGGCGCGGGTGGTCGGCCTGTTCTCGGCGCGCGGCTACAACATCGAGAGCCTGACGGTGGCCGAGACCGATGTGGAGGCCCACGTCTCGCGCATCACCATCGTCACCTCCGGCACGCCGCTGATCCTGGAGCAGATCCGCGCCCAGCTGGAGCGGATGGTGTCGGTGCGCGGGGTGCAGGACGTGACCCTCGATCCGCTCGGCATCGAGCGCGAACTGGCCCTGATCAAGGTGCGCGGCAAGGGCGATGACCGCGCCGAAGCCCTGCGCCTGGCCGACATCTTCCGCGCCAAGGTGATCGACACCAGCCACGAGAGCTTCGTGTTCGAACTGACCGGCGCCTCTTCCAAGATCGACCAGTTCGTCGCCCTGATGCGCCCCATCGGCCTGGTGGAGCTGTCACGCACCGGCGTGCTGTCGCTGACCCGCGGCCTGGGTTAGAGCCGGATGACTTCTCTCGAAGTCTGAATCCGGCTCTACATATTTGAATCTAGAGCACGATTCAGTGTTTAGGCGATTCCACCTAAACCCATCGTGCTCTAGGCGCCTACCTTCTTGGACCGCTAACCAATCGCGCCTATATAGGTCCTGTCAGGCCTCGGTCTGACTATGGAGATAAACGCGCGTGCAATAAGCGGACTGGACCCGGGTGCGATTCCCGGCGGCTCCACCAATTCCTTCCCGGGGTTATCGCCGGGCTGTGCGGGGCCGATCAGCATCGACAGACGTGTAAAGACGTTGCTTTCTCTCGGCGTGGCTCACCGTTTCGGGCCTTAATCTAACTGCGAACGATAACTTCGCTGAAGAGTTCGCCCTCGCCGCGTAATGCGGTGCGAGCAAGCTCGACCTAAAGCCCTAGTGTCTTAGCAGCGCTAGGCGGGGCCCGGAGGGCGCCTGGCAACAGAAGCCCTCCACTTTCCACGACGTCCGCGGCGCCCTCCTGCTTTCTTGAGTCAAGAATGGGGGCGCCTGGCGCCAGAAGCCCTCCACTTTCCACGACGTCCGCGGCGCCCGCCGTTCTTGTCCTTGGTCTGCACGCGATTTTGCGGCGGCTGTGGCATAGACCGGCTTTGCGCGGGCTTTGCGAAGCGCTAGGGTCCGGCTGCCAAATGGACGGCTTGAGGAACGGATGGCCCAGGACGACACCCCCGAGGATCTGATGCACTATGAGGCCATGGCCCAGGACGCCCTGCGCGGCGTCGTGCGCTCGGCGCTCAAGCGCGCGGCCTCGCCCGACGGTCTGCCCGGCGCGCATCATTTCTACATCACCTTCAAGACCGACGCTCCGGGCGTGTCCGCCCCGGTCGACCTCCTCGCCAAATACCCCGAGGAGATGACCATCGTTCTGCAGCACCAGTACCGCGACCTGGCGCCCGGCGAGACCTTCTTCACCGTGACCCTGAAGTTCGGCGGCCAGCCCAAGCGTCTTTCGGTGCCCTATGCGGCCGTCACGCGTTTCTACGATCCGAGCGTGCAGTTTCTGTTGCAATTCGAGCCTGCCGCCCCGCCGCAGGCCGAGCCCGCGGAAGCGCCGCCCGCCGCCGCACCCGAGGCCCAGGCCCAAACGGAAAATGGCGAGGAGCCCAAGGTGGTCTCTCTCGATCAGTTCCGGAAAAAGTAAGTGGCCTCGCCGCCC
>PLRV01000037.1:24150-139438 GCA_003164925.1 Caulobacteraceae bacterium
CAGGAGCCGGCCAGCTCCGATTTCGACGTTGTAGCGCCCGCCAACGAGGCGCCGCCGCCCGGCCCCGCGCCGGCTTACCGCCGCTCGCCTGCCCGCCCGCCGACCGCCCCCGCCTCCGTCGCCGCCCCCGGCGCGCGCCTGGCGCCCGGAGAGCCAATACCGCCCGCGGAATTGGAGGCCTTCGTCGACGGAGTGGTGCGCGAGGCCATGCTGCAAAGCCACGTTCCCGGCGTCGCTGTTTCAGTGGTGCAGAACGGGCAGGTTCTGCTGAAAAAGGCCTACGGCGTATCCGCCTTCGCGCCCCGGCGACAGGCCGACCCTGACCTCACCCTGTTCCGCCTGGGGGCCCTATCGGCCAGCTTCACCTGGTTGGAAGTCATGCGCGAGGTCGAGCGCGGCCATATGCGGCTGGATGCGCCGGTGAACCTATACCTGCCGGAAAAGCTGCAGGTGCGCGACCAGGGCTACGCCGAGCCCGTGCGCCTGCGCGACCTGATCGATCACGCCTCGGGCTTCGAAGAGCGAGCGCTCGGCCGGCTTTATGAGCGCAATCCCGAGCGTGTGCGCCCGCTGGACACCTACCTGCGCCAGGAACGGCCGCGTCGCGTGCAGGCGCCGGGCCAAAGGGCGGAATATGTCGACTATGAAGCGGCCCTAGCCGGCGAAGCGGTGTCTCAGGCCGCCGGCCAACCGTTCGAAGGGTTCGTCGAAGCGGACCTGCTGCGGCCCCTGGGCCTTGGCCATACCAGTTTCCGCGAACCCCGCCCCGCGCTGGCCGGCCTGCCGGCGCCTCTGGACGGCGGTCTCGCCCAAGGCGTGGCCCAGGAGTTCCACTGGACGGGCTTGGGGCTTGAACCACGGCCGTACGCCTATGCCGGCCAGATTGCCCCCGCCGCCGCCGCATCCTCCACTGCGGCCGACATGGCCCGCTACATGCTGCTGCTGCTGGGCGGCGGAACGCTGGACGGCCACACGTTCTACGGTCAGCAAACCGCCCAGGCCCTGCGCACAGTAGTCCTCAGCGCCGGACCGGAAACCGCCGGCTGGACCTATGGGCTGAAGCAACAGGCCCTGCCTGGTGGATTCGAAGGTCTGGGCCTGGATGGCCCCAGCCTCTCGTCCCACGCCGCCATGACCCTGGCGCCGACTCTGGGCCTGGGCGTGTTCTCAGCAGGCAACAGCGAGGGCGCGGAGGACATGGCGCACCGCCTGCCGGCCTTGATCATCGAGCATTTTTACGCCGGCGCACAGGGACCCCCGCCCGCGAGGGCTACGGACACCGCAGCCCAGCGCCAGCTCTACGCGGGACACTACCTCAGCGAACGGCGACGCTATGGCGGCCTGGAAAAGTTCGTCGACCTTCTGACACGCACGGCGACCGTCGGCGCAGGGCCGGACGGCCTGCTGGTGATCCGCTCGTCCGAGGGCGCCGGAAACTGGGCGCCGGCCGCTGGCCACCCCGGCGGCTTCACACCCTTGTCCGCCGACTCGGCGGTCTCTCTCTTTGACGTGCGGGACGGGCGCGCCGTGCGCTGGTTCGCCCCCTCAGGCGAGCAATCGTTCGTCCGGGCCGGCTGGTTCATGCGGCCGGCGGGCCTGGGCTGGACGGGCGCGCTCGCCCTCGTCGCCAGCCTGGCGACCCTGATCGGTCTCGCCGTGCGCGACCGGCGGGACTTTCGCCAGACCGCGATGCAAAGGCGCGCCAGCGCCTTGCAAACCACCGCCTCCATTCTTTGGCTGCTCGCAGCGTGCGCCTTCGCCGTCTGGGGCTGGGGGGCGGTCAAGAATCCGGCGCAGTCCTTCTTCGATTGGCCGGGCGTCTTCATTCTGATCGCCTCGGCCTGCGCCCTGGTGGGCGCTCTCGCCAGCCTGAGTCAGCTTCTTCTGCTTCCGGCGGTTTGGCGCGGCGGACGGCGGCTGGATAGCTGGACGACCGGCCGCAAGCTGAGCTTCACGGTCACCGTGGGGGTCTTCGCGGGCTTTTCCCTGCTCCTGGCCTTGTGGGGCGCCCTGGAGCCCTGGAACAACTAACCCAGTCCTAACCCAGTCGGGCGACGCGCACGGTGATGCGCTCGCGCTCGCCCGCGCGCCGTTCGACCAACAGGCGGCCCACCTGGGCGTCGTCATGGAAGGCGTAGCCCTTGATCGAATCCAGGATCGCCTTGGCCAGATTGTCCAGATCGAGCCATGGCGGATCGCCGGTGTATTCCATGGCGATCTCCACCGAAAAGTCGCCCCACGCCGGCCGCGCGCCGCGCCACTCCTTGCGGAAGAACTCGTAGATCAGGGGTTTGTAGTATTTGGCCTGGCTGGTCAGGCCGTCGACCACGATGATGAGCTCGCCCGCCGCCTCCCGCGCGCGCACCTTGCCCCGTCCGGTCCAGATCAGCTCATCCATTGACGCTTCCTAACCCGCGTAGGGCTTGCAGTCTTCCCCGTCCCGGCTAAACCAGCGGCCAGCGAAATTCGGGAAAGACATCATGACCGCCACGCGCACCGAAACCGACACTTTCGGCCCCATCGAGGTTGCCGCCGACAAGTACTGGGGCGCCCAGGCGCAACGCTCGCTGGGTAACTTCAAGATCGGCTGGGAGAAGCAGCCCCTGCCCGTGGTGCGGGCGCTGGGCGTGATCAAGCGCGCGGCCGCTGAGACCAACATGGCGCTCGGCCACCTGGACCCCGCGATCGGCGCCGTGATCGTCCAGGCCGCCAACGAGGTGATCGAGGGCAAGCTGGATGCGCACTTTCCCCTGGCGGTTTGGCAAACGGGTTCGGGCACCCAGTCCAACATGAACGCCAACGAGGTGATCTCCAACCGCGCCATCGAGATCATGGGCGGGGTGATGGGCTCCAAGAAGCCTGTCCATCCCAACGACCACGTCAACATGAGCCAGTCGTCCAACGACACCTATCCGACCGCCATGCACGTGGCCTGCGCCGAGGAAATCGTCCACCGGCTGATCCCAGCCCTGGAAAAGCTGGGCAACGCCCTGAACGACAAGGCCCAGGCCTGGGCCGGCATCATCAAGATCGGCCGCACCCACACCCAGGACGCCACGCCCTTGACCCTGGGCCAGGAGTTCTCCGGCTACACCCAGCAGGTGCGCAACGGCATCGAACGCCTGACGCTGACCCTGCCGGGTCTGATGCAGCTGGCCCAGGGCGGCACGGCGGTGGGCACGGGTCTGAACGCCCCGATCGGCTTCGCCGAGATGGTCGCCGACAAGATCGCCCAGATCACCGGCCTGCCGTTCACCACGGCTCCCAATAAGTTCGAGGCTTTGGCGGCGCATGACGCCATGGTGTTCAGCCACGGCGCCATCAACACCTTGGCCGCCAGCCTGTTCAAGATCGCCAACGATATCCGCCTCCTGGGCTCCGGACCGCGTTCGGGCCTGGGCGAGCTATCCCTGCCGGAAAACGAGCCGGGCTCCTCCATCATGCCAGGCAAGGTCAACCCGACCCAATGCGAGGCCATGACCCAGGTGTGCGTGCAGATCTTCGGCAATAACGCCGCCTTGTCCTTCGCGGACAGCCAGGGCCATTTCGAACTGAACGTCTACAACCCCGTCATGGCCTATAATTTCCTGCAGTCGGTGCGCTTGATGGCCGACGCGGCGGTCAGCTTCACCGACAATTGCGTGGTCGGCATCGAGCCGCGCGAGGCCAACATCAAGGCGGCGCTCGAACGCTCGCTGATGCTGGTCACGGCGCTGGCCCCTAAGATCGGCTACGACAACGCGGCCAAGATCGCCAAGACCGCACACAAGAACGGCACCACCCTGCGCGAGGAAGCGGTGGGCGGCGGCTATGTGACGAACGAGGAATTCGATGCGATCGTTCGCCCGGAGAAGATGATCTCGCCGGGCTGAGCCTTGCCGCTTGGCCGATACGGCGCGGCGGCTCACCGGCGCCCAAATCTTCGCTTCGAGCGCGCATCAGGCGCCTGGTGGACCTTTAACGCGTGGTCAATACGGCGCGCTTAACCTCCAGGTCATGGCCGTATCCGTCCGCTCAGCGCCGCTTTCACCCCATAGTCGAGGGCAGGAGCGCCGCCGTTCCCTGCGCCGTCCGGTGACGCTAGGCGGACGTCTGTTCTTCGGACTGGCGGGGCTCAGCATCGATTGCGTGATCCGTGACCTTTCCGACCACGGCGCGCGCATCGCCGTACCGAAGGCGAGTTGGCGGGCGCCAAAGGCGATCAGGCTTTTGTCCCTACGCGAAGGGCGCATCTATATCGGCGAGGTCGTGTGGAACCGAGGCCGCTATCTGGGCCTGGATTTCACCCACGTGGTCGAAGCCGCCACCGTGAGCGACCCCGAACTGCTCCCCATCCGCAGCGCCTGGCAGGCGCAGCGTTAGAGGCCGATGACTTCATCCAGCGGTTAGAGCCGGATGGCTTCTCTCGNNGAATCCGGCTCTACATATTTGAATCTAGAGAACGATTCAGCGTTTAGGCGATTCCGCCCAAACCCATCGTGCTCCAGGCGGCGGCGCCTAAACGCGCCGCGCTCTACGCCTACCGGTTGCCGGCATAACCATCGTGAGGCCAGGCTTCCAACCGCTCGATCAACGCCTCGTGCTCAGCCCACAAGGCCGCGGGCAGACGATCGCCGAACTGCTCGTAGGCGGCCGGAACGAGGGCTGCTTCCTCTTTCCATACCGAGCGATCCACCGACAGCAGCAGGTTCAGTTGGTCGTCCGTGAGATTTAGGCCCTCGGTGTCGAGCGAGTCCTTGTTCGGCAGACGCCCGATGGGCGTGTCGTGCGCCTCGGCCGTCCCTTCCAGGCGCTGGGCGATCCACTTGAGCACACGGCTGTTCTCACCGTAGCCCGGCCAGACAAACTTGCCGTGCAGATCCTTGCGGAACCAGTTGACGAAATAGATGCGGGGCAACTTTTCCGGATCGGCCTGCTCGCCGAGCTTTAGCCAGTGGCCGAAATAATCGCCCATGTTGTAGCCGCAGAACGGCAACATGGCGAAGGGGTCGCGGCGCAACTCCCCGACCTTATTCTCCGCCGCCGCCGTCCCTTCGGAGGCTACGTTGGAAGCCAGGAACACTCCGTGGCGCCAATCATAGGCTTCCGTCACCAGGGGTACGGCCGTGGCGCGGCGTCCGCCGAACAGGATGGCCGAGATCGGCACGCCCTGGGGATCCTCCCATTCCGGCGCTATGGTGGGGCACTGGCTCGCCGGCACGGTGAAACGGGCGTTGGGGTGGGCGGCCGGTTCGGCCGAGTCCGGCGTCCAGGGCCGGCCCCGCCAGTCGGTCAGATGCGCGGGAGGCTCATCGGTGAGGCCTTCCCACCAAACATCACCGTCCTCGGTCACCGCGACATTGGTGAAGATGCTGTTGGCATAAAGACTGTCGATGGCGTTGCGGTTAGTCTTGGCGCCGGTGCCGGGCGCCACGCCGAAGAAGCCGGCCTCAGGATTGATGGCGTAGAGCCGGCCGTCTCGCCCGAACCTCATCCAGCAAATATCGTCGCCGATGGTTTCGGCCTTCCAGCCGGGGATGGTCGGCTGCAGCATGGCCAGATTGGTCTTACCGCAGGCGCTGGGGAACGCCGCGGCGATGTAGTGGACACCGCCTTCCGGCGAAGTCAGCTTGAGGATCAGCATATGCTCGGCCAGCCAGCCCTCATCGCGGGCCATGACGCTGGCGATGCGCAGGGCGTAGCACTTCTTGCCCAAGAGGGCGTTGCCGCCGTAGCCCGAGCCGTAGGACCAGATCTCGCGGGTCTCGGGATAGTGCACGATGTACTTGGTTTCGTTGCACGGCCAGGCCACGTCCTTCTGGCCCGCCGCCAGGGGCGCGCCCAGGGTGTGCACCGCCGGCACGAAGAAGCCGTCGTCGCCCAAGGCCTCCAGCGCCGGCTTGCCCATGCGTGTCATCACCCGCATGGACAGGGCCACATAGGCGCTGTCGGTGATCTCCACGCCCAGGGCGCTGATCGGCGAGCCGAGCGGACCCATGCTGAAGGGAACCACATACATCGTGCGCCCGCGCATGGACCCGCTGAACAGGGGCCTCAGGGTGGCGCGCATCTCGTCCGGCGCGGTCCAATTGTTGGTCGGCCCGGCGTCTTCCTTGTTCTGCGAGCAGATAAAGGTGCGGCTTTCCACGCGGGCCACATCGCGCGGATCGGAGTTGGCGGCGTAGGAATTGGGACGTTTGGCGGGGTTGAGGCGCCGCAGGGTTCCGCCTTCGATCAGCGTCTCGACAAGCCGATCCCATTCCGCTTCAGAGCCATCGCACCAGTGGACCCGATCGGGCTGAGTGAGGTCGGCGATATCGCTGACCCATTGCAGGAGGCGTTTGTGGCGTGTCGGCGCATGGTCAAGGCCGGGAATCGCTGTTGCGGCTGCATCGATCAATCGCGTTTCCTCCAATGGCTTCGCGACGCCTGACATCGAGTCGACGGCAGGCTTGATAGTCTGGTTAGACAGCCCGGTCCCGCCGGGCAAGTCTTCAAACGTTTATATTGTAGGGAAGAGACACAAGGAGTCTACGATGCCGCACGCAAAAGGATCGCCTGCGGCCGCGGTGGTCCTGCGCCGTATGCGCTTGCGCCTGTTGTTCCGAAGTCTGACTTGTCCAGGCGCGCGGTCAGCCGATCAATTCCCGCGCCGCGAAAAATACGACTCACCCTGGACACTTGGCGGCGACCGACACAGCTTCTGTTGATGACGCGGGCGAAGGCGGGAGCATGAACGGGTTGCAGGATGTTCCGGCCTTGTTGCGCGCGGCCTTGACAGACCACGCCCAGGGCCGGGTGACCGAGGCCGAAGCCTTGTACCGACGCCTCCTGCAGATCGACCCCCAACACGCCCAGGCCCTGGGCTTGCTGGGCCTGATCCTTTCCGACCGCCCGGACGAGCCAGGCGTCGAGGCCGAGGCTGAAGCCCTGCTGCGCCGGCATTTGGCCGTGACGCCGGACGCCGGATCCAGTCTTCTGGCGCTGGGGCGCATAGCCGCCCGCGGGGACCGGGAAGATGAGGCTGTGGCCTTTCTTGAGCGAGCCGCGCGCGCCCTGCCGCGCCTGGCGCCGGCCCACAACGATCTGGGCGCCTGTCTGCACCGCCTGGGCCGGCAGGATGAGGCCCTCGAGGCGCTGGACCGGGCGGTGGCGCTGGACCCGGCCTACGGCGTAGCCCATGCCAACCGGGGACTGGTGCTTGTGGCCCTGCGCCAGTACGAGGCGGCGCTGCACGCCCTGCTGGCCGCCCTGAAACACACGCCGCTGGACGCCTCGGCGTTTCGCCTGGCCTTGCTTGTCCAGGTGGCGCAGGCGGCGCGCAAGGCGCACAGCCCGCTGATCGCGCTGGAGCCCCTGCGGGCCGAGCGCGTGCGCCAGCCGGACCAAGCCGAGCTATTGGGCGAACTGGCCCTGACGCTGGAGGATGCGGGCTTCGCTTTGGATGCGCGCGCCTTGCGCAACGACCTAGCCCGCCGCACCGGGCTGCGCCGCGCCGGCAAGACCGACGCGCCCGCCGCCCGCATGCTGATCCTGGGCGCCGTCGGCGGCGGGCACACGCCGACCCGCTATCTGGTGGACGATCAGGTTTTCGAGACCTTGAGCCTGACCCTGCTGTCGCCTGAGGAACCGGGCGCGCCCCTGGGCGGCGTCGATCCCGCCGCTCTGCAGACGGTGGACGTGGTGTTCAGCACCCTGGGCGATGTGGATCATGACAACGGGCAGTTCGCCGCCGCCGAAGCCCTGATCGCGCGCCTTGGCAAGCCGGTGCTCAATCCCCCCGCCGCTATCGCCCAGACGGGCCGCGACCGGGCCTGGGACCTATTCGCGGGCATCGAGGACTTGATTGTACCCAAGGTGGAGCGCTGTGATCCGGCCATGCTGGCCGGCCTGGCCATCAACCGTCCGCTCCTGGCGCGGCCGGCGGGCGACCACGGTGGCGATAATCTGGTGCTGCTGAATGACGCAGGCGACAAGGCGGCCTACCTGGCGTCCGGCCCCGCCGAGCGTCTACTCCTGACCCCGTTCCACAACTTCCACTCGCCGGACGGCTATTGGCGTAAGTACCGGCTGATTTTCGTGGACCGGCAGGTGTTTCCCTATCATCTGGCCATCGGGGAGCACTGGCTGACGCACTATTGGCGCGCAGAGATGGGGCGTTCGGACTGGAAGCGCGCAGAGGAAGCGCGCTTCCTGAGCGACTGGCGCGCGGTGTTCGGCGAGCGCGCGGCGGCGGCGGCTGAGGCGGCGGCCCGGCGGCTGAACCTGGATTACGGCGGCATGGACTGCGCCCTGACCGGGGACGGCGCGCTTTTGTTGTTTGAGGCCAACGCTTGCGTTCTGCTGCATCTGGACGAACCCAAGACGCGCTTCGATTACAAGCATCGCCATGTCCCGCCTATCCGGGACGCCTTCACTCGTCTGACCCTGAGGCGCGCAGGCAAAGCCTAAAGCACGAACCCCGGCTTCAAGGCTGGGCTTCGCGGGGCGGCAAGGCGCCTTGGGGAGCCGGCATGCTCTTGAGGATCAGGCCCGTGGTGCGGCTGGCCAGGACATAATCGCGATCCACGCGGTACCAACGAAAGCCCATGGGCGGCGGCGCCAAGCCCGCTGCCTTGCCATCGATCTCATGGGAGGGCGTCCGGTACTGCTGCATCAAGGTCTCGCCGCCGTGCATCCAACTGCCGGACGTGGCGGCGCACCCCCCCAGCAATAGCGCCGCGGTCAGTGGGAAAGCGACCAACACCGCCCCATGCCCATGGACCGGAAATCTCTGGCTCATGCATCTCCTCAAAGCCGCGGTGGTTCTTGGAGCCCGACGGCTTCATCTTGAAGCTTGGATCGGCAACCCATGGAAGCCAACAGAATTGGCCCCGCCCGGTTCCCCCATCCTGGTCTCAAATCAGCCTGAGCTGGAAAAAACGACGCGCCGGCCATGAAAAAGGGCGGGATCTTGCGGTCCCGCCCTCCATTCTCATTGTCTTGCTCCCCGGCTTGGCCTTCAGGCTAAGCCCTCCGTTGACCGGGGATGAGCGGGTTTTAGAAGTCCATGCCGCCCATGCCGTGATCGCCGCCGCCCATTTGGGCAGGCGCGTTCTTCTTCGGCGCGTCGGCGATGGCCGCTTCGGTGGTGATCAGCAGGCCGGCGACCGAGGCCGCGTCCTGCAGGGCGGTGCGAACCACCTTGGCCGGATCGATCACGCCGTCGGCGACGAGGTCGACGTACTGTTCGGTCTGGGCGTTGAAGCCGAAGGTCGGAGACTTGTTCTCCAGCACCTTGCCGACAACGATCGAGCCTTCCACGCCGGCGTTTTCGGCGATCTGACGGATCGGGGCCTGCAGGGCGCGCCGCACGATGGCGATGCCGGCGGTTTCATCCGCATTCAGGCCGGTGAAGCCTTCCAGCGCCGCGGAAGCCTTCAGCAAGGCCACGCCGCCGCCCGGAACGATGCCTTCTTCAACCGCCGCACGGGTGGCGTTGAGGGCGTCGTCCACACGGTCCTTCTTTTCCTTCACTTCCACTTCGGTCGAGCCGCCGACGCGGACCACCGCAACGCCGCCGGCCAGCTTGGCCAGACGTTCTTGCAGCTTTTCCTTGTCGTAGTCCGAGGTGGTGTCCTCGATCTGCGCACGGATTTGCTTGATGCGGGCTTCGATGCCAGCCTTGTCGCCCGAGCCGTCGACGATGGTGGTGTCGTCCTTGGTGATGGTCACCTTCTTGGCGCGGCCGAGCATGTCCAGGCTGACCGACTCAAGCTTGATGCCCAGATCTTCGCTGATCACCTGGCCACCGGTGAGGATGGCGAGGTCTTCCAGCATGGCCTTGCGACGATCGCCGAAGCCCGGCGCCTTGACCGCCGCGACCCGCAGGCCGCCACGCAGTTTGTTGACCACCAGGGTGGCAAGGGCTTCGCCTTCCACGTCTTCGGCGATGATCAACAGCGGACGGCCCGACTGGACCACCGCTTCCAGCACCGGCAGCAGGGGCTGCAGCGAGGAGAGCTTCTTTTCGAAGAGCAGGATGTTCGGCTCTTCGAGGACAGCCTCCATCTTGTCGGCGTTGGTGATGAAGTAGGGCGACAGGTAGCCACGGTCGAACTGCATGCCTTCCACGACATCCAGCTCGGTTTCCAGGGACTTGGCTTCCTCAACGGTGATGACGCCTTCGTTGCCGACCTTTTCCATGGCCCGGGCGATCATGGCCCCGACGTCCTTGTCGCCGTTGGCCGAGATGGTGCCGACCTGGGCGATCTCGTCGTTGGTGGTGACTTTCTTGGACGACGACTTGATGTGCTCGACCACCTTGATCACGGCCTTGTCCACGCCGCGCTTCAGGTCCATCGGGNNGCGGTGGTGGTGCCGTCGCCGGCCTTGTCGTTGGTCTTGGAGGCGACTTCACGGATCAGTTGGGCGCCGAGGTTCTCGAACTTGTCTTCCAGTTCGATTTCCTTGGCGACGGTGACGCCGTCCTTGGTCGAGCGCGGGGCGCCGAAGGACTTCTCGATGACCACGTTACGGCCCTTGGGGCCCAGGGTCACCTTCACGGCGTTGGCCAGGATGTTCACGCCGCGCAGCATGCGATCGCGGGAATCCGAGGCGAAATAAACGGTTTTTGCAGCCATGGTCGTTCTCTTTCAGATTGCAGAAGACCCTCGTCCTTGCGGATGAGGGTTTGGAACGGGATGAGAGGTGATCAGGCGGCCTTGGCGGCGGCGGACTTGTCCACCACGCCGAGGATGTCGGATTCCTTCATGATGATCAGGTCTTCACCGTCGATCTTCACTTCGGTGCCGGACCACTTGCCGAACAGGATGCGGTCGCCGGCCTTCACGTCGGGTTCGACGCGCTTGCCGCTCTCATCGCGGGCGCCGGGGCCGACGGCGAGGACTTCGCCTTCCTGAGGCTTTTCCTTGACGGTATCGGGGATGATGATCCCGCCACGGGTCTTGGATTCTTCTTCGACGCGCTTCACGAGAACGCGGTCGCCAAGAGGACGAAAGGACATAGGGGCTCTCCGTTGGAACGGGGTGGCTTGAAATGGCGTAGCGCCGAAGCGGGACTGTTAGCAGTCACACCCTTCGAGTGCTAACGGCTCGGGAATTAGGCGCGAGGCGGCCAAAAGTCAAGGTGGAGGGCCTCAAAGCTCGGCGCTTTAAGCGCCTTCTTCGGGCACGCCGCGCTTGAAGACGATGAAGAACAGGGCCGCCAGCAGGCAGCCGGCCACGATGCCGGTGGTCAGGTCTCTGACCACGGTCAGGCCGAAGGTGGTGAGCAGCACCGCGGCGGCGCGCCAGTCGGCCAGCAGGCGCACGAACTCGGTCTTCTCGGCCATGTTCCAGCACACCACCAGCAGCACCCCCGCCAAGGCGGTGAGCGGCACATAGCTGGCCAAGGGGGCGGCGACCAGCATGAACAACAGCAAAAAGCCCGCGTGCATCATGCCGGCCACGGGGCTGCGCGCGCCGGCCCGCACATTGGTCGCCGTGCGCGCGATGGTTCCCGTCACGCAGATCCCTCCGAACAGGGCCGAGCCCACGTTGGCGATCCCCTGGGCCACCAGCTCCATGTTCGAGCGATGCCTGCGGCCGGTCATGCCGTCGGCCACCTTGGCCGACAGCAGGCTTTCCACGCCGCCCAGCAGAGTGAAGGACAGCGCCGAGGGCATGAGGTGAAGCAGCAGGGACAGCGAGATGGGCGGCAGGCGCGGCGCGGGCAGGCCGTGTGGCGTCCCGCCGAACCGGCTGCCGATGGTCTCCGCCGGCAGGTGCAATTGCGCCGCGAGGACGGAGGCCAGCACCACGGCGATCAGCATCCCCGGCCACGCCGGCAGCCAGCGCTTGAACGCGAAGATCAGCGCCGCGGAGCCCAGCCCCAGCCCCAGCGTGGCCGGACTGATCGTGGGCAAGGCCTGGGCCAGGACCGCGAGCTTGGGGAGCAGCAGGCCGGGCTCGGCGCCGGCCAGCCGCAGACCGGCAAGGCCCCTGACCTGGCTGGCGAAGATGGTCACGGCGATGCCGCAGGTGAAACCTACGGTCACGGCGTGGGGAATGTGGCGGATCAGGCCGCCCAGCCGCAAGGCGCCCATCAACGCCAGCATCACACCGGACATCAGGACCGCGAGCAGCAGGCCGTCAAGACCGAACCGGGCGCCTGTGGCCGCCACCACCGTGATGAAGGCGCCGGCCGGCCCGCCGATCTGAAAGCGGCTGCCGCCCAGGGCCGAGACCAGGAAGCCGCCGACGATAGAGGTGTAGAGCCCGCGCTCGGGCGACACCCCTGACGCCACGGCAATGGCCATGGACAGCGGCAGGGCCACGATCGCCACGGTGAGCGCCGCCAAGGCGTCCCGACGCAGGGCGTCGCGGCTGTAGCCCTCGACAAACAGCACAGTGGCGAGCTTGGGACGAAAAAGATGGGCTTTAGCGGCGCCGTCAGGCATGGCGGGGATTCCATTCATGGGTCGCGATGGATGCGACCCTACCCTACCACCCCCCGGCGCGGCGCCTCAGCGTCGAACGCATGAAATCCGCAGGAGGGTCGGCCTCGTGCAGAATCTGTTCCTTGATGGCGCGGGGTTCGCCGAACAGGTGGCCCTGGCCGTAGGCGATGTCGAGCTCAAGGATGTTCACCACCTGGTGTTCGGTCTCGACCTTCTCGGCGATCACCTCCACGCCATAGCGGCGGGTCAGGCCGGCGAAGTCCGAGGCTTGGATATCGCGCAGGGATTTGAGGGTCATACGGCCCTCCACTTCCAGCAGTTGCTGCAGCAGGATGTCCGCACCGATCTTGACGAACTTCACGTCGGCCCGCGACAGGTCGGGGAAGTCGAATTCCAGGTCCGTCACCTTGTCCAGGGAGAAGCGGAAGCCCAGGTCGGCCAGCTTGGCCATGTTGCGCGCCTCGGTCGATCCGCGCCGCTGGAACGCCGCCTGACCCAGCTCGAAGATCAAGGCGCCGGACATGTCCTTGTTCTCGGACAGGAACTCGAGGAACTGGGGGAAGAAGGTCTCGTCCGACAGCGAGGCCAGCGAGATATTGCAGAAGATGCCCACCTTGCGGTCCTGCCGCGCCAGCCGCCGCACGATCTGGGCGCAGCGGAACAGCAACAGGTTGTCGATGGCGCTGACCAATCCCTCTGGCTCGGCCACAGACAGGTACTCGGCCGGCATCATGATGCGCCCGCTTTCGTCGCGCAGGCGTGAGAAGCTCTCGTAGAACACCGTGCGCCTTTGGGGCAGGCTGACCACCGGCTGCAGGTACAGGTCCACGCGATTTTCGGTGAGGGCCTGTCGCACGGTGTCGAGGAGGGCGACGCTCTGCTGGGAATGGCGGCTTGAGGGGCCGGCGGCGGCGTGGCTGGCCAGCCGCTCTTCCAGGCTTTCGCTCATGCGCTGGACCAGGTCTTCCAGCATGCGCATTTCGCCGGTCAGCTCCTCGGAGCGCCGTTCGGCGTCGTCCTGTATGCTATCGCCCAGGGTCTGCAGCTTGGACTGGATCTTCTCCAGTTGCTCCACGAGGATCAGGTGCGCCTCGCGCAACGCGCCAACTTCGCCGTCCAGCCGCGCGCGCTCCACCACCCGCTCGACCAGATTATGCAGGGCGAAGGCCAGGCCCAGCCCCCCCATCAGCCCGGCGATGCCTGCGCCCCAGCCGCCGCCAGAGCGCCATAGCAACAGCGCGCCGGTCAGAGCCAGGCAGAGATAGGCGGCCGAAAGTAGGGCGACAGTGATCTTGCGCATGGCCCCGCCAAATCGAATCATCTGATTATCTATTGAGCCGGCCCCGACGTCGAACGGAAAGCCTTAAGAGCTGCGGCTTAAAACCCTCAGCCGGCCAGCGGGCTTCAGTTCCTGTCGCGGGAACGTTAAAGGGGACCATTCTCGAACGAGGGCCGCCTTGGCGCGCTTGGGTGCAACGCTGAGCCACAACATGCCGGACCCCGACTCCAAAGGCCAAAGCCCCGCTGGGGGTGAGGCCGCGCGCGCGACCGGGTCGCGACGCGGGGCGAAGCTTTTCATCTTTGTTACCATCGTGTTGGACATGTGCGCCGTGGGCATGGCCATTCCGGTGATGCCGCGCCTGGTTCAGCAGCTGTCAGGCGGCGGAGCGGCGCGCGCGGCCGAGCTGTTCGGCCTGCTCAACATGCTGTGGGCGGCCATGCAGTTCCTCACCTCGCCCCTGCAAGGCGCCATCTCGGACCGGTTCGGCCGGCGCCCCGTGATTCTCCTGTCCAATTTCGGCCTGGGCGCCGACTACACCCTCACCGCCCTAGCGCCTCATCTGAGCTGGCTGTTCATCGGCCGTATCCTTTCTGGCTCCGCGGCTGGCGGCATTCCCGCCGCGCTGGCCTATCTGGCCGACACCACGCCGCCCGAGAAGCGGGCCGGCGCCTTCGGCTTTCTGGGGGCGGCCACGGGCCTGGGCATCACCGCCGGCATGGCGCTGGGCGGTTTGGCCGGTTCGCTCAATCCACGCCTGCCGTTCTTTATCGCGGCGTGCCTGTGCTTGCTCAACGCCAGCTACGGCCTGTTCGTGCTGCCCGAGTCCCTGCCCAGGGACCGTCGCACCCCCTTCCGCTGGAGCCAGGCCAATCCTTGGGGCGCCTTTCGCCTGTTACGCACCAACCCGGGCCTGCGAGGCATGGCGATCGTGGCCTTCCTCGTCAGCCTGTCGTCCCAGGCCCTGCCCAACATCGTGGTGCTCTATGTAGGCTACCGCTACCACTGGGGCGTCTGGGCCATCGCACAGATGCTGACCGGCTGGGCCATCTGCAGCATGGCGGCCCAGGCCGTGTTGCTGCCGGGGGCCGTCGGCCGCATCGGCGAGCGACCGACCCTGATGCTGGGGCTGTTCCTGACCATCGCCGGCTTTCTCGCGATCGCCTTGGCCCAGCAGGGCGCGGCGTTCTGGTGGGGCGTGCTGCTGATGGCCGGCGGCTCGATTTCCACGCCCTTGATCAACGCGTTCTTTTCCAGGCGGCTGGGCTCGGCCGAACAGGGCCGCCTGCAGGGCGCCACCAACAGCCTCAACGGCGTCACCGGCATGCTTGGCCCGGCCCTGTTCACTCAGGTCTTTTCCATGGCCGTGCGCGGCGAGGCCCGCTTTGGGCTGGTGGGCGCGCCCTTTTTCCTGGCCGCGTGCCTGATGATGGCGGCCATGGTCCTGGCCGTGCGCGAGGTCAGCCGCTAGAGCGCGTTCCGAAAAGTGGGAACCGGTTTTCGGATAAAACGCGCGTTAAAACAAAAACCTAGAGCCGGATAGGTTTCGCGGCCGCTGCTCGCGGCGTTCGAAGCGAAGCTTGAGGACCAGAATCCAGGCGGACAGGATCAGGTTCACCGTGTTGGAGCCTGCCACCGGCCAACTGCCAAGCATGGCGCCATAGGCCACCCACAGGACGAATCCGACCACCATCACGAGATAGGTCCGCACCGAAACGCCGTCGGCGCGCTTCGCTCGCGTGATCTTGATCAGCTGGGGCACGAAACTGGCCATGGAGCACAGGCCGGCGGCCGAACCGATCGCCACCGCCCCCAGATGAGCCAGCGATGCGCTCGTGGCCGATCTCCTCAGCGGCTGCGGATCGCCGAGAGCATGACGAAGGCCGGCGCCGGAATAGCGGACTGCCGAACCGCGGCAGGCGAAGGCGGGGCGAAAAACAGCCACAAGGCGGCGCTGCCCGCCACCCCTACGAAGGCCGCCGACGCCGCGCCGAACCACAACCGCGGCGAATAATGTTGGTCCTTGAAAGCCTGGGTCATCATCGTCTCCGCTTGCTGCGTGAAACGGTTCGGCCAAGACTCCGGTTCCAACGGTTTGCAGCCGTTGCGGCGTCCTGTCATAGGAGCGCCACAGGGCCATGGTCTGAACGGTCTTGAATTGGCGCGAGCCCGTGATTCGATGAGCGACATGCCGCTGAAATCCTGGCTGACGACTGCGCCCTTCCGGGTCCGCGGCTGGCTGGACGGCCTATTCGACGTCCGTCGGACAATCGCGCCGACGGCGACGGCGGCCGATTTCGGCCGGACCTCCGATCCGCCCGCTGTCGATCTTCTCGCGCCCCTCTACGAAGTGGTCGAGGCCCTGCCCGATCCGGTGATGGTGATCGGGGCCGTGGAGCCCGACGATTTCGCCGGCCGCCGCATCCTGTTCGCCAACCTCGCCGCGCGGGAAATGTTCCGCCTGTCCGCTGAAAACACCCTGCTGGTGGCCGCCGTCCGCAATCCGGAAGTGCTGGACGTGGTCGACGAGGCCCTGTTCAAGGACCGGCTGGGCCAGGCGGCCTACGAGACGGGCGGGGCGCAGGAACGCTACCGGCGGGCGTGGGCCAGGCCGCTGTCGCCGGCCCAAGGCGGCATGAAGCGCGCCCTGCTCCTGGTGCGCGACGAGACCGACGCCCGGCGCAACGAGCGTATGCGGGCCGACTTCCTGGCCAACGCCAGTCACGAGCTGCGCACGCCGCTCGCCTCCCTCGCCGGCTTCATCGATACCCTGCGCGGCCACGCCAAGGATGACGAAGCGGCGCGCAATCGATTCCTGGACATCATGGACCGTCAGGCCTGGCGCATGGCCCGTCTGATCGAGGATCTGATGTCCCTCAGCCGGATCGAGCTGAACGAACACATCGCGCCGCAAGGACAGGTCGATCTAAGGCTGGCCCTGGCGGATGTCGTCGACGCCCTGTCGCCCCAGGCGCGCGAGGCCGGCGTGACAATACGGCAGACAGCGGTCGAGAAGGGGCGCGCCGTGGTGACGGGCGACCGCGATCAGATCGTCCAGGTCGTGCAGAACCTGGTGGACAACGCCATCAAATACGCCGGACGCGGGGGAACCGTGGATATCGGCCTGGAGGTCGGGTTAGCGGCCGAAGCAGCGGTGACCCTGCGCAAGCCCCATGCCGCTCGGTTGTCCCTGCTCACCCCGGATCACGCCGACGGCCTCTACGCCGCCATCCGCGTGTCGGACACCGGGCCGGGCCTGTCCAGGCAGGTTCTTCCGCGCCTGACTGAACGGTTCTACCGGGTCGAGGGCCAGAAGAGCGGCGAGCGCCTGGGCACCGGCCTGGGCCTGGCCATCGTCAAACACATTATGAACCGGCACCGCGGCGGGTTGGCTGTGGAATCCGTCGAAGGCGAAGGCGCGGAGTTTCTGGTGTATTTTCCTTTGGCGGCGAACGCCGGCGCCGTAACAAAAGCGTCATAAAAGCTTCACGCCGCCAATGCATTGCCAGGGCAGTGTCCGCGCGCGCCACGGGCCTTTTCCGCGCCGGGGCGTACTGGCCGGCCGGGCTCCGGACCACGGAGGATTTGAACGATGGAACACACCGTAAAGGCCTACAGCGAGGAGCTGAACAATCTGACCGCCGAGGTCACCCGGCTGGGCGGCCTGGCCGAGGCGCAACTGTCGGATTCGATCGACGCGGTGGCGCATCGTGACCTGCCGGTGGCTCACCAAGTGATCGACCGGGACGATAAGCTGGACCTGCTGCAGGCCGAGATCGAACGCAAGGCCATCCGCCTGATCGCCCTGCGCCAGCCGGTGGCCCAGGACCTGCGCCACACCGTGGCGGCGATGAAGATCTCCATGCAGTTGGAGCGCTGCGGCGACCTGGCCAAGAACATCGCCAAGCGCTGCCTGGTGCTGGCCGGCTCCGAGCCCCTGCCCCCGCTGACCCGCTCCATCGAGCGTATGGGCCAGTTGGTCACCTCACGCGTAAAAGAGGTGCTGGACGCCTATTCCAAGGGCGACATCGAGCGCGCCGCCTCGGTGTGGTCGCGCGACGACGAGGTCGACGAGCACTACGACAGCCTGTTTCGCGAGCTGCTCACCTACATGATGGCCGATCCGCGGACGATCAACGCCTGCGCCCATCTGCTGTTCATCGCCAAGAACCTCGAGCGCATCGGCGATCACGCGACCAACATCGCAGAGATCGTGCACTTTGAGATTACCGGCGAGGAATTGCAGTCGGACCGGCCCAAGTGGGACTCCCTCCAACGCTCCGCAGCCGTCGAGTAAGAGGTAGAGCCCCGTGACGCCTCATGTGCTTGTGGTTGAGGATGAAGACGCCCTCGCAACGCTGTTGCAGTACAACCTCGACAAGGAAGGCTACGACGTCGCCCTCGCGCAGGACGGCGAAGAAGCGCTGGTGATGGTGGACGAACGCCTGCCGGACCTGGTGGTGCTGGACTGGATGCTGCCCAAGGTGTCCGGCATCGAAGTGTGCCGGCGCCTGCGCTCGCGGGCCGAGACGCGCAACATCCCGATCATCCTGCTCACCGCCCGGGGCGAGGAGACCGATCGCATCCGCGGCCTGGACACCGGCGCGGACGACTATGTGGTCAAGCCCTTCTCCATGAGCGAGCTGACCGCGCGCATCCGCGCGGTGCTGCGCCGCATCCGGCCGGGTCTGGCCGAGGACCGCATCCGCCAGGGCGATATCACCGTCGATCGCGTCGCCCATCGGGTGCGCCGGGGCGCCCGCGAGGTGCACCTGGGCCCCACCGAGTTCCGCCTGCTCGACTATCTGATGCAGCACCCCGGCCGGGTGTTCAGCCGCGAACAGCTGCTGGACGCGGTGTGGGGATCGGACGTCTATGTGGAAGCCCGCACGGTGGACGTGCATATCGGCCGCCTGCGCAAGGCCTTGAACCTGGACGTGGAAAACGACCCGATCCGCACCGTGCGCTCGGCTGGCTATTCGCTGGATCTGGACAGCTAGGCGCGGTTGACGCTGTTGGCCTTGATCGCCGCGGCGCCCTGCGCGTCGAGGTCCATGCGGGTGCCGGACAGGCTCAAGGGAACCCCCAGCGCCTCATTCACCGCATGGATGCCGCCGCGCGATCCGGCCTTGGGACCGATCAGATAGCGAAGGGAAATCCGTTCGTGGTCGGCCGCGTCCGGCTGGGTGCCGTGCAGGGTGCAGGCGTGCCACATCGCGGCCAAGCCGGTCCCTCCGGTCAGCACATGCTGGCGACAAACGACATGGCCCTGCGCGCCGTTGCGATATAGCCAGCCGCCCGACGTACGGGTCAGGTCGTGCGGGAAGACCGAAGCGCCCAGGGTGTGGCTCGCCTCAAGGACATGAAGCGGCGCATCGGCCGAGGTGACCGGATGCAGGTATACGTACAGAGTGATGAAATCGGCGTCGCGGTCCTTGAAGTCGATCAGGTCCTGGTGGAAGTCGATTCCGTAGAAATAGGTCACGTCCCGGAACGCGGGCTTCACATAGGCGCCCAGATTGTTCACCGGATTGCCGAGGATGCGCGCCTTCAGCCAGTCGGGAATGGAGGACGCGGGCACGCCGCACACGATCTTGCGGTCGATCAGCTCGTAATCCGGCCCAAACAGGGCGGTCAGGCCCGCGACGATCTCGCCCGCCTGCTCCACGAAGCCCAGCCGATCGGCGTATCGCTCAAGAAGATTGCGCCCAGGCCGTGGATTGACCCCGCGATACTGGGGATCGGCGTCGAATTCCGCCTCGGACAGGAACAGACTTTCGTCGTAGCGGCGCTCGGCCCGCAAATCCGACAGCAGATCCGCGGCGGCGGCGGCGTCCACCGGCTGTTGGAACAGGTGAAGGCCCTTGCGGACAAAGTCGTCCAGCACGCCGGGCTTGGCGTCGGTCCACGAGGGCGCGCGTTCCCCAAGATCCATGGCGAAGCTCCTTGATGGAGCAAGCCTCGCGGGCCAGGGTTAACAGGCGATGAATCCGCGGGCCACGATCTGGCGTCGCATCCACGCCCCTAACCGACGGCGGCGCAACATGGATAGCGGCCGAGACGCGCTATCGGTTGTGACGCCGCCTCGCCGGTCGAGGCTTAAAATACCGCCGATAAAATCACGGCCGCCGCCGTCGGCAAGGCCGCCAGCAGGAGGACCATCGCCGAATGGTCGGCTGCGATTTCGATCCGTTCAATCAAGCGGTTCATGAGAGACTCCTTATTCATTTTACAAACGCAGGCCCAGTTACAAACAAAAAAGGCGACGCTCTCGCGCCGCCAGTCACAGGGAGGAAACTGCCCGGCTCGAGCATGGCTTGTTTATATGCTGCACCGCAGCACAGATCAACATCTTTTTGCAATGCAATATAAACCATGCTTGGCCGTGACAGCGGCGTGATTGACAGCCACGGCGTCAGGCGCGAAAAGCGCGCCTTTCGTCCCCGGACCCCGTCGTCCGGGGATGTTTCCTTTTCTGGGAGGCGTCCTTGACTGGCCCCGCCGTATCCCCCGCATCCGCCTCCACTCACGTCATGGGCGTCTACAGCCGTGGCGATCTGGCGTTCGAACGCGGCGAAGGCGTGCGCCTCTATTCGACAACGGGCGAAGAGTACCTGGACTGCGTCGCCGGCATCGCGGTCAACGGACTGGGCCATCGGCACCCGCGGCTGATCAAGGCCCTGACCGACCAGGCCAACAAGCTCTGGCACGTCTCCAACATCTACCGCATTCCCGAGCAGGAAGCCCTGGCCGACCGGCTGTGCGCGTCCAGCTTCGCCGACCAGGTGTTCTTCACCAACTCCGGGACCGAGGCGGTGGAGCTGGCGCTGAAGATCTGCCGCAAGTATCACGCCGCCAAGGGCGCGCCCGAGAGGATCGACGTCATCACCTTCGCGGGCGCCTTCCATGGCCGCACCTATGCGGCGGTCAATGCAGGCGGCTATGCACCCTATCTGGAGGGCTTTGGTCCGCGCCTGCCCGGCTATATCAATGTGCCGTTCGGCGACATGGAAGCGCTCAAGGCCGCCATCGGCCCACACACCGCCGCGATCATGCTGGAGCCGGTGCAGGGCGAAGGCGGCGGCCGGGTATTCTCCGACGAGGACCTCCGTGAGTTTCGCCGCATCTGCGACGAGCAGGACATCCTGCTGGTCTACGATGAAATTCAATGCGGCATGGGTCGCACCGGGCGCCTGTTCGCCTATGAGTGGTCAGGGGCCCAGCCCGACGTGATGGTCTTGGCCAAGGCTCTGGGCTGCGGCTTCCCGGTGGGGGCCTGTCTGACCACCGATAAGGTCGGCGAATGCATGACCTTCGGGACGCATGGCTCGACCTGGGGCGGCAATCCCCTGGCCATGGCAGTTGGCCTGGCCGCCTTCGACGAAATCTCCAAGCCCGCGCTGCTGGAGCATGTGCGCATGCTGAGCGGCTACTTCCGCCAACAGATCGCGGGCCTGCACGACCGCTATCCGGATGTGATTTCCGAGGTTCGCGGCCTGGGCCTGCTGATCGGCATCCAACTGAAGCTGAACAATCGTGAGTTCATGATGATGGCGCGCGCGCGCAGGTTGCTCATCGCCGGAGGGGGCGACAATTGCATCCGCATGCTGCCGGCCCTGATCATGACGGTCCAGGAGGCAAGCGAGGTCCTGGAACGGTTCGAAACCGTGTGCCAGGACGCACGGGCCCAGCTCCAGTCCAAGGTCGGCTGATGACCCGGCATTTCCTGGACCTGTGGCGGCTGGACGCAGCAACGTTGCAGGCGATCCTGAACGAGGCTCGGCGGCGCAAGGACGCGCGCCTGGGCTGGCCCAAGGGCAAGCCGGACGTCGACGCGCCTCTGGCCGGGCGCACCCTGGCCATGATCTTCCAGAAGAACTCCACGCGCACCCGCTTCTCCTTCGATGCGGCCATGCGCCAGCTCGGCGGCGCCTCGACCATCGCCACCGCATCGGACATGCAGCTTGGCCGCGGCGAGACCATAGAGGACACCGCCAGGGTCCTCTCGCGCATGGTCGACGCGGTGATGATCCGCGCCAACCGGCACGAGGATGTGGAGGCTTTCGCCGCCGCCTCCAGCGCCCCGGTGATCAACGGCCTGACCGATAAGAGCCACCCCTGCCAGATCATGGCCGACATCCTCACTTATGAGGAACGCCGCGGGTCCATCGCCGGCCGCACCCTGGCGTGGGTGGGCGACGGCAACAACGTCTGCTCCAGCTTCATTCACGCCGCCGCGCCCTTCGGCTTCGAGCTGGTCATCGCCTGCCCGGAAGGCTTCCATCCGAACCCTGCGGATCTTGCGCGCGCCAAAGCAGCCGGCGCCAGCGTGCGCGTGACGGGCGATCCGCGCCAGGCCGCGCGCGACGCCGACGCGGTGATCACCGACACCTGGGTCTCGATGGGCGACACCAACGCTGAGGCGCGCCTTGAGGCTTTGGGACCCTATCAGGTGGACGCCGCCCTCATGGCCCTGGCCAAGCCCGAGGCCTTGTTCTTCCACGATCTGCCCGCCCACCGTGGCGAGGAAGTGACGGCCGAGGTGATCGACGGTCCCCAGTCCGTCATCTGGGACGAGGCGGAGAACCGCATCCACGCCCAGAAGGCGGTGCTGGCCTGGTGCCTCGAAGCCTTGTAGCGCGCCGCGACATCAATCCCTATCTAGGCGCGTGAGCGAAATTTCTCCTACCCAAGATAGCCTCCTCGCCGAGAACGAGGACATGATCGCCGTGTTCCAGATCGAGGGCTGGCCGGTGCGCGGCCGCATCGCGCGCCTGTCCGAGGTGGTCGACGACATCCTGCGGCGCCACGCCTATCCCGAGCCGGTGGCCAACCTGCTCGGCGAGGCCTGCGTCTTGGCCTCCCTGGTCGGCTCCAGCTTGAAGTTCAAGGGCCGGCTGATCGTTCAGGCCCAGGGCGACGGGCCTGTCGCCTATGTGGTGGCGGACTATGACACCGAGGGGCTGCTGCGAGGGTATTGCAAGTTCGACCCCGAACGCGTCGCCGCTCTGCAGGGCGGCTTCTCCCGCCCCGGGGCCGGCGCCCTGCTGGGCCAGGGCGTGTTCATCATGACCGTCGACCAGGGCTCGGACATGGACCGCTATCAGGGGGTCACCCCGATCGAGGGCGAGACCCTGGCCCTGTGCGCTGAGCGCTACTTCGCCCAGTCCGAGCAGACCCCCACGCGGGTGCGCCTGGCGGTGGCGCAGCTACAGACCGGCGAGGGCTTTTCCTGGCGCGCCGGCGGCATGCTGCTGCAGAACGTGGCCGAGGACGACGCGCGCGCGCCGACCGCCGAGGTCTGGGAGCGGGCGCAGGCCCTGTTCGAGACCCTCGGCGAGGATGAACTGGTGGACCCGACGGTCCCGCCCCAGACCCTGCTGTGGCGCCTGTTCCACGAAGACGGCGTGCGCCTGTTCCAGCCCACGCGCCTGAAGGCTTTCTGCCGCTGCTCGCAGGAGCGGATCATGGCCGTGCTCAAGTCTTTTCCGCAAGCGGAGCGCGCCGAGATGGTCGAGGATGACGGCCATATCCGCGTCACCTGCGAATACTGCTCGCGCACCTACGAGATCGCGCCCGCCGGTCTGGACTAGAAAGTCTCGACTAGGAAGCCTCGACTAAACCGGCGGTCCTGCGCCGGCCGCGCGCTTCCGCGGCCGACCGGCCTCGAAACTGAAGGCCTGAGCTACGCCTTATCCAGGGCCTGCAGCACGTCGCGCCGCAGATCCTCGGCCCCTTCCAGCCCCACCGACAGACGTATGCATCCGGCGGTCAGACCGATGGCCAGGCGCTCCTCCTCGGGCGTGGAGCGGTGGGTGGTGGTCCAGGGATGGGTGGCCAGGGACTTGGCGTCGCCCAGGTTGTTGGAGATGTCCACCAGCTCCAGCGCGTTGAGCACGCGGAAGGCCGCCGCGCCGTCGCCCACGTCGAAGGACACAATGTTGCTGCCGCCCGTCATCTGCTTTTGGGCCACGGCGTACTGCGGGTGGTCCTTGCGCAGAGGATAGAAGCAGCGCTTCACCTTGGGATGGTCGGCGATCACATCGGCCAGCATGGCGGCGGTCTCGCTCTGGCGGCGCACGCGCAGGTCCAGGGTCTCCATACCCTTGAGCAGCACCCAGGCGTTGAACGGCGACAAGGACGGACCCAGGTGGCGCAAGGGGTCCTTGTAGGCCTCCTCGATCAGCTCGGCCTTGCCCAGGATCGCCCCGCCCAGCACGCGGCCGCCGCCGTCGATGTGCTTGGTGGCCGAATAGACCACCACGTCGGCGCCCAGCTGGAGCGGCTTCTGGTAGATCGGCGTGGCGAACACGTTGTCCACCACCACCTTGGCCCCGATCTGGCGCGCGATGGCCGCCACGCCGGCGATGTCCACCATCTCCAGCAAGGGATTGGCCGGCGTCTCGATGACGAACACGGTGGTGTTGGGCCGCACGGCCGCGCGCCAGTCCTCCAGGTCCGGCGCCACGAAGCTGGTCTCCACCCCGAAGCGCGGCAGCCATTGGGCCAGGATCCAGCGGCAGGACCCGAACAGGGCGCGTCCGGCCACCACATGGTCGCCGGCCTTGACCAGGCCCTGGATGGACATGGCCACCGCAGCCATGCCGGACGCCGTGGCGCGGCATGCCTCGGCCCCCTCGAGCAGGGCCAACCGGTCCTCGAACATCTTGGTGGTGGGGTTGGCGTAGCGCGAATAGACAAAGCCGGGCTCGTCACCGGCAAAGCGGGCGTCGGCCTGCTCGGCTGTGTCATAGACATAGCCCTGGGTCAGATAGATCGCCTCGGCGGTCTCGCCGAAGGCGGAGCGGTTGAGCCCCCCGCGCACCAGCTTGGTGGCGACCTCCCATTGGCTCGGGTCTGACGGCTTGGACGGATCGGCCATGATCAAGCTCCTCGAAGGGGCGGCATGAAAGGCGTCTGCACGGTCAAGTCAAGACGCGAGCGCGCCTTGCCCCTTCAGGAGGAAAGGAAGGCGGCATGCACTGGACAGACTCCCGCCGGGCGGCGAATGTCGCCCCGATGAAGTCAAAACCCGGCATTCTGCCTTCCCAGGCCCTGTCCGCCCTGATCGACCAGGGCGCCATCTCAGCCCAGAACCCGTTCCTGCCGGACCAGGTGCAGCCGGCCAGCATCGATCTGCGCCTGGGCGAAAGCTGCTGGCGCGTGCGCGCCTCCTTCCTGCCCGGCGCCGGCCGCAAGGTCACCCAGCGGCTGAAGGACGTGGCCATGCACCGCCTGGACCTGACCGCGGGCGCGGTGCTGGAGAAAGGCTGCGTCTATATCGCCGAGGTGCAGGAGGCGCTGGCCTTGCCGGCCGGCACATGCGGCCGCGCCAATCCCAAGAGCTCCACCGGCCGGGTCGACGTGTTCGTCCGCCTGTTGACCGATCACAGCCCCGCCTTCGACGACGTGGCCGAGGGCTATAAAGGACCGCTCTATCTGGAGATCGCGCCGCAAACCTTCTCGGTGCTGGTGCGGGCGGGCACGCGGCTGAACCAGCTTCGCCTGAAGCAGGGCGACCCGCCGCGCCTCAACACCGTCAGCGTGGGCGTGGATCTGACCGAGCGGCTGGCCGGCTTTCGCGCCCGCCGGCACGCGGGGGTGATCGACCTGGACCTGGAGAATGGCCACGATCCGCGTGACTTCTGGGAGCCGCTTGAGCCGCGCCACGGCGAACTGCTGCTGGACCCGGGGGAGTTCTACATCCTGGCCTCCAAGCAGGCGGTGGAGATTCCCGTGCTGCAGGCCGCCGAGATGACGCCAATCGACCCCTCCGTGGGCGAATTTCGCGTGCACTACGCCGGTTTCTTCGATCCGGGCTTCGGCGCGGCGGAGACCGACAGCGTCGGATCCAGGGGCGTGTTGGAAGTGCGCAGCCACGAGACGCCTTTTTTGCTCGAAGACGGCCAGACCGTGGCCCGCCTGGTGTTCGAACCCCTCACCGAGCGTCCCGCGCGCCTGTACGGCCAAGACGGCTCGCACTACCAACGCCAAGGCCTGCAATTGTCCAAGCACTTCAAGGCATGGCGATAGGCGCTCCGCGCCCGTTGGCGCTTGTTCTACTGCATACACGCGCTAAGTACTGCCATTTCGGCAAATCGGTTCGTTTCTATAAGCAGACTCATTAGGGAAGAAAAATGCAAGGTCACTGGTATTGCGCATTGGCGGCGGCGGGTTTGCTATTAAATAGCCACGCATTCGCGGGAGAACGCGTCGTTGCAGCAACTGACGTTGAAGCGCTGTTTCATAGCAACGATCCTAAATTGGATGCCAACAAGCAGATCGCCTATCACATACTCAAGTATATCCCCGAGGCCACCACTACAGAGCCCATGGATACATATCTCACTGAGCGCTACATTCAGCACAATCCGTTCATCCCTTCAGGCCGCGCTGGAATGAAGAAGATGTTTGCCATCATGAAGCCAAGGCCGGTCACGGAAAAATTGACCGACCCAGTGGTTTCGGTGGTGGCCGAAGGTGATTACGTCATCGTCAGTAGCGTGCAGGAAGAACCCGATCCGAAGAATCCCGGCAAAACGACCTCCGAGACGCATTTCGATATGTGGCGCATGAAAGACGGCAAAGCCGACGAGCATTGGGACTCGCCCCCGCCCGCCGGTATGGGACCGCCGCCGGGCATGGAGCCTCTGCCCCCCGCGCAATAAATAGCGGCCATTGGGCCGCCCATCCTAGTAAACGACCACCGAGCGGATGCTCTCGCCCGCATGCATCAGGTCGAAGGCCTCGTTGATCCGCTCGAGCGGCAAGGTGTGGGTGATCATCGGGTCGATCTGAATCTTGCCTTCCATGTACCAGTCGACGATCTTGGGCGTGTCGGTGCGTCCGCGCGCGCCGCCGAAAGCCGAGCCGCGCCAGACGCGCCCGGTGACCAGCTGGAACGGCCGCGTGGTGATCTCCTTGCCCGCCTCAGCCACGCCGATGATGATGCTTTCGCCCCAGCCGCGGTGGCAGGCCTCGAGCGCCTGGCGCATGACCGTGGTGTTGCCGGTGCAGTCGAAGGTGTAGTCGGCCCCGCCCTCGGTCAGGGCGACAAGGTGGGCGACGATGTCGCCGTCAATCTTCTTCGGGTTGACGAAGTGGGTCATGCCGAACCTGCGGCCCCAGCTTTCCTTGCCGTCATTGATATCCACGCCGATGATCTTGTCGGCCCCGACCATCTTCAGGCCTTGGATCACGTTCAGGCCGATGCCGCCGAGACCGAACACCACGCAGTTGGCGCCCGGTTCGACCTTGGCCGTGTTGACCACCGCGCCCACCCCCGTGGTCACGCCGCAACCGATGTAGCAGGCCTTGTCGAAGGGAGCGTCTGGGCGGATTTTCGCCAGGGCGATTTCCGGCAGGACCGTGTGGTTGGCGAAAGTCGAGCAGCCCATGTAGTGAAAGATCGGCTGGCCCCTGTAGGAGAAGCGGCTGGTGCCGTCCGGCATCAGGCCCTTGCCCTGGGTGGCGCGGATGGCCGTGCACAGGTTGGTCTTGCGCGACAGGCACGACTTACACTGACGGCATTCGGGGGTGTAGAGCGGGATCACGTGGTCGCCGGGCTTCACCGAGGTGACGCCGGCGCCGACTTCCAGCACCACGCCCGCGCCTTCGTGACCCAGGATCGAGGGGAACAGGCCTTCGCTGTCCAGCCCGTCCAGGGTGTAGGCGTCGGTGTGGCAAATGCCGGTGGCCTTGATCTCGACGAGAACTTCGCCGGCCTTGGGACCGTCCAGGTCCAGCTCGACGATCTCAAGCGGTTTCTTCGCCTCGAAGGCGACGGCGGCGCGGGTCTTCATGGACAAGGCGTCTCCTGGATAGCTCCGTTCGAGCGAGATTTGCGTTGGGCTTCGCCCCAACCGTATATCTGCGCCTCAATAACAAGCTGCGGCCATTTCGCTATTCCGATCCTCCGATCGGGCAGCTTCAATCAACCGCGCCCAACCCCGCGGGTTGGCGTTCTGCATAAGGCCGGCGCTGTTCAGCTAACAAATGTCGCGCCGCCCTCCACTCGTCGGCGAAGCGGCGTTTCCCGTTTCGCGCCAACCCTTCGCTTGCTGCGTATGCGCTACATTCTCTGCCGTTCAGTCGCCGGGGCGGTTGACACCGACTGCCCAAGGCATTGTAACCACATCGCTTCGCGGGCGTAGTTCAGAGGTAGAACGTCAGCTTCCCAAGCTGAATGTCGGGGGTTCGATTCCCCCCGCCCGCTCCAAGCTCCCATGCCGCAAACGGCCATGAGCGTCTCGGCGTGGCGGGCGGCCCTTGAGCGGGCTTGGGCGGCCGTTTCCAACAATGGCTCCAACAGGGTGTGCGGGCTTAGAGCTTGGTGGCTTTTGAAGCCTGAATGACGCCACATATTTGAAGTTATCTTGCCGTAAATTTCACCTCGGCATTCGGAATAGTCCCTCCTCGGAACGTCTAATCATCAGCAGCGACCGAGACAGACACCGTGACCGAAACCTTATTCAAGAGTGGTTCAGGCCCCAGACGGGCGATCGTGACGGGCGGCGACGCGGCCTACTACCCCTTGATCTACGAGCTGTTGACCTCGATCCGCCGGTTCCGCGGGCGCGAGGCGCTGGACATCGTGGTGCTCGACTGCGGCCTTCAGCCCGATCAGATCGTCAGCCTGCGCAGGGCGTTCGCGGCCGAGGTCAGGACCGCCCAATGGCACTATGCGCTGCCGCCGGGGCGCACGCGCGGGCGCGATCACCTCAAGGCCCTGATTGCCCGGCCCTTCCTGCCCGACTATGCGCCCAGGGCCGACCTGATCGCCTGGGTCGACGCCGACGCGTGGGTGCAGGACTTCGCCGCCCTCGACATGATGTTCGAAGCCGCCGGACGGGGCCATCTGGCCATAGTCTCACAGAACTCCCGTTACAGCGCCCGCACGATCAGCCTGCGCTGGTTGGGGTTCGGTCTCGCCGAGGTGCGCTCCATCCTCTATAAAAACGCCCGCAAGGCCGGAGTGCGCGAACGCGACGCTCGCATAATGGCCGACCGGGGGACCTTGAACTGCGGCGTGTTCGCCCTGGCGCGGACGGCGCCGCACTGGGAAGCCTGGCGCAAGCGGCAGGCCCAGGTCATCAAAAAGGCGCGCCTGTTCTCCTCGGACCAGTTCACCCTGGGCATGACGATATACGTCGACGGCCTGCCGGTGACCCTCATGCCTGAGACCTGCAACTATACGCCGCCCTTATGGCGCTGCAGCGACGATGGCTGCGAGTTGGTCGAGTACTACCCGCCGTACAACCGGCTGGGCGTGGTGCATCTGGCGGGCCTGGAGGAGATGCGGCGCGACCTGAACGTGGTCACCGATATCGAGTGCGTTTCCGGCGGGACGATCCGCAAATCTCTGCGCCAGCCCGCCTGGCAAATCCCGGCAAAAAAATCGACGATCAGCTCGCGCTGATACCTTGCCGAGGGCGCTCACAGGTCGCCCAACCCCGCCCGATCCATCACCATAGCCTGAACCGCCTCGATCACCCGCGCGGCCGCCGCGCGACGATAGTTCCACATGGGTTCGGGACTTGGCGGGGCGACGACCATGGCGGCGTTAGCCTCGAACAACTGCAGCCGGCCGTCGGGCGCCACGGCGAAGTCGACCCCCGCGTAATCAAGGCCCAGCGCCGCGCCGATCCGCTCCAGGACGCTCACCGCGCGCTGGCCGACTGCAGCGCCCATGTCGGCCAGAAATGCGGCTTCCTCAGCACGATGGCCCGGGCTGTCAGCCATGGCGGCGCTGAAGTAGTGCACCTTCCAGTCCCGCGAGAGGGCCAAGTGCAGGGGATAAACCCGCCCGTCGACGATCATCGCCCTGTATTTTCGGGCAAGGCCCTGACCGTCACGGGCGTCAAGATATTGGATCACCAAAAGCTCAGGCCCCGGCAGAGACGCCATAGCCGCCGGCAGGTCGCCCGGGCCATCCACTTTCACGAAATGCTGGCCGGTGTGGTAGCCGGGACTGCGCAGCAGGACTGGATAGCAGAGGATCTCCGCCGCGGCCGCAATATCGCCCCGCGGCCCAGCGACGATCTTGGGCGCGATCACGTCCGGCAGACGGCCCAGCCGCGCGGCATTGTTGGCCCGGCCAGTGGGGCGCACACGCTGAGGCGGGTTGACGACCGGCGCGCGGGTGCGGGCCAGCACCCTCTCGGCCGCATCAAGGGCCGCCGCGCCCAGGTCGGCGTCGCCCACCGCGTTGAAAACCACGTGGTGGCCCGGCAGGACGGACTGGGCCGTGAAGGCCTCCACCGGCAGGACGAAGGTCTCGAACAGGCGCTCGTCCAGCAAGAAGCGGGTGGGCGTGTTGCCGCCGGCGGCGGACACCAACAGCAGCGCCCGGCAGGGCGCCCCGCTACCGCGATAAGGCAGATGGGTGATCGTTCTGCCGGCATAGCTGCGCAGACGGTGGACCTCGGCCGCCTGCCAATCTCCCTTTTGCTGCAACAGGTTGGCCATGCCCTGGTGGGCGTCCGGGTGATCCGGCGCCAGGGCCAGCGCCGTCTCGAACTGAGCCTGGGCCTCGGCGTCCTGGCCTTCCGCCAACAGGGCGTTGCCCAGGTTGATCCGGCCGACAGGGTTGTTCGGGTGATGCCTGACCGCCTCGGCGTAGGCCAGACGCGCGGCGCTGCGGAAGTCGGTCCGGTAAAGCAAGGTTCCCAGATCGTTCAGCGCTCCGAAGTGATCGGGCTTCAGGGCAATGGCCGTCAGATAGTCCGCCTTGGCCGCCTCTTCGCGTCCCAACCCGGCCAGCAGGTTGGCGCGGGCATAGCGCAGCTCGGCGTGACCCGGATCACGGGCGACGGCCTCGTCCAGCCGCGCCAGTTGTGCATCGGCTCCCTCATCGCTCATGACCGACCCAACGGTTCAAAGCCCGCCCGCTGATGCACTGCAGCATTAATTCGTGCGGACTCCAGATGATCGGCCTGCGAATAGGTAAAGGCCCCGCGTCGGAAGGGCGCAGAATACTTCCCAATAAACCATGATAAGAAGCCGGAGATTCACATGCCTTAACTATCTTAGCCAACGCGAAATTAAATGGCGGTGTGGCAAGAGTTCGGGGGAGGAGAACGCGCATGGCCGCTCTGCAAGCTCGCAAGTCCTTGTCCGACCAAACGCTGACGACAAAGCCGGCGCAGGAGGCCGCTTCGCCGTGGATCGCCGGGATTGGCGCGCACGCCGACGCCGGGGCGCGAAACCTGCAATCCCTACTCAAGGCCGATCTGTACACCGGACGGCTGGAGCAGACCGACCGTCCTCCGCCCTATTCGCCCGCCAAGGGCGTCCTGGCCGCCTTGGTCCCCTCCCTGCTGATGTGGTGGGGCGTCGCCAGCGCCATCCACGCCCTGACCCATCACGGTCACTGAACGAAAGCGCCGGGCTCTGGGCCGCTCGATGGTGTAGGCTGCACGCCGCACCACCTTCGTCCGGGACGAGAAGCCATGACCAAGATCACCTATGAGATCGTAGAGCACGACGGCGGTTGGGCCTACCGGTCGGACGGCGTCTATTCTGAGACCTTCGCCGCCCACGACAGGGCCCGCGCCGCCGCCGAACGAGCTGCGCGCGAACAGATAATTCCGGGCGAAACGACAGGCATCGTCTATGAAGACGCGGACGGCCGCTGGCACGCGGAAATCTCCGCGGGTGACGATCGCCCGCAGGCCGAGGTCAAGGACTAGGCCCGCATCGAAGGCTCCCGCCGCCCCGCGCTTTACCGGACGGGAAAGTCCCTGCTATCCCAAGCTGCGCGCCGAATGGGCGGGCGGCGCCCAGCAGCGCAACGGAGTGACGGGTATGACCGACGAAGCTGCGCCGACCCAGGCCGAAGCCGAAGCGGCCGTGCGCACCCTGATCCGCTGGGCCGGCGACGATCCCGACCGCGAGGGCCTGGCGGATACGCCCGCCCGCGTGGTTCGTTCCTACCGCGAACTGTTCGCCGGCTATGGCGAGGACCCTCGCGCCTATCTGGAGCGGACCTTCGAGGAGGTCGGCGGCTATGACGAGCTGGTCGTGCTGAGCGACATCCGCGTGGTCAGCTTCTGCGAGCACCACATGCTGCCGGTCGTGGGGCGCGCCCATGTGGGCTATCTGCCGACCAACCGGGTCGTGGGCATCTCCAAGCTGGCGCGGGTGGTGCAGGGTTTCTCCCGCCGCCTGCAGATCCAGGAAAAGCTTACAGCCGAGATCGCCGAGGCCATCTCTCAAGTGCTGCAGCCCCAGGGCGTCGGCGTGGTGATCGAAGCTGAACATAGCTGCATGACCCTGCGGGGGGTCAGCACGCCCGGCGCCAACCTGACCACCAGCCGCATGATGGGCGTGCTGCGTGACGATTCGCGCACGCGCGAGGAGTTCCTGGCCCTGGTGCGCCAGCACAAGTAGGCCTCGGCCAGGACCCGATGAAGTCCTGCCGAAGGCCGGTTGTCAGGCGCCGTTCATCAGACTGACCGTGTGCTGAACAGCGTGCGCCGACGCCGTTCAGGCGGGCGGGTTCATAACGTCTCCCAAGCCGATAGGGCTTGCATCTCTCAAGGGAGACCCGACCATGATGACTTCCGCCAAGACTCTGCTTCTCGCTTTGGGCCTGGTGACGGCCCTGACCGCCGCCAGCGGCGCTTCGGCCGAAACCCGCTTCCAGGCAACCCACCCGGCCCGCGCCGAGGTGAACGGCCGCCTGGTCAGGCTGAACCACAAGATCGCTGTGGAACGCCGCGAAGGCCGCATGGGTCCGGCCAAGGCCCAATTGATGCGCGCGGAACTGCGTCATGTGCGCCGCGAGGAACGCGTCGACGCCCGCCGCATGGGAGGCCACCTGACCCGCGTCGAGCACCGCAGGCTGAACCGCGAGGAAAACATCGTGGCCAAGCAAGCCCGTCCGTAAGCGAACAACGGCCGCCGACGTCTCAGGCGTCGGCGGCCTTCGCCAGCAGGGCTTGGAACGCCTCGACGATCCTAGCCACCGCGGCGTTCTTGTAGGCCAGTTCCCCGTCGTCGGGCTCGGGATGCGCCAGCATGGTGGCGTTGGCTTCGAAAACCAGCAGCCGCCCGTCCGGCAGGACGCTGAAATCCAGCCCGGCATAGTCCAAATCCAGCCGCTCGCCGATCGCCGCCACGGCTCGCCACGCCGCCTCGCCGATCACGGCCGCCGGATCACTCAGGAACAGCCGCTCTTCCAGCTGCCGCTCGTCGGCCCCCTCCATGCCAGCGGTTTCGTAGTGCACCAGCCAGGATTCGGCCACGGCCCAGTGATAGGGGAAGGGGCGCCGGTCCACGAAAATCACCCGGCCCTTGCGATATCGTCCGTCATCGGACTGATAGGCGTGGAACTGGGTAAGATAGACGTCTTGGCCGGCGAAGGCGTCGCCCAGAGACCGCAGAGCGTCCAGGCCATCCACCCGCACCAGGCCAACGCCCCCGTGCGAGCCGGCCGGGCGCGCCAGGAGCGGCGGCGTGATCCCCGCCGCCAGAGCCGCCCGGACCAGGGCTTCACCGCTGACCTTGGCCACCCGCACGGCGCGCGGCGCAACCACGCCGTCCAGACCCTCAAGACGCTGGGGCAACCGGTCACGCCGCGTCAGGGCGACTCGGTCAGGCGCATTGAGCACGCGCCTGTTGGTCACAGCCAGGAATCGGTCGACCGCCTGCGCGCTCGGCTCGGCCAGATCGGCGTCGCCGATGGCGTTAAGCACCACGTCGTGGCTGGGCAGGGCGTCCTGCTGATCGGTTCGGGCGTGCTCCATGTACCAGACCAGACGGCTGTACTGCCGCGGGGGCATGAGGAATCGATAGGGAATGTTACCGCTGGAGCGGGTGGCCAGGACCAACACCGTCATGCGCGCGCCCTGGGCCGGTTCGAGGAACAGGCTTTGGCGGTCATAGGCTCTGTCCAACAGAGCCTCGGCCTCCGCGTGGTCTCCGCGGCCCTCAAGGATCGTCGCCAGGGTCTGACTGGCGACGGCATGACCGGGATGGGCCGTCAGGGCCGCGCGACTGTGGTGTTCGGCGGCATCCTCCATATCCACCGATAGATACAGCGCGCCGAGGCCCGCATGGGCCTGGGCGTTGCCCGGCTGGGCGGCCAGGGCCTGCTTGAATGCCCGTTCAGCGCCCTGGGGCCGCCCCAGTTCGGCGTAGCTATGGCCAAGCTCCAAAGCTGGAGCGGGGTCGTTCGGCCGTAGCACCAGGGCCAATTCCAGGACCGCCAAGGCCGGGTCCATGGCCTGCAAGATCGACGTCGCCTCGGCCTGCACGGCGCGCGCCTCGGCGTCTTGGGGATCGAGCGCCAGCGCCATTTCGGCCGCCTGCAGCGCCTCCGCGGACCGCCCCGCCTCCAGCAGCATGCGAGCCAGCGTAGCCCGCGGGCGCACGGCCTCCGGCGCAAGCCGGCACAGGCCCGCCTGGGCCACCAGTTCCTGATCGGAAACCGTCATGCCGAATCCTTTGGAAATCAGCCTGCCATTATATCGGGGCTGGCCGCCGGCCACACTGGGCAATTGCGACCGCGCTCGACGTGCGGGGTCTGGTCATTGGCGGCGCTCTGTGCTTTTAGGCAGCGCTCACAGACAGCGAGCCTTCAGCTCCCATGACCGACGCGCCTCCCGACCGACTGAGCACCGATCCAGGTAGCCCTTTTTACGACTCCTCACTTCTGGAACGGGGCGTGGGCATCCGCTTCAAGGGCGAGGAAAAGACCAACGTCGAGGAATATTGCGTCAGCGAGAGCTGGGTGCGGTTGGCTCTGGGCGCCAAGGTCGATCGGCGGGGCAGGCCCCTGACCATCAAGCTTCAGGGCGAGGTGGAACCCTATTTCCGCGACCATGACTAGGGCGCGATTCAGCGTTTAGGCGACTTCGCCCAAACCCAAGCGCCCCCGCCCTCGCGCAGGGGTGCGGCCACGAGGCCGGCGAGGCCCTTTCCATAACGGAATCCCAAGGGGCCGCACGTCATGAGCGTGCATGTCGGATCTGAACGCTTTAGCCGCGGGCGCTATTCCGTCGCGGGCCAACTTCTGGCCCTGCGCAGCCTTCAGGCGCTATAATGGGCTTTATCGGCTCGGAAACGAGCGACTTAAGGAATTTCATGCTCGGTTGGCGGGACATTCGCCCAGCAGCGCTGGTGGTCGGTCCCACGGTAATGGCGTTCCTCACCTTGGCGGCGGGGGTCATGCTGCTGGCGTCCGGCGCGACGCCCGGCGATCCGGAGCGCCTGCGGTGGCTGGCCGACCATGCGCCCCTGCCTGTGATCGAAGTCAGCCACTTTGTCTCCTCCATCATAGGGCTGATGCTGGTTCTGGTGGCCTTTGGTCTGAGGCAGCGACTGGATGCGGCCTGGTCGGCGGCTGTGACCCTGCTGGCCCTGGCGGCGACCTTGGCGGTGCTCAAGGGTATAAACTGGGGCGAGACGGTCATCCTCACCGGCATTTGCCTGGCTCTGCTGCCCCTGCACGCGGCCTTCCCGCGGATGGCGCGCCTCAGCCGCATCGAGGTCAAGCCAGGCTGGCTGCTGTCCGCCTTCGCGGCGATCGTCGGCGCCGGGATGCTGAGCCTGTGGTCCTATCACAACGTGTCCTACGGCGATCAGCTGTTCTGGCGCGTGATGGTGAGCGCCGACGCCAGTCGTTCGCTGCGCGCCTGGACCGGCGTGGGCGTGGCGTTTCTGGTCATCGGCCTGTGGCGTCTGATCTCGACCCCGGCGACCCCCGCGATCGTTACCGATCATGACCCCGATTTCGAGCGCGCCCGCGCCATTTTGGCCCAGGCCGAACGCTCCACCCCCGATTCCAATCTGGCCCTCTTGGGCGACAAGCGGTTCCTGTTCTCAGATTCGGGCGCCAGCTTCCTCATGTTCGGCGTGCGCGGGCGCTCCTGGATCGCCTTTGGCCCGCCGGTCGGCTTGGTGTGCGAGCGCCTGGAGCTGCTATGGCGGTTCCGCGAACTGGCTGACGCTCACGCCGCGCGCGCGGCGCTCTACGCCATCGGACCGGACCTCCTGCCAGAAATCGTGGACCTGGGCTTCGCCCTGCAAAAGACCGGCGAGTCGGCGACCGTGCGACTGGCGGACTTCTCGTTGCAGGGGCGTAAGCGCGAGGTGCTCCGCCGCAACTGGCGCAAGGCGGCCGAGGCGGGCGCCGTGTTCGAGGTGATCGAGGCCGGCCACGCCGCATTCTGCATTCAGGACCTCAAGGACATCTCGGACCAGTGGCTGTCCCACCACGCCGGCGGCGAGAAGGGCTTTTCGATGGGCCGTTTCGATCCGGACTACATCAACGAATTCCCCTGCGCCCTTGTGCGCCTCGACGGTCGGATCGTCGCTTTCGCCAATCTTTGGACCACCGCCGAGCGATCGTCCTTCTCCATGGACCTGATGCGCTACGGCGAAGCGGCGCCCAAGAACATCATGGATTTCCTGTTCGTCGAGCTCCTGAGCTGGGGCCAACAGCAGGGCTATGAGGCCTTTGAGTTCGGCATGGCGCCTCTGGCGGGGCTACAGGGCCGCCCCCTGGCCCCGCTGATGACCCGCGTCGGCCGGCTTTTGTTCGAACGCGGCGAGGACATCTACAATTTCCAGGGCGTGCGCCGGTACAAGGACAAGTACGACCCGATCTGGTCGCCGCGCTATATCGCCGCAGCCAACAAGTGGTCGATCGGCATCGCCCTGGCCGACGTCAGCCTGTTGTCCGCGGGCGGAATGACTGGCCTGGCCAAGCGGCCGCGCGGACCCGGCGCCGCGCCGGCGGACCAGCCGCAGCCGCTCGTGCGCAAGTCGGCCTGAGGGCGCCACGGCTCCGTCCGTTTGCGCATAGCCCGCCAAAGGGATTAGCTTGGCTGCCGTGCGGGAAGGAGAATCGCCATGTTCGCTGCGTTTCCGCTACTGGCCCTGATCGTGCTGATCTACAATCTAGTCGCCCTGACCTTCGGCGGCCTGCGCGCGACCAACGCTCAGGATGAGCTGTCCCAGCCGCTATTTTCGGTACACATGGCCTCCGGGGCCGTCTGGTCGGTCGGGCTGGGCGATCTATTGCTGGTGGCGTCCCTGGTCATCCTGTTCATCGAACTGCTCAAGTCGACCTCGAGCCGGCGCGTGGCGATCATCAACCACTCCCTATCGATGATCCTGTTCATCGTCTGTCTGATTCAGTTCCTGCTGTTCGGCGCCTTCGCCACCTCGACCTTTTTCCTGATCACGCTGATGGTCCTGCTGGACGTTTTGGCCGGCTTCATCGTGACCATCGTCGCCTCGCGCCGAGAGCTGGACCTGACCCACGATTGAGGACTGGCCGGATTTAGAGCCCGATGACGTCTCTCGAAGTGCAAATCCGGCTCTGATTTTTTGATTTGGCGCGGAATTCAACGATCAGCTTCGAGCCGATCACATCCCGCTCTACGACATCACCGTAAAGACCAGGGCGACCATCAGAAGGTCGAAGGTGCGGGTGGCGAAGGCGGTGAAGCTGTTCATGGCGGGCCTTACGGGGAACAAGACCCCTTCCGCCAAGCAAGACCGGCGCCAACCCCGCTAAATCTTGGTCTTGGAGATCAGGCCCGGCGTTAACCGACGGTCGGTCCGCCCGGACCACTCGGCGTTGAGATAGGCCGTCTTGGCCTTGGCCAGGGTCTCGGGTCCGCCTCGCAGGCCGCGCTTCTGCCCATCCTGCCCCAGCAGATGGGCCGCCAACGTGGGCTTGGGTTCGGTCGTCTTGGATTCAGGCGCGGGAACGGGCTGAACCGCCGGCAAGTTCGAGGAGGCCTGCGGCGGCGGCGGCGCATCAGCCTGACGGCGGGCGCGTCTACGGCGATCGCCGTTAGCTCCGCGGATTGGGTCGATCGGATCGGTCATGTCCAGCTCCTCGCCGGCATCATGACCGACGAGGGTTAAGACCGGGTGGCGCTCGTCTTTTCAGCTCAGCTTTTAGAGGCCAGCTTCTCGATCTGCTGCTGCATTTCCTCCAGCTGCTTTTTCAGATCGCCCAGCGATTCGGCGCCTTCGGCCTTGGCCGGCGCCTGAGCCGGCTTGGCCGCGTCCGTTGCGGGGAAGGCGAAGGGCGTGAACATCTTCATCGCCCGGTCGAACAGCTGCATGTTTTGCCGGATTTGTTCGTCGAAGTATTTCAGCCCCTGCCCTGCGCCGAGCGTCTCGGTCAACTGCGTGCGCATGCGTTCCTGTTGCTGAGTGAAACTGTCCAGCGATAGCTCCAGATAGCTGGGCACCAGAGACTGCATCGAGTCCCCGTAGAAACGGATCAATTGACGCAGGAATTGGATGGGCAACAGGTTCTGCTCGCCGTGATTTTCTTCTTCGAAGATAATCTGGGTCAGAACGGAGCGTGTTATATCGTCATTGGTTTTCGCATCGTAGACCACGAAGTCGACGTGCTTCTTCACCATCTCCGACAGATGTTCCAGCGTCACATAGGAACTGGAGGCAGTGTTGTAGAGACGCCTGTTGGCGTACTTCTTGATGACGACGCGCTCGCCCCCAGACTTCGTTTTTTCGGATTTCGGTTCGGCAGCGGCAGGGTCGGTCATGGTCCCCCCAAATTTGAATTCAGTCGCGCTCGCACGCTCTTGTGCAACGCGACATTATTGCGGATGACATCATCCAGCGCTAGTGCAGCAGGCCTTAATTTCGCCAGTCTCGCCTTTGAAGCGGGACTGGACACTATTTGCCCTCTTACGATCGGCAGGAGCCCTTTCCCATGACTGATATCGTGATCGTTTCGGCCGCTCGCACGCCCGTGGGGGCCTTCAACGGCGCCTTGGCCAGTCTTCCGGCGTCGGCGCTCGGCTCCGTGGCGATCAAGGCGGCGCTTGAACGCGCCGGCGTCGAACCGGGCGCAGTGAGCGAAGTGGTGCTGGGCCACGTGCTTCAGGCCGCCGCCGGTCAGGGCCCCGCGCGCCAAGCCTCCGTCGGCGCCGGCATTCCCTTCGAGACGCCCGCCTGGAGCCTCAATCAGATCTGCGGCTCAGGCTTGAGGGCCGTGGCCATCGGCATGCAGCAGATTAAGGACGGCGCCTCCATCGTGGTGGCCGGCGGTCAGGAAAGCATGAGCCAGGCCCCCCACGCCGCGCACCTACGCAACGGGACCAAAATGGGCGACCTGTCCATGATTGACACCATGATCAAGGATGGGCTGTGGGATGCCTTCAACGGGTACCACATGGGCGTGACGGCCGAGAACGTGGCCTCCCAGGGCCAGATCACCCGTGAGGACCAGGACAGGTTCGCCGTTCTGTCGCAGAACCGCGCGGAGGCGGCCCAGAAGGCCGGCAAGTTCGACGCCGAGATCACGCCCGTGACCATCAAGGGCCGCAAGGGTGACACGGTGGTGGACAAGGACGAATACATCCGCCTGGGCGCCACCTATGAATCCGTCGCCGGTCTGCGTCCCGCCTTTTCCAAGGATGGCACGGTCACGGCGGGCAACGCCTCGGGCATCAACGACGGGGCCGCGGCCGTCGTGCTGATGACCGAGAAGGAGGCCGCCGCACGGGGTCGCAAGCCGCTGGCGCGCATCGCCTCCTGGGCCACCGCCGGCGTCGACCCGGCGGTAATGGGCACAGGTCCTATTCCGGCGACCAAACTCGCCTTGAAGCGGGCGGGCTGGACCGTGGCGGATCTGGACCTGATCGAGGCCAACGAGGCCTTCGCCGCCCAGGCGCTGTGCGTCAGCCGCACGCTCGGCTTCGACCCTGAAAAGGTCAATGTGAACGGCGGGGCGATCGCCATCGGTCACCCCATCGGCGCGTCAGGCGCGCGCATCCTGACAACCCTGCTGTACGAGATGGGCCGCCGCGGCGCCCAGAAGGGCCTCGCCACCCTGTGCATTGGCGGGGGAATGGGCGTGTCCATGTGCCTTGAGCAGGCCTGAGGACGGTCGCCACAAGACGGGGATCCTGAGGCTTGACCCACAATTTGGGCTCGGTGGCGGGAATGCGCGGCGCAGATGCGGGGAAACGACGCAGGAGGACGCCTCGAGCGTCCAAAAACGGCCCCACTCGCAGTGCATTTGGATGGGCTATGATCCAAGGCAGATGGGCGGTGTTCGGCGGCATGACGGCATTGGCTGCGCTGGGCGTGGCTGGTGTTTCCTTCGCTCAGCCTGTCAATGATCTGCCGCCTGTCGACCATGCACCCTTCGCGGGCGAAACGCCCTCTCAGGTCCCCGCTCGAGCCTATCTAAACGGGCAGACCGGAGCCAGCTCGTCCGGCGCATGGCTATTGCACATGGCAAGACCTGGCCGACCGGAGCCTCGCTTCGGTTTCGGCCCCCAAGACCCGGGCGGCCTGCCGTCCTGGTCAGCCCCGCCATTAGCCCTGCGCGACATGCCCAATGGCCGGGCCGACCGAGGGTTGGCGGCGCCGCCTGTAGCCCGCTATTCGTCGGGCGACAGTTCGGTCTTCATCCTGGACCGCTCCAGCGGCGTGCCGCTCCTGAAGTTCGACGACAGTCCCGAGGTGTGGGTGCTTCAGCCCACGCCGGGGCCGCGCGGCGATGTGATCTATAAAAACGACGTGGGGGAACCGATCCTGCGCGCCACGCGCTTGGGCGGCCTTACTTTGTTCAGCACCGGCGCCCCTGGCGGCGAGGCCGTGGCCATGGTGGGCGGCGCCGAGGATCTGCAGCCTCCGCCCTTCATGGCGCCCAATACGGTGTTCCAGCACATGCTGCAGGCCTCCTCCCGCGCCTCCCGCGCCGCCCAGCACCTGATCACCTTCGACGCCGTGGAGGTCACGCCCGACACCGCGCCGGTGTTCGCCGACGCCGCCACCGCCGCAGCGGAGGCGGTCATCACCCTGTCGCGCCGCGACGACGGGCGGGCCTTCCTGCGCCATCTGGACAAGATGCAGTTCCAGCCCGGCTCGCGATCGGGCGCTGCGGTCGCCTCGCCGGACGGCGGCGCTCATGTGCATATCCAGGTTTTCGTGGATCCCGCCGAAGGCATCGCCGGCCGGCCGTCGTCGGAGCGACTGGTGCGCGCAGCCCTGGCCGGGAAATAGCCGTAAGGCCGCCCGCTCAGACCCACGGATGGGGGGCCAGCTCGAAGCTGTCGAACTGGAAGCCCGGCGCGACGGTGCAGCCGCACAGGGTCCACGGCCCCAGGGTCACGGCGCTCTGCCATACGCCGCGCGGGCACACCGCCTGAGTCCGATGCCCCGCGACCAGGTTCGGACCCAGGATATGGATCTCGACCGGACCACCCAGCTCCAAGGCCAGACTCAGGCGTAGCGGAGCGCCGGCGTAGTAGTGCCAAACTTCGCTGGCGTCCTTGACCCGATGCCAGGCGGATGTTTGTCCGGCGGCCAGCAAATAGTAGATGGCGGTGGATGCCGCCCTTCCTGCGACCCCATGTGGGTCGCGGAAGGTTTCGGCGTACCAGCCGCCTTCCGGGTGCGGCTGAAGCCCAAGATGGGCGATGACGCTCTCTGCGGTCAGATCCGAGACGCTCAGATCACGGTTCATCCCCGAAATTCGTCCTTGGCGGCGCGCAGGGCCGCGAACACCTCGTAATCGGGCCGGCCGGCCAGGCCCAGGCCCTCGGCCAGTAACGGCGCCCGAAGGAAGGGATTGGCCGCCTTTTCCTCGGCGACTGTGGACGGGGTCGTGGGCTCGCCCCGCGCGCGGGCTGCGAACACCGCGTCGGCGCGCCGTTTCAGCGCCGGCGATGAATCCACTGACAGGGCGAAGCGCGCATTGCCCGCAGCGTATTCATGCGCGCTGTAAAGCAGCGTGTCCTCGGGCAAGGCTGCGAGGCGCATCAGGCTGGCCCACATTTGCTGCGGCTGACCTTCAAACATGCGCCCGCAGCCCAAGGGAAACACGCTGTCGCCGACGAAGGCCATGTTGTCGTCCGCGTCGTAGTAGGCAATGTGCTGCAAGGTGTGTCCGCCCACGTCGATCACCGAAAACACCGTCTGGCCCAGGCGAACCTCGTCGCCGCCAGACACGGGCCGGTCGAGCGGTGCGATGCGCGTCACTTCCTGAGGGCCGACGATCAGGCACGCGGTTCTGTCCTTCAATACCGCATTGCCGCCAGCATGGTCGGGATGCCAATGGGTGTTGAAAATAAAGTCCAGACGCCAACCGCGCCGGTCCAGCTCGGTCAAGATGGCGGCGGCGTCCGGCGTATCGATCGTGGCGACCAAGCCTGAGGCCTCGTCGCGGACCAGATAACCGTAATTATCGGTCAGGCACGGAAACTGGACGATCTGCAAGGCCACGGCGCGCACTCCACGAGAAACCATAGGCCTGCGTATCATACAGCGATAGCCGCTGCGCCCAGGCCGCCTATATTGGCGAGGCGTCGGACGGGATTCGGCCGATCCAGATTCAAAATGTAGGGCCTGATTCAGCCTTCAAGATGGAGCCGTCCGGCTCCAAGGAGTCGCATGCGCCGGGACGTGGTCGAGCTTCGTCAGTTCTACGCGGGCCCCCTGGGCAGGGCCGCGGGGGATATGCTGGGCCGCAAGCTGACGGAAACCTGGGGCGACGTAAGCGGGCTCGACATCCTGGGCCTGGGTTACGCCACGCCGATCCTGGAGCGCTTCACCCGGGCGCGGCGGGTCGTCGCGGCCATGCCGGCGGAACAGGGCGTGGAAGCTTGGCCCTCGTCGGGGCCCGGCAACCGCACCTGCCTGATGCGCGAGAGCGCCCTGCCTTTTCCCAACGCCCTGTTCGACCGCATCCTGCTGGTGCATAGCCTGGAGGAAAGCGACGATCCTCTGGCGCTGTTGCGGGAGGTATGGCGGGTCATGGCGCCGTCCGGACGAGTCGTCCTGGCGGCCGCGGCGCGAAGCGGCGTTTGGTGCCACGCCGAAGCTACGCCGTTCGGATATGGCCGTCCCTTCACCCGCGCTCAACTCGAACAACTGGCTCGAGAGGCTGAATTGGAGCCCATCGCCTGGTCCCGAGCCCTCTATGCGCCGCCCATCGCCGGCCTGGCTCGCTATGCGGAGAGTTTCGAACAGGCAGGAGCAAGGCTGTGGCCGCGCTTCGCCGGACTGATCCTGCTGGAGGCGGTCAAACAGACTTTTGCGGTCAAACCCAAAGGCTTAGGCGCCCCCGCCAGGGTGTTCGTCCCCGGAGCGCTAAGGCCGGCGCAAACGGCGTCGCGCGCCAAGGCCGCAGCAATCTGAATTGACTTGCGCAAAAGCTTCATCAAGCCCTTGGAGGGTGCGCCTAAACGCCTTAGCTTTGACGGTAAAGCTGCAATTTAAGGGAATCCGCCATGAAGCTTATCAGCGCCATCATCAAGCCGAGTCGCCTGGACGCGGTGCTGGACGCGGTGACCGAGGCGGGCGCCTCTGGCCTGACTGTCACCGAAGTGCGCGGCTACGGCCGCCAGAAGGGCAAGACCGAAGTCTACCGGGGCGCCGAGTACGAGGTGAAACTTCTGCCCAAGGTGAAACTGGAGATCGCGGTGTCCACCGATGTGGCCGACAAGGTCATCGACGCCATCGCCCGCACCGCCAATACCGGCAAGATCGGCGACGGAAAGATTTTCGTGCTCGATCTGGAATCCGCCCTGCGTATCCGCACCGGCGAAAAGGACGCCGCCGCGATTACTGGGTGAGGCGCCATGCCTCGCGGCGCGAGGCCTATGGGCTGGCCAACGATTTGGGCCGCCCGACAAACGCCCGGCCTCAGCCCTTGCGGCTCAGCAGGAACAGAGCCTGCTCCGCGCGCCAGTTCTCGATGGCGCGCATGGGATCGATGGCGCGGGCGGGCTTACCGTCGGCCAGGGCGGCGCAGGCCTCGATGCTCAGATCCAGCGCCTCACACAGCTGGGTGAAATCCCGCAGCGTGCACAGATGGATGTTTTCCGTCTCCCACCACGCTTGCGGCAAGGCGCCGGTCATGGGCATGCGGCCACGTATCATCAGCGACCAACGCACCCGCCAGTGTCCGAAATTGGGGAAGGAAACGATGGCCCGCTCGGCGACGCGCAGCAGTTCCGACAGCACGTGGCGCGGCTGGCGCACCGTCTGCAGCGTCTGGGACAGGATGGCGTAGTCGAAGGCGCGGGTGGGAAAATCGTCCAGGTCGTGGTCGGCGTCGCCCTGCACCACCGCCAAGCCCCGCGCCAGGCACAAGGCCACATTGGCGGGTTGGATCTCCAGACCGCGGCCGTCGACCTGCTTTTGATGACCGAGCAGCTCCAGAAGGGCGCCTTCGCCGCAGCCGATGTCGAGCACCCGCGCGCCCGGCTTGACCAGGCCCAGGATCGCGCGGAAATCCTCGCGGCGCGCCGCTTCGGCCGGACTCACGCCAGCCCCCGCGCTGAGCCTGCCGCATCCAGGAAGCCGGCCAGGACCGAGCGCATCACCGGCTCGTCCAGCAGGAAGGCGTCATGGCCCTTGTCGCTGTCGATCTCCACGAAGCTGGCTCGCGCGCCTGACGCGTTCAGGGCGCGCACGATGTCCCGGCTCTCGGGCGTGGGATAGAGCCAGTCCGAAGTGAAGGACAGCACGCAGAATTGCACGTGCCGCGCTCTGCGGAAGGCCTCGGCCAGCACCCCGTCATAGCTCGCGGCCAAGTCGAAATAGTCCATCGCCCGGGTGATGTAGAGGTAGGAATTGGCGTCGAACCGATCGACGAACGTCGCGCCCTGGTGACGCAGATAGCTTTCCACCTGGAAGTCGGCGTCGAATCCCCATGACAGACCGTCGCGCTGAAGCTCGCGGCCGAACTTGCGCTGCAACGCCGCCTCCGACAGGTAGGTGATGTGGGCGGCCATGCGCGCCACCGCCAGGCCTTTTTCGGGCCTGCCGCCGAGGCTGGCGTAGTCGCCGCTGTTCCAGCTCGGATCGGCCATGATCGCCTGGCGCCCCACCTCGTGGAACGCGATATTCTGCGCCGAATGGCGCGCGGTGGCGGCGATGCACACCGCCGAAAACAGGCGCTCGGGATAGTCGGCCGCCCACTGCAGCACCTGCATGCCGCCCATGGAGCCGCCAACCACGGCGAACAAGGTCTCGACGCCCAGATGATCTAACAACAGGGCCTGGGCGCGCACCATGTCGGGGATGGTGATCACCGGGAAACTCAGGCCCCACGGCTTGCCCGTCTCGGGATTGATCGAGGAGGGCCCCGTTGAGCCCATGCAGCCGCCAACCACATTGGAGCAGATGATGAAGTGCCGCTGCGGGTCCAGCGGCAGGCCAGGCCCGATGACCTGAGTCCACCATCCGGGCTTGCCGCCCACCGGATGCCGCCCGGCCACATGCTGGTCGCCGGTCAAGGCGTGGCACACCAGCACCGCGTTGCTCTTGTCCGCGTTCAGCCGACCGTAGGTGCGATAGGCGATCTCAACTTGATCCAGACGGGCGCCGGAATCCAGGCGCAAGGGCCCGGCCAGGCGCGCCACGCCCCCGCCTTCGTCCAACGTCGCGTCCTTCTCGGCGTTCATGCCAATCTTGGGTTCATGCCAGTCTTGGATAGCCTCGCCTGCCCGGTGTCAACTGGCGGCCCTTCCCTGTCGCCCCTGCAGGACCTATGAACCTGCGAACGGCTTGGCGTCCTGTGGGAGCGAAATGACGAATGGAGCGGCTGATCTTGCTGCGTCACGGCAAGGCCGAGGCCGGCTCGCCCAGCGGTGAGGATTTCGACCGCGCCCTGACAGAGCGCGGGAGGCGCGACGCCGTCCTGATGGCCCAGGCCCTGGCGGCCGCGGGCCTGACGCCGGACGTGGCCATCGTCTCGACTGCGGCGCGCGCACGCCAGACCTGGGAAGCCGCCGCGCCGGCCTTCCCCCGCGCCGAGGTTGTGCTGACGAAGGCCCTCTACAACGCCGACCCCGACGCCATTCTGGCGCAGGCCGAGGCTGCCGGCGGCGCCTATGGCGTGGTGATGGTGGTGGCCCACAACCCCGGCCTGCACCAGTTGGCGCTTGACCTGCTTCGGCGTTGCAAGGGATCCCCTGACCAGGAGCGGTTGCACGCAGGCTTTCCCACCGGCGCGGCGGCGGCGTTCGACCTGGCGGGTAAGCGCTTTTCCATGTTCACACCCAAGTCCCTAGGCGGCGGAGCATGAGGATGGCCTACAAGATCGTGTCGGCCACGGAATGGCAGGCGGCCTGCGACAAGGGCCGCTTTGAAGGCTCGTCCGTGGACCTGCAGGACGGTTACATCCATCTGTCCGCCGCCGATCAGGTCCAGGAAACCGCCGCCAAACACTTCCAAGGCCAGACGGACCTGAGGCTGGTGGTATTGGACATCGACGCCCTGGGCGCGGCGGTGAAATGGGAGCCCTCGCGGGGGGGCCGCCTGTTTCCGCATCTTTACGCCCCGCTCGACGTGAGCCTGGCTCTGGCGGTCCGCCCGCTGCCCCTAGGCCCGGACGGCATCCCCGAGGTCGTGCTGTGATCCAGGACGCAGCGGCGCGCGCGCTGCTCTGGGCCGACCCCGAGCCAGCCCATCGCGCGGCCATCGCCGCCCTGAAGCTTGGCCTGGGGCCCCGCGATCCGGGGCCGGACGACGCGATCCTCGCCACGCGACTAGGCGGACTTCAGCTATCCAACTGCGTTGGCTTGGCCGCCGGCTTCGATAAGAACGCCGAGGTCCCGGACGCCATGCTGGCCGCCGGCTTCGGGCTGGTGGAATGTGGCACGGTCACGCCCCTGGCCCAGGCGGGCAACCCCCGGCCGCGCCTGTTTCGCCTGAGCGAGGACCGGGCGGTGATCAACCGACTCGGCTTCAACAACCAGGGCCTGGAACCCTTCGCGGTCCGCCTGGCGCAAAGGCGGCGCAAAGGCGTGGTGGGCGCCAATATCGGGGCCAACAAGGACTCGCAGGACCGCATCGGCGACTATGTGACAGGCCTTGAACGCCTGTGGCCCCTGGCCGACTATTTCACCGCCAATATTTCCTCGCCCAATACGCCGGGTCTGCGCGACCTGCAGTCCGGTCCGGCCTTGGACGAGCTTTTGGGCCGCCTGGCCCAGGCCAGGGCCGCGCTGACCGCGGCTCAGGGCGCCCGCCCCCTGCTGCTCAAGGTCGCGCCCGATCTGGTTGACGCCCAGATCGAGACCATCTGCGCGGCTATCCTCACCCACCGCCTGGACGGCGCCATCGTCGGCAACACCACCCTGTCGCGCCCCGATCATCTGCGATCGCGCTTCAAGAGCGAGACGGGGGGCCTGTCGGGCGCGCCGCTCATGGCTCCGTCCACGCTAATCCTGCGTCGCTTCCACGAGGCGTCGCAGGGCCGGTTCCTGCTGATCGGAGCGGGTGGGATCGCCAGCGGGGGGGACGCTTACGCCAAGATCAGGGCCGGCGCGGGCCTCGTCCAGCTCTACAGTGCGCTGGTCTATGAAGGCCCGGGCCTGGTCCGGCGCCTAAAACGCGATCTTGCGGCACGGCTCAAGGCGGACGGGTTCGTCTCGGTAGCCGACGCCGTTGGCGCGCGTTAGAGCCTTTGAATCTAGTCGAAGAGTCCGGGCATGGATCAGATGAGCATCGAGCCGACCGCCCGGGCGAAAGGGTCCCTTGGGCTCGCCCTGCGCTTTGGACCGGCGCTGCTCCTCGTCGCCGGCCTGATCTGGGCCTTATCCAGCGGGATCCTGAACCACCTGTCGCTGCATGAACTGAAGGCTAGCCGCTTCACCCTGCACGCCTTTGTGGGGCAACACCCGCTGCAAGCCCTGCTCGCCTATGGGCTGATCTATATCGGCGTGATCAGCCTGTCCCTGCCGGGGGCTCTGATCTTGACCCTGACCGGCGGCTTCCTCTTTGGACCGTGGCTGGGCGGCGCGGCAGCGGACCTCGGCTGCTCCACAGGGGCGGTGGTTGTGTTCGCCGTCTGCCGGCTGGCGGCGGGCGACAGCCTGGAGCGGCGCGCCAACCCCCGCATCCAGGCCTTCGAGGAGGGATTCCGCAAGGACGCCTTCCTGTACATTCTCACCCTACGCCTGATCCCGGTCACGCCATCCTGGCTGGTCAACTTGGCCGCCGGCGTGATCGGGCCGCCCGCGCGGCAATACATAGCCGCCACCTTCCTGGGCTACCTGCCCGTGTCCTTCATCTACGCCACCCTGGGATCGGGCCTGGACCGCATGTTCGACCGGGGCGAGCTTCTGGGTCCGCAACTCTTTCTGGCCCCGCGCATTGCCCTACCGCTGCTGGGCCTGGCGCTGCTGTCGATCCTGCCCATCCTTCATCATTGGTGGCGCGCGGGACGTGCGGCCAGGAGCGACGAAGCCTAGTGTGCTGGATCTGAAATTCGCTCCGCGCTCTCCACAAGCCGCAGGTGAATTTCTGAATCGCCACACAAGGGCAAGATGGGATCAGCCTGAATCGAATTGATTGTTCTCTTGTCCTAAATCGTAAGAATAGAGCGGGATTCAGACCTCGAGAGACGTCATCCGGCTCCAGCGGTTTGCTCCGCGCGTGGCGGTGCAGTAACGAGGCTCCATGACGGACGACGCGCCGAGCCCGGCCGCGCCAACCCAGGCGAGGGTCTGGGGCGAAAAGGCCCGCCTTTGGCTTTGGCCGGCGGGGCTGTCCGCGCGCCTCCTGATGCTCACCGCCCTGTTCGTCATGGCCGGCGAACTGCTGATCCTGGCGCCATCGCTGGCGGGATACCTGGAAAGCCGCCTGGAGGAGCGCGTGCGCGCCGCCGAGCTGGCGTCCCTGGCCGTGGAGGCTGCGCCCGACCAGATCATCACCGACTCCTTGTCCAACCAACTGCTGGCGGGGGCGGGCGTGGTCTCGGTGGCGGTGCAAAGCGACGGCATCCGCCGCCTGCTGCTGCAGGGGCCGCCCATGCGCCGGACGCCGGAGTTGGTCGATCTGCGCCGCTCCAACTTGGCGAGTTGGCTTGCCGAGCCCTTCCTCATCGCCTTTGGCGGCAACGACCAGATGGTGCGCGTGGTGGCCAAGCCGCGCTTTCGCGATGGCGACTTCGTGGAAATCATCACGCCGCGCGCGCGCCTGCGCCAGGAAATGGGCGCCTATCTGCTGGGTCTTCTGGGCGTGACCGCCTTTGTCGCCGTGGTGGCGGGCGGGCTGATCTATCTGTCGCTCGACGCCCTTCTGGTGAAGCCCATGCGCCGGATTACCCTGGGCATGGAGCGGTTCAGGGCCGATCCGGACGATCCGGCGGCCAAGGTGCAGGTATCCAGCCGGCGCGACGAGATTGGCCGCGCCGAGGCTGAGTTGGACCGCATGCAGGCGGACCTGCGCGCCGCCCTGGCCTCGCGCGCCCGGCTGGCGGCCCTGGGCGAAGCGGTGGCCAAGATCAACCACGACCTGAGAAACATGCTGACCAGCGCCCAGATCGCCTCCGAGCGCCTGGCCCTGAGCGGCGACCCCGGCGTGGCCAAGGCCCTGCCCCGGCTGGAACGGGCGCTGGACCGGGCCGTGGCCCTGGCCTCCCATGTGCTGGACTATGGCAAGAGCGAGGAGCGCGCCCCGGCGGCCGCTCCCACCTTGCTGCTGGCCGCCGCCGAGGCGGCGGGCGAGGACGCGGGCCTGAGTGAGCCGGGCGAGGACGCCGCGGTGCGCCTGAATATCCTGATCGATCCGGGCCTTGAGGTCCTGGCCGATCCCGAGCATCTGCACCGGATCCTGGTCAATCTGCTGCGCAACGCCCGCGAGGCGATCCAAAGCGCCCCCGGCCCCCGGCCCGCCGGCCTGATCCAGCTCGCCGCCGAGCCGCGTGAGGGCGCCCTGGTGTTGCGCATCACCGACAATGGGCCCGGCCTGCCCGCCCGGGCCAAGGACGCGCTTTTTCAACCCTTCGCGGGCTCCGGCCGTCCGGGCGGCGCGGGCCTGGGCCTGGCCATCTCGCGCGAACTGGCCAAGGCCAACGGCGGGGAGCTGGCCCTGGCGACGTCCGGGCCGGACGGGGCGGTGTTCGAGCTGAGGCTGCCGACGGCGTGAGGCTTGCGCCTTCGAGCGGGACTGATGGTGACAATCAATGACGGAACTTCGCCGGTCTGAGATGGGCCGGTCTGAGATGGAAGGAAGCCGATGAACATGGCGTGGCGCTACACAACGCTGCTCGATCTACTCGATCATTGGCAAACCATGATCGCCGGCATGACCGCCTTGGTCGCTGCGATCATCACGGTGCGCGTCACCCTGGCGGTCGAACAGCGGAAGGTCGATCGCGAGTTGGATGGGCTGCGCAAGTCCTTGGCGGTGGAACTTCGTCAGCTTATCCCAAGCGCGCTTGCGGCCTACACCTCGCTCACAAACCTAGGCCGCACAACAGACGGGCCAATTACGACCGGAATGGTGCAGGCTTCGTCCGTCATTCGCACGCCGCTCGTCTATAATTCAAATGTTTNNGGCGCCGGACGATGTGAGTCCGGCGGTCGTCCTACAGGCCGCCGCGATTTTCTTGGAAGCCTGCAATTACGCCAGTATCGTGCTGCCGAAGCTGCGAACCGGCGTCGCCGCGCACGATGACCGGGACGCGGAACTGATCGAGACCATCAGGGCGGCCGTGAGCGGGCTCTCCCCCTAATACCCGAGCACCACCCCTTCGCGCCGGGGATCGGCCGCGCCCGTCAACACTCCGCCCTTGGCGCTGATCACGTGGAAGCCGGAGTTCTCGCCCTGGCCGGGCCGCAGCGTCACGCCCAACTCCGCCAGGCCCTGGATCAAGGCCGGACTCATCTTACCCGTCTCGGCGCTGACATCTGATCCGCGGGCGATGACATTGGGCAGACCCACGGCCCTGTCCGGCGGCAGGCCCCAATCGAGCATGCCCACCAGCACCTTCAGGTTATAGGCCAGGATGGCATTGCCGCCGGGCGAGCCAAGCGCCGCATAGAAGCGCCCTTGCTTGTCCAGCACGATCACCGGCGACATGGACGAGCGGGGGCGTTTAAGCGGCGCTACCGCATTGGCTGCTTGAGCGCCGTCTGGATCGGTCGGGCTGAACGAGAAATCGGTCAGCTGGTTGTTGAGCACGAAGCCGTGCGTCATGCGGCCCGAGCCGAACACGCTCTCGACCGAGGTGGTCATCGAAACCACATTGCCTTGGGCGTCCGCCACCACGAAATGCGACGTGCCGCCGGCCTCAAAGGTGGCGTCGGCCCGGCGGGGCGGGGCGCCTGGAGGCAGGCCGGGACCGGGCGCGGGGCCGAGCCGCTCGCTGATCAGGGCCGCGCGCGCGGCGACATAGGCCGGGTCGAGCAGGCCTTCCAAGGGAACCTGCACGAAATCCGGATCGCCTACATAGCGGTCGCGGTCGGCGTACATCAGCCGGCTGGCCTCGATGAACTGGAGCCATGCCTTGGGATCGCCCGGCCCGCGCGCGGCGATGTCAGTATGCTCCAGCATCTCCAGCGCCTGCAGCAGGCCTTCGCCGCTGGAGGGCGGCGGCGGCACGCACACGATGAACGCAAGATGCGGGCGGCACAGGGCGGGGCGCGCCTGCGCCCGATAGGTCGCCAGGTCCTGAGTGCTGAGGGTTCCGGGCATGGGATCGGCGTGGATCCGCGACTCAATCGCTTGAGCGACCTGGCCGCGGTAAAGCGCGGCAGGTCCCTCGGCCGCCAGCTTACGCAACATGGCGGCGTAGGCCGGGTTCTTCAGTACATCGCCGGTCTTGACCTCGCCGCCGTCCGGGCGGGCGAAATAGGCCAGGATGTCCGGCGCCTGAGCCTGACGCGCCGGGCCGCCGTTGATGAACCCGGACAAGCGCGGGCTGACCACAAAGCCCTTGTCGGCCAGGGACTCGGCGCCGGCGAACAGACCGCTCCACTTCAGCCGCCCGTGCGCCTTCTGCACGAGGGCCAGCATGGCCACCGCCCCCGGCGCGCCGGTGGAGCGGCCGCTCATCACCGCGGTGAAAAACGGCAAGGGCCTGCCCGAGTCGTCCAGGAACAGGGTCGGCGCGGCGCCGGACGGGGCGGTCTCGCGGCCGTTGTAGGCGCTCACCTCATGCGTGGAGGCGTCGTAGTAGGTCATGAAGGCGCCCCCCCCCAGGCCCGAGCTTTGCGGTTCGACCAGCCCCAGGACCGCCTGGATGGCCACGGCGGCGTCCGCCGCGCTCCCGCCGGTCTTGAGCACCTTCAGCCCCGCCGCCGCCGCCAGGGGATTAGCCGCGACGACCATGACGTGGCCAGTGGTGGGCGAGCGGTTGGATGCCGGCTGGGCCAGGGACCGCGAAGCGCCGGCCGGAGCCGCGAGGGCCAGAACCGACAACAGAAGGGCATGGAGAAAGCGGAAGGGACGGGACAATGACGGACTCGGCCAGGACGACGATTGAAGACCGCATGTGAACCTGCCCGCGCGCCGAGGTCCAGCCGCGAGGCCCAGATTTAGCCCGCAACCCCGCGCCAGCCCGGCCCCCAAAATTCCCGTCGCCAAGCGGGTTGCACAGGCGCCCCGTTGCGGCTAGTTTCCGCGCCCTCGCCGCAAGGCATGCGCGCCCGTAGCTCAGCTGGATAGAGCATCAGACTACGAATCTGAGGGTCGGACGTTCGAATCGTTCCGGGCGCGCCAAAATCTCCATAAAAATCAATACTCCCAGGCGAGCCGTCAAGGCCTCTCCACCCATTTGACAGTCTCACGCATTGCTCGCACACTTTCGGACACCCGAAAGCACGGGAGCAAAGGCGATGCGAAACGGCGAATTGAGCCACGCCCTGATGGGCGGAAAACTGCATGTGTTTCGGCGCGAGCGTAGCTCCCGCTGGCAGTGCTCGACCTACCTGGCAGGCCGCGAGCACCGCATCTCGGCAAAGACCGACAGCCTGGCCCAGGCCAAGGCTTTCGCCGAGGATTGGTATTTGACGCTGCGCGGGAAGGTCGCGCGCGGCGAAGTGAGCGCCGAAAAGACCTTCAAGGAAGCGGCTGCGGCCTTCGAGCGCGAGTACGAGATCATCACCGAAGGCCAGCGCAGTCCCGCCTATGTGCGCGGGCACAAGGACCGACTCCGGTTGCATCTCAATCCCTTTTTCGGGTCGATGCCGCTATCTCAGGTGACGGCAAGCGCCGTCCAGGAATACCGCATCAAGCGCTTGAGCCTGCCGGTGAAGACGAAGCCCAAGGAGGCGGCCGAGGGCGAAGCGGCGGCGAAGGACAAGAAGAAGTCAAAGGAACCGAAGGAGGCCACCCGTCCGGCCCGCACCACACTGCACCATGAACTGGTGACGCTGCGGCAGGTGCTCAAGACCGCCATCCGGCATGGCTGGCTCCAGCACTTGCCGGACCTCACCGCGCCGTATCGGACTTCAGGCAAGATCGCGCACCGGGCCTGGTTCAGCCCAGAGGAATACCAGCAGCTCTATAAGGCCACCCGCGCCCGCGCCGCTGACAAGAAGAACCACCGCCACAAGGCGGCGGCACAGCTCCACGACTATGTGCTCTTCATGGCCAACACGGGCCTACGGCCAGACGAGGCGGCGCGGCTGCAATATCGCGACGTAACGATCGTGGACGACGAGGCGACCAGCGAGCAAATCCTCGAAATCTCGGTGCGCGGAAAACGGGGCGTCGGGTTCTGCAAGAGCACCCGAGGCGCGGTGCGCCCCTTCGAGCGGATCAGGGAGCGCAACGTCAACGATCGCCCCACCAGGGAGGAGCTGAAGCAGCGGAAGGCCGAGGGCGGGAAAGCGTCAGAACGCAAGGCCGCGCCGCCCAAGCCCACCGACCTCCTCTTCCCGACGCGGCAGACCATGCTCCTCAACAAGGTGCTGGCCGACACCGGCCTCAAGGAAGACCGCGAGGGCCAGGCCCGCACCGCCTACAGCCTGCGCCACACCTACATCTGCATGCGGCTGATGGAGGGGGCGGACATTTATCAGGTGGCGAAGAACTGCCGGACGAGCGTGGAAATGATCGAAAAATACTACGCCTCGCATATCAAGACGCGGCTGGATGCGGCGGCAATCAATGTGCGGCGAAGACCCGTTGCCTCCGACTCGGAAGGCGAGATAACGCCCTAGATTTCTTCGATATCCAAAGCGCGTCGACGGCCGCGCGGCCCCAAGTCGGTACAGAAGGGACATTGACTCGTCCAAAATAGACGCATATTTGTCTAATATGGACATTTACTGGAGGTCCCATGCGTTACGCATTTTGGAACAACAAAGGGGGAACCGGTAAGACCAGTCTCTCTTTCCAGGCCATTTGCCGCTTTGCGGAAACGCATCAGGACCAGAGAATTCTCGTGGTCGACGCCTGCCCTCAGGCGAACCTGTCTGAACTATTCCTCGGCGGCCTAACCGGGATGGGTAGCCAACGGCTGCTCCAACAGCACGGCGCCGTGCCTCGCCGAAGCCTCGGCGGCTATTTTCAGATTCGGCTTCCATCGCCGTTTAATGTACCGCAGTTCCGACCGCAGGATTTCATCAGCACGCCGTCGAGCATGAACACGGCGATCCCAACGAATATCGATTTGGTCTGTGGTGATCCATTGCTGGAATTGCAGTCCAATGCGATCAACACGCTGTCTAACACTCAGATACCAGGTACAAATACCTGGATTTCAGTGGTCGATTGGATCAATGACTTTTTAAAACCTCTTGGCAGTAGCTATGACACGGTTTTTATCGACTGCAATCCAAGCTTTTCGATATACACTCAAATAGCGCTGGCCACAGTCGAGCGTTTGGTCTTTCCGGTCATGGCCGACGACTCTTCTCGCCGCGCCGTCCAGAACGCACTGTCGTTGCTCTACGGCTTGAGTTTGCCGTCGCCGATCTATGCGACCTACGCCTTCAATACGAAGCTCACGGCAGCAGGCAGGACCCTTCCGAAGGTTCATCTGATCGCCAAGAACCGCATCACCCAGTACATGGGTCCAGCCTCAGCCTACGCTGCGGTGCTGACGGCTATCGATCATGACATCAACGCATTGCTGGCGACTAACCCCGATCTTTTCACCTTCTCCAACATCGCTGCTGGCACGGTTGAAATCCGGGATTTCCAAACCACGGGCGTGGTAGCCTTCGCTAAGGGACTACCCTTCTCCCATCTGAGGGCCGGCAAGCAGACTATCAATAGCCACAGGGTGCAGGTGAAAGAGGACTACCGACTCCAGGTGGTCACGTCGGTCAACAACCTCGTTGCTATGCTTTAAGAGCCTTCGCGGCTAAGGCGCACTCATCCCACCAGGGGATGCAACAAAACGGCGCGCCACGGGCACGCCGTCGTGTTTTTCGTTCGCCAATAGTGCCGACTACGCCGCCCCTTTCATCTCATCCAGAAAGAACTGCGCCTGGTAGCGGAAGTGGGTGAAGACGAGCGCCGCCGCGTTGAAGAGCGCCATGCGACGGTCGTCCGCCTTCCACGCCGCGCGCTTCGTTGGGAGCCGCCCGGCCAGGGCCGGAACATGCCGCGCGATCGCCTCGGCAATCTCGTGGCGGGTGCGCGCACCATTTGTCCCGAAGCACGTCTCGATGTCCTTGCGGGTGTAGATGGCGAACTCCATGCTGCGGTCGTTGGCCATGCAGACGAGCGCCCGGCACAGTTTCGAGATCCGGTCGGTTCGCGCCGAATTTCGCCGCTCGAAGGCTTCGAGCACCAGCGTCTCCGGTTCAAGCTGGTCGAGCAGCGCTTCGATCTTTCGGAGACAGACGACGTTCTTGTCCTTGGTCACTTCGACCAGGCCGCCGCTGTGTGGGGCAAGCGGGCTTTCGAGCGCTGCCCACCCGAATCCGCGGGCCGTCGGGTAGACGGCGAAGATGAGCGGCAGGCGTGTGTGCGCCGGCTTCATGCGCCCCTTCCGTTACCGGTCGCCCGTTTCATCATGTCGGCCAAAAGCTCGCGCTTGCGAGCCGACTTCCGGTCGGTCTTGCCTTCAAGCTGCTGATGGAAGCGCACGGCGCGGGCCATGATGGTTTCCTCCACCTCTTCATAATGGCGCGGGAACATGTCTTGCGGAGCCACGCCGAAGATCACCTGGCAGCCGAGTGCGGCACGGCCGCCGGGCATTTTCGCTCCCTTCTCAATCCGGGTCACCATGCTCGCGCCGCGCCCCAAGAGGCGCGCCAGTTCTTTTGATGACAGAGACCAGTATGCCCGGTGTGCTCGCACGTAACTGAACGTTCGTTTTTTCATATCGGAAAGAACTAAGCTTTTAATCGTTCCATAATCGGGCCTAATCCTCGTGCGCACACGGCTCCATTTATTGCGAAAAATGGAACGCGGCGTGCAAAACACGTCGCCAATATCAGGCGTATACGAGACTAGGCGGCGTCCTCGACGCCAAAGCGCTTCGCGAGCGCCGATACTCGGGCGCGCTCACTCGGCGGGATCACATACACTCCGCCGGTCTTGGTGGTGGCGAGCCGCAGCCGGCGACGGATGAAACTTCCCACCCATTTGTTGGTCATGGGCTTGCCGAAATCGTCGGCCTTGTTTGCATTGAATCGGTCGGTCACGTCCCTGACGGCGGCATAGTGTGCCGGCGACGCCGCGAAGGCATCCATGACGGCCGCCAGCATGGCGGCGTCGAGCGTGTCCGCACGCTCCTCCACCGCGCACGCGTCGAGGCCCGCAAGGTGATCGACGAGGCGCGAGCGCAGACCCGCGTCGTCGATGAGGGACAAGAGCGCGAGCGAGGTCTGCTTGGTGCGCGGTGCGGCGTCGTCCGGGAGGCGCGACGGATCAGGCCGGACCTCGGCGCGCGCGCGAAAGCGCCAGGCCAGGAGCTTGTTGCGAAGCGCCAACGCCTCGCCCTTGAAGCTGTCCGGCAAGTGGATCGGAATGTCCGAACGAAGGGTACGTCCGCCGGTCTCCTCCGTCAGGAACCGGCTCTCCAGGGCGCGGTCGGAAAAGGACTCGCGCATGGCGATGACCTTGGGGCCGAAGACCCGGAACGCGGTCGGGTTCAATTCCCGGTGACGGTTGGTCATGGTGCGCAGCACCGGGAGACCCCGCGTGGTGCCGTTGTTCAGCACCTTGGTCAGCTCCGCGGTCTGGTCGGTGAAGCGGAAGTCCGCCTCGTCAAGGATGAGCGTGCCCTGGAAAGCATCCTGGATATGGAAAATGGGCGAGACGGTGGAGGCACCCGAAGCGAAGAACGGCTTGTATGAGAGCGAACCCAGCGTCAACAGCGCGCGGGTCTTGCCCGAACCCCATTCGCCGCGAAGCCGAAGGTATCCGAGATCGGAGAATGCATCATAGACCCAGGTGAGGAGGACGTAGTGGGCGGCGACCTCTTCGAACAGGGGCGAGAGATCCACATACCGATGGAGGAAGGCCTGGATCTCCACGACTAAGTCCCCTTTGTCCCCGAAGTCCCCAATGTCCGACGGCAGGAGCACGCAGCCGGTCGAGATCAGGTTGTTTTTTGCCGAATACGGGACGAGCTGCTCGCCGGTGGGGGCGAGGAACGACGGCTCTATGGCGGCGGAGCCGTCAGGTCGGTGAACGGCGAATGCCGTGGTCGCCTTCTCAGGGTCATAGACCAGTTCGACCAGCGTCCCGTCATCGAAGACGCGCGAGATGGTGGGGACTGAATTCGTATCGACGCTCATACCTTGAGCGTACGGGTGAGCGCCCTATTCCGGCAGGCTCCACTTATTGCGTTTTGTGGAAAACGTGGAGCCTCGTCAAAGATATACCGTGGCTTCATGCTGTCCTCATGGCCAACACCAAACGCCGGCCTGGCGACCTCATCCTTGATCGTTATCTATCAGACGCCGACGAAGAAACGCGCGAGCGGGCGCGCGAGGCGCTCCGTCGCTTTGCTTTGGTTCTCATAGGTATCGGCGAACGCCTCCACGCCGAGCAATCCACAGCGTTGGAGGCGGCCGAAGAAGATCGGCGCCATAATGGGTCGACTCCCTCGGGAGGCATTCTTACCAGCTAATCAAATACTTATATGAAAGCGTACTTCGGATACGTTCGCGTATCCACCAAGCGCCAGGGTGAGGGCGCGTCGCTGCCGCAGCAACAAACCGCCATCACCGAATACGCCGCCAAGCACGGGCTCGAGATCATCGACTGGTTCATTGAAAAACGGTCGGCCGCAAAGCGGGGCCGAGCGCAGTTCGCAACAATGATGGATGGTCTGAACGCGGGCCGTGCCCAGGGCGTCATCATCCACAAGATCGACCGTAGCGCCCGGCACCTCGCAGACTGGGTGTGGGTCGGCGAACTTATCGATCGCGGCATCGACGTGCGCTTCGCGCATGAAAACCTCGACCTGACGACGCGAAGTGGTCGGCTCACCGGCGACATGCTCGCCGTCATCGCCGCCGACTTCATCCGCAACAACCGCGATGAGGTTCTCAAGGGTTTCGATGGACGCCTTAAACAGGGGCTCTATCCCATGAGGGCACCGCTCGGGTATTTCGATTGTGGCAAGGGCAAGCCAAAGGCGATCGACCCCGGCAAGGGGCCGCTCATCCGCCAGATGTTCGAGCTGTACGCCTCCGGCCGGTATTCGCACTGGACGCTGCGGGCCGAGATGAAAAAGCGCGGTTTGCGCAACCACGCCGGAAAGGTGCTGTCGGTCAATTCCACCGCCCGCATCCTTCACAACCCGTTCTACATCGGCATCATCAAGATCGAGCGTCGGGGGGAGACCTTCCAAGGCGTCCACCCTCCCCTTATCAAGAAGAGTGTCTTCGACCGCGTGCAGTCCATCCTGCTTGGCCGCGTTCCCGCACGGCCCATCAAGCACGACTTCACCTTCCGCCGGCTCATCACCTGTGTCACCTGCGGCCGCACCCTCTACGGCGAACTCCAGAAGGGCCACGTCTACTACCGCTGCCATGGCCGAGAGTGCCGGGGCACCTCCTACCGCGAATCCGAGATCGAGAATCGCGTGCGCGAACTCCTCCATCTTCTCCAGTTCGATGACGTGGAGTTCGGGGACTTAAGGGACTTAGGGGAGGAAGCGAATGCAGACGACGCCACAGCCGAAGAGGCTCGCCAGGCGAACCTCACGCGCCTCATCAACCTTTGCGGAGAGCGCCTCACCCGTCTCACCGACGCGTTTCTTGACGCCGCCATCGACAAGGCCACGTTCGAGGAACGGAAGAGCAAACTGCTCCATGAGCGCCGCGAGCTAGAAGACGAGCTCGCAAACCCTGACGGGCTGCATAAGAGCGCCAATCTCCTTGAAAAACTCGAACTCGGAAGTACGGCCTACTTACAGTTCAATTCGCTGATCCCAGCCGAGCGGCGCGATGTCGTGGAATCAACTGTCTCGAACCTGTCCGCAGAGGGAAAAGAACTTGCAGTTACGCTACAATTTCCGTTCGATCGGATCGCTGCGGCGCGAAATTCCCACTTTGGTGCACCTGCTCGACGTACGGCTCGAAACGGCTCCAAATCCTGTGAAAACCAGAAGGCGGGGTACGTGTCCTCGCGCTTCACGCGCGCGGAGCTAAAAACCCTGTTCGATCAGCTTAAGCAGGAGATGACGTGCCTGCCCCCAGCGCAACATCTCCAGCGGGAGGCTCATTTGTTTCAACTATGACCGCACCGGCAGGAATTTCATCCACCTTCGTCACGATCAGATTGCCTTGCTGGTAGATCACCCGATCGGGAGGAGCCAGGACACGCTCGCTTGGTTTGGTGGCGGTGTCCTTTAGAACCTCAAAACGCACGAAATGGCAGAGACGCAGCAATGCAAGCGGGCCGCCATAGTGCCGCCAATCGAACGCGACTCCGTTCAGATCGGTCGTATCGAGCGCGATGATGTCGCGGACGCTGAAGACTTGCCCCCGACAGTCGGCGTCAATGGACCAAACAGGGTTGAACGGGCTGTGCGCAAACGCATTCCGGACGAGCCTAGAAATTTGATAGGCGTTCCGAACCTCAGCGTCCGGGCTGTTTTTTGGGTCAGCCACTGTGTCCACGATGGCATCCTTCATGGCGACGGCCATCAGAAACGCAGCCGAACGGTGGAGGAAGTCGGCGGCAACGTCGGCCTGGTCGGCGCGAAGACCTATCTCGCTATACCGGACAACGTGCTGGCCGTGCGACCACTCCACCGGGAGATCAAGCGGCTGCCGTTCGCTGGTCGTGGCGAGCCGCACCGCCGACGCAAGCCGAAATTGTAGCTCGGCCAGAAACACCAGGTTGATGTGAGGGGAGTCGCCCGCCATCGGCCGAATTATAAGCAATCCGAGATAGGAAGCCACCCGAGCGGCGACGGCGGACTACTTCAATATCGGGGCGTCGCTCCCGTCCCCACCGATGCGAAGGCGAAGATCAACCCACCGGCCTATGATCGCAAGCGCCCGGTCTTCGGCGGTCGTCAACATACCGTCGATCGAGCGCGACAGCAGCCGCAGTTCGATCATGATGTTTTCCAACTCTAACGACCGACTATAGTCTTTTCCGGCATTTATAGCTTCCATCTCATCGGCGATGCGCTCGCTTGTTTTCGTCATTTCATCGTCGATCGCCTGTCGGAGACTATCCATTTGGTCAGCGAGCCGGTGCATATTTCCTCGTATGCCGGGTATGTCTTCGATCGAGAGGCGGGCGCGGTTGTTATGCATACGGCCGCTACCCCTCGCCCATGCTCCATGGATGCTGGAGCACGCCAACATGGATCGCTGGCCCGTCGAACTGATCGGCGGCGATGTCGACGACGACCCGACCGTCCTTGCCCTCCACCAACAGGAAGGAGTGGGCGATCTTCTCCCCATCGACCTCGTAGAAGCCGTCACGGATGACCTCGCCGTCACCGAAGACCTCCTTCACGTAGAGGGTTCCAAGGGTGTCGCCGTGCCGAGGAAACTCCTTGACGAGGAAATCGACGAACTGATCCACATCCGGCCGATCGAAGAATTCCCGATAGCGCGTCTTTATCCTGTTGAGTACCGGCTTATCGATGCTACCCTTTTCAAGCTGAAGCCTGCACGAAAAGGCAACCTGGAATAGGAATTTCTGAGTAATAGGTTTCTTATCGTCTTCTTTTGAAAGCATACTCACACACAGTATCGCATTGAGACATTTCTGACAAACAATGTGGACTCGTGTGTGTTATTGAAACCTGTCTCACTATGGGAATATGCCCTCTGAAGCTATTTCCCAAGTTTCTCACCTCGGACGCACGAACTGGCGAAGCGCGAATGTGCGCTTCGGCATCAAACAGTCAGACCGCCTCTCTCACGTCTATCTGATCGGCAAGACGGGCGTCGGAAAGTCCACCCTCCTCGAAGTCCTCGCCCGCCAGGACCTCGACACCGGCCGTGGCTTTGCCCTCATCGATCCGCATGGCGATCTCGTTGAGCGGCTTGCGAGGCTGGTGCCGGCGTCAATGGCGGCCCGCGTTCGCTATCTCGACGCTGCCAACCCTTCCCAGCCCTTCGGATACAACCCCCTCCGGCGCGTGCGTGACGACAAGATTCCGCTCGCTGCCTCCGGCCTACTTGAATCCCTGAAAAAGCTCTGGCCGGACGCCTGGGGCGTCCGCATGGAGCATGTGCTCAGGAGCACGCTCTTTGCGCTCCTCGAGCGGGACGGCTCCACTCTTCCCGACATCCTCCGGCTCTACGCCGACGACGCCTTCCGAAAGCAGGTTGTTCGGAATCTCCGCAACGAGGTGGTGCGGGAATTCTGGAAAGTGGAGTTCGAGAAATACCCCTGGCGCTATCGCGCCGAGGCGGTTGCGCCGATCCAGAACAAGTTGGGCGCACTGCTTTCCGATCCCACCCTGTACCGCATCCTGGTCGCCCCGGAGCGTGACCTGCACTTCCGCGCCCTGATGGACACGGGTGGCGTCCTTCTGGTCAATCTCTCCAAGGGGCAGCTCGGTGAGGACAGCGCGACGATCTTAGGGAGTTTGCTTGTCTCGACGATCGGACTTGCGGCGCTGAGCCGCGCCGGCAATCCCGAGGCGGACCGTCGCCCCTTCTTCCTCTATGTTGATGAGTTCCACTCCTTCACCACCCTCTCCTTCGCCAACATGATGGCGGAGATGCGCAAGTACGGCCTGGGGCTCACGCTCGGGAATCAGCACCTCCACCAGCTTGATCCCGACATTCGCCATGCCGTCCTCGGGAACGCGGCGACCTTGATTTCATTCCGCGTGGGCGCGGAGGACGCGGCGATCCTCGCCCGCGAGTTCCAGCCGACATTCGGCGTCGAAGATCTGATCAATCTTCCGAACCGCGACATGTACCTCAAGCTCATGATCGACGGCACGCCATCGCGCCCGTTCAGCGCGAGGACGGAAGACGCCCGCGCACCACCGCCCTGACGCAGGCCTGCGCCTCCCCCGCATCGGGGAGCGCCGGAATGGTCCGACGCTCCCGCAGTGCGTGGGAGACGTGAAATGCACGACAGTTCTTTCAAAGAAGGTCCGAGCGTCTATCGGGCGATAACGGACAAGATCATCGCCGCCATAGAGGCCGGTGCTGGTGAGTTCGTGATGCCGTGGCATTTCTGCCAGGCGATCACGAGGCCGGTGAACGCCGCGACCGGAGCAAGCTATCGGGGCGTAAACGTCGTCGGCCTGTGGGCCGAGGCGATGCTTTCGAAGTACGAAACCGGCTACTGGGCAAGCTACCGCCAGTGGCAGGCCATAGGTGGCCAGGTGCGTCGCGGGGAACACGGCGCGACGATCGTCTTTTACCGAAAGATCGAGCCGGCCGGCGATACGCAGCGAAGCCTCGAAGACGACCAGCCCGACCGGCGCTTCGTCGCCCGCGCCTCGCACGTGTTCAATGCCGAGCAGGTGGACGGCTGGTCGCCCCCGGTCCAGGTCTTGGTGTCTGAATGGGAGGCCTGCCAGCACGCCGAAGCGTTCATCGCGGCCACCAACGCCGAGATCGCCCACGGCGGAGAGCACGCCTTTTACGACATCCGGCATGACCGGATTTGCCTTCCCCATAGGGAGCGTTTCATCGGCACGCCGACCAGTTCTGCCGCCGAGAGCTTTTACTCGACGACCCTGCATGAGCTGGTCCACTGGTCGGGAGCAGCCCACCGCCTCGCCCGCACGTATGGCAGGTTCGGCACGGCGGAGTACGCGTTCGAAGAACTCATCGCCGAGTTGGGCGCTGCGTTCCTGTGCGGACATCTGGGCGTATCGAACGAGCCCAGGCCCGATCACGCCGCATACGTTGGGCACTGGCTGCAACGCCTACGCGAAGATTCTCGGGCGATCTTGCACGCGGCAAGCGCAGCGGAAAAAGCCGTGACCTGGCTCACGGAGCTTGCAGCGGAAGATTGAGAACTTAAGACCCCACTACCTGTGGGGTCTTCTTTTCATTGATGACCGCAAAGTCCCATCGTCTCCGCATTTCACCGCCGGTTCATCCTGCCTGACTGGTGGTAGTTGCTGCGGCCCGGAGCCGCGAAGATGGTGAAGGCCTGGTAGCTCAACGCCCCGTCGGCGGCTTTCAGTATGATCAGCGTCTGGATTCCCGCCTGGTCGAACTGCACGATGGCTTCGTCAGCGCCCGCGTCCACCGGAACGCCCACGTTCGGCGTGAACAATTGAGCCGGCACTTCCCCCCAGTCGCAGTCGTTCGGATGGCACCTGCCCCAGACGTGCACGACCAGCTGGCCGCCGTCGCTGCGGATGGCGATCTGGCTGATGCCGCGTGTAGCGGGATCGGCGTTGATCCATGCGCCCCGGAAGTCCGTGACCGCAGCCGAAGCAGTCGAGGCCACGAGCGCGAGCGAAAGGCCGGCGATGAGGGCTGCCTGGCGGATGAAGGGACGGCGCATGTGAATCTCCTGTTGGCTGGTCAGGCGGTGGTCGTCTCAATGGTGTGGGAAGGCCGGTCGCGCAGCGGCTTGCCGGATGAGGCCCGCCATAGCGGCAACGTCTAGGAAGTAGAGGTAGCGATAGTCGCAGGCGTTCGAGATGACGAAAAAGCTCGCCGTAAACAGCAGCGCCGCACCGAGCATGGCGGCCACGGCGATAAGCTCCGGCCGCCGGTCCGCCCGAAGGTGATCCCGCAGCGCCATCGCGAGCAAGGCCATGGCGACCATTGCGTAGAAGAGATGTGAGAATACGGGCGTGCCAAGGAAGAGCGACGCGTAGCGGTCATCCAGCCGGTCCTTGCCGTCATACCGCGCGCGAAGTCCGGCGTCCTTCAGCAGCTGTGGCTGGTCCGGGTCGATGCCCACGAACACCATCGGGCAGGCGTCGGCCTCGGGCGTCAGCAACGTGGACAGGAAGACGCCCATCCGCGTCCGCAAATAGAGAGCAGGACGATGAGCCACTAGCGCCGCCCATTGGCGGCTGGCAGCATCCCCATCCGGTATCAGCAAGTCGCCGCCCGGCAAGCTTTCAAGGTTGTCAGCCCCGGCCGCTCGGTAATGCGGAGCTGCTTCGTCACGTATGAAGCGTTCCAGTTCGGGAGCCTGGTCGTGCAAGATCGACAAGTCGATATTGGGGTCTATATGGGCCGCCCCAGCGAGATCGAAGACCTGCAGGCGCTTGAGCTGATGCAGGTTTTCCGGCTGGCCGTCGCTGTGCGCGTCCAGCTCATACGTCGCGAGACTCATAACAAGGACGGTCAGAGCCAGGAAGAGGAGGCCGTAGGCGGCAGAACGCCCAAGGGCCGCTTTTGGCGAAGCGCCCGGAGGACTTCGCATCAGACTTATCGCCGCCAGCGCTGCCGCGCCACATACAGGGACGATGAAACCGTTCTGGCGCGCCAAGCCGGCTAGCGAGAACAGGCCAAAGGCAATGAACAGGCAGCCAAATCGCCTGCCCACGCTAAACCAACTCCGCCCCGCCCAAGCCAGCGCCGCGAACCCCGCGACCGACACGTCTGCGAACAGCACGTCCTTCCAGACGACGCCCTGATAGATCAGCACAAGCGGGGACGCGACCACCAGTACTGCGAGCGGGAGACACAGGTGACGCGGCCGGGCTTCGAGCGCCACGAAGGCCAGCAGGCCGCCGAAGAAGAGCGCACCGTCAAAGACGATGAACAGCGGCGCACTGGGGTCGAGCCGCGCGGCCACCCCCAGAAGCCACGCCATGACCGGCGGGTGCCAGGTGTTGTAGACGCCGGTGCGGCCTTGGGCGAGCTGCCACAACGAGTCGGGCTCGAAATGGCCGGGCAGGTTAAGCGCTAGGCTCGCCCCAAAGCCAGCGAAGACGATAGCCGCCAAAGGAAACGTCTTCCACCGCCACACCTCCGCAAAGATCGACGGCGGCCGCATTGCCATAAGCCCTTATGTTAAAAGGTGTTTTTGCAAATATGGTTGCCGGTTTTCCCAGCCGCGCTGGGGACCGGCCGACGCTTCAGAATCGACGCGCCAGGTTGCTTGACGTGCGGAAGTTGATCGGTATCCGGACCACGCCGCCGCGGATGGGCTGGCCGTCCTGGTCGACCGATTGCATCCGGAACAGCCCCGCCATAGCGATCGCGCTTGCGCCGAACCCAAAACCCTCCGGTGTTTCGGAAGCCACCACGCACCGGTTCAGCTCGCCGGTCTCAGCCACCATGCATTGTATAAGTGCGCGGCCTGCGAGACCCGCCTGCCGGGCTCCCTGCGGATAATATTGGCCAAGCTCAAAGGGCGTGGGCACGCGAAGCCAGGCTGGCCTTAGTATGAGATGCGACCGGGCGGCAGGCGGCTGGTTCTGCAGGGGAACCGCCAACGCAGGCAGCTGAACGACCTGAGCGGCGCTCGCCTCGGACGCGCCTAGTTCCGCGATGCGCTCTTCGTACGCTTCTGAGACGCAAGAGATGCCGTTTGCGGCGGAACAGCCATTTCGTCTCCCGATCCAGTCCCGCTGCTCCTGCCGCAGGCGCTCGCGGTCCTCGGAAGCGGCGCTTGCGAAGCGATGACGGTACAGACGATCGACGGTCCGATCCGCTTCCGCGAGCTTGTCCGAGCTGCATACCTGCTGTTCGGCCCAGGTGGTCGCAAGTCCGCACTCAAAGCTCGGCGTCGATACGTGGACGGGCGGAATGACTGCAACGGGCGCGGATGAAACTGGCAAGGAGCCGAGGACGAGAGGCACGACGTGCACCTGCCCCTGCGGCATCCCGGAATGCCTCAGCATTGGCTTGCCCACAATGAACGCTGCGACGCCGCCGAGAGCGAGCGCGCCGATGGCGAGCGGCATCACGAAGACGGGCTTCTTCCAGAACGGCCCGGTTCCGAGGAACCACGACACAAACGTCTTTTGCCCCGCCGGGCCCCTGCGCGCGCCTGCTGCGGAAAGTTCTTCGAGCCCCTGGCCGCATCGCCGGCAAAAACGTGCAGCTGGACGATTGGTCGTTGCGCAGGCGGGGCACGGCTGGATGCCCGCGGTTGTGTCCATGGAAAGCGCGGTCATGCTGGCTCCTGTCTGTTAGGCGGGGACTGCAAAGGAAACTCGCGCGCCGCAGCCGCTGCAGAAGCTCGCGTCCTCCTCAAGAGGACTGCTGCACCCCTGGCAAGCGAAGGACAGGCGGCCTGCCGACGGCTCGGGTGGCGTTCCGCCCAGGCGCACGAGCTTCCGGGTAGCGAGCGCCGCGAAACGTCCTTGGGGGAACCGGACGAGGTATTCTTCGAGGCAGTCAGGGTCGTTCTTGTCGGGAAGAGAGTCCCAGCAGGCCGCGTCGCCGTCTGCCGACGTCGCGGATTCCGCGACAGATGCGCTGACCGCCGCCTGCGGCTCGTACCGGCTTTGGTCCTGCGCGCCGGGTCCCACGCCCGCCGTATTCGACACTGCGGTGTTGACGATCACCGTAGAGTTCGCCCGGCCTGGGTCGGTTAGGGACCAGACCAAGCACATGATCCAGCCGATGATCGTCCATCCAAAAAAGAGGTTCAGCGCGAAGACCGCGAACCCCTGCCGGTGCTTGCGTGCAGCGGCGATGATGGTCGGGATGAAATAGCAGACGGCGGCAACGCACAGCACGAGGAACAAGGAAGAACCGACCTGGCTTGACGACGGCATGTCACCCTCCGACTGCTCTGAAAGTTTCGATAGTCCCGGGCCGGCGGCTCACTGCCCGTTGGCCTGCATTCCAGAGGCGACGCCCGCGACCGCACCCTGCAAGAGCGCACTGCCAAGCTGGTTCCAGAAGCCCTGCGCACTTGCGGCTGCTGCGGGCTTCCACCCCAAGGCCGCGACGAGGTCTGGGGAGGCCAGGACGAGCTTCGCCGTCTTCACGACTTGCCAGTCGTTGTCCTTGGGGACGGCCACCGACACGTCGAAGCTGCTGCTGCCGGTCTGCGTATAGGAGACGCGCTCGTACTGGCCGTTGTTCTGCATGGTCTCGACGTAGGCGTTGTCGGAGACCTCGATCTGGGCCGTGACCGTTTGGCCGGAATGGGTGGTCTGTTCGGTGATCGTCTGGTTCGTCGGATCGAGTTGGAAGGCGCCCGTGGTCTCCTGCCCATGCCGGTCGAGCCCCGAGAAGCTGAGCACCTGCCCCGGTACATCCCACTTGAATGTGATGTATTGCTGGGGCTCGCCGTCCACTTCCATCCAAGTCTGCCCCGCCATCCCGGCGAGCGGTCCCCACTCGGACTGTGCAGTTGGCGCAGCTGCGCGGCCGTATGCCGTGCCGGCGTTCAGCGCGTCCTGAAGCGCCGCCTGCGCATCAGTGTCCGAAGGCGCAAGCCGTACTGCGGCGCGGAAGTCCGAGGTGGCCAAGGTCCGCTGCCCCTTTTGCAGGTATGCCCGGCCTCGGTTGAGGTATGCGAACTCCTGGTCCGACGAGGCGAGATCCCCTGCCTTCAGGGCGCGGGTGAAGAGGCGGATGGCCTCGTCGTATGAGCCCTTGTTAAGGGCATCGAGCCCGGCGTTGCCGTCGTCGATACTGGAAGCGTGCGCCACGCCCGCCAGGAGCGTCGCGGCCGCCATAAGCGCAACAGCACTCGTTCCGAACGCTCCCCTCATTGCCCTGTCCCTGGGTCAGCGGGTGCGTCGGCCACGAATTCCCCTTGGGGAACGTCGTCGCCCTCTTCAAATGCGCTATGCACGACGTCCTGAACTTGGCCGGTCGTAGGATCGACGAGGAGGAGGTCAGGACCGTACCGGACCCACTGGAGCCCCGGCGGCGGCGGCTCGATCTGATAGGCGGCGTAGTCGGTGATGTAGTATTGGTCGACCAGGAAGATTATCGGCAACCGATAGCCTATCTCATAGCGCCGATACCGATAGCCTGCCGGCCACGCATAGCGGGCCACGTGGAAGGGATGGTAGGTGCGACCGTGGTATTGGTACACGCGGCCGGTCAGGCTCCGGCGCACCTCACCGCCCGCGACTCGTTCTGTGCCCGCATGTCCGAAGCTTCGTGCTTCTGGAGTGGCGGCACCAAAATGCCGTTCGCCGGCCCCCATCGCAGGGCCGCTCCCAGAGCCGAAATGCCGCTCCACCGGCGCGGTCCGAGGCGTAGCCGCCGACCCGAAGGTTTGCGGCGCTGCCCGCGATGCCCCGCCACCAGCAGCGCCGAAGCTATGCTGTCCCACAGAATTCTGCGGTGTCGGCGCTGAGCCGAATGGCCGCTGCTGCACGTTGCGCGCCTGTGCGGGCGCACCAAAGCTTTGTTGTTGAGGGGCGGACGGGCGCACAGCCGGGGCACGGCCGACTGCCGGCGCTTGCTGCCGGACCGCCGGTGCGGCGGCGGGCCTCGCCGCCGCCTGGCACTTCTGGTTCGGAGGACAGTTTGCCGCGAGGGCCAGCGATGGCGCGCCGAGCGCCAGGGCAAGGGAGATGGCTACTGGCGTGGCGGGCGACGGCTTCATGCGGGCTCCTGTAGGGATTGGATTTCGACGTACTGGGCACGCCAGAGCCGGGCTCTGGATGGGACGGTGCGGGCGCTCATGATTTCGCTTCCTCCGCACCAAGGTCTTTCACAGGCGGATACCGCTGCAGTGTGAGGCCGCCTGTGGTATCGTCCGACAAATCGGATTCGCACGGCGCTTTGTCGCCTTCAGCGGGGAGAAGATCGGGCTTGTTGAGCTCTTCGAGGATTGCCGTCGTCGTCCGGGCAACCGTACGGCCGCGCAGCACGTCGCTTACGGAAGCGCGGGGCAGGCCTTTGGCCTGCTCGAACGCCCCGACCGAGCCGTACCGCCGCCGGAGGAGGGCTTTGACGTCCTCCCGGTGCCAGCTTTCGAGTCCCACGTTGCCCCCAACCGGATTTAAGGTCCGTAATGCCGGACGATAACGCGGTTAATCGTACTACTCAAGCGCGAATCCGCAGCGATGCATTTTCTGCGCGCCTTGAAGCCGCGCTGGCTGGCCGGGATAAGGCGTGGCTTGCACGGGAAACCGGATTATCGACCTCCACCATCGGCGACTACGCCAAGGGCTCTATCCCTGGAGCTGACCGGGCGTTCGCGATGGCAGACGCGCTTGGGGTCGGCGCGCGTTGGCTGGTGACGGGCGAGAAAGACCAAGCGCCCGCGCTCGGGGACGAGTGGGTCATGCTTCCCTATTACGACCCCTACACGCTCAAGCCCGACGGCAAGCCGGACCCGCTGTACGGGATTCCGGTGCGTAGGGATTGGCTCCTGAGCGCCACGCGAACGAGCGGCGGCTGGTGGCTCACCGAAATGCCGGCGGACTTGCGCAGTTCCGGCGCGCGCTTTGGCGACGTCATCGTCTGCCAAGACCCGCCCGGCCGCATTACCGACGGTGGCCTTTATCTTTTCCAGCTTGGCGAGGGGCTCGCCGTCCGGCGGGCGGTGCTATGGCCGGAAACTCGTGAGCGGTCATCGCGGACCATGCCGGCCGAGCATCCGGATGAAGAGCAGCTCCACATATTCGCCGACGAGGCGGGCGCGCTGTCGGTGCTCGGCATCGTCCGAGCGCTTTACTTGAAGAGCGTCTGAAGCTGGCTCTATCCCGGCGTTATAAGGAGCCGGTATCGGAGGATGAGACCCCTGCTTCGGGCTTCCCCGAGCGAGATGTCCGTGAGGCCCGAAAGGTCGGTCGGGGGATCGTCGTCCGCCTCGAGCCGATCGCCGGTGGCCGGCTCGATTCCCAATCGTGAATAGGCCATGGCCCAGATGACACCCAGGGCCATGTCCTTACGCACCGGAAAGTCGAGCACCCGCCCCGCCTGGACGTGCTGTATGTTAATGAGAGCCAGGTCGTTTTCACACGAAGGAGGCTCTTCGGTGGGAGCGTCGCCCGAACCCGCTTCGGACACACCGCTGCCGTGCCTGTCGGCACCTTTTTCGCGCACTGGAAACCCCGCTTGGCGCTAATCGCGATTCGGACTATTTATCCGCACTAGTCCGCGCTTGGACTAATTCCATATTCGGACTAAAACTCGTCGTCAAGATTGATTCTGGACTATTTGTTAATGGCCGCAGCGCACCCGACCGAGACGACGACCGTCGATAGCCGAACAGCGCTCGACGCATTTTTCCGCGTTGCCGATGCCTGGGGGCTTTCGACCGACCAGCAGATCGTCCTGCTCGGTGCGCCCGCGCGCTCGACCTTCTTCAAGTGGAAGAAGGAAGGCGGCCTGCTGCCAAACGACACCATCGAACGCATCTCCCACCTCCTCAATATCTATAAGTGCCTGGAGATCCTGCTGCCCGAGCCATCGGCCGCCGACGGGTGGATCAAGCGCCCCAGCCGGTACTGGGAGGGCCAGAGCGCCCTTGAGAAGATGCTGCGCGGGCGCATGGCCGACATCATCGACGTGCGCCGGTATCTCGACGCGAGCCGAGGCGGCTAGATGGACCTGCCCACCATTGAGATCGAGGCGGAGTATTTCCGCCTCATCCCATCAAGGTTCCCGCCCGTCCCGCTCTATGCCCGAATCGCGCCGGAGGAAGCATGGGCCGGCATATTGGCAGTCGAGCAATTCACGAACCCGCGCCTTGCGGCGCGCACGGTGCTTGCCGGTGACGTCAAAGAGGAAGATTCCTCGCCACGCTTCCAGAACTGGAACCACGCCCCTTTCGTCTATGGGGATCCCGACGGTAGCCGCTTCCTGGACTCCCGATTCGGGACGCTTGAGCTGGCCGACTCGCGCGCGACCGCGCTCGCCGTCTCGGTTCGACGGCGCGAACAATTCCTGAGCATGACGAGCGAGCCCACCCTCGGACTCGACATGCGGCTCCTTAGGGTGCCGGTATCTGGCGCATTTGCGGACGGACGTGATTTGCCGCCCGCACTGAGCCAGGCTGAGCGGTGGCGGATCGGCCTGGCCCTCTTCGAGGCTGGGACAGCCGGCATTGTCTATCCGTGCCCCATTCGGGCAGCAGGTGCATGTCTCTCGGTCTTTGATCCGGGGACGCTCGGCAGGAGCATCCAGGCCGAGCACTACCGGTTCGTGTGGAACGGGACACAGATACCGACACTCTATGATTTCCAAGATGGCGAGGAAATTACCGTCAAAAATCTGTGGTGAAATGTCAAGATGAACAAGTATCGGAAATTTAAACAGTAATCCCCAAAGGATCGCGATTCTGAAGGCCAGATAGGTCTCTTTTCCGGTTAATTTTGGCTATCAAATTAAGCCAAACCCAATGCACTACTAGATGCAATTATCGATGCACCTCCAAAATGCTGCGCATACTTCTGTCATACTGCCTGAAACCACCTCGGACATTGAGGTCATCGCGTCATAAGATTTTCCACGCCGGGTTGGGGTAAACTCGATTTTGTCCGCTTGCCGCAAAATACTCACTTTCTTAAATAGGCTTCTCATCTCTTTATCGGAGCCGACGCTCAAGGTTATGTTTCTAAATTTGACGAGTTTGGAAAGGGCGTCGCGGTTAGGCGCGTCCACCCCGGCAATGGATTTATCTAAACTAGATTCAATCCCAGTGTATAAAAAATTGCATGGCACATCTATATTTAACTTTACAATATTATTTGTTCCGGTCCAGTATCCCGCCTTTGTTTTATTGAACGATATCAGGAATATATCAAATTTACCGATATAAGCAGAGCACGCACTGTACGTATTCATGAGAATAATATTACCATGTAAACTTCCCTATTCGTTATGGCGGCACCTCGCTAACAGCATTACCAACCTCTACCACATCGACCGTGACACCTTGATACGTTGATTCCACCTCGGCCTTTATAGCAGATATCGCAGCTTTTTGCTCTTCGGTTGCCGCTCCCGGCTGCACACCAATCTTTAAAACCTTTGACGTTATGTCCGAAGCTTTTACTTCTATATTTCCGACCTCCGCTCCCTCAAAATTTGCAAGCTGTTGGGCGGATGACCGTATGGTTGATTTTAGAGCAGACGTTGAATTTACGTAAGTCTGTGCTGTTAAGTCTATGGTCTTTACAGACGTAGCGACGCCGTTTGTAATGTCATCAATTACTGGAAAATTCGGAACGACACTACTGAGGCTTGGCGTGTGACCCAACGTCTCTGCTTCCAGAGCCACGCCCCTCACGACCGGGGGAAGACCCCAAGCACTTGATGCAGCCGACGAGCCGATAACGCTTGGCGTAACGGAAGGGGTAACTGCGGCAACGCCAGCGGCGGCCGTTGCCCTAGCCGCACTACTTGCATTGCCCGTAGCAGTGTTGCTTGAGCTGTTCGCCTTTCCGGTTGTTCCGCTCCCGGTGGAATTTGCCGCCGAGACAACACTCGCTGTCGCTGGTGTGGAATTTGCGATCTGAAAGGACGCCGCAGCATTTTTCGGTGTCACTTGAAGATAGGTAGATACGGCCGATAGCCCCGGCGCTGCAGTTGGCGCTACGCCCTGTGAGATCACGCCTGCAGACGAGGATAGCAACGCGCTTAATGTGTCGGGAGACTTTGCGGTCGTCGTTCCAACAGATGCGTTCGGCTTTGAACTCGAAACAGATGCGACGGTTGCAGGTGTCGCGGTTCCAATAGAAACATTTGTGGCAGCGCTGGTGGCTGGCACGGCCCTTACGGGGGCGGTACTAGCTGTGTTGACCCTCGCATTGATTGTGTTGGCACTGCTCGCCGCAGCCATCGCTGCCCACGCGGCGTTGTTCTGTGTTTGCGCCGTTTGGTTGGCCGCTTGCACCTGATCGTGCGTCTTAGCGGCGGCGGCGTTCTGGGCGGTCCAATAGGCTAGGCTTTGCGCCGATTGCGCTTGGGTGGCGGCCTGCGCAGCAGCAGCCTTGGCGTTGATGGTACTGGCACTGCTCGCCGCAGCCATCGCTGCCCAGCGAGGATCATTCTCGTTGGCCTGAAACTGTGCGTCTTGAGCCGCCTGCGCCTGATCGTGCGTCTTAGCGGCGGCGGCGTTCTGGGCGGTCCAATAGGCTAGGCTCTGCGCCGCTTGCGCTTCGGTGGCCGCACTCGCAGCGCTGGCTCGCGCATTGATCGCCTCACGAGTGTATGGAGCGTCAGTAACAGCCCACGCCGCGTTGGTTTGAGCTTGAAGGGCTTGGTTTGCAGCATCAGAAGCGGTCGCTCTCGCATTAACGGCGGCGCGGCTGAAATCATCTGCAGCGTAGGGCACTGCCGTGTTGCTCTGCGGCGAAACGGACTGACTCGAGGATGCTACGTTCGCCGGCGACGATCCGGCCCCAAAACGTCTCTGCGGTGTCTGAGAACCGTTCTGGGCGGCCGATGAGCCCTGAGACGGTGAGTTAGCGGAATTGGCAACGAGGGCAGGCGCTAAATTTGGTTGAGCGGCGACAGCTCTAAATCGGCGCTGTTGGAATGGGGCTTGTGTTGAAGAGCCAGAAGATACCGAGCCGCCATTTGGGGCTGAAGCGGTAGCCTGGCCGGAATTTCCGAGGGTGCCGTCAGTGCCGGAAGCTCGGAATCTGCGCTGCGTCGAAGAATTGGTCGGTGCGGTTACAGGAGCGTAGGGTGGCGAGACTGCATCCGCGACGCTGCCATTGGCGGCGCTCGGCGTTCCCGCGGTCTGGAAGCGCCGCCGCTGGACAGCTGAGGATCCTTGGGGCCCCGACGAATAATCGCTCGCGCCAGCTTCTGATGCGCCCTGAGTTTGCGAAGCGATCGATCCAGAGCCGGAATAGCTAGAAGCACCTGTGCTTCCGAAACGCCGCCGCGTCTGCAAAGTGGTCTGGCTCGCAGCCGCGTCAAGAACCGGAGCTGAACCCCGATTTCGAAAGCCGCCAGCGTTGGGAGTCTGAATTGGCGGGCTGGCTGCAGACGCCGATGGAAATACTTGGCCCGGCGAGTTTGGGCTGCTCTGCGCGCCGTTTTGGGTTCCAAAGCCTCCTGTCCTTCCGCGAGCTCTGTTCTGAGTTGCCACCCCAGATTGGCTTTGCGTGGAGGAGGCCTGGCCCCGTCCATGCCCGTACCCCCCTGATTGATCCTGCCCGAATGCTGAACAGAAGCTGGAGGCTAGAGCTGCGAGCGTGCAGGCGAAAAGCAACTGACGCATGAGAGCCTCCCCAGGCTTGTCCTCAACAGTTCGCTTCGAAACGACGACATTTTGGTGGTGGTGGCGGAGGTGGTGGAGGGGGCGTGATGGCGTCCTGGGTTCGCTGCTGGACGCCATTGGCTACCCCCGTAAGCGCGCCCTGCTTTATGGCGCTTCCGAGATCCCTGAAAAAGCTACTGGCTGCATCATTGGAAGTTCCAGCATTCTGCTTCCAACTGAGCGCCTGTACGAAATCAGAAGAAACTTGGACGACGTTGATCGTCTTTGCCGTGTGCCATTCGCCCTTTTGCAGCGTCTGTGCGGTTACCTGGAACGCGCCAGCGCTGGTTTGTTGGTAGGTCAACCGCACATGAGTTCCCCGCTGATCGCCCTCTTCGACGAAGTGATCGGGCGCTACCTCAACCGTGCCCAGGGTGGTCTGTCCCTTATAGAGGGTCAGATCGGAAATTTGAGATGTGGTGGGGTCAAGCTGAAACCGGCCGACAATGACATTGCCTGAGCGATCTAGCCCGGTGTAGGCAAGGATGAGCCCCGGTGTCTCCCATTTGTATTGATTATACTGAACGGGCTGACCATCGATCTGCATCCAGTATTGGCCCGCCAGCGAAGCGAGGATACCCCACGCATTGGTGGCCGGCCTGCGCTCGGGTTCAGCGATACTTGAGCGCGGGGCACCCTTAGTGGCGCTTGCGTCCGCAAGTGCGGCTTTCGCGTCGGGGTCGTCCGGCTTGAGCTTCAGTGCATGTTCAATATCGACGATCGCGGACTTACGGTTTCCTTCCCCAAGGTAGGCTTGGCCGCGGCTGAGATAGGCAAGCTCCTTTTGGCCCAAAGGAAGATCACCAGAATTTATAGCGCGCGTCAGAAGGCGAACCGCTTCGGCGTACTGTTTGCTATCGAGGGCATCAAGCCCGGCGTTGCCGTCGTCTAGGCCGCTGGCCAAAGCAGCAGTGGACGTGATGAAAAGCGCCGCAGCAACGGCGGCGAATATCATTCCGCCCTTAATCTGGGAGTTTTCGCTCAATTGTGCACCTCGTCGGCCCGCTACGACTTCAGCACCAAACACCACAAGGGAAAGTACCCACCCACGGCCTGCCGCAACACGCAGACAGAGCTTGATAACTGAACGCCTCGGTCCCCGGATTACTATGCCGGCATCGAAAGCATTTACTCAATCCCCCACATAGGAAATCACAACCAAGGGACGATTGGTCGGCGCTGGCCCAATACGCCGACGCTGCCGTCTCAGGCTAAAACGATGCCACTTTTGGTCCAAGCGCGTGCACTTGCACCAGCACCATGCACCCGATCAGCGGAGAATTAGCGGCGCGGCCTTGCCGGCCGCATCGTGCCACTGCATCTCAAAAGGACTCAGCCTATCGGTCTCGCCGGCAAACAAGAAGAGTCCCGCCGGGAGTCCGAGTGGCCCAACGACCACACCCTGCGCCGCTCGGCGCATCGCTTCCGCTCGCACAAGCGAGGTCGTAAGAAAAAGGACCCGCGCTGCCGGAATTCCGAGATGCTCCACATGGAGCGCGAGCCGGTAACTTTCAGCGTAGGCGAGGAGCTTGCGCAGGATCGTAGCCCGGTAAAGGAAGGCGTCGCTTTCCTGAACGCGCTTGGCAGGCGCGATGGTCATCGTGCCTCGGTCAACTTCGAGGAAGACATAGGATCGGCGCGTCGGCTCACCCGCCCGCTCAACCCGCAGCCCGAATATGGCGTCCGGCGCAAGGTGCACCTCCGCCTTCGCGAGGCTCCACTGCACCGGCACCGGCCAACGCCCCGGAAACGGCGAGCGCCGGGTCGCTTCCGGCGCGTCCTCAAGAATCTCCTCCAAGCGGATGAGCCGCACATCGTCATTCGCGCGGCAGGCCAGTTCCAAGCCGACCATGTACTCGGTCGTGGCCAGCGTATGGTCGAGGTTTTCGCGGGTGTAGGTGCGGTTGCGGGCGCGCCAGTCGGTAGGGCCGACACGCACACCAAGCCGCTCTTTGAGGATGCGTGCCCCGGCACTGTCGAGGCCGTACACCAGGGAGCGTGAGCCGCCCTCAGTGAACCGGTCGATCTGGGCAATAGGTCGGTCGAGATAGCGGTTGCGGTAGAGCCAGGTCAGCCGGCGCGAAAGCTTGTCACGGCTGCGATGGTCAAGGAGGCGCTGCAGATCGTCCGCCCGGATGAAACGGTGCCGGTGGACATGGCGCAGAATTTCTAGATCGTCGTCCGTCAGTTCGATGTTAGGGACGCCACCCGCGCGCTTGAAGCGCGGATAGGAAGCGCGGACCTCCGCCACCTCCGCTACGCCCCCTCTTCGACCCAGAAGGGGTCGGTCCCGTCGTCCGGCGGCTTCGGCTTGCCCGAAAGCTGGGCCTGCCGAACAGCAATCTCAGCTTCCACAGCAGACATCGGCGAGATGTAGGAACTGGCGGCGCGGGTGCGTTCAATGAACCGCGCGACCTCTTCTTCGCGCACAAGCGCCGGCTTCACGGTCACCGGGCGCAGCCTGACCGGCACGCTTTCGGGCCGCTTGAGGATCGCCATCTGTTTCGGGAGGCTGCGCAGCTTCACGATGGCCAGATGTATCTCCTCATCAAGGCTATGGACCGCAGTGGGCAACATGACGCGAACCGGCTTGAGGGTCTGCGAGCGGCCCTGCGTGTTCGCCCAGCCATGTGTGCTGCTTTCATTCGAGCCCCAGGCGCTTGCGTCTGTCGTGCTTTCCGAGCTGCCCGTATTTTGCGACCGTCCATACGGGAGGGCGTCGTCGCCCGAGTATTGGTCCGCGCCGCCCTCGGAAGTCCCTGAACTGCGGGACGACGAACCCCCGGTGCTTGACCCAGAGGTGTCGCTTCCGCTGTCCGTATAGCTTTCGGACTCCAGCCAGAACGGCACCTCGTCCACCACCGTCGGCTTGTCCAGGATGTGCTTTGCGCGCTCCAGGTTGAAGGAATTGCGGAACACCTCCCGCGCCATCACCTCGGCGTCGCTGTCGGTCATGCCGCCGAAGACGACCTTGGTCTGCCCGCCGGCCATGATGCCGTTGTATATGGGGCTGTCGTCCCGGCCGAGCTGCCCTAACCGCTGGTGGCTCAGCACCACGTGGAGCCCGAACTTGCGGGTCTGGTCGAGCATCTGCTCGATGTCACTCGTGATGAACTGGTAGCACTCGTCCACATAGAGGGTGAACGGCCGGCGCTTGGCCATCGTCTGGCTGCGGGCTTTCGCCAGCAAGAACAGCTCGCTCGTGATGAGCGTGCCCAGAAGCTGGCTGTTGGCTTCCGAGATCGCGCCCTTGAGCGTCAAGTTGACGATGACAATCTCGCCTTCGTCCATCGCGCGGCCGAAGTCGAGCACCTTGTACCGCTGCCCCACGATCCGCCGGATGACCGGCGAACTCAAAAATTCCATGAGCCGGTTGTTGGTGCTCGAAAACTGCTCCAGGAAGTCCCGCGCACTCATCGCGTTCCAGTCGCCCCACTGCGCGTCGAACACGTAGTTGGGCAGGTCCTGCGTGAGGCTACGCCGCAGGCTTTGGGCGTTCCGTGTCGTGATCAGTTCGACCGCTTCGATAAGGGTCAATTCGCGCACCGCGAGGACGTAGAAGACGGCCTTGAGGCAGCGCTTGAGGAGCGGAGTCGCCGTCAGGTCTTCCCCGCCCCACACCTGGGCGCACGCCGACACCATCGCGTCCACCCGCGCCTGGGGCTCCACGACGTTGTCGAGGCGAAGCGGGTTGAAGCCGGCGGACCAGGCAAGGTCGGCAGGCGTGACGACATGGATCTTCCGCTGTTTGTCCACTTGCCGGCTTGCGCACCACGCGACCACGTCGTCGGCAAGCGTCCCGTGCGGGTCGATCAGGCAGAGGCCCCGCCCGGCGAGGATGTCCTGACGGATGAGGGACTCCAGGAATTTTGACTTGCCCGTCCCGCTCGCGCCGACAACATGGACATGGCGGGAGCGCTGCTCATTCGTGAGCGATACGTCCTTGCCGCGCCCCGTCTGGCCGAGCGTGAAGGGCATGTCAGAGGCCCTCCATGATCTCTCGGATCTGGTTTTCAAGCGACAGGGCGAGCGTTTCGAGATGCTGCCGGTCGTCGTCGGTGAGGCGGTCTTCGCCGCCGGCCGCCTTGATGAGGGCGGCCCTCAGTTCAGCAGAGTCTTCCTTCGCGCGTGCGATCGCCTGCGCTGCACGCTGCGCCCGGCTGAGCGTCGCGTCCGGATGCGGCTGCGGCGGTGGATTCTTGATCCTCTCGACCCTGGCCTCCGCTTCAAGCGCCTCGGCTTCCAGGTTGGCGCGCTCGATGCGCTTCTTGAGCGCCTTGGTCGCCTTATCGTCCTGCCGGTCGATCTGGGCTTCCGCGAGGCCCTCGAAAATCCCATCAAGCTCGGCCAGGAGCGTGGCCTCATCGGCGAGCAATATCTCGTCGAGGTGCCGTTGGCGTTGAAAAGCCTTGGCGAGCCGCTCTTCCGCCGCGAGCAGGCCCTGCATGGCCCCCAGGAGGCTGGCTTCGACCTCGACGTGCTCCCGCTGGGCCAGGCGGAATTCGGTATAGGCGCGGAAGGCGCGCGCATGGGCCTCGTACTTGGCGCGCGCCAGCAGGGGTATGCCGAGCGGCGTGCCGGGCGGCAGACTCGGCAGGCCGGGGCTGCGCGGTTCCTGCGGGGGCAGGACTTCGCCCTGGTGAATCTTCCTAACCGGCTCGTCGCTCATGCCAATTTCCCCTGCGCCCGCAAAATGGTTTCGAGCCGGCGCTTGATGCGCGCCTGCATTTCCAATCCCTCGGCAAGTCCGGCCTGGCCCTTGAGGTATTCCGTCTCCTCTTCGAGTTCCGCCTTCGTCCGCTCGCTATGGGCGCTCAGGTTCCGCAGCAGGTCGCGCGCTTGTCGGGCGCGCACCTCGCGCTCGACGGAATTCTCGGGCGTAACCGCTAGGATGCGGGCGAGCCGATCCGGGTCGTACGACTCGCCTGAGTAAATGACGCCATCGACCAGGGGCGATGCCGGGTGGGGCGTGAGGCCATAGTAGAAGCGGAGGATGGCGAGCCGCTGCGACCAGAGCCAAACGCCGACCCCGAGCAGCATCAGCAACTGCACGAAGCCCCATAACTGCCCGGCTGCCCGCTTGCCGGCGGCTTCGCTCGCCGCCGCCGCGGTCGCGTTGGCAGCTTGTTGCGCGGCCATAGCCTGCGCCTGCGTCGCGGCTGCTTGGTCTGCTTCCGCCTGCTTTTGGCGCTCACCGAGGACGTTGCGGAAGTTCTTCCACCGGTACGTTCGGCCGGGGATCAGGCCCTGGTCGCCCATGCCATACATGCCAAGCGTGGCTTGGTATGCGAGCTGGTTGTCCGGCCCGTACACGTCCACTTCGCTTACGTCGTAGTGGAAACGGCCCTCCGCCTGATGGCTGATGAGGTCCAGGAAGGGGCGCGGGCATTGCGCCCAGGCGTATTGCGCGCCCTTGAGCAGGAGCGCGTTGACCACGTCGTCGTCGAGCGCACCGCCCTTCGAGACCTGGACCCGGACGATGCGGTCGTCCTCGAACACCGCCAAGCCCGAGCACTTGTCCATCGAAAGGGCTACATCTCCAGCGGCCTCATTGACTTGGTCATCCGCCGCAAAGCCGCCGGTAGTTGGCGGGAGCACCACGCCGCCCTCGGGCGTGGTCTGGCCGGCCGGGGCGGCAGGCGCATCCTGGGCGCGACCCGTTGTCGGCAATAGCGCGATTGCCGCAAGCATGCCACACGTGGCCCCCCAACGTCGCACCGCAGCTTTTCTCCAGGCTGGCGGGCAATGATACAACCTAGACGGTTGCCCACCAACGGGAATTGAGGGCCACGTCCGGCACAAGCCGCTCGCGCAGCGACCTTCCCGCCAATCGCGCGGTTATAGGGCTTGGAACTGCGCGAGTGGCTCAGGCCGCTGCCGGGATTCCAACGAAATCATCCACTTCTTTGGAGATATGCCCATGGCCAAGGCACCCTTGGATCGTGCTCGGCTTGCGATTGCCGACAAGATCGACGAGTGGACCCTGGATACCGCCGCCCGACGATGCCAGCGCGGACAGGATATCGGGCGTCAGCTCGAGGTCCTTACGACCAACTACCAACGTCGGCAGGCGATCCTCGCTCACCCCGCCGTATGATCCAGACGCGGAGAACAACGAGTCCAAGCGCCACCCCCAAAGGGTGGCGCTTTTCTGAGCCAATTGGATGGGTCGAGAAACTCGGGGGGTCTTGTCTGCCGCAGCACAGGAATATCGGGCTCCGTGTCCATCAAATCGTCCCGCGCCAACCCTAAGCAGCTTGCTTTGGCCCTCGGACAGAACGATAATCCGACCGTGGGGAAGCTCACGAAAGGTTCGGGGCACATTGCTGGAGTGCGAGTTTGGCGTTCAACGCAACCGCACGGAACTATGGTCGGATTTTTCGCTATCCACACCTGGATAAGCAAGAGGCATTCTTACCCCTAACGCCAGGGTATAGTGGGCGCAGAAAAGCTGGGGCGAGAGCAGCGTCCCGCCCCAGGACTCAAGTCCTTTCAGCCTCTTCTTTTCTTGAACAACAACTGCAGGCGCCGGGCGCGGCGCGCGTGATAGCGGGCGTCGATGCTGAATTCGACGACCTTGAAGAAATCCGCGCTAAGGCCCACGAGAAGAAGCAACAGCCACGGCGACATTACGCCACTGCGCTGAATTTCTTCTATGACGGCTACCAACCTATACGTCAGCAGGTGTCCGCCATCGACAACGCCAAAGACGTTCAGCACGCTGGCTGCGTACTGTGCGCCGAGTTGACGCCAGGAAAGCAGAGCAATCGTTCTCAATTTCATATCACTCTCCTGGACGGGTCCGGCTTCCGGCTGTGAGAAACTAGTCGCCGAACCCGCCGCTTGTGGAGGAGGCCGTCATTCGAAAGAATGGCGGCCTTTCCTCACGGTCCCTGTCCCCGATTCATCTGCTTACGGACGCCGCAGACTTCGGTCGCCGACAGTTGAACGACCAAATGAGAATTCAAGAACAGCCGAGCCATGCCGCGTGCGTGTGCGACGGCTGTTCTGCGCTTGAATTTTGGATTTAAGGAAAAAACCGACCCACGCCGGAGAATCGCCCCAAGTCGGGGTGCCGGTCGAAGGAGCTGCACATCGGACTGCCCAGAAGGGCCCATCACCACCTCAGAGACTCGCGTCCCGGAGAAGCCGGTGACGGAGGATTCCGATTGATGTCTGTCCAAACGCGCTTAGACGCTGCTCCCGCTAACGTGAGGTGGCTGTGCTGCCCATCATCGAAAACTTAATGGGAGTTAATTGCAAGCCTGGAATCAAGCTACACAATTCGTTGATTGCCTGGGCTCGCCGGTTCCAACCATTTTCCTTGCACGAGCCACAGGGCATACCTCAATCTTATCGCAAGAATTTCCCAGCCGCTGTCGGCACTTCTGCTTCCGGTTAGCAGTCCTTCCGGAAGAGACGAGCTATAGTTTCCCGCCGCTCGTCGGCAGATAGGCCCTTCCGGTCAAACTCCCGGAACAGCGCCTCCATTTCCGGCGTGATGCGGATACCTTCAACGGCGCTGATTTTCGCGAAAGCTCGGCGTCCGAGGACGTACGCCTTGCCGCTGGATTTGGTCATTCGAACAATACAGCCGGTCAGGCCTTCGCCCTGGCCTTCGCCTTGCCGCGAACTGGCGCTTTCGCGACGGCGCGTCTGCTATTCCCGAGGCCCGCGGCCTTGGCGAACGCTGAGCGCGCGGCGGCGTAGTTCGGGGCCACCATGGGGTAGTCCTTCGGCAGGCTCCACTTGGCCCGGTATTCCTCGGGACTCATCCCGTACGCGGTCCGCAAGTGGCGCTTCAGCGACTTGTACTGCCGGCCGTCCTCCAGGCTGATCAGGAAGTCGGGCGTGATCGACTTCTTGACCGGCACGGCCGGCGAGGGCTTCCCGACTGGGGCTTCCGCCGCGCCGTTCCCGAGGCGGCTCAAGCACTCATAGACGACGCGTATCAGGGCCGGAACCTCGGCGGGGGCCAACGAATTGGAAGCGACGTAGGCGGCCGCGATATCGGTGGTGAGTTCAACCAAGCTCGAAGGGAGGGCTTGTTCCATGGGGCGGATTCCAGGTGTCGGGAAGGTCAAGGTGAAAGAGCAATAAGCAGCCGACAAATCAAGGGCGGTATATTGCGGTGCAGGGAGTCCCAGCATCGCCCGGTCATTGTGTTTTTATCACGACGCCTCAGCTTACGCCCCTGTCCCGCCACCGCGAACAACCCGGCCCTTTTTCAACGAAATTGGCGCAAGCCGGCATCTGGTGCCGCGCCTAAATGCGCCCATGGCCGACCCGGGCCAGAACTGCAGGTGCTGAATCACTGATCCTCGAGTTCGGCAAGCGCATCCTGGCGCCATGCGGCAGTAGGGCCATTGTCCCTCAGCGGAGCCAAGCTCTGACGAGCGTTGTCGGCATCGACACGCGCCTGCTCAAACCCTCGCACTAACAATACCCCACCGAGTTGAGTGGATGCAAAGAACACAAACACAATCCCCATAATAAAGGCAAACTCGGATCCCTTTATTAAGGCGTGTTCAAATGAAGGTACGATTAAAAATCCCATTAATACGTAGCATATTATAAACAATGGCAAGCCGTCATCGCCTGACATACCAGATCCCATTATTGCCATAACATCTATTGATAGATAAAATATAAATGGGAGAAACAGGAACCATAAAAAAAATGTCCAAATAAACTGACTTCCCGGAATGAACCCCCGAAAATATCTTCCAATTTCCATATTGAACAACATTCGTCGACCCGGCGGATCTTCTTCTTTAGTTGCCTTGACGGAGATGGCGAATGGAAGACCAAGACTGGCCAAGAGCACACCGAAAACCATCAGGCTGCGCGCCAGCACTATCCCGACCGAAGCATGCTGACCGTCCCGCAGGACACCTTCATAAATTTCAATCTGCCCCTGGCGCTCTGCTTCCGCCTTCGCGGCGATATCAGGCCAACGCTCGGTTTCGAACCGGGTCTTCGTCGCGCGGACGCAGCCCTGAAAGCTGTCCGTGTCGGCCGTTGAGAAGCAACCGCCGAATAGCGGATAGGCGGCCGGACGCTGAATTCCGTCCGACGCGGCCTGACTCACACCGCTCAGAGAGATCCGCCCGACAACCTTCCCCGAGCGCCTTTCCACCATTACTTGGCCCGCGCCAAAGACCTGCTCTTCCAGCGGATTGACTGTTAGGACAAGGTCATCGCCGGTAATGCCCCTCAGGAAGTTCCCCACTGTGTTCGGTCGTGTGGACGCCAATGCACGAAGTCTCTGCAAAACGTCATCGCTATTGATGTCACCGAGAGCACCGAAGGGCGTGAACGAGCCAGAATTACAGCCTATCGGAAGCAAATTCACCTTGGCGGCAGCAGCCGCTGCCAGCCATTCTCCGATGCCCAATGGCTGGGGTTGCCCATCCGGCCCCACGACAAAGAAATCGGATTTATCTGGCGGGACATGCCCCACCATGATCACTGTCTGGCCTCGATAGAGGCGCAGGTCCGCAATCTTCTCATCGAGCGACGTTTCTCCTCTCACACCTGCGGCCAACTTCGAGAGCGGACCGACCCGGTCGATCATCGACCTCGGCAATGAGCGCCTGTACCGGCCGGCTTCAGCTGAAGAGGTCTTGGCGTCATCGGCCATAGCCAAGGGGATGACCTTGAGACTGTCGATGTGGAAGGGCGCATTCAGCTGACTGTCGAGGCGGACGTGGGAGAAAGCGAGCAGGACCGCATCGTATGCCGCCACGCCTGTGGTGCGCACGCGGATAAATGGCAAGGTCGGGCCAAAGGGTGCCGTCTGCGATAGTGCGCCGTCATTGTCCCGGACGAAAGCGGCGGCGGCCTGCAAGGACTTGAATGCCGTGGGATCGGCAGTCTGAAAACTTTCAACGTCCCGCCCAAACTCCTGCGTTTCAAATTCGGTGCGCTCGGCGGATGTGTCGGCCAGGGTCTCCGCGGCGGTGACTTCGGCCTCGTGTTCCGCAACCGCTTTCGCCGCGTTCTTGCCGGCTATCTCCCCTACGCCGGTTGCCGAGTGCTCAGCGGACTGTCCAAGCAGACCAAGCCACTGGGCATGAACCGACGCGCCAGGCCCCACCGCCAACGCGACGGCCAGTGACGCGATAGTCAGGAGCCGACCGACCGGGCGTCCCATCACACCGGCTTGAAGCTCGGCTGAAAGCCGACCTCATTCAGAATTTGAAACGCCTCACGAGCCAGGTCGTTGGCCTTCTCAATGGCCTTGTCGAGTTTAGCCTTTTCCTCAAGCGAGATTCGATCAAGGTCGGCGGATAGGGCCATAGCATCCCAGCAGAGCTTCTGGAGCTTGGCGAACGCCATGCTCATGGTCTGCCCGGAAATACCCTTCTGCAGCCATTTCGCAACAAGGGGTGCCGCAGTCCCGGCAAACCCGGCGGTTCCCAATGCCAGGACGAGGTATGGCCTGTGCTGCACTGCCGAGGCCGCCATCACCCCACTGGAGGCCAACAGGGCTAAGATCCGGCCGCATACGTCCAAACCCGATCCAGCATGGAGCTTTCGCCCGACATCAGCGATCGCCGCTGCGGTCACCTCGCCCACGCTGTTGAGCATAATGCGGGCAGCGTCCAGCCTTGCTTCCGTCCCTTGCTGGGCTCTTCCCAGAGTCACGCCCTTCGATTTCAGGACCGTAGAGGCTTCTGGGTGGCGCTGACGCACCTCTTGCAGCTTTTCAGGTTCGTAGGTCTCCAGGAAACTGACAATGTCCGGTATCGGAGCTGTCATCTCACCCACTGCCTTTCCTGAACGGCTCTACCTAGGCCGAAGGATGTGTCCACCCGATTGACACGCCCGACTGCCAGCGGCCGGAGCCAGCGGAACACCACTCAAAGCCTCGGAAAGCTGGACCCAATCGCCCCCTGATCGCAAGCTTCTCGGCGATGTCTCACGATCCTCGACCAGGAACTGGTCAATATCGGCTTCCGGCGCTGCTGCTCGCTGCGTATCGGTCGCTTTGGCGTTCATGCGGGCAGTAGACACACCCGCCGGCGGCCTGACGGTGGAGAGCACGGAGGGAAAGCGATGACTGATCAAGACCAGGCCGAATGGAAGCAGCGACGCGAGGTCGAAGAGTTTATCCGCCGCCTGCCGCTTATTCCGGGCGTCCCGCTGGTCCTGACCGCTATGCGGCCCGACGTGTTGAAAAAGAAAAGCGCGGCGGAGATCGGCACGCTCATTGTCGCCGAACGGGAGCGGCGCGGAGCTTCGCTTGCCGAAGCTGCCAAATGTCTTGGTGTTTCCGAACTCGCCCTCGCGGCGTGGGAAAGCGGCGCACAGCGGCCCGAGGGTGAGGATATGTTCAAGCTCGGCAGCTTCTTGGGGAAAGGTCTCGCGGCCCGGAAGCGGCCCCCTTCGCCCTCGACCCGCGCCAGAACCTTTCGGGTCGAATGACCGGTTGAGGTGGCGTTGCGCTGAATAGCGCTTTCGATCCCAGACCCAGTCGTTCGAAACATCCGATTTCACGCCGGCTGAGTGTCCAACGCCCGCTGGACTCCTTGGGGGTCACCGGCAATCGCCCTCAAATAAGCCCGCGCCGGCTGGTCGGGCTGAGCACGGCCCTGCTCCCAATCTCGTAGCGTCCCAAGCGGAATGTGATACCGAGCCGCGAATTCTTCCTGGGTTAGCTGCAGCGCGCGGCGAATGACCTTGGCGCGCGGCACAGCTTTCATGCGCTGGAAGTCTTCAGCCGTCAGCGGCTGAGCGTCAGGGTCGCTGAGCGCCGCCGCGTGCACCTCTGCATCGGTCATGGGCCGAACAGGCCGCTTTTCCATAACGTCCTCGCGGCCATCGGGGTGGACCTGGACGAGCTGGCCGTCACTCTTGCGAATTCTGGAGGTAATAATTGTCATGTTCGCGCTTCGTCGCCCTGCGGGCTGAAATGATGCGGAGGCTCTCTCCGTGCTGTACACGACGGTCAGGAGCGAGCCGCCTCCCATCCCGGTGATCAGGAATCGGTCCTCGCCATAGTCGGCGCTGCGAGGATCGGCTTGTTCAATGCCGAAGGGATCGTTGAACACCTCAATGGCGACCGGGAAATCAACCCCGTGTTTGAGGTAGTTGGCCTCGGCCTTGTCCTCATCCCATTCGAACACGTCACCGCTCATAGATACGGGCTGCCAGTAGCGCTGTCAACTACCCAGCGAATCGCTGGGCATTTGGAGAGGGTAGCCCATCGTGCCAGCGTCAGCTCGCGACGGTCGGGGTTGCGACCGTCGCGCAAAGCGTGAATGCTGGTGCGATGGGCCATGGCTGAGGCGGATTTGGAAGCGGCGCTGTGCGCCGCTGACAGCAATGTGCCGGCGCTCCTTCCCGCCTGCGCGGGATGAGCGCTTCGGAGGGTGTCGCCCCGACACCCCGCGACTTCGTCGCCAACCTTCGGACGTGACCCGGCACGGACGACGCATTCCCCCGCCCGGCCAAGACGGGCAGACGCATCCGCCCGTTTAACATGCTGGGCACTTCATGTTAAAAAGTTCCAGATTCGCGAACATGAGGGCGGGCACGTGTTAAAGCCGACCTATCAACTGCCGGCTTTGCCGCCGCCGGGTGAGCTCGAAACACCCGCCGTGCTGCGCGAGCTGACCCGTGCCCATCGGCACCTGGCCGAACTCAAGGGGCGGGCGGCCAGCATCCCTAACCAATCCATTCTGATCGATACGCTATCTCTGCAAGAGGCGAAGGCCAGTTCGGAAATCGAGAATATCGTCACCACCCAGGACGAGTTGTTCCAAGCTAGTCTATTTCTTGATGGCCCCGGCTCGCCGGCCGCCAAGGAAGTGGCAAGCTACCGGGACGCCCTAAAATGCGGGTTCGACAGCCTGGGCCAGAACCACGGCCTGCTGACCAACAATGCAATCATCGAGATGTTTCGCGTCCTCAAGCGCACCACCGAGGGATTTCGTGCGACTCCGGGAACGGCCCTCAAGAACGAGGCGACCGGGGCGCTCGTCTATGTCCCACCGCAAGATCAGGGCGAGATCATCGCCCACATGACCGCCCTCGAACGCTTCATCAACGACGACGACGCGAGCCCTCTGGACCCCTTGGTCAAGATGGCACTGATCCACCATCAGTTCGAAAGCATTCACCCGTTTTCGGACGGCAACGGCCGGATCGGACGCATCATCAACGTCCTTTACCTGACCCGCGTTGGCCTTCTGGACATCCCCATCCTCTACCTCAGCCGCTACATCACCACGCACAAGCCCGACTACTACCGCCTGCTCCAGACGGTGCGCGACGACGATGCGTGGGAATCCTGGCTGCTCTACATCCTGCGTGCGGTGTCCGAGACATCGCAGCAGACGCTTGAACTGATCGAGGGCATGCGCATGCTCATGGCCGACTACAAGCGGCGGCTGCGCGCCCATCCTTCGGTCCGATATTCCCAGGACCTGCTCAACAACCTGTTCCGCCACCCCTACACGCGGATCGAGTTTCTGCAGGCCGACCTCGGCGTCACGCGCCAGACGGCGGCGAAATATCTCGACCAACTCGCCGCCGCGGGCTTCGTCGAGAAGCACCAGCACGGGCGCAACAACTACTATATCAACGCGCCGCTGGTCGCCCTGCTCATGCATGTTTCGCAGGGCCAGTGACGCAAGCCTTGCCGGCAGAGACGCAGGGATTTTAGGGGGAGATGTCGTTAACGCGCTGCGCGCTCGTGAGCCTTGCGTAGCGGGGCTTCGAGCGGCTCAAGCGGTGCGACCTCTTCGTACTGCAGGCGTGGCGAGAAGGAAATGAGCCGCCCTGGCGGCGAGATAAATTAGGTGCGGGCGCTCATTCCCGCCTGCGCGGGATGAGCGCCTTCGGAGGGTGTCGCCCCGACACCCCGCGGCTCTGCCGCCATTCGGATGTGACCCGGCACGGACGACGCATTCCCCCCGCAACCGTCGGCCCCGCTGTCCGCCCGCAAAGAGCGGCGGTATCTACGCCGCGATGAGTGGCTGCGGCAGCGAGGGAGCGAAGCGCCCGACTTCGACCGTTTTGGGGTGAGCGGCGTGCTGTCGAAAGACCCGCGAACCCCCGAAGAAGGCGCGCTATCTAGCGCGCCTTCGGAGCCCGGACGGAGGGGCTGGCGCTCCAGGCCCCAACGTACAGGGAAAACGGTCGAAGTCGGGCGGTTAGCCCGACGGTTGCGGGGGTATGAAAGCCGTTGTGGGACAACGGCTAATGGCCTTCCGGGGAAAGGCCATACCCCGCCAATTCATAGTTGGCGGGGTGCTTGGCGGGCTCTCGGCCGCCCCACGAAGAAAAAAGTGCGGGTGGCCGAAAAAGTCTGCATTTTAGGGCAAAAAGCACACACACCCTCACGCACTCACACTTTTTCAAAAAGTCTTATGTGTATATTCAATGACTTATAAGGATTGAGCGCAGACTACGAATCTGAGGGTCGGACGTTCGAATCGTTCCGGGCGCGCCAAATTTTCCAAACCTTTCCAACGCGTTGCGAGGTTGCGGAGACAGTTTTCCAGTCTCTCTCTGACGCTCAACTGTGACCACTGCTGTGTCCACCATCCCTTATCATGATGGAGGGTCCACGACGCAGAGCAGCGGCACGCGTCACGATGACGGCTTTCCGCCGGGATGCCAGCGCGCAGAACGACCCTGACCGGCGCTCGCTGGCGTCCGGCGGCTGGTCGATAGATGGTTCTTGGGACCCCGCCTTTTGATCTTGATCCGGCGTTTATCCTGTCGCCCCGAAAGCCGCATCGAACCTTTATGGCTTTTGGGCGTGTACTAACGATCCGGACTAGCGCGCACGTCGGTCCTTGGCGCCGCGCCTATTTCAGGCGCCGCCGTTATTTGGGTCCTTGGCCAATGCAGCAATCATTGAAACCCGCCGGTATCCTCCACTCGCTTCGCAGCGGTGATCCGCAAGCCGAGAGGAACGATCCTGATGCATTGTACGTATGGGCTGGCGTAACCGGCCCAATGCGGGGCGGCTGGGAAGCCTATAGAGCAAGCCCGCACTCCACGTCACTGTATCCGGAAATCGATTGGGTCGTCGCCATAGGCGCGACCGTCGAGGAAGCATACAGTCTCGGTATCTCGAGGGTGTACGTGATCGACAATGTCTAACACCCCAACGCATGGCTAGGTTTGCGGCCGCATCGAGGACGCGCACAAGCGGCTCGCTGCGATTGGATTTACGCCCAATGGCGTGGAAGGCGATCGTCTCGGCTGAGCGACATTCGCCGTAGCGGACGGGCGGCGCTCACAATTTCGGTTCGGGCATTGGCTGCTCCACGCCGCCCTGTGGGTCATCGGGATGCTCAATGAGCCTGTGCGCCCAAGCGTCATGTTGCGCCGGCTGCCTTCCCGTGCCGAAACTGACCGTTATTGGTTCATCCTGGGGGCGACCGCATGACACTGACCGGATGGCTGGAGATCGCAGCGTTCCTAGCCCTGCTTGGGGCCTGCGTTGTCCCCCTGGGGCGCTATATGGCCAAGGTCTTCTCCGGTCAGCGAACCTTCGCGCACGTGCTGATCGAGCCGATCGAGCGGGGCTTTTATCGCCTCGCCGGAATCGACCCCACGCGCGAACAGGGCTGGTTTACCTATTCGCTCTGCCTACTGGCCTTTCATCTGCTGGGCGTGCTGATCCTTTACTGGCTTCTGCGGACCCAGGCTTGGCTGCCGTTCAATCCTCAGCATTTTCAGGGCATGGCGCCGGACCTGGCGTTCAACACAGCAATCAGCTTCGTCACCAACACCAGTTGGCAATCCTACGCCGGCGAAAGCGCCCTCAGCCATCTGTCCCAGATGGCGGGCATCGCTGTCGCCTCATTCCTGTCGGCCGCCGCCGGCGTGGCCGTGGCCATGGCGCTGATACGCGGCTTCGCGCGGTCGGGCGCCGAGACCATCGGCAACTTCTGGGTCGATCTGACCCGTTCGGTGCTCTACGTCCTCCTGCCGCTGTCGATCCTCGGCGCGGTTGTGCTGCTGGCTCAGGGCGCGCCCCAGACGCTCGCCGCTAATGTGGCCTCGATCGCCGTCGAAGGCGCCCATCAGTCGATCGCGGTGGGGCCGGTCGCTTCGCAGGAGTCGATTAAGCTGCTCAGCGGCGATGGCGGCGGCTTCTTCAACGCAAATTCCGCCCATCCCTTCGAAAACCCCAACGCCTTCACAAACCTCTTGGAAATGTTGCTGATCTTCGTGGTTGGAGCAGCCCTGACCCACACCTTCGGCAAGATGATCGGATCGACCCGGCAGGGCTGGGTGCTGCTGACGGTGATGGCGATCCTGTTCGTGGGCGGCGTGGCGGTGATCTACGCCGCCGAGGCGCAGGGTAATCCGGCGCTGTCCTATCTGGGCGTCAACGGGCCCAACATGGAAGGCAAGGAGACGCGCTTCGGCGCGCCCGGCTCAAGCCTATTCGCGGAGGTCTCCACCGCCTCGGCCGACGGTGCGGTCAATTCCATGCACGACAGCTACATGCCGCTGAGCGGCCTCGTTCTGATGGCCAATATGAAGATCGGCGAGGTTATCGTCGGCGCGCCAGGCTCAGGCCTGTTCAGCATGCTGCTGTTCGCCATCATTGCCGTGTTCGTCGCCGGCTTGATGGTGGGACGCACCCCGGAATATCTCGGCAAGAAGATCGAGACGCGGGAGGTGCAGTTCGCCATGCTGGCCTCGCTGGCGCCTCCGATCATCACCCTGGGCTTCACGGCCATCGCTGCGGTCCTGCCTGCGGGATTGGCCGGGCGCGAGGCGACCGGGCCGCACGGGCTGTCGGAGATCCTCTACGCCTACACCTCCGCCGCGGCGACCAACGGCAGCGCCTTCGCTGGGCTGTCGGCCAACGCCCCGTTCTACAATCTGACTTTGGCGCTCGCGATGGCGCTCGGGCGGTTCGCCGTGATCGTCCCGGTGCTGGCCTTGGCCGGCGCCCTAGCGGCCAAGCCGCGCCTTGAGCTCTCCGCCGGCGCCATGCCCACCGACACCGCCCTGTTCGGTGGCCTGCTGATCGGCGTGATCCTGATCATCGGCGGGCTGGCCTATTTCCCGGCCCTCACGCTGACTCCGATCCTGGAGCAGATGTCGATGCACCGGTGACCTCAGTCATCACGGCCGCGCCGGTTCACTGACCTGAATAGGGGGATTTGATCGCCAACTGGGCCTCTGAGGCCGAATGGGACTGGGGCTCGCGGTAACAGCGCTCGCCGCAGCGGGTTCGTGAAAGCCGTATGCTCGAACGACCCCTATGGCTATGCAGATGACGAGCCAACTGGAGATTGCCGCAAAGGTCAGACGAGCAGGCGGTCCGGCTTCGGCTTGAGATCGGGCCCTTGTGACATAGCGACTGGTCAATGAGGGAACGAGGCGGCGGACGCTGTTGGGACGAAACAAGCGCCCGCCGCCTTTTCCCGACGCGTCAGGGGACTCACGCTCGGGAAACGCGTCTGGATCAGGATCGTCGGAGACGATTGAGCAGGGTCGAAGGGCGGTATTCCGTGGGGAACGCATTGGACAAAGATCCAGATCAGGGCGTCGCTAATACCGGCGGGGCGCCGTGCTCGGCCATGTGGCGTCTAGCTTTCAACCGCCAATATGAACCCAAGGCCCATAAGCGTTCGATCTCGACCTGCAGGCGGGCACATAAAGGCCTCATCAAAATTGAGGGGACTTGGAGCCCGCAGCGGCGCTTCCACCGAAACGATCGCGGTCCTCGGCATGAGCCCCGTTCAAGGCGTTCGCGGAGCCTGTAAAGGTGAGCGGTCGCCCGTGTCCCTTCAGTGGATCAACGTATGTCTGGAGACCGCTCGATCTTTTCCGCGTCGACCTTGAGGTCCAACGCGAACCTCGCGGCTCCGAAGCCAAAGAACCAGATAAACGCCAATACCCGAAGCGGATCGGCCGCCGATTGGAAATAATGGCTTGCCACTAACAGACTGACAAAGCCTCCGGCGCCGGCGCCAGTGATTACTGTGCGCGATAGCCAGGGATGGGATTGAATCATCAATCGATCCTCTTGCGACAACAGCCGCCTCACGCCGCCTGACGACAAGCGGCAGTGGTTCGCCGGCGGGCGACATGGACTTCATTGGATCGATGAGGGATGCAGCGCTCCACAAGGTATCCGGCTCGTTCGAGGATCAGGTGGATGGGATCGCGCCCGTCTGCGGTCTTCACGGCGGGGGTCTGCACGATCAGCACTCCGCCTTCGCGCACGCATGGACGCTCATTGAGAAGGTGTTCGAGTTCGGCCGGCGGAGTGCTTTGTAGGATCAGAAGCACATCGGCCGGATCTCTGGGGCCGCCGCCGTGATAGTGGACATAGGCCACGTCGTCGAAGCCGCGGCGGCACAGCCAGATCAGCGGCGCCAAGCCGCCCTTTCCGGTGACACGCACGGCGCTGCCGGCGTTTACGCCGGCGTTATCAAGAATAGTCGACAGCACATCGGCGGCTCGCCGCGCCCGGGGAACAGCGTCTTTCATCAACTTCATGTCTCCATCCCGCAATTCGCCGCGGCGCTCGTTGTCGAGCGCCCGGCGGGCTCATCAGGATCGACCGTAGTTTCCCGCCGAAGGGGATAAAGGGTCGATCGGAGTCCCGGCGCGCGGGCATAAAGGACCTACAAATCAAGGCGCGTAGGGGACTGATCGCCGGGTTCGAGCACGGACGGCCTGACGCTGCAGGCCGACCGCTCGGGCGGGGCCCACAACGGCGCCCATTTTTCGACAAAACGTTGATTGGTCTTGGGAAACGACTCTGCTAGGGCCGTGTCCAAGTTGATGTCGCCCAAATTATAGGCGCCGCGCCCGCCTAAATTAGGAGCAAATCCGACGATATTGTCCAGGTTGGCTAATATACAAGCAATAATGGTCTAGCTGCCCGGGTAATTGTCCGGTTGATTTCTTCGAAGCTGGGAATAACATTCAACACAACACTCGCAACGAGCGAGCCCGGTAATCACCGGACGCCTTGGAGGAAACGACCTATGCTTAAGGTGCTATTTTCTGCGGCTGCGGCTACTGCCCTGTTGTCCGGCCACGCTCTGGCCGGCGACTTTGTGACCCAATCGGTGAGGCTGCACGTCGACCGTGTGAACTATGACAATCCCGCCCAAGTCCAGGCGCTCTACGTCCACATCGAAACCGTGGCGCGCCAAACCTGCATCGATCAGCCCGACCCCGCGCTTCCGCATGTCGCCCCGGACTTGAACTGCGTGAACCATTTGGTTGCCGATGCCGTGGGCAAGATCAACCGGCCCCAACTGACCGCGATCTACGAAAACCTAACCCCCGCTCGTAGCCCGCGCAGCGTCCTGGCCGGCAACGATCAGTAGGCGCGACGCGCTTAGCTGGGTTTGAAGACAAGGCGCCTCGGACTCCTGTCCGGGGCGTCTTGCTTGATTATTCGATACAGCGAGAGCCATTTCGTCGGGGCCCCGGACCGGAGGGGGCCTTAGGCGCGTCGCGCCGCCGTCGCGGCCTGGGCCATGCGCACCTTGGCGTTGTTGTCGCGCGTGGATGCGTTCACGCAGTCGCGGTACTCGATGTAGGGATCGTCTTTCGAGCACTGCAGCTCACGGTGATCGCCGGACGTCTTGGCTTGGTCGTCCCTGACCGAATGGGTCGATTCGGATGCCGATGAGGCCGTGGCGCCGGTTGCGGCCGGCCCCTGCGCGAACGCCGGACTGGCGCCCAGGGCGGCGTTGGCCATCATGATCAGTACGATTTTTTTCATCAGGTCTGAGCCTTCATGGCCGAGGCGTAGAGCGCCAAAGCCATTGCAACCCGCCATGGTCCCGGCCGGAAGCCTGCATGCCGTTGGGTCGGGATTCCTTGCCTAATTGCGGAACTTTTGAGCACCGCAGGGGGAGGGCGCCGGCGTACGGTTCGAGTGGCCGGAACCGCAGCGCCCCACCTCCAAAACTCGACCAGTAATAATTACAAAAACTGGCGGTTCTGAGTAGCCAATGAGGACCGTACCCATGACAAATACAAATCGACAGTCGGCCGAATAAAAAATCCACAGGACGGAAATTTCGCGACCCAGAGATGCGGTTCGGCGCGTTCTACGAAGACATGCTGCTCGCCGACAGCTACTTTCAAACCTGATCGGAGAGGCCATCGTGAAGTCCGTTAGCATCATCCGGCATGTTCATTTCGAGGATCTGGGCGCCTTCGCGCCGCTGCTCAGGCGCCTTGGCTACGAGATTAGCTATCTCGACGCCGGCGTCGACGAACTGCCTGACGACGTCGCGGACCGGGCGGACCTGATGGTCGTCCTCGGCGGCCCGATCGGGGCCTATGAGGACGACCTCTATCCGTTCCTGCATGAGGAGTTGCGCCTGATCCAACGGCGTCTTGCCAAGGGCGCGCCGCTGCTCGGGATTTGCCTCGGCGCCCAGCTCATCGCTCGGGCGCTGGGCGCGAAGGTCTACCCCGGACCCGCCAAGGAGATCGGCTGGAAGACATTGGATTTGACCGATGCCGGCCGCCAAGGACCGCTGGCCTGCCTGGAGGATGTCGCCGTGCTCCACTGGCACGGCGACACCTTCGACCTGCCCGTGGGCGCGACCCGGCTTGCCTCCACCCCGCTGTGCCCCAACCAGGCCTTCTCCGTGGGCCGCCAGGTGCTTGCGTTTCAATTCCATCCCGAGGCCGCCGAAAGCGGTTTCGAGCGCTGGCTGATCGGCCATGCCTGCGAGATCGCCGCCACTCCGGGGGTCAGCGTCCAAGGCCTGCGCGCCCAAGCGCGAGCGCTCGCGGCGAACGGCGCCCGGCAGGGCCAGCTGTGCTTTGAGGCATGGCTTGCCGGGCTCAGCCCCGGCGGGCCCGTCTGAGCATGGATGGCCTGACTCTCCATGGCCGATCCGCAGTCACGTCGATGTTGTTTTGCCACACCCTGGCGAGCCGCGGTCGAATTTGGATCCTCGCCTTTGCGGGCTCCCGCTTCGCCGCCGTGTCCACCCGTCGCGCTCGACGCCCTGGCCATCGACCAGCTGCACAAAATCAAGGGGCCCCAGGGGCGTCAGACGTTCAGGTAGTGAACTGGACGGGCGGCCGGAGCAGGGCGCATCAGCCAGCTCACCCGCTCGAGGATGTCCTGGCCGCTGAACGGCTTGACGATGCACGACCGCGCGCCCAGCTGCATGATCTCCTGCAGGTTCTCCGGCGTCAGGTTGCGACCCATCAGCAGGACGGGAAATGTGAGCAGGCTCTTGCGACGCAACTCTTCCATCACGCCTTTGGCGCCCGCGCCCTGCAGATTGTAGTCCAGGATCATGGCGTTCGGGCGCGCGTTCTTGACGGCTTCCATGAGCTCGGCGCTGTCGCGCGACACATAGACGCGATGGCCGCTCAGCTCCAAACGGATCTGAAGCAATTCCAGCACGGTGCGATCGGTATCGGCGACCGCGATGCGGGAAGCGGTGGTCTTCATGGTGAGGGCCTTCGCCGGACGCCGCTGCGGCGCATTTCAGAACAGGTCGACATTCCCAGCCGACTCGCGTTCGTTGATGCCTTTTTCGCCGCCTCCGAGCGCCGCGGTCATTCGATCCGCCAGGGCGCCGAGAGTAATGCCTTGCAGCGCCTCATCGACCTGAGCCGAAACTTCGATGGGAACCTTCTCGCTCATCTTCCGCGTGAAGGAAGACAGGCCCGTGAGCTGCTGGCTGAGCAGGTCTACGATATGCATGCCTTCCATGAACTCGGCCTGATCCTCGTCGGCGAGACGGCCCATGACCCGCCCCAGCATGGCGTCGAGCATCAGACACCGCGCGGCGGCCAGCTCCATTTCCCACGCCACGACATCAAGGGTCGTGGCGACAGGCGCTTCCAGACGGGAAACCGCGAAAACATTCACATCCAGCCCTCCAGCCGCACATGAATCTGGAGTTGGTGTCGTTAACTTTGGCTGAATGGCCAGGGTATCTGGCGCGAATTGTGACGGAATGCCACTGAGGCGGGCCTAATCCTCGTTCTCCGCGGCGTCCGGCTCAAGTGTTTGCGGCGTGGGAAGCTGGCGTACGGCCACGATCTCGGCCCCGGGAAAGGCCTGCATCACCGACTGGACGAAAGGATCGGCCTCGATCTGGCGGCGAGCGGCCAGGCGTTCGCGCTGCTCGCGCTCGTACAGGCTTTCCCCGCCGCCGCCGCCCTCGGCCGCCACCAGCCAGGGCTGGCCGGTCCATTCCTTCAGGCGAACGGCCAGGCGCTGGGCCAGGTTGCCGGGCGCGCCGGGAGCGGGCTCGAAGGTGATGGCGCCGGGGCGGAAGGAAATCGGACGGGCGAACTTGGCCAGGTCGAGTTTGAGCGTGATGTCGCGCCGGGCGTCGATCAGGCGCATCACGTCGTCCATCGACTGCAAGACGATCTGCGCCGCCGGCTCGGTCGCGCTGCGCGGCTGCGCTAAAGCCCGGGCCATCGCCGTGGCGCCGCCGCTTCCCCCGCCGCCGGGCGCGGGCGGGCGGGCGCCCCCGCCGCCCGGCAAAGGCTCGCCCGCCTGCAACGCCTTGAGCGCCTCCTCGGGCCCCGGCAGGTCCGCCGCATAGCACAGCCGAATGAGCGCCATTTCGCACGCCGCGGCCGGGTCGGGCGCGCGGCGGCATTCCTCGTAGGCCTTGAGCAGCATCTGCCACAGGCGCGCCAGGGTCCCGGCCGAGGCCGACGCTCCGACGGCCGCCAACCGCGCGGCCTGATCCGAAGGCAGGGTCAAGGCGTCCGGACCGATGGCCTTGGCCACCGAGGCGCCGTGCGCATGCTCGAGCAGGTCCAGCAGCACCACCGCCGGGTCGGCCCCGAAGCCGTGCAGGGTGCGAAAGCCGTGCAGGGCTCCGGCCGCGTCGCCGTGCATCACCTGCTCGAACAGGGCGATGGTCTGGGCGCGGTCAGCCAAACCCAGCATGTCGCGGATCACCGCGGCGTTGACCGTCTGGCCCCGCTCAGCCTGGACCATGGCCTGGTCGAGCAGAGACTGGGCGTCGCGCACGGACCCTTCCGCCGCCCGCGCGATCAGAATCAGGCCCTCCTCGTCCACCAGGGCGCCTTCCGCCTGGCAAATGGCCTCCAGGTTACGCACCAGCACCTGCGGCTCCACGCGGCGCAGGTCGAAGCGCTGGCAGCGCGACAGGATGGTCACCGGCACCTTGCGGATCTCGGTGGTGGCGAAGATGAACTTGGCGTGCGGCGGCGGCTCTTCCAGGGTCTTGAGCAGGGCGTTGAACGCCGCCGTCGACAGCATGTGCACTTCGTCGATGACATAGACCTTGTAGCGGGCCTCCACCGGCGAATACCGGACGGAGTCCAGCAGCTCGCGCATCTCGTCGACCTTGGTGCGACTGGCGGCGTCCATCTCCAGCACGTCGATGTGGCGGCCCTCGATGATGGCGCGGCAGTGGCGGCCTTCCACCGACAGATCCACCGAGGGCTGATGCACGCTGTCGCTCTCGTAGTTGAGCGCGCGGGCCAAGAGACGGGCGGTGGTGGTCTTGCCCACCCCGCGCACGCCGGTCAGCATGAAGGCGTGGGCGATGCGGCCGGAGGCGAAGGCGTTCTTGAGGGTGCGGACCATGGCCTCCTGGCCGATCAGGTCCTCAAAGGTGCGCGGGCGATATTTGCGCGCCAGCACCTGATAGGCGGCGCCGGGCGCGGGATCCGGGGCGAGCGCCAAGGAAGCCGGCAGGGAAGCTGGCGTCGGCGCGATGGGCGTCTGGGCGACAGGCGTCTGGGGAGCGGTTTCCTCGCCGAACATGGAGAAGGTCTGGTCGTCGCGCTCTTCGGCCGCGCCAGGCACGTCCCAGGGGGGCGGCTCTTCCGTCTCATCGGCAAGGGGCGGACGGTCGGCGGGCATGGCTCTTTCGAACAGGAGAGGTGGAGACTGGACGACGACCCGCAGCGGAACTCGTTACGGCTGCTTCCTTCCGGACCTGACCGGGTTGGCGAGGACTACGCCCGTCGCCAGTCTCCGCCCCCAATATCAGGCGCCGGACGAACGGGCGCAAGCCGCACGGCGCCCTTTGTCGATCGACCCGCCATTGATATGGATCGAGACATGAGCGCCGATCCCCACCGACACACCTTTTCCGGCAATCGCCTGGACCGCGCCGGGGGCCTGCGCGGCGACCCCGCGTGGCTGGCCCAGCAGATGGACGATCCCCGCGCGGCGGCGCTCGCCCTGTGGAACGGCCAGCCCCTGCTGAACGAGGCCGAGGACGGCCAACTGGCCCCCGTCTGGCTTGAGGGCGGTTTCGCCCGGCGCATCGCCGGCGGCGACGAGAGGCTGGTTCTGCTGGGCCTGTCCGAAACCGGGCCGGTCTTCGCCGTCGATCTGGAAGGAACCGCCGATCCCGCCGAGGGCGTGCTGAAGGGGCTGGGGCGCTTTGGCGATCTGCGCGCCACCTTGGCAAACCTGGCGGCCGAGGACGCCAATCTGATCGGGACGGCGCGCAGCCTGTTCGAATGGCGGCGCAAGCACCGCTTCTGTTCAGCGTGCGGACATGCCAGTCGGACGTCCGACGGCGGCTGGCGGCGCATCTGCCCCAACTGCAACGCCCAGCATTTTCCCAGGGTGGACCCCTGCGTGATCATGCTGCCGGTGCAGGGTGATCGATGCCTGCTGGGCCGCCAGGCGGCCTGGCCGCCCGGACGTCTGTCAACCCTGGCCGGCTTTGTCGAGCCGGGCGAATCCGTGGAGGAGGCCTGCGCGCGCGAGGTGCGCGAGGAATCCGGCCTGGAGGTGACGGCGGTGCGCTACCACTCCAGCCAGCCCTGGCCCTTCCCCTCCAACCTGATGATCGGCCTGATCGCCGAGGTGGCCCAGGGCGAAGCGGTTCCCGATCTGGAGGAACTGGAAGCGGTGCGCTGGTTCACCAAGCCCGAGGCCCGCGCCCTGCTGGAAGGCCGCCTGGAAAACATCTCTCCCCCCGCGCCCACGGCCATCGCGCACCACCTGATCCAGTATTGGGCTTACGATCCGGCGTGATTTGCGAGGTTGGCTGTCCGGCGCCGCTGGAAGACGGCCTCATGGCGGCTGCTGCTGGGCGAGGGGTTGGCCGCTACCCCGCCCTGCGCCGGAACGGATCGGCCGGGTAGACGCCCAGCACCTCCAGCCGCTCGCAGAAGAAGCTCAGCTCCTCCAGCGCCAGGGCCAGGTCACGATCCTCGGGCCGGCCGTCGACCTCGGCGTAGAACAGGGTCGCGGTGAAGCTGCCGTTCTCCATGTAGCTTTCCAGCTTGGTCATGTTCACGCCGTTGGTGGCGAAGCCGCCCAGCGCCTTGTAGAGGGCGGCCGGCACGTTGCGCACCTTGAACACGAAGCTGGTGACGCAGGTGTCGGTGAAGGGCGGCGGCGGCGGATTGGGCTCGGCCGTCATCACCAAGAAGCGCGTGGTGTTGGTGTGCTCGTCCTCCACATGGCGCTGAAGGACGTTCAGGCCGTAGAGCTCGGCCGCCAGGGCCGGAGCGATGGCGGCCCGGTGCGGGTCGGGATGCTCGGCCAGGGCCTTGGCCGCGCCCGCCGTGTCGCCGAACGGCTCCAACCGCACCTTAAGTTTGCGCAAAACCTTGCGGCACTGGCCGAGTGCGATGGGCATGCTCTGCACCACCTGCACGTCTTCCAGCTTCACCCCCGGGTTGGCCATCAGGAAGAAGCCGATCGGCTTGAACCGTTCACCGACGATCTTGAGGCCCGACGCGGGCAACAGGTGGTGTACGTCGGCCACGCGGCCGGCGAGCGAATTCTCGACAGGGATCATGCCCAGTCGGCACTCCCCGCTCTTCACCGCCTCGAAAGCGTCCTCGAAAGTGGCGCAGGCGACCGGCTCAAGCTCGGAGAAATAGTCACGGCAGGCCTCATGGCTGTTGGCGCCCGGCTCGCCCTGGAAGGCGATTCTGTCCTTGCTCATAACCCCTCCGCCGCGGCCCGCGCCCGCTCCAGGTCGGCCGGGGTATCCACTGAGATAGGGGGTTTGTCGATCTTCGCGGCCCAAATGGACAGGCCCAACTCCAGCGCGCGAAGCTGCTCGAGCTTTTCCCTCAGTTCCAGCGGCGAGGGCGGGGCGGCGTTGAACCGCTCCAGCGCGGCGCGGCGATAGCCGTAGATGCCGATGTGGCGCCAGATTGGACCCGGGCCATGCAAGGTCGAGCGGGTGAAGTACAGGGCCTTGCCAGCCACGGCGCCCGGCGCCAGGGCGAGCACCGCCTTGACCACATCGGGATTGTTCCTGTCCGCCTCGGAATCCTCGCCCGCCACCACCGTGGCGATATCGCAAGCGGCCTGTTCGGCCAGAAGCTCCACACAGGCGCTGAGCACTTGCCCCTGCACGAACGGCATGTCGCCCTGCAGATTGATCACCGCATCGTGGCGGCCGTGAGGGTCGAGCTCGGCGAGGGCCGCGAGAATGCGGTCCGAACCCGACGGAAGCGCCGGATCGGTCAGCACCGCCTGGCCGCCCGCCGCGCGCACCGCGTCGACAATCTCCGCGTCGCCCGCCGCCACGGCCACGGGGCCGATAGCCGCCGCCTGCGCCGCGCGCAGCACCCGCACGATCATCGGCTGGCCGCCGATATCCGCCAGGGGCTTGCCGGGCAGGCGCGTGGCGGCCATGCGGGCCGGTATGATGACAATGGGGTTCATCGGTCCAGATCGGTCATGGCTGAGTTTTTTACGACGAATCGCCTCGTCTTCTTGCGTCCGGGCGGATGTCCGGATTTGCGCCTGGGCCGGTAGCGTGTAAGACAGCCCAAAGCAAGGATGGGCGTGCAATCGCACCCGATTCTATAGACGTCAGGTTTCCAAGGAGGGGCGACGGGCAGACATGAGCGACCTCACATTCAACAAGATCGCCGGAGCCGTTCTGGCCACGGCCCTGGCCATCGTCGGCCTCGAAGAGCTGTCGTCCATCGTCTACCAGAGCAAGCCTGCGGCCAAGGCCGGCTACGACATTGAGGTCGCGGCCGAAACGCCCGGCGGGGGCCCGGCGACCCCGGAACTCCCGCCCGACTGGGGTACAGTGCTGCCCACCGCCGACGTCGCCGCCGGTCAGGCCGCCACCGCCGTCTGCCAGACGTGCCACAACTTCGCCAAGGGCGGCCCCAACATGACCGGCCCGAATCTTTACGGCGTGGTCGGCCGCAAGCCCGGAACGCACGAAGGCTTCTCCTACTCGCCCGGCATGGTGGCCGAAGGGGACAAGCTGGGAACCTGGACCTACGACGAGCTGAACACCTTCCTCAGCGGTCCACAGGCCTATGTGCAAGGCACCAAGATGACCTTCGTGGGGCTGAAGAAACAGGACACGCGGATCAATGTGATCGCCTATCTGCGCAGCCTCAGCGACTCGCCCGCGCCGATTCCCCCGCCGGCGCCCAAGGCCGCAGCGCCAGCGGCCGCAGCTAAGCCCTAAGTCCGACCCGCCGAAAGGCGCTCGCCGGCCCGATGCGCGCCAGCGCATCGGCCAGGGGCTCGATGCTCACCGCCATGTCCCTTGCGTTGGCGTGGATTATCCGCGCGCCGTCCAGCATCATGCCCACGTGGCCGCGCCAGAACACCAGGTCGGCGCGCCCCAGCTCACCGTGGGCGATCGGCCGGCCGATGAGGGCCTGCTGGTCCGAATCGCGCGGGCAGGCAAGGCCGCATGCGAACAGGGCCTGTTGCACCAGTCCCGAGCAGTCCAGCCCCAGGCTCTCGCGTCCACCCCACTGGTAGGGCGCCCCCAAAAAGCGCTCGGCCACGGCGGCCGGGTCCGCCTCGAACCGTCCGACCGGCGAAAGCTGGCTGGTCACGATCCAGCCGCTGTCCAGCACACGCGAAAAGCGGCCCTCCTCCCCTTCCACCCTGACCAGGGCGTTGAGGCTGTAGAGTCCCACGGGCGTGGATTTGATGTCGGGCGCGGCGAAGGCATAGGCGCGCAGGGCGCCGATGCGATGCGTGGGCAGGGGCGCGCCCGGCGCCAGCTGAGCCATGGCCACGAAGCCGACATAGCCGTCCCGGCGGGCCTGGCCCCAGGCCCAGCCGCCATCGTCCTCCAGCACGTCGAAGATTTCTCCGAACAGGAGCTGATCGCACTGTTCGACGGCCGCGTCCGGCGCGGATCGCACAGCCGCGGCCGGCGCGATACAGCGGTAGGCCGTCGTGGGACGGTAGGCCGCGGCGGGAACCTGGCCCTCCAGGCTCGCCGCCGCCAGATCCGGCCGGGCAAGCGTGAACCGGGGATCGAGTTTGGCGGGATCGCTCACGCGTAACGGCCCTTGAGCAGATGGAACAGGGCCCGGATCGCCTGCGCCTCCCCGCCCAGCGGCCAGCCCGGTCGAGGTTTGGGGTTCCAGGCGAAGATGTCCAGGTGCAGCCAGGGGCAGGCCGGCGCGAAGCGTTGCAGGAACAGGGCGGCGGTGATCGAGCCCGCCTGGGCCCAGCCGTCGGGATCGTTCTTGATGTCGGCGATTTCGCTGTCCACGGCGCCGGCGTAGCCGCCCCACAGCGGCAGACGCCATAGCCCGTCGCCCACAGCCTCGGCGGCGACCTCAAGTTCCTTGGCCAAGGCCTCGTCGTCGGTGAAGAAGGGGGGGAGCTGGGGTCCGAGGGCGGCGCGGGCGGCGCCGGTCAGGGTGGCCAGGTCGATGGCCAAGGCCGGCTGAAGTTCGCCGGCGCGGGCCAGGGCGTCGGCCAGGATCAGCCGGCCCTCCGCATCGGTGTTGCCCACCTCTATGCTGAGGCCCTTGCGCGAGGCGATCACGTCGCCCGGTCGCATGGCGTCGCCGGAAATGGCGTTCTCGGCCACCGGCAGCAGCACGACCAGACGAACCTTCAGGCCCGCGGCCATGACCATGCGGCCCAGCGCCAGGGCGTGGGCCGCGCCGCCCATGTCCTTCTTCATCAGGCCCATGCCGGCGGAGGGCTTGATGTCCAGCCCGCCGGTGTCGAACACCACGCCCTTGCCGATCAGGACCACCACCGGATCGCCCGGATCGCCCCACACAAGCTCGATCATGCGGGGCGCCCGTTCCGGGACGGCCGCGCGGCCCACCGCGTGCACCGCTGGATAGCCCGCCGCCAGAAGGCCCTCGCCGACCACGCTGGTCAGGACGGCGGCGAACTGCTCGGCGATCTCCGACGCGATGGTCTCGATCTGCCGGGGCCCCAGATCGTTGGCCGGAGTGTTGATCATGTCCCGGGCCAGGGCGCAGGCGTGGGCCACGGCCCGCGCGCCCTCCAAGTCGCAGCCCGCCGGCGCGATCAGGCGGGGCCGCGCGGCGTTAAGGGGGGCGGCCTTGTAGCGGTCAAAGCGATAGGCCCCCAGAGCGAAGGCTATGGCGACCTGCGTCGGATCGAAGGGGGCCGGCGACGCGTCCAGCCGGTAATCGCCCGCCGGCAAGAGAGCGGGCAAGGCGCGCAGGGCCTGGGCGCCCCAACCGGGCGCGGCGGCGTCCTTTTCGGACACCACGAACAGCGCTAGCTCCAGGCGTCCCTCCGGCCCCGCCGCCTTGAACAGTTGGCCGGGCTTAGCGGTAAAGCCGTTCAGCTCCGCCTGGGCCCGAAGCGGCGCCGGCGCCGCCGCAAGCCAAGCCTGGGCGTCGGGCTCAGCCAGCACCTTCAGGGCGGACGGCGCACTGGCCTGATCGGCGGAGATCAACATTTCTGACATGGCCGTCCTTCTGGGCGCTCAGCGCCGGTAAGACTTCGTCAAGCTTAACGCTTCGTTGAGACGCGCGCGCCATGCTCGTCGCGAACGCCTTCCGGAGCGTCCTTCATGTGGAACAAGCTCGCCCTCGCCGCAACCGCCCTTGCGCCCTTGGCGCTCGTCCTGGCCCTGACCGGCCCAGCCATGGCCGACCCCGCCCCCGCCAAATCCGCCGCGCCTTCCACCGCCGCCAAGCCCGCCAGCGCCCAGGAGCGGGCCGCGGCCGACCGGTTGGAACCTTTGGCGCGCGCCGCCTTCTGGGCCTCGGAACTGGACAAGAGCCCCGCCGACGTCGAAGCGGGCGTCAAGCTGGCCGTGGCCCTGCGCCAGCTCGGCCGCACCCAGGAGGCTTATAGCACCACCCAGCAGGTGCTGGCCCTGCAGCCGGATAATGTCGACGCCCTGTTGGAGGAGGCCCGAGCGGCCATCGCGGGGAATCAGGGCTTCTACGCCATCGCCCCGGCCAAGCGGGTTGAGACGCTGCGGCCCAAGGACTGGCGCGCGCTCTCCCTGCTGGGCGTGGCCTATGAACAGACGCGCCAGCCGACGCTCGCGCTCGCCGCTCACCACCAGGCCTTGACCCTGGCGCCCGACAATCCGGCCGTGCTGTGCAACCTGGCCATGTTCCTGGCCGGCAACGGGGATTCGGGCCAAGCCGAGGCTCTGCTGCGCAAAGCCGCCGGAGAGCCAGGCGCCACCGCGCAGATCCGGCAGGATCTAGCCCTGGTGCTGGGCCTGCAAGGCAAGCTAGCCGAGGCCGAGCAGCTGGAGCGCCAGGACCTTCCGCCGGATGTGGCTGACAACAACATCGCCTATCTGACGGCCGCGGCCAGCGCCCCGCACGGCGCCGGCGTCCAGCCCACGGCGACGCCGACGTCGACCTCGCAGACCGAACCCAAGGATCGCAGCTGGAGCGCCGTCGCTAAGGCACAGGCGCAGGACGGGACGCCGATCGACTGAGCCTGATGGCGTCAGTGCTGCGCGTATGGGTTGTTCTGCTTGAGGGTGTCGCTGACGTGGATGATCGCCGGACCGAGGATCACCACGAACAACACCGGCAGGAAGAACACGATCATGGGCACGGTCAGCTTGGCCGGCAGGGCGGCGGCCTTCTTCTCCGCCACCGCCATGCGCAGGTCGCGGTTCTCCTTGGACATCATCCGCAAGGCACCCCCCAGCGGCGTGCCGTAGCGCTCCGCCTGGATCATGGCCATGACGACGGACCTGACGCCGGGATAGTTCACCCGCCGACCCAGGCCCTCGTAGGCTTGGCGCCGTTCAGGCAGGTAGGATAGCTCGGCCACCAGCAGCGAAAGCTCCTCGGCCAGTTCGATGGAGCTGGAGCCCACCTCCTGACTGACCTTCTGCAGGGACGCCTCGATGGACATGCCCGCTTCCACGCAGATCAACAGCAGGTCCAAGGCGTCGGGGAACACCGCGACGATGCTCTGCCGCCGTTTGGTGGCCAGGTTGGAGATGTACAGGTTGGGCGCATAGAAGCCGAGCATGAAGCCCGCGAACATGATGCAGAGCCTGATGTTCATCGCCAGGCCGAAATTTTTGACGAAGAACACATAGAAGCCGACCAGGGCCGCCATGAGAAAGGGGGAGACGAAGCGGAAAAAATAGAAGGTCGTCACCGGCTTGGGGCCGCGGAAGCCCGCCTCCGCGAGACGATCGACCACCTTGGGATCCTCCAGCAGCCGCGAAAGCTGCAATCGGTCCACCACCTTCTTGTAAAGCCCTCCGTCGGTCTGACGCAGGCTGGAGGGCTGCTCCTTGTTCATGGCCTGACGCGAGCGGCGACGCAGCTCTTCGCGGCGGTTGGCCACCGACTTGAGCCGCACCTCCAGGGTGTCGCGCTTGAGCAAAGGCGCCGCCAGGGTGACAAGCGTGGCGAACGACAAGGCGCCGACGCCGATACTGAGAATGTTGACGGGGTCTTCCAGGAAGTCGATCAGGCTCATGAGGCGCTCAGATTTTGAAGTCGATCATCTTGCGCATCACGAAGATGCCGAAGGCCATCCAGATCGCGCCGGCGCCCAGGTACATGTGCCCGCGCGGATCGGTGAACAGGATGGACAGATAGTTGTGGTTGGTGAGCTGGATCAGCAGCATCACCAGAGGCGGCAGCGATCCGATGATAAAGGCGGACGCCACGGCCTCGCCGGACATGGCCTTGATCTTCTCGCGCATCATGCGTCGCCCACGCACCACAGCCGACAGATTGGCCAGGGCCTCGCCCAGATTGCCGCCGGACTTGTTCTGGATGCTGAGCACGATGGCGAAAAAACGCATTTCCGGGATCGGCATGCGCTCGACGATCTTATCGAGCGCCTGATCCAGCGGCATGCCGAGGGCCATGTTCTCCACCAGCCAGCGGAACTCCCCGGCCAGGGGCTCGGGCGACTCCTTGCCGATCACCTTCAGGCAATCCTGCAGCGGCAGGCCGGACTTGATGCCGCGCACGATGATGTCCACCGCATCGGCGAAGATCAGCACGAAACGGGCGCGTCGGCGCTTACCCAGAAAACCCAGCAGCCACAGGGGCAGTCCCACGCCGGCCACGAATCCGATCGGACCGGCCAGGTACAGGGGCTGGCGCAGCATCAGGGCGATCAGCATGGCCACGACGCCGAAAACGGCCGCGCCGATGCAGAACGCCTGGACGGTGACGGGCAATCCCGCCTGACTGAGACGGTTGGCCAGGCTGAACGCAGCGGCGCGCTGCTTGCGCTCGTTCTCTTTCAGGGAACGGACGATCTGCTTGCGACGCTGGCCGGCATCCGGCGGGGCGGTGCGGGCGGCGGCGCGCTGGGCCTTGTCGCGCCCGCGCGACGAGGCGATCGCCTGGGTGCGCCTGGCGACGCGCTGGTTGGCGCCGGACGCCCCCGCCAGGGCCAGCCCAGCGCCGGCTATGGCCACGAAGGCCAGAATGGCGACCATGATCAGCAGCATGGGCCCTACTCCGCCGCGTCCAGGGCTTCGGCCAGTTCGCGCTCCAGGCCGAAATAGCGGGCGCGCTCCCAAAAGCGCGGACGGGCGATGCCGGTGGAGCGGTGTTTGCCGATCACGCGGCCCTCGGCGTCCTCGCCGGTGATTTCGTACACGAACAGGTCCTGGGTGATGATCACCTCGCCTTCCAGGCCCACGACCTCGGTGATGTGGGTGATGCGGCGCGAGCCGTCGCGCAGGCGCGCGGCCTGGATGATCACGTCCACCGAGCCGACGATCATCTCGCGGATCGTCTTGGACGGCAGGCCGTAACCGCCCATGGTGATCATGGATTCCATACGGCTGATCGCTTCGCGCGGGGAGTTGGCGTGCAGCGTGCCCATGGACCCGTCGTGGCCGGTATTCATGGCCTGCAGCAGATCGAAGGCTTCCGGTCCGCGCACCTCGCCCACGATGATCCGCTCGGGACGCATGCGCAGGCAGTTGCGCACCAGATCGCGCATGGTGATCTGGCCCTGGCCCTCCAGGTTGGGCGGACGGGTTTCCAGGCGCACCACATGGGGCTGTTGCAGCTGCAGCTCGGCGGCGTCCTCGCAGGTCACCACCCGCTCCGACGGATCGATGAAGGCGGTGAGGGTATTGAGCAGGGTGGTCTTGCCCGAGCCGGTGCCGCCGGAGATCAGCACGTTACAGCGGCAGGCTCCGATCACGCCGAGCACCCGCGCGCCTTCGGGACTGATCGAGCGGTATTCGACCATGTTGCGCATGGTCAGCTTGTCTTTTTTGAACTTGCGGATGGTCAGCGTCGGGCCGTCCAGAGCCAGCGGCGGGGCGATGACATTGACCCGCGAGCCATCGGGCAGGCGCGCGTCGCAAATGGGAGAGGATTCATCGACGCGCCGGCCCACCTGGGACACGATGCGCTGGCAGATGTTCATGAGCTGCGCGTTGTCGCGGAAGCGGACATTGGTCAGCTGGACCTTGCCGGACACTTCGATGAACACCCGGCTGGCGCCGTTGACCATGATGTCGGCGATGTCGTCCCGGCTCAGCAGCGGCTCCAACGGTCCATAGCCCAGCACATCGTTGATGATGTCCTGGACCAGGTGCTCCTGTTCCGCCACGGACATGGACACATTCTTGATCGCCACCAGTTCGGCGACGATGTCCCTGATCTCCTCGGCGGCGCTCTTGGCGTCGAGCTGAGCCAGTTGCGAAAGGTCGATGGTGTTGATCAGGGCGTTGAAGATGGTGGTTTTGGTGGCGTGGTAGTAGTCGCTCTGTGGACGGACGATCTCCGTCACCGGCGCCTGGGCGGCGCGCAGTTGCTCGATGCCCGACGGGCCCGCGCTCATGTTGGACGGCGCCGGGCCGCTGGCGCGCTGAACCGGCTTGGCCGGAGCCTGTTCGATCGGCTTGGGACGGACGGACACGGGGGCGCCTGCCGACGCCGGCGGGGGCGCCGGAGCCTTTTCGGCGTGTTCGCCTGCGCGCTTCCCGAACACCGCGGCTCCTAACTACGCTTGAACAGGGCGCTCAAAATCGAGGCCTTGGCCTTGGGTTCAATCGGCTCACGCCGGCCAATCAACTGGGCCAGGTGGTTGATGCCGTCCACGACCCGGCTCTTGGCGTTGACCTGCTCGAGCATCTGACCGTTGTTGGCCGCCTGGCCGAACAGCTTGGCGTCGAACGGCAGACACAGGGCCGGCGTCAGACCCAGAGCCTCGCCGAAGTCCTTCACCGGGATTTCCGGTCGCCCCTGCACGCCCACCTGGTTGAGCACCAGCTTGGGCGGGCCGTCGTTGGGCCGCCCCTGCCGGATCAGATCCACCAGGTTCTTGGCGTTGCGCAGGCTGGCCAGTTCGGGCGTGGCGACCAGCACCACGTCGTCCGCGGCCAGCAAGGTGCGCCGCATCCAGCTGGACCATAGATGGGGCAGATCGAACACCACGAACGGCGCGGTGCCACAAATCTTGCCGACCACCTCCTCGAAGGCGTCGGGCGAAATGTCGTAGTCATCGTCCAGGGTGGCGGGCGCCGCGAACAGGCTCAGCTTCTCGGAGCAGCGCACCATCATTCGCTCCAGCAGCACCGGATCAAGCCGGTCGGGCTGGGACAAGGCGTTGGCGACGCCCTGCAGAGGGTCCTGATTGAAGTCCAGGCCCGCGGTGCCGAACGGCAGGTCCAGGTCCACCAGCACCGTGTTGGCCTGCATGCGCTCGGATAGGGCATGGGCCAGGTTGTGGGCCAGGGTCGAGGACCCTACGCCGCCTTTGGCCCCCACCACGGCCACCGAGCGGCCGGTGAACGGCGCGGACGGATCAGCGTAGAGCCCGGCAATGGTGTTGATCAACTGCAGCGGCTGCAGGGGCGGAACCAGGTATTCGCTCACCCCTTGGCGCATCAGCTCCCGGTACAGGCTGATGTCGTTGGTCTCGCCGATGACCAGCACCTTGGTGCCGGGGTCGCATACCTCGGCCAGCCGGTCCAGGGCGCTCAGAAGGGCGGCCCCGCGCTCGCCGCTCTCGACGATGACCAGGGAGGGCGTCGGCTGGTTCTGATAAAGTGAAACCGCCTCGATCAATCCGCCCGTGTGGCTGGTGACCGCCGCGCGCGATAGGCGACGGTCGCGCACGGCCGCCTCGGCCACGGCGGCCGTTTCCGGCTTTTCGCAGAAGATATGGATAGCGATGCGCGGCACCCCGGCGCTGTTCAAGGCGCCTTCGAGATCGGCCTGCAGATCGCCTACGGGGTTGGGCGCGGGCGGAGTCGCGGCCGCGCCCAGCGGCTCATAGCTGTACTGATCGTCGAACGGACCTTGGCGCTCGGCGCCGGCGTGTTCGCCGAACGGGTCGTAGGCGGGCCCGGCGAAAGCGGTTTCATCGGCCGGCCCCAAGGCGCCGGCGTCGAATCCCAGGCCCGCGTCGGCCGCGGGCGACGACCATCCGCTCGGCGCTGGAGGCGTCGTGAATTCGTCGTCGGCCTCGAAGCCGGCTTCAAACGGATCGTCTCGGAGATTTCCGATCATCGGTCCGTCGTCCTAAGGTATGGCATTGGAGATCACGCCTGAGGCCTTGCTATCGGCGGCCGCCGAGGTGACCTCGCCCTTGCGGTAGGTTTGCATCACCGTCACGCGGCGACCGGCGTCCGCCGAACCGACCTGGCGGGGAGCGGCGATATCGGCGGGATCGGCGATCATGGCCGCGATGTTGGCGGTGACCGCGCAACCGAAATTGGATTGAACCGCGTTGTTTTTCGTGGCCGTCAGATCTTCCCAGCTCTGGCCGCAGGCGGGCACGTCGGCCTGGAAGTGCACGAAACTGACCTTGAGCGGGGCCTTGGCGTCTCCCGTGGCGTCATAGGCGTGCTGTTCTATCGCGGCGGCGGGCACCCCAGCGGCGATCAGCCGCTGGCGCACGGTCTGCGCGGCCCGGTAGGCGACGGTCGAGTCCGCCGGGTCCTGAGGGGCGTCGATCTGGATCGACCGGCCGCCGCCGTCGCGCCAGCGATCGGCCAGGGCGCGCACAGCCTCGTCCTGGGCCGGCGAGAGGCCGTCTGTGTGCACCGCCAGCAGGATCTGGTCGGTCTGGTCCTCGGCTTGCAGCTTGTACAGCTGGCTGGGCGTGGTCGCCGCCTTGGCCCGGGCATTCTCNNGGATCGAAGCATGGCTGTGGTCGCGCTATTCGATGACATAGCCGTAGGGTCCCTGATAGGTGCGCCCCGAGACCGCCGCCGGCGGCGTCTTATAGACCTTGTTCAGTCGGCCCAGGAGGTCGGTCTCCAGGTCGCTGGCCGTCTGTAATCCGTCTATCGGCGTCTGCAGCTTGTCCGGCGAGGTCGGCTTGACGATGTAGGGGGTGACGATCACCACCAACTCGGTCTCGCCCGACAGGTAGTCGCGTGAGCGGAACAGGGCCCCCAGCACCGGCAGGTCCATCAGCCCCGGCAGGGAGGCGAGATCCTGCTGGGTCTCCTGTTGCATGAGGCCGGCGATCATCATGGCCCCGCCAGATGGCAGCTCCACGGTGGTTTCCGCCCGGCGCACCTTTAACCCCGGAATGGTCAGCCCGGCCGAGGTGCTGCTGGAGCTTGAGCTGCTGCTGGAGGCCGTGGAGCTGGTGGCCAGGGTGAAACTGCCCGCGGAGGTCAGTTCGGACACCTCGGTGGAAATCTTCAGCGAGATCAGGCCGCCCGACAGCACCACGGGCGTGAAGCCCAGGCCCACGCCATAGGGTTTGAATTCGATGGACACCTTGCCGGTGTTGTCCTCGCCGGTCGGCACCGGGAATTCGCCCCCGGCCAGGAATTTGGCCGATTCGCCGGATACCGTAGTCAGGTTCGGCTCGGCCAGGGTGCGCACCAGGCCGACCGATTCGAAGGCGTCGACGGTTGCCGCGGCCTTGTTGACGCCGGTGGACCCCGAGGTCGCTTGGTTCGTGGATATGACCCCCTGGCCGCCATTGGTGCAGGCGGTGCGGCAAACGACCGGAAGGTCGTATTTTCCTGTCGTCGAATCGTAGGCCATCGTCTCGGGCTGGGAGGTGGTGTCCAGATTATAGCCGGTTCCTTGGAGCCCCCCGAGAATCGCCCCGTTCACCCCGAAGGTGGCCGCCGTTCCGGCGATGAACTGCGGACTGCCAACTTGGCCGAGCACCGTCGACAGGTTGAAGCCGAGCTGTTTGATGATGTTGCGCTGCATCTCCACGATGCGCACCTTCAGCATCACCTGCTCCTTGCCGGCGATGCTGATCATGTTGACCACGTTCTCGGGCTTGGCCACGAAGCGTTCAGCCACGCGCTGGGCCTTTTCCGCGTCCGAGCTGTTCATCACCTGGCCGCTGAGGATCACCGAATCGTTGACCGCGTCCACGCGGATGCTGGTTCCAGGCAACAGACGGGCCAGGCTTTCGGTCAGGGCGGTGGTGTCCTGCGACACGGTGATGTCCAGGCTGAGGATGCGTCGACCGGCGGCGTCGAAGAACACCGCGTCGGTCTGGCCCGAGGCCATGCCCAGCACATAGATGCGCCGCGGCGAGCGCAGCACCGCATCTGCCACCGTGGGGTTGGTCACCAGCACGTCGCGCGCGTCCACCGGCAGCTCGACGATGGCCGACTTGCCCTTGGGCAGGGTCAAGGCGTGGGCCCCGCGGCCTTGCGCCGACAGATCCACCCGCACCACGCCATCCTCCGCCCTGCCAAATGCGGTCGAACCGCCGGCCAGGGGCGTGCCTTGGGCGTAGCCCAGCACCGGCCACACCAGGCTGGCGACGAGGCCCGCCAGGCTGGCGGCGGCGTGAACGGTGCGGCGCAGGCCCATCCTCATCGCGCCACCCTCACCTCGGTCACCTGGCCGCTGCGATAGACCCGCACCACGTCGCCCAGGTCGAGCGAGGCGGGCGGCCCCACCCGGCCGCTAGGACCGGCCGCATCGGCGTAGGATCGCAGCACCAGGGCCAGGTCGCCCTGGGTCTTGGCTCTGGCCAGGGCATCGATGTCGTCTTCCGGAATTTCCAGGGTGGCGGTCGAACCGACCATCGCCGCCTGCTGGGCCTTGGGCTCGGTATTCTGGTCTATGGCCAGCACCTTGATGTTGCGCATCACCAGGCGACTGGACGGGGCCCGGGCCGCGTCGGGACCCGCGCCGCCCTGGTTCTTCAGGCTGAGCACCACGTCCACCTGGTCGCCGGGCAGAACGAAGCCCCCCGCGTCGGACTCGGCGTTGACCGGAATGGACATGGCCCGCATGCCCTTGGGCAGTTTCACAGCCATGAAGCTGCCGTCGCCACGCACAAGCTTGCTTTGGACGAGGGGTTCGCCCTTGGCGATAGGTTCGCGCACCAGGACGCCGGCCAGCGATTGCAGTGCCTGATCGCCCCGCGCCACGTTCTCCACCGCGTTGGCGGCGGTAGCCGTCAGCGAGGCCTGGGTCGCGACGACGCCGCCGGTGATGTAGATGGCGCTGACCGAATTGCTCGGCCAGGGTTCCCAACCGACATTGTCGGCGCTGATCCTGTCGGCCACCTTCAGATCCTGCTTGGCCACCAGCACGCGCGTCATCGGCTGCACAGGCTCAGCGACGGCGACGACCGGCGCCGGTTTGCGGGCAGCCGTCATCGACCGCACCAGCAGAGCCAGGGCGAGGGCTGCTATGGCGGCGACAAAAAGCACAATCGCGAGGCGGACAGCTCCCATAACGGGGCGGACTCCGATACTAAATATGGCCGCTTTCAGCGCCCCTCCGAAGGCGGAACGCGTTCAGCTTCGCCGACCATCGGCGTGTCGTGGTTAACGGCCGCCTAAAGCCGTTAAGGAATTCAGCGTGGTCAGGTGGGCAAGTTGGACGAGGCTTGAGCCGGGAAACGCCATGAGGGCGCCGCAGGCGATGGCGACGCCGTAGGGCGCGGGCGCGCCTGGAGTGGCCAGACGATCGATCCAGCCGCCCAGCGCCGGGGTATGGGCGCGGACAAGCCGGGTGCGAAAACCCAGCAGCAAAATGGCCAAGGCGCCCCCCGCCACGGCTGTGGCCGACAGAAACGGCGCCACGGCCGGCCAGCCCAGCCATAGGCTGACGACCGCGAGCAGCTTGGCGTCGCCGCCGCCGATCCAGCCCAGGGCGAACATGCCCATGCCGAGCACCAGGCCGGCCAAACCGATCGCCAGGTTCAGCCCGATCAAGCTCAGCGGCGCGCCCACCAACGGCGCGGCCACGAAAAAGGCGACCAGCAGCGCGGCGTTCAGCCAGTTGGGAATGGTGAAGCTGGTCAAGTCGTTCAGGGCGCCGCCGATGACCAAGGCGGGAAAGATCAAAAGGGGCAGGACCAGGACCATGGGAGGCTCATGCGAAGGCGTGCGGGCAGCATCCGCCAACAAGATGAACCAAGGGTTTCACAGGTCCGGCCTGGGACGGGGTGTCTTGAGCGCGTTCCGAAAAGTGGGAACCGGTTTTCGGATAAAACGCGCGTTAAAACAAAAACCCGCTCTAGGCGCTTCTCTCGACCGCGGCGGTGTTGCGCCGCTCCAGCTTGCCCCAGCTGACCTTGGGGCCACGCAAGGCCGTGACCACCGCCTTGACCACGACGTAGTACATCATCTGCCGATAGCCGAAGCGCTGCACCGGCAGCCAAATGATGTCCCACCAGGGCGCGTGCTTTTCCAGGGCCATGCCCAGGGCGGCGGCCGACAGGTCGACCATGGTGAAGGCGGTCCAGTAGAGCAGTTCACGCACCAGATCGTCGGAGGACCATTCCACCGGGTGCGAATAGTGGGCCATGATCGCCGAGATGATCGACCAGATCGCCGCCAGATCGACCAGGGGCGAGGCTACCGCCAGGATGATCTGGAATAGCCAGATCTGCGGCAGGGCCACGAAGCCCAGCACCGGCCGGTGTGGATCGAAGAGGCCTTCGCGGTGCTTCCACAGGCATTGCAGGGTGCCAAAGGACCAGCGGAAGCGCTGCTTGAGCAGGCCCTGCACCGTATCGGGCGCCTCGGTGAAGGCGCGCGCCTCCGAATCGAAATCCACCTTCCAGCCGGCCCGCTGCACGGCGATGGTCAGGTCCTGGTCCTCGGCCAGGGTGTCGGCCGGATAGCCGCCCAGCGACTCCAGCGCCGTGCGCCGCCATGCCCCCACCGCGCCGGGCACCACGGTCACCGCCCCCAATGCGTCGAGCGCCCGCCGCTCCAGGTTCTGGGCGGTGACGTACTCCAGCGCCTGCCAGCGGGTGACCATGTTCAGGCGGTTGCCCACCAGGGCGTTGCCGGCCACCGCTCCGATCTGCGGGTCCTGAAACCAGCGCACCAGCCGGCCGATGGTGGACTTGGGGAACAGGGTGTCGGCGTCGAGCGCCACTATGATCTCGCCCTTGGCTATCGCCAGGCCCTTATTCAGCGTGTGGGCCTTGCCGCTGTTGGAAAAGCGCATCAGCCGCACCCGCGGATCGTCGCCGAACGCCTTGTCGACCACGGCGGCGGTGTCGTCGGTAGACCCGTCGTCCAGCACCAGCACTTCGATGTTGGTCCAGTCCGACGCCAGAATCCGCGCCGTGGAGGACGTGATCACCTTCTCCTCGTTGAAACAGGGGATCAGCACACTGACCAGCGGGCCGGTGGCCGGGTCCATCATCGGCGGCGGCGGGGGCGAGGTGAAGCGGTGCCACAGGGCCAGACTCGAAAGGAACGCCAGCCGCGCCAGGCCCAGGCCGATAGCGGTCACCAGCAGGGCGTAGACGCAAACGTCCACCCCGTGCACGAAGCCGAAGCCGATCCTGTCCAGCGTCAGCTGGACGATGTCACGCTGGGTCGGCGGCATCACCTGGTCGCCGGTCATGCCGGCGAGTTGGGCCACGGTCACCAGCTTGTAGCCATGGGCGCGCAGCTGATCGATCAGGGCCGGAAGGGCCGCCACCGTGCGGCTGCGGTCCCCGCCGGAGTCATGCAACAGCACCACTTGGCCGCCGGTGTCCGGATCGGTGTCCGCCAGTCGGGCGAGGGTGGTGTTGATGATTTGATCGGGCGAAGGCTTCTTCCAGTCGTCGGTGTCGATGCGCAGACCCACGATCAGGTAGCCCAGGGCCTGGGCCTTGAGCAGGGGTGTGATTTCGGCCGGGGTCGATGGTTCGGCGTCCCCGAAGTAGGGCGGGCGGAACAGGCGCATCGACTTGCCCGTGACGACCTCGAACAATCGCTGGGTGGCGTTCAGCTCCAGGTCCACCTGAGGCGTTGAGATGGCCCCGATATTGGGGTGGGTGTAGGTGTGGCTGC